>CALQJI020000001.1 GCA_943330855.2 Klebsiella pneumoniae
CGTAGCGGCCGTGAATGCGGGCCAGGGCCTCGCGTTTGGCGGAGCGACTCATGTTCGGGGCTTGGGTAACCACGAATGTGAGTCAACGTATCGTCGGACTCCTCGTCCAACTCCCCGCCCCGGTAACATTTAATATGAGTCAACTCGCCCATCCCATACGGCCACTTCCTGACTTCCCCTTGCGCCTGTCCTCCGGTATCTGTGGCGCGCAATTTTCCGACGCACTGACTTATGGGCCAACTGATGAACTTCTTCACGCCGCTGCACAAACGGACGCAGCGGAAATTCCTCGACCGCATGGTGGACGACAAGGTCGCCTGCATGCTCAAGGCGAAAGAATACGAGTTCGATTATTGGGACGGCGACCGCCGCCACGGCTACGGCGGCTACAAGTATGACGGACGTTGGAAGGCCGTCGCCGAAGAGCTCATCGCCACCTACCAGCTCAAGCCGGGTGCGAAGATTTTGGACGTGGGTTGCGGCAAGGCGCACTTGCTCTATGAGCTTCAGCAACTGCTCCCGAACGCGGAGCTGGTGGGCTTCGACATCTCGAAGCACGGCATGGCCACCGCGCCGGAGCCGGTGCGTCCGAAGCTCATGCCCTACCGCGCACAGGACGCGTATCCGTGGGGAGACAAGCACTTCGACCTCGTCATCTCGCTGGGCTGCCTGCACAACCTGCGCATCTTTGAGCTAAAGACGGCGCTCGCTGAAATCGAGCGCGTGGGCAAGCAGGGCTACGTGATGTTGGAGAGCTACCGCAACGAGCAGGAGCTGTTCAACCTCCAGTGCTGGGCGCTGACGTGCGAGTCGTTCTTCGACACGGCCGAGTGGATTTGGCTCTACCAGCACTTCGGTTTCACGGGCGACTACGAGTTCATCTATTTCGAATGAGCGGACGCTTCCCTTTCTTCGCATGAAATTCCGCGCCGCCATTCTCACCGAGCTGAAGCAGCCGCTCGTCATCGAAGAAATCGAGTCCAGCCCGCTGCGCTTCGGGCAGGTGCTGGTGAAGATTCATTGCAGCGGCATCTGCGGCGCGCAAATCAACGAGATCGAGGGCGCGAAGGGGCCGGATAAATTTCTCCCGCACCTGCTCGGCCACGAGGCAACCGCCACCGTGCAGGAGGCTGGTGAAGGCGTGTCGAGCGTGAAACCCGGTGACCGTGTCGTCTGCCACTGGCGCAAGGGCGTGGGCTTGCAAGGGCCAGCGGCGACTTACACATCGAAGCGTTTCCCGCACATCAACTCCGGCTGGGTGACGACGTTCAGCGAGTATTCCGTTGTCTCCGAGAATCGCCTCACCCGCATCCCGGCAGATTTCGATGCCGAGGCGGGCGCCCTCTTTGGCTGCGCGGCGACCACTGCGATGGGAGTGCTGAACAACAACGCGAAGCTCGGCATCGGCGAGAGCATCGTCATCCTCGGCACCGGTGGCGTGGGGCTGAACCTCGTGCAGTTCGCCGCGATGGTCGGCGCGCATCCGATCATCGGCGTGGACTTGCACGATCACAAACTGGAGCTGGCCAAGAAGTTCGGCGCGACGCACACCATCAATTCCCGCGGGCTAAACCTCGTCGAGGAGGTTCGCAAGATCGTCGGCACTGCGGGCGCGGATGTGGCGATTGAAAACACCGGGCTCGCTGACCTCATCGAGCAGGCCTACGAGATGACCGCATCGCAGGGCCGAGTGATTCTCGTCGGCGTCCCGGCCAAGAGCGCGCGGAAGCCCAGCATTTACACCTTGCCGCTGCATTTCCAAAAGCTGCTCACGGGTTCGGAGGGCGGTGGCTGTCGTCCAGAGGTGGACATTCCAAAACTCGTCCGGCTGCACGAGGCCGGTAAGCTCAAGTTCGATGGCCTCGTGAGCAAGCGCTACCGCCTCGACGACATCAACGAAGCCATCGCCGACCTCAAGCAGGGCCGTGCCGCTGGCCGCTGCATCGTCTGGATGGAAGAGCCGCCCGCCGCGTGAACCTCGGATGAGTCAGCACGCCAACACCGGGAGACAGGTTGGTTTCAGCCGCATCGTTGTGCTAGGCAGCGGGGGCTTCATCGGCAGCCACCTCTGCGAGCGGCTCAAGCTGATTGCGCCTGACACGGAGATCGTTGGGCACGCACTTCCCACATTGGACCTCACAGTCGAGGAACAAGCCAACAGCCTCGCGCGTCTGTTCACGCTCGACACGGCTGTCATCTCGTTGGCCGCCATCAAACGGCAGTTGGGCGACAACCTCGACAGCTTCACGGCGAACCTGAGAATCGCAGAGAACCTCTCCCGAGTTCTGGCACAGCACCCCGTCGCGCGGTTCATCTATCTCAGCTCTGCGGCGGTCTATGGCGAGGAGACGACGGACACGCACATCACCGAATTGACTGCGCCGCGCGCCACATCCTATTACGGCATGGCGAAGCTCGCCTCCGAGCTGCTCCTGCGGAAGGCGGCAGAGCAAAACGGACGCACGTCCTTGCTGTGTGTGCGGCCACCGTTGATTTATGGCCCCGGCGATCAAGCTGGCTACGGTCCGACCGGCTTCATCAAGTCCGCGCTGCGCAGTGAACCCATCGTGCTGTGGGGCGACGGCACTGAGTTGCGCGAGTTCAACTACGTAGCGGACGCGGTGTGCGCGCTCGGAGACTTGGCCTTCCACGACTGCACCGGCGTGCTGAATCTCGCGAGCGGACGCAGTCACAACTATCTGGACGCACTTGCCGCAGTGGAGCGTTGCGTGCCATTACGCCAGCCGACGACGCAACGCCCGCGCTCGAAGGGCAAGGCGGATCACGGGTTCAACAACTCGCAATTGCGTGCGCTCCTGCCCGACTTGGAGTTCACGAATTTGGCCGATGGCATCCGCCTGACAGTGGAAGCCCAACGCCGTGCTGCCACCTGATTTCATTATGAGAAACTGTCCTTCTTGCCAGGCTGCAGCAGTGGAGCTGCTCCGTGATTTCGGCCCGCATCCCATCTGCAATCGCTACCTCACGGCGGCGGACGCGCCCGAGTTCACGCACCCGATGGTCATCGGCCAATGCGGCGCGTGCGGACTGGTGCAGACGCTCGACCCTGTGCCTGCGGCGGAACTCGTGCCGGCGGTGGACTGGATTGCCTACAACGAGCCGGAAGGCCACTTGGACGCCGTGGCGGAAACGCTGGCAGGGCTGCCCGGATTGAGGCCCGGTGCGGTGTGCGTTGGCGTGAGTTTCAAGGACGACACGCTCGTGGCGCGGATGCAGCAGCGCGGCTTTACCACGTGGCGGCTGGATATGGAACGCGACTTGGGGATCACGAGGAAGGGCTGCGGCGTCGAGTCCATCCAAGCGCGACTCGATGGGGTAAGGGCAAGCGCGATAACCGCGCAGCGCGGCCACGCGGACTTGGTCATCGCCCGGCACATTCTGGAGCACGCACACGACTTGCGTGGCTTCATCGCAGCAGTGCGGTCGCTGGCCAAGCCCGGCGGCTACGTGGTCTTCGAGGTTCCCGATTGCACACTCGCGTTTGACCTGAAAGACATCACGACGCTGTGGGAGGAGCACACGGTTTATTTCACCCCGGCGACTTTTCAGAGCACGGTCGCCACGGGCGGCGCGGCCCTCGTGAACTTCGCGATTCATCCGTATCCATTCGAGAACTGTCTCGTCGGCGTGACACGGACAGACGCGAGTGCGCCGCCCACCACGATGACGAGAGAAACTTTCGCGTCCGAGCAGGCTCGGGCTCGGGCGTTCGCCAATTCGCTATCCGTCCGCCGCGACGAACTCCGCGGCTTCCTGACCGACTTCCGCGCGCGACATGGCAAGGTCGCGGTGCTCGGCGCGGGGCATCTGGCCTGCACGTGGATTCACCTGCTCGGGCTGGCGGAGTTCATCGAGTTCCTCGCGGACGACAACCCGCATAAACAAAACCACTTCCTGCCCGGCGCACGCCTGCCGATCCGCGGTTCGGCCAGCTTGCTCACGGAAAACATCAAGCTGTGCCTACTCGCAGTCAGTCCTGAGGCGGAGCCGAAAGTCATCGCGCGCAACCGGGAGTTCGTCGAGCGCGGCGGACGCATCGCCTCCATCTTCCCGGCGAGCCGGAACGCGTTGATGTAGCACGGACGGGCGAGCACCAGCTCCGTCCCCCCGGAGGGCGGCCTTCGAGGCCGCAGCGGGTGATTCGTGAGATGCCGTGGCAGTTCGCAGCCCTCAGTCTTCGCGCGTGTTCTGCGGGTAGGACGCCCGCGCTTTGATGTCGGTGCTCAGAAGGAGCAAAACGCTCAGAGCTTGGCGGACTTAACCGAGGTGGCGACGGACGCTGCCTTCAATTTTTGATAGTCCGAGGTGAGGGCTTGCAGCTTCTTCTCCTCGAGGGTGAGGGGCTTGGTCATCTTCTCGGCGGTGGACTTCGAGGTGGAGGCGAGCTTCTTATTGTCGGTGATGCTCTTCTCCAAATCCTTGATGCGCTTGGCGAGCTTGTCCTTCTCTTCCTTGGTCGTGGTCTTGAGCTTCTTCGCGGCCTTGATGTCGGCCTCGGCCTGCTTGATGTCGGCGTTGGCGGTCTCGACCTGCGCGAGCAGGCGCTTGTGCTCGTCCTTCTTTGCGGTGAAGTCTTCCTTCGCGCGCCAGACTTGGGCGTAGAAGGCCCCGAGCTTCAGTCGGTCCACGCTGGACTTGGCGAGCTTGAGCGCGGCTTCGGCACTCTCGATTGCGGCCTTGGCTTCATCCTGTTTCTTTGCCGCAACCTCGGCGGCGAGATTGAGAGGACGCTTGGCATTGGCATCCTTGGCAACCTCCACGTCGGCCTTCGCCTTGACGGTGGTCACGCTGGCCTCGGCGAGCTTCGCGTGCAGCTTGGGCAACTCGGTCTCCAGATCGGTGATGCGTTTGCCCACGAACTGCTGCTGCTCGGCGATGCTGGGAGGGTTCAACGAGAGGCCGGTCAATTCCTTGCCGTCGGCGGCGTCCCACGCATATACGCGGCCGGTCCAGTCGGTGGCGATGACGCGTTTGCCGTCGTGCGTGAGGGTGGCGCGGACGGGGATATCGTTGGTGATGGTGAAGGTCTTGCCCTTGGCGCCTTCCTTGTCCCAGAGCGAAATGGTCTTGTCCCGGCCCGCGGTGACCATGAGGCCGTCCACGGTGACGCTGACGCTGACCGCGCTGTTGTGGGCGGCGGCGGTCTTGACTTGCGCGCCTTCCTTCACACTCCACGTCTTCACCGTGCCGTCTTCGCTCGCGGAAACCAGCAGGTCGGGCGTGCGCCAAGTGAGGGCGGTGATGGCGGCGCGGTGGCCGGTGAAGCTCTGCACTTCCTGGCCAGCCTCGGGATCCCACACGAGCACGCCGCCGTTGCGGTCGCCAGTCGCGAGGAACGTGCTGTTGTGGTTGAACTCCGCAGCCAGCACCCAGTCGGTGTGCTTCTTCATCTTGTGCAATTGCTCACCGGTGGCCGTCGCGTAAATCTTCACCAGCCGGTCCGGCCCGCCGAGAGCTATCCATTTCTGGTTCGACGAAATATCGCCTGCGAGGGGAACATCCTGCTCGTCGCCCGCCGTGAGAATGCGTTCGCCGGTGGTGATGTCCCACACGGCGGCGAGACCTTTGTTCGCGCCGCGCCCGCCGCTGGCAATGAGTAGTTTGCCATTGCGGCTGAACTTTACGTCGTGAGGGAAACCCTCGGGGAACGGCAGCACGCCCGCGAGTTGGAGCGTGTCGGTGTTGTAGAGGAGAATCTGCTTCTGCCCACCCATCGCGACGAGCGGCGCCCACGGGCTGGCGGCCAACCCGGTGCTGGCGCTGGTGCGCACGGTGCGGAGGACCGGCTCCAATAGCATATCGCCTGGCATCGGGGGCGCTCCCTCGGGCTTGGCGAAGGCCGCGCCGGTCATGGTCATGTCAATCTTGGGGCGGTTGACGACGATGGCCTTGCTGCCGGAGTTTTCGAGCAGGCCGCCGGCAATCCACTTCTTGATGAGGTCCAGTTCCTTGTCGGCCAGCTTGTTCTTTGGCGGCATGGTCGGCTCGGCCGCGTGCGTAGTGACTTTGTAGAGGATGGAGCCGTCGGGGTCGCCGCCGGTGACGATGAGGCCGGAGCTGCCGCCTTTCATGGTCGCGCCATAGGTGGAGAGGTCCACGTCGGCCTTGGGCTTGTCGGAGCTGTGGCACTTGAGGCACTGGTTCTT
Source organism: Klebsiella pneumoniae (assembly GCA_943330855.2). Lineage (GTDB taxonomy): Bacteria > Verrucomicrobiota > Verrucomicrobiia > Limisphaerales > SXTU01 > SXTU01. The sequence goes on from CALQJI020000001.1 coordinate 6,168, forward strand.
GAAGAGCGGGAGGATGTGCTCGTCGAAGGTGACTTTCTGAGCGGATGCGGCGAGCGGAAGGGCAAGGACGGTTGCGGCGAGGAGGAGGCGGTTCATGGCGGGAAAGTCTTCAGTGTTCAGTGTTCAGTGGCGCAGGCGGGTCTGTGTTGGTGATTGGCACACCATTCCGAAAATGGTGAAAAAGGGCGACCGTTCCACACACAAAGTAGCAAATGGCTAGTCCGTCAGGAACAGACGACCATGAAAGCAACGAGGAGTCGTTCACAACATTCCGTCCACCTTCTCCGCGCTCTGCGAACTGCCTCAAGGAGGTCCGCGCACTCAACATGAAAATCAAACCAGCCAACGTGCCGGATACCGCAGCAGCGCGTCCCCAAGCCAAAGCCGGACCAGAGAACTTCGAAAAGAACCGCGACATTCGCTCAGTGATTGAAGATGAACTCCTTCGAGTTCAAGACGGCCCAGAAGACATCGTTCAATACGACCGCCTTGTCGGCCGGTGTCTTCGCTTCGGCGAAGTAAGTCGCCAGCTTGGTCTGCTCGGTCTGCGTCGGCGGGCGGGCGAGGCTGCGCCAGTAGAACTCCTCGATGATTTGCTCCGGCGTCTTGCCTTCCTTGGTCAGTGAGGCGACCAACCCGCCGCTCACAATCTTGTTGTTGACCGTGTCGCCGTTGAGTAGGTGGAGCGCCTGCGAGAGGTTCGGCTCCATCTTCACCTCGCAGGAGCAGACGGTGTCGCGGTTTGCGCGGCCGAAGGTCGTGAGGAAATAGGAGGTCGTGCGACCGTCCACGATTTCCACGGCGCGGGAACCGGCCGGAAGCCCACGGAATTTTTCCTTCGTGACCGTGACTTGGTGGATGACATCCAGCAGCACTTCGGCGCGGAGGCGGCGGATGGTGCCTTTGGCGAAGTTGCGCGTGTCCTCGGCGTTCAACTCGTTGGACTTGGGCGTGAGTTGGTAAGTGCGGCTGGCGCAGATGTCGCGCACGAGCTTCTTGAAGTTGTAGTTTGAGTCGGTGAACCGTTTGCCCAACTCGTCGAGCAGTTCGGGGTTCGAGGGCGGGTTGCTGATGCGCACGTCGTCCACGGGTTCCACGATGCCCTTCCCCAAGAAATGCGCCCAGACGATGTTCGCGAGATTCTTTGCGAAGAACGGGTTCTGCGGCGAGGCCAGCCATTTGGCCATGACCTCTCGGCGATCCTGGCCCTCGGCGGGTTTGCCGCCGTCCATGCCGAGGAACTTCGGCGGAATGTCGCGGTTACCGACGGGGTGGCGGACGCCGCCATTGCCACGGTCGAAGACAACGGTCTCGCGCTGGTCCTCGCCGGTCTTGCGGCCCACCTGTGCGAAGAACGCAGCAAAGCCGTAGTAGTCGTTCATCGTCCAGCGGTCGAAGGGATGGTTGTGGCACTGCGCGCACTGCATCCTCATGCCCATGAAGACCTGCGCGACGTTCTCGGAGAGTTTCAACACGTCGGTCTCGACCTTGTAGAAGTTCGCCGCCGGGTTGGCGAAGGTTCCACCCTTGGCCGTGAGCAACTCCTGCGTGAGCTTGTCCATCGGGACATTCCGGGCAAACTGGTCCTTGAGCCAGTCGTAATATTGAAGCGCGGACTTGTATTGGAACTGGTTGTTGTCGGTGCGGATTTGCAGCAACTCGGCGAACTTCATCACCCACAGCTCAGTGAACTCCGGGCGCTCCAGCAACTCGTCCACCTTCTTGTCGCGCTTCTTCGAATTCTTGTCCGCCAGGAACGCGCGCACATCCTCGGCCGAGGGCGTGAGGCCGGTGATGTCGAGTGTCACGCGGCGGAGGAAGGTCGCGTCGTCGGTCGTATCGCTGGGCGTGATGCGAATCTTCTTCAGCTTCGTGTGGACGAGCGTGTCGATGTAGTTGTGCTCTGCGACCTGCGGGAAGCTGAAACCCGACTCCTTAGGAATCGCCAAAATCTGCGCGCCCACGGTGAAGGCATCAAAGCGCGCCATCACGAACGCCTCGCCGCGCTTGTCGGCGGTGACGAGGCCGGTCTTGGTGACCTTTGCGCTCACGTCGTTGTTGCTGACGAAGCTGGCAATCTTGGTCACGTCGCGGTCGGAACCGTCGGAATACTTCGCGCGCACGGTGAACTGCTGCGTCGCGCCGGAGCCTTCGAGCACGGCCTGCACGGGGAAGATCTCGACGCCGGTGACGTAAGCGGTGTCCTTCGCATCGGCGGGCGCGCCGGCTTCCAGCCACTTCACGATGGTCTGGTAAAGGTCGTCCTTCGGCTCGATGAGCTTGCCGCCCGTGTGCTGAACCGCGCCGGTGGACTTGGTGAGCAGGAGGCTTTCCTCGGGCAGCGCGAGGTTGATGCGCCGGCCCATCATCTGACGCGTGACCTTGCCGTAATCGCCCTCGTGGTCGTAGCCAAAGAGCGAGAGATGGAAGCCGTCCTTGCCGCGCGCCGAGCCGTGGCACGAGCCGGTGTTGCAGCCGGCCTTCGTGAAGACGGGCATCACATCGAGACTGAAGCTGATGGCGAGCGGGACCGCAGATTTTTCAACCTTCACCGGCAGCGTGAGCGTCTTGGTGTCGAACTTCACCGTGAGCTCGGTCTTGCCGTCGGCGACGGGGTGGACCACCGACTTTTCGAGGCGGGCGAGGGTCTTGTCCGCGAGGCTGAACTGCGCCTGCGCGGTCACGTCGCGCGTGGTGCTGTCCGAGTAAACGGCCTGCACGATGACGCTCTGCGAGTCCTGCTTCGAGGAGAGGTTGATGTCTGGCGGCACAACGCGGACCTCCACGAGCGACGGGGCGGCGAGGGCGGCGAGCGGGAGGGCCAGCGTGAGGGCGGTGAAGAGGGTTCTCATAGAAGAGTGATTAGTAATTAGTCGGTCCTTCACTTCTTGCCGGACTTGGACGGCGTCTTGGCAGCGGGCTTGGTTTCCGGCTTCGCTTCGGCGAGTTGCTGGCGGGTGGGGTCAATGCGGAGCGCGCCGCCGCTGGCGAAGGACTGCGTGATTTGCTGGCCGTTGACCTTCATGTTCATTGCCACGAAGACGGTGCGGTGCATGCCCTTCACCGCGTTGGTGGCGGTGATAATGTCGAAGACAATTTCCTTGTCGTCCTTCGTGATGGACTTGGCCTCGGCGGTAACACCGGAAGGCAGCCCCATGAGCTTGACCTCCGCGCGGCCCTCGAAGGCCGTCTTCTGGTCGAGCGCACAGATATACTTCACCGGCGTGCCGACGATGGTGTTGGTCTGCGCCAGCTTGCCGCTCACGAAGGCGGGCGCGACCTCGAGGTCGGTGAGCTGCGAGGAGGCGTAAGCCGTGCCGCCGCCGATGGTGGCCGAGGCCAAGAAGGCAATCTTCCAGCCCTTCGTGGCTGCGTTGCCATTGGCGTTGAGGCTATAGACGGCCGACTTCTCACCCTTCGGGATGGTGATGTCCGGGGTGCTGCCGGTGCCGGGCGGGTTGTAGAGGTTGATGACCTTGATGGGTTCGTCGAAGCCTTCCTTGCGCTCTACGACAATCGTCACGTCGAGCGAACCGCTCTGGACGAGGGGAGCCTTGAGCGGCTGCACGCTGATTTTGAAGGGCAGTTCGTCCACGACGGCGACGGCAATCTTGTCCGTCCAAGTCTGGTAATAGATGCCGTCGTTGCCGTTCTGCACGAGGTCGTAGTTCTGCCAGATGCCACCCTTGGCAGGGGTCTTCGCGTCAGCGGCGGTGCGGACGGCGAGGTCCGCGAGCTTGCCGCTGATGGGCGCATCGGCTCGAGCCTCGAAGACCACCGGCCAGGTCGTCTGGTCGCGGGGCACCGGGGTGGCCTGCATCGTGATGCCGGAAGGGAAGTTCTCCATCAGGAACTCGAGGTCGCCGGAATCGCCCGGCAGGTCGGTGCGGCGGACGGATTGCAGCGAGGCGAAGCGGTTGCCGCGCGCAACGACGATGGACTTGCGAGTCTGCGTGTCGTAACGGCCCGTGTCCGCGATGTAGGTGCTGATTTCGGGCACGACCGCCGTCAACTCGACGCGGTAGGTGCAGTCCGGCCCGCCGTTGCCGAGGTGGTCGGTAATCTTGATGGTGAACTCGCCGTCCTTCGGGAACGTGAAGCGCACTTTGCTGTCCGAGCCGCCACTGTCGTCATTGCTGGTGAGCACCTTACCGTCGGCGTCACAGACCGCGAGCACGGTGTCGAGCTGCGAGCGGATGCGGCGGGCATACACGTTGATGTCGAAGGTCTGGCCCTTCTTGGCGTTGAAGCGGAACCAGTCCACGTCGCCCTTCTTGCCAATGATGCCGTTGAAGGCGAGCGGCAGTTCGCCGGGTGCGACCGCCACCTGTTTCACCTCGTCGTTCGGTTCCTTCTCCAGCACGTTCGCGAAGGGCGAGATCCGGACGGTGTTAAAGCTCGGCGCGATGAGACCCTTGCGTTCAGCGAACACGCCGAACTTGAACTTACCCGGCTGCGGGAGGCTGAAGGTCTGCGCGATGTCGCCCGACGCGTCGCCGATGAACTTCACTTCCAGCGACTCGCCGGCCTTGCCGCCGGGCGGAAACACCGCGCTAGGCCGGGGGAAACTGCCGATGTGGACGCGGTAGGGGTTGCCAGCACCGCCGTAGCTCGTCTCGCGGACCTCGATGAGATACTCGCCGTCCGCCGGGGCGACGATGGTGGCGTAAGCGTCCTGGATGAAGAGTGCGGTGTCGTCGGCCTTCGCGAGCACCTTGCCGCTCTTGGTGAGGATGGCGACGTAGGGGTCAAACATTGTGCGACCGAGGCGCATGCCCTCGACCTCGACCGAGATGGGTTCGCCCTTCTTGGCGGCGACCAAGTAGTAGTCCACGTCCTCGTTGGTCATGGTGCCGAGCACGGTCGAGTTCATCGCGACGGGTTGGGCCTTGTCCGGCGTGGTGTTCGGCTCCTTCTCGTCCACCTGCGCATAAGCGCCGACGACGAAGGTGCGTAGGTCGGAGACGCCAGTCTTGGTGCGGATGCGAATCTTGTGCTCGCCGAGCGGGCAGTCGGCCTCAATCTTCACGCGCGCGAGCACGAAGCCGTCCTTCACTTCCTTCAGTTCCAGCACCTTCACGCCCGGTTCGTAGAGGAGAACTTCTTCGGCGTCGGCAAGTCGGGAGCCGTTGAACTTCAACTCAACCTCGGTGCCGCGTTGCACCCCGTTGGGCGTGGTGCTTTGCAGCGTGGGAGCGACGGCCCCGGCGACAAGCGCGGAGGCGGCGAGGAGGGCGAGGGCGAGGGTGCGGGTGTTCATGCGGAAGTTCAGTGTTCAGTAATCGGTGTTCAGTAACCTAGTCGCGCGAAATCGGTCGGTCGTCTCTGTTTCAAGAACAACGGGGCAATGCCGTGTGCCGGACATTGCCCCGTCGGTAATCAGTTCGTCAGTCGCAGACCCATGCGCGCTTAGGCGAGCAAGTCCTTCTGGACGTGACCATCAAGGACGATGGCCTGCGGACGGCCGCCGGGTGACATGAGGCGACGCTCCGGGTCAATGCCGATAAGGTTGTAAACCGTCGCCGAGTAATCGCTGACCGTGAGCGGGTCGTTCTCCGGTTCCGCGCCTTGGGCATCGGAGGAGCCGTGGACGTAGCCGCGCTTGACACCACCGCCCGCCATGACGATGGAGAAAACCTTGGGCCAGTGGTCACGACCAGCGGTCTGGTTAATCTTGGGCGTGCGACCGAACTCGGAGGTCACGTAAACCAAGGTGTTGTCGAGCATCCCGCGCTCGTCAAGGTCGCGGATGAGTCGGGCGAAGGCCTGGTCGAAGTTCGGCATCTGGTTTTCCATCGCGCGCTTGATGTTGTCGTGATGGTCCCAGCCGCCGTAGGTCATGGAGACGAAACGCACGCCGGATTCCACGAGGCGGCGGGCGAGCAGCATCCGCTGGCCGGCGGTGTTGCGACCGTATTCGTCGCGGAGCTTGGTGGATTCCTTCTCGATGTCGAACGCCTCGCGGGCCTTCTCCGACGAGATGAGGCTGTAAGCGCGTTGATAGAAGGTGTCCATGCCGTCGAGCGCGTCGGTTTTCTCCAGCTTGGAGAAGTGCTCGTCCACCGTGGCGCGCATCGAGCGGCGGGTGGCGAAGCGCTTGTCATCAATGCCGTTGGGCAAGCTGAGGTCGCGCACCTTGAAGCCGGCGCTGGCCGGGTCCGAGCCGAGGCTGAACGGCGCGAACGCCGAACCGAGGTAGCCCGTGCCGCCATTCGCGGTCATCGATGGAATCGCGACGTAGGGCGGAAGGTTGTTGCGGGGTCCGAGCTCGTGGGAAACCACGGAGCCGAAGCTCGGATACTCCAGCGCGGGGCTGGGGCGGACGCCGGTCATCATGTTGTGCGTGCCGCGCTCGTGGGCGGCTTCGCCGTGGGTCATAGAGCGAACGACCGTGATTTTGTCGGCAATCTTCGCGGTCTCCTTCATCAGCTCGGAGAAGTAAACGCCGTCGAGCTTGGTCTTAATGGTGCCCATCGGTCCGCGATACTCGATGGGGGCATACATCTTCGGGTCGAAGGACTCCTGATGCGCCATGCCGCCGGGCAGGTAAATGTTAATGACGTTCTTGGCCTTGCCTTCTTTGGAGGGCGTCGCCTCGTAAGCCTGCGCCTTGAATGCGTCGCCGAGCGTCAATCCTAGCGTGCCGAGCGCGCCGACCTGCAGGAAGTTGCGGCGGGAAGTGTAAAAGGAGTGGTCGGCCGAGTTGCACCAAGTGGGTTTTTGATTGCTCATATGTTAAAAGTAATTCGCGACTGAGGGGTTGACGGCAAGGGGCAGGGGCACTATTCGAAAGCAATCCGAAATTCCTAAAATAGTTTCCGCGCCCGGCTCCACCGCCACTCCAACTGCTTGCGCGTGGCCCCGGTGAGCTTGAACGGTTCGGCGATCCGCAGGCCCTCCACCCAGAACAAACGGCCATCCGCCGCCTCCGCCACGAGCAAGCTCCGACGGGCAGCCGCAGGAATCTTCGCGTTGGTGAAGAGGTCTTGCAGCTTTGCTGGTCGCGTCATTCCGATTGGCTGGAAGCGGTCGCCAGGCCGCCAGTGCCGGAGCAGGACGCGGGGGCCGACTTGGTCCGCGTCGAAACGCTCGCGGTTCGGCGCCGCGCGAACTACGGAACGCGCGCCGCGCGCTTGGATTCGCCATGTCACCTGCACCCCGGCGAAGGACTCGGCCCCGCGCGTGCCACGCACTTCCATTACTTGAGCCTCCACGTTCAGCGCGGCGGTCACTGAGCGCTCGAACGACACACTGCCGGACGCTGCATCGCGCAGCAGCCAGCCGTCCTGCCACGAGTGCTTCACGTCGGGCTGGAGCCGGAGACGCTCCACGAGTTCGAAGTCAGCGGCGAGCTTCAGCCGCGTGAGCTCAAGACACACACACTGGCGCTGCACGGCGACGGGCAACCGCGCGAAGGCCACCCGCGCCTTGACGCGCAGCCAGTCGCGCGCGGTCGCTTGCACGAACTCCGCCTCGTCGCCGACAATTTCCATTGTGCGCAGAACCGTGCGCTCCACTCCGGGCTGGTAACGCGTCCGCAGCAACGGCAGCAACTCGCGCCGGATGCGGTTGCGCAGGATGTCCACCGAAGCGTTCGAGGCGTCTTCGCGGAAACGAATCTTCTCCGCCCGCGCAAACTCCAGCAGCTCCGCCTTCGGCTGGTCGAGCAGCGGACGAATGAGCGCCACCGACTTGTCCGCCGGGGAAGTGCTCCGCCACTTCATTCCCGCCAAGCCGCCTCCGGCCCCGCGCAGCAGGCGCAGAAAAAATAGTTCCACCTGATCATCCGCGTGATGCGCCAGCGCGACGGTGTCCAGCAACAACCGCTTCGCTGTCCGCGCGAGAAACTCATGCCGCAACTCGCGCGCGGCCATCTCCACCGACCAGCCGCGTGCCTCGGCCAACGCCTTCACGTCCCCGCCTTCCACCACGCATTCCAACCCCAACCCCCGCGCCACTCGCGCCACGAACCGCGCATCCCCATCGCTGGCCGCACCGCGCAGGCGATGGTTGAAGTGCGCCACCACCAACCGCCCGCCGTGCTCCGCCGCGAGTGTGTGCAGCACGCGTAGCAACACCATCGAGTCCATGCCGCCGGACACCGCCACGAGCACGCCCGCAGCTGTCGGCAGCGAGACGCGATGCCGGAGGTTCACAGCCATGTGGGCGAGGAGCGGATACACGCCGGGATGCTAGAACGGAGGTCTGGTTTCACAAGGCGTTTGCGGACTAGGCTGCGTCACCGGCCCGACAGCCACGACTCCTCTACTCCGGCTCGTCACCTCCATTCGCCGATAACCCACTGGATGCTGAGTTATGAACTTCAGCCAGCCCTGTCATGGAGGTTCGCTCTACGAACGGAATCACTACATCCGTAGTTGACGCAGTCACTACAGGTGTAGTAGTTCCTTCCGGGTGATGCAGCCACCTGATATTTCCGAGTCCGAATGGGTCGTGATGGAGGCGCTCTGGCAAGGTGCTCCTCAGACCGCGTCGGAGATCACCAAAAGCCTGCGCCCCACCACGAACTGGGCGGAGAACACGGTTCGCACGCTGCTCACGCGACTGGTGGAGAAGGGCGCGCTGAAGAAGGACGAGAACGCTAGCGGCACCCGGGTCTTCTCCCCGGCGGTGCAGCGCGAGGCGTGTGTGGGCGCGGAGAGCGAGTCCTTCATGCAACGAGTCTTTCGCGGGGCTTCGAAACCGCTGCTCGTCCACTTCGCGCAGAATGCCCAGCTTACGCCGGAGGAAGTGCGCGAGCTGAAAAGGATGCTCGATCAATCGCTGAAGAACCAAAGCTGAATTAACCATCCCGTCACGCCATGAACCCACTCGAAAGCTTCTTCCAATGGCTGCTCGCCACCAGCCTGCGGGCATCGGTGCTCGCCCTCGTGGTGCTGGGGCTGCAGTTCGTCCTCAGTCGCTGGCTACCCGCGCGATGGCGTCATGCTTTGTGGCTGCCGGTGGTGCTGGTGCTTCTGGCACCGATGCTGCCCGCGAGCCGCTTCAGCGTGGAGAATAGCTTCCTCACAGAGTCGGGCAGCAACCTGGCCGGGTCGCAGTCCACCGTGATGTCGGAATCGAAGGTCGAAATCCCGACAGTGGCACAAGCCGCATCGCGGCAGCCGAGCGGACTGCAATTCCTCTTTGGCGCATGGCTGCTGGGCGCTTGCGGCGTGCTCGTCGTCGGTGGGGTTGGCTATCGGCGGAGCCTGCGCCGGATCACGCGTGGAGCGGTGGCGACCAGCAACGCGAACAACGAGTCGGTGGCCCGGGTCGCGCAGCAACTTGGCGTGAAACGCGTGCCCCAAGTGATCATGTCCTCCGCCGTGGACAGCCCGGCCGTGGCGGGATTGCTGCGTCCGGTGCTGTTGCTGCCGGCGAGCTTCCCCGAGGGATTTTCCGCCAATGAGGCGCGCATGGTCTTGCTGCACGAGCTCACCCATCTCAAGCGCCACGACTTACCGTTGAACTGGCTGCTGTGCGTGCTCCAGGCCTTGCACTGGTTTAATCCACTGCTCTGGCTGGCCTTCGCGCGCATGAGGGCGGACCGCGAGACGGCGTGCGATGCCCAAGTGCTCGGAGCCGATGCGGAGGACCGCCGGGCTGACTACGGCCATGCCTTGCTGAAGCTGCAAAACTCGGAGTCCAACTCGGGCCTGAGCCTGGCCTTCGTCGGCATCTTCGAGCGCGCCGGGATGCGCTCGCGCATTCGCGCCATTGCCATGCACCGCCGTCCGCATCCGGTGTGGAGCTTGGCTGCGGGAAGCATGATCGCCGCGCTCACCGTGGTGGGCGCGACGCGAGCGCAGGAGGTCAAGTCCGGCCAGGCTGGCTGGGGCGCGTTCGTCTCCTTCAAGGACGGCGCTCTGACGCTCAAGGGCAGTGGCAGCAGCCGGGTCTGGAACAACATCGCCGAAACCACCCAAGTCTTTCAGTGGGACAACGCCACCCGTGACTTCCAGCCCGCCAGCCCCGCCGAGGCCTTGAGCAAAGTGGCGGCCGGAACCTGGGTCTTCGTGGCTGAGAATCAGACGCACATCCGGGTGGGGGTGGCGAAAGAAGGCCACGTCACGGGCACCTTCGTATCATTCAAGGAAGGCCGACTCCTGTTGCTCGGCAAAGATCTCCCCGTGAGCAATTTCACTAAGAAATATGGCAATCAGCTCAACTATCCCAAGTTCGCCGAGAACGTCCCGGTGTTTGAAAGCATTGATGGCGGCGATTACACGCTGGCCGGCACTCCCGCCGCAATCTTGCCCAAGCTCAAGGAAGGCACGCTGGTCAAGGTTTACTACGGGCCGGGAGACGGCAGCTTCATCCGCATCGAAATCGGGCAAAAGAAGTAGCCGCCCATTTTTCACCCAAACGAACTCCATCCACTATGCATCATCTCAGACCTTCCTCTCTTCGGACCTTCCTCACCTGTGGCCTCGTGCTCGCCCTGCTCGGCATCACGCCGTGGGCGCTCGTCGCGGCCGAGGCCCCAGCGCCGGCGCTGATCGACCAGAAGGACAAGTCTGGCTATGGCAAGTTCGTCTCCTTTAAGGACGGCACGCTGACGCTCAAGGGCAATTACAGCGGCTTGGTATGGCATGAAATCGCCGGGAAAACGCCGGTCGTTCACTGGGACAACGCCGCCAACGAGTATAAGCCGTCGGGCACCGCCGAAATCTTGGCCAAGGTGGACGCTGGAACGTGGATCATCGTGGGCGGGAACCGGGCGCTCATCCGCGTCGGGGCGAGAAAGGGACACACCACCGGCACCTTCGTGTCGTTCAAGAATGACCGACTGCTGCTGCTCTCCTCCAACCTAGGCGGAAGTTACGTCAAGAAATACGGCAACCAGGTTCACTTCAGCAAATTCGCCGCCGACGTCCCCGTTTACGAAAGCCTCGATGGCGGCGACTACCAGTTGGTCGGCACGCCCGCGACGACTTTGCCGAGCGTCAAGGAAGGGACCATTCTCACCGTTCACGGCGCCGGCGACGACAACATCACCCGAATCGAGATCGGTGTGCCGAAGAGCAAGTGATCCAGACCTGCGCCGCGTCCGCACCGCCTTGGTCCCTCAACCGAAAACACCAACCAAACACTTCATGAAACTGAAATCCGTATCCCACCCCATCCGCACCTACCACATCGTGCCCTGCATCCTCGCCCTGCTCCTGCTGGGCGTCGCATCGCCGACGCTCATAGCGGCCGAGGCGCCACCGGCAACCGACCAGAAAGAGCAGCATGGGTTTGGCCGATTTGTGTCTTTTAAGAACGGCACACTGACCCTCCGGGGCAATCACGGCATCCTCATCTGGAACCACCTCACCGACAAAACCAAGGTCGTTCATTGGGACCACGCCGCCGGCGAATACAAACCATCGGGCACGGCTGAAGGCCTGAGCAAAGTGGAAGCCGACGCCTACGTCATGGTCACCCAGGGCAAGGCCCTCATCCGCGTTGGTGCCAGAAAGGAACGCGTCACGGGAACCTTCATAGCCTTCAAGAATGACCGGCTGATGATCATGGGCAAAGACCTCCCCGACGCGTTCCTCAAACGCTATGGCAGCACGCTTCACTTCAACAAGTTTCCCGAAGGCCTGCCGGTTTTCGAAAGCATTGATGGCGGCAGCTTCAAGCTGGTCGGTGCCGCCGAGAAAGTTTTGGCCACCGTCAAGGAAGGGGCGATCGTCACCATTTACGGCGAGGGCGACGACAACAACACCCGGATCGAGCTAGGCGTGCAGAAGACGAAGTGACACGACCCACTGCCCGGCGGAGACGCGTGGTGAGCCAGCTCCCAGACCACTTCCGCCCCCACTGTGACCAGGTTCCTCGCGATGAAAAACTTTCTACCCCTCGGCTTGTTGCTCCTCACCACGGCGGTCTTCGCCGCCGAACCCGTGGTCTTCAACGCCCGCACGGCGCAGAGCGGCAACTGGTCGGACGCCCGGACTTGGGCCGGCGAACGCCCACCGCGCGCAGGGGACTTTGTGCAGGTCCGCTCGGGACACGTCGTCACCTACGATGTGGAATCGGCGGCCGCGTTGCGGATGCTCCACGTCGCCGGGAAGCTCACGTTCTCGCGCACGGTCTCCACCTTGCTCGAAGTCGGCCTCCTCAAGATCGAACCGGGCGAGACCACGACCGAGGACGGGTTCGACTGCCATGATGCCGCGCCCGCGCCCGCCGCTGGCACGGTCATACCGGTGCTTGAAATCGGCACGTTCGCCGCGCCCATCCCGGCGGGCGTGAAGGCCACCATCCGGCTGCGTCATTTCAAAGGCACGAACCCGGAAACCCTGCCCGCCATCATCGCGTGCGGCGGGCGCTGGGACGCGCATGGCGCGCCGATGGACCGCACCTGGCTGAAGCTCGCCGCGCCCGCCAAGGCCGGCGACCTCCGCGTGACCGTGGAGCAACCCGTGACCGGCTGGCGCGTCGGGGATCGCGTCATCATCACCACGGGCGCGTGGCAGCCGATTGAGTCGGGCACCACCTTTCAGAAGCGGGCGTTTGGCCGCCAGAAGCCGGTGGGCACAGAAGAGCGCGTGCTCACGGCCATCGCCGGCGCGGTGCTCACCTTGGATCGTCCGCTCCTTCAGGCGCACCACGGCGAGGGCCTGACGCGGTGTGAAGTCGCCAACCTCTCGCGCAACATCGTCATCGAGTCCGCCGAACCCGCCGGCGTGCGCGGGCACACGATGTATCACCGCGACTCCTCGGGCGGCCTCAGCTACGCGGAGTTCCGGCACCTGGGCAAGGACGGCGTGCTCGGCAAATACGCCATCCACTTCCACCTCGTGCGCGACACCATGCGCGGCAGCGGCGTGCTCGGCGCGAGCATCTGGGATTCCCACAACCGCTGGGTCACCATCCACGGCACCGACCACCTGCTCGTCCGCGATTGCGTCGGCTACCAGTCGCGCGGCCACGGCTTCTTCCTCGAAGACGGGACCGAGCAGTGGAACGTGCTGGACCGCAACCTCGCCGTGCAGGCCTTCGGCAGCGTGCCCTTGCCGAAACAGGTGCTCGCCTACGATCCCAACGACGGCGCGGGCTTCTGGTGGGCGAATGGGCGGAACACCTTCACCCGCAACGTCGCGTGCGAGAACGACCGCTATGGCTACCACTTTCACCTCGCGAAGACGCCCGAGTTCGACCCCGTCCTCCGGCTGCGCTCCCCAGATGGGAAGGTCGTCGAGCGCGACGTCCGCACGCTGCCCTTCCTCCGCTTTGAGGACAACGAATCCCACAGCGAAGGACTCTTCGACTTCCGCTTCGGCGACGAGGAACCCGGCTCGGTGCGCGGCGACCGCGAGCATCCCTTCATCGTCCGCCACCTGCGCGCGTGGGCATCGCACTATGTGATCCGGCCCAACGTGCGGTGCTTCCTGCTCGACGGCCTGCGCGTGCAGGACGCCGTGTTTGGCGTCTACCACCCCGACTACGATGTGCATGAGTATCGCGACCTCGCCCTCCACAACGTGACCGCCGAACCGCTCAACGGCGGCCATGACGAACGGAGCCTCCCGTATGGGGACTTCACCTATGACCGCCTCACGTTCGCCGACTGCACACTGAAGAGTGATCCGCTCATTCAGCTGACGGCCATCGCGCCGAAGCCCGGCCTCGCAGCGCACTTCCGGGGCGTCACCCTCACCAACAGCCAGTCCCGCGGGGGCGGGGTGGTGGATTTTGGCGGCGGACCCCGGACGAAGAAGACCGAGCACCCCGTCCGTTACTACTTTCATGGCAGCGGGGTTCCCGGGGCGGTGACGCGCGTCGCGAGCGTGCAGACACCACAGGCCACGGAGGGCGGCGCTTATCGCAGCATTGAGGGCTGGACCGGACCCGATGCGCGCGCGACCGAGGCGAAGGGCATCGCCTTCCCGCAACTCCTCGCGCCCGTGGATGATCTGCCCCCCGCGACCTTGATCACGAGCATCCAGACTTCGGGTGGCCAACGCACCGTGCGCGGGGTTTCCCACGACAACGGCGAGATCGCGACCGTCTCCGTCAATGGCCGCCCCGCCACCATCACCACGCAGCACGCCGGGGTCGCGGACTGGATCATCACGCTCGCGGCCCCGGCCGACGGCCGTTACCTCGCCCAGGCCACCGACCGGGCCGGCAACGCCGAGCGGATGCCGCACAAGGCCACGCAAGTCCCCTGACCTGATTGCGGGCCATCACCGGTCCAACAGCCACGGCACGCCGACCGCCTCGCCCAGCCCGCGCAACGTCCGGCACAGTTCCTCCGAGAGCGGGATGCCGTCGCGCGTGCGAACCGCGAGTTCCGACTGCTCCGGGTCTCCCGCCACCAGCACCGCCTGGCTTTCGTCCGCACGCCGCGTCCCCCGCAGTGCGGCCAGCATGGCATCAAGTCCCGACTCGAACTCGCCTTCATCCGTGAACGCCTTCGGGTCCAGCGCGAGGAAGAAATGGCCGACGTTGTGCCGGGGCGCGTCGGGATGTTCCTGCGGACGCGTCGCCGCGAAGAACGAACCGCTCAAGGTCGTGGACAACACCTCCACCATCGTCGCCAGCCCGTAGCCCTTGTGGCTGCTCATCTCCGGCAGCCCGCCCAGCGGCGTGAGCCGGATGTTCTTCACCGCCGCCGCCGCGTCCGTCAGCGGCTGGCCCGTCGCGTCCATCGCCCAGCCGGGCCGCAGTTCCTTCCCATGCCACGCGGCCAGCTTCACCTTGTTGAAGGCCACCGTGCTCGTGGCCATGTCCAAGCAGAAGGGCGGACCGGCCTTGCCCGGCGCGGCGAAGGCAATCGGGTTCGTGCCCAGCATCGCGTCCGCCCCAAACGTCGGCACGATGCCCGGCCGCCACGTCGCGCACGTCACGAAGCCAATCAAACCCCGCTCCGCCGCCATCATCGCGTAAGCCCCCGCGGCGCCGAAGTGGTTCGAGTTCCGCACGGAGACGACGCCCACGCCGCACTTCGCGGCCTTGTCGCACGCCAGCCGCATCGCGAGCTGCGAGGGCAGGTGGCCGAGGCCGCCGTCGCCATCCACGAGCGCCGTGACCGGCGTCTCGCGCACCACGCGCACCTGCGGGCGCAGCGTGAGCTTGCCCGAGCGCCGAAACTCGTCGTAGAGCGTGAGCGTGGAAACCCCGTGTGACTCGATGCCGCGCAAGTCCGCGTAAAGCATCACCTCCACCGTGGCCGCGATGCTGTCGTCATCGAGCCCCCAAGCGCGGAGGATGGCGGCGGCTTGGGCGGAGAGTTGTTCGGCGGGAATGTTCACGCCTTAAACTTCGCCGCCAACGCCTCCGTGCCGCGCGCGAGGATGCCCAAATCCGAACCCACCGCCACATACGTGCAGCCCAGCTTTAACCAGTGCTTCGCGTCCTCTTCGACTGGCGCGAGGATGCCCGCCGCCTTGCCGGTCTTCAGGATGCGCGGCACGGCCTCCTCAATGAGTGCCTTCACATCGGGATGCCGGTTGTTGCCGAGGTGGCCCATGTCCGCCGCCAAGTCGCTCGGGCCGATGAAGAGCCCGTCCACGCCGTCCACCGCGCCGATGGCTTCAATCTGCTCCAGCGCCGCGCGCGTCTCGAGCTGCACCAGCACGCAGACCTCGTCGTTCGCGCGCTGATAGTAGTCCGTTACCCGGCCCCACTGGTTCGCGCGGTGCGTGACGGCGACGCCGCGCAACCCCTGCGGCGGATAGCGCACCGCGCGCACGGCGGCGCGGGCCTCGTCCGCGTTCTGCACCCAGGGCACGAGGAAGTTTTGCGTGCCGATGTCGAGCAAGCGCTTGAAGAGAACCGCGTCGTTCCACGCCACGCGCACCACGGGCGACGCGGTGCCGCCCACGCACGCCTGCAAGTGGTTGAAGACGGCGGGCAGCTCGTTCGGCGCGTGCTCGGTGTCAATCAGCAGCCAGTCGAAGCCCGCGCCCGCGATGACTTCCATCGTGAGGCTACTGCACAGACTGCTCCACAGTCCGATTTGCGGACGACCCGCGCGGAGGGCTTGTTTGAACGGGTTCGGCGGCAACGTGGTTTTCATGGTGAAAGCTTCGCCGGGAGAAACACCGGCCCGAGGAAACACGCAAGCTGTTTCTCGTTTCTGGCGGCAAGCGCCCTCCCCTGCCGTAGAGCCGGGCGTCCCGCCCGGCGGAATCGGCATGAAGCAAGTCGCAAACCTTCGCGCCTCCACCGCCCCAGTCCGGTCGGCAAGCTGCCTCCCTCCACGGCAGGCGAGGACGCCTGCCACCACCACCGCGCTTGCTCCCATCCGCTTGGCCGTGCTACGGAACGTTGTGCCGTCGTCCCGTCTGCTGCCCGCCTATCGCCCGATTCGTAAAGCCCGCCCTGACCCGGCGGACTTCGCGGACCCATCTCTGCCGCCCCGCGACCCGCTGCGCTGGCTCAAGCTCGCCACCACCATCGTCGAGCAGGCCTCGCGCGAGCGCCCTGCTGATACGCTGCTGCGCCAGCACTTGCGCGACGCCGGCCGACTCTCCAACGAAGACGCCGCGCAAACGAGCCAAGCCGTCTTCGCCTACTTCCGCTGGCTCGGCTGGCTCGATACTTCGCTCAAGCTCGAATCCCAAATCCGCAGCGCGCTCGAACGCACCGCCGAGTTCGCCATGCACCCGCAGACCTTCCGCGACACCGACCTACTCGCGCACACGTTGCCCGCGTGGGTGAACGACGCCGTGCCCGTCAGCGCCGCGTGGCTGCGCACCATCCAAGCCGAGCCGACGCTCTGGCTCCGCGTGAAGCCCGGTCGCCTCCAAGCCCTCGCGCAAGTCCTCGGCCACAACCGCACCAGCCCGTTGCCCGACGCGCTCGCCTACTTCGGCGAGGAAGACCTCTTCCGCCGCCCCGAGTTCCACGCGGGCGAGTTCGAGATCCAAGACGTGGCCTCCCAAGCCGTCGGCATGGCCTGCGGTGCGAAGCCGGGCGAGACGTGGTGGGACGCGTGCGCTGGCGAGGGCGGCAAGACGCTGCATCTCTCCGTGCAGATGCAGGGCAAAGGGATGATTTGGGCCAGCGACCGCGCCGAGTGGCGGTTGAAGAAACTCAAGCTCCGCACCGCCCGCGCGAAGTGTTTCAACTACCGGGCCGCGCAGTGGGAAGGCGGCACAAAACTCCCGACCAAAACGCGTTTCGATGGCGTGCTCGTGGACGCGCCCTGCACTGGCCTCGGCACCTGGCAGCGCAACCCGCACGCCCGCTGGACCGCGACGCCCGAAGACGCGCGCGAACTCGCCGTCGTGCAGGCGCAACTTCTGCACCACGCCGCCCCCGCCGTGAAGCCCGGCGGCAAATTGATTTACTCCGTCTGCACCCTGACCCGCGCCGAGACCGTGGAAGTGGCCGCCGCCTTCCAAGCCGCGCACCCCGAGTTCACGCCCTTGCCGCTGGCCAATCCCTTTCACTCCCACGAGCCGGCCCAGCCGCAACAACTCTTGTGGCCGCACAAAACCGGCGGCGGCGGGATGTTCATCGCGGGGTGGCGGCGCAACGTATGAGCAGGGCGCGGCCGGTCAATCACTGCTGGGCCCAGGCCGTGTGGTTTCTGAGCTGCCTCGCGCTCACCACTCTGCGACTGCTTGCCGCGCAGCCGTCCGCGCCCGTCGCAGACACCGAGGTTTACGAATACACCGGCACGCTTGGAGACGGCCTTCGCATCGGCATGGGGCTGACGTTCAGCGCCGACGGTCGCACCGTGGAAGGCACCTACTTCTACAACAAGTATGGGGAGGACATCCGGCTCGCTGGCGAACGGAGCAACCGGCTGGTGACGCTGCGGGAGTTCGGCGCTGACGGCAAAGTGACCGCGAGGTTTTCCGGAGAATTTCCCACCCGCGATCCCCAAGGGCGCTACTCCGGCACGAACCAGCTTCAGCGTGAAGTGCTCGTCGGCACCTGGCAGCGCACCGACGGCTCCGGCAAACGTCCGTTCGAGGTATCGTTGGAGCATATCTGGACTCGGCGGCCGGGAGAAAACCGCTACGCCAACTCCGGCTTTGAGAATGATGCAGCGGTGGAGGAGTTCGCCCGGCGCTTCCGGGCCGCTGTGCTGAAGCGCGACATGGAGACCGTGGCCGGCATGGTGTCCTACCCGATCTCCATCACGGTGGGCGGCAACCGGCGGAAGTTCGCCAACGCCGCTGCGCTGAAGCGGGACTACGCCGCGATCTTCACGGCGGAGTATGTGAAACAGATCGATGCCTGCGCGACGACGCACCTGTGGGGCAACAGCGTGGGCGTGATGCTGGGCCGGGGCGACGTGTGGATTGCCAGCGTCGGCGTAAAGGCGGGCGGCAAGGAGCCGACGCGCTTCGTGACCAAGGTGATTGCCCTCAACACACCCTGACCGTAACTGTGATGCGCCCCCGTTGCGTCCTTCGCGTCCTTTGCGTGAGTTACCTGAGTATTTTGCTTCAACGCCCTTTCACTCGAGTGAGTGCCAGTCAGTGCCGGTGAACGATTTCTCTCAGTTCAACGGTAAATCAGAAACGGCTCTCTCCGTTTCTTGAACGCCTCCAAGTCCGCCGCCCAACTGGTCTTCAATTCCGCCGCCGTCTTCCCGCTCTTGATGCCCGCCAGCACCGTCGGCTCGCGCAACAGCACCTGCATCTTGTCAGCGGCGAAGTTCGTTCCATAGAGCCGCTGCATCGTGACCGCGATGGTCAGGCCCACGTCCACGGCGTTGAGCGCGTCGCGGTCGGTGATGACGATGCGCGCGCCGCCACAGGGCTTGTCCTTGAACGTGCTGTAAGTCGGCGTGAAGCGCACCGCGTGGAAGCGGACGCCGGGCAGGCCGGCGCGGTTCAGCTCGGCGGCGAACCGCACGTCGTTGGTCACATACGGCGCACCCACGACCTCGAACGGCGTGTCCGTCCCGCGCCCGACGCTGAGGGCGCTCTCCAGCAAGCCGACGCCGGGATAAAGCGCCGCCGCCGCCAGGCTCCGCATGTTCGGCGACGGGTTCGTCCACGGCTGGCCGAACTCATCGAACCACTGCGAGCGCGACCAGCCTTCGACGGGAATCACCGTCAGGTCCGCGCCGAAGCCGCGCTCGGCGTTCACCATCCGAGCGACTTCGCCGAGCGTCATCCCGTGGCGCAACGGCACCTTGTGCCACGCGACGAACGAGTTCGTGCCGACGAGCAACGGCCCTTCCATCGCGTTGCCGCCGATGGGATTCGCACGGTCGAGCACGATGAACTTCTTCTTCGCCTTGGCCGCCGCCTCCATGCAGTTAATCAACGTGGCCGGATACGTGTAGAAGCGGCAGCCGATGTCCTGGATGTCGAACACGAGCGCGTCCAGCCCCGCGAGCTGCTCCGGCGTGGGCGTGCGGCGGACGCCGTAGAGGCTGAAGACCGGCAGGCCCGTCTGTTCGTCCTTCGAGTCGGAGACCTTCTCATCGAGCGCGCCGCGAATGCCGTGCTCAGGGCTGAACAGCGCGACGAGCGCGACGCCGGGCGCTTTGTGCAGCAGGTCAATCGTCGCGTTACGCGCGCGGTCCTGGCCGGTGTGGTTCGTGATGAGGCCGAGCTTGAGGCCTTTGAGTTGCGCGAACTTGTTCTTCGCCAGCACATCAATGCCGTTGAGCACGGGTGCGGCGGTGTCCACGGGCGCGGCACTCGGGCGCACGCGGCCTGACGTGGCGGCGTCTTCGCGCGGAGCCAGTGCGCCGGGAACGTAAGCAAAGTTGAAGTTCCGCACCGCCTCCGCTGCGAGCGTGCCGAGCTTCGCGCGCAACACACCGACGCTGCCGGCCTCGGTCGGGTGGTTCCGGTTCGAGAGGAAAATCAGGAAGGTCTTCGAGAACGGGTCTATCCAAATGCTCGTGCCCGTCCAGCCCGTGTGTCCGTAGGAGCCGATGGGGAAGAGCTTACCGCGTGGGCCGCTGAAGCCCGTGTCGATGTCCCAGCCCAACCCGCGCCGGCCCGCGACGCCCGGCGGCGTCTGCACCGAGGTCCAGAGCCGCACGGTCTCGGGCTTGAAGACGCGCGTGGAACCGAGCGAGCCCTCGTTGAGCATCATACGCGCGAAGAGCGCGAGGTCGTGGGCCGTGGTGAACAGTCCCGCGTGTCCGGCCACGCCGGCCATGCGCCGCGCGCGCGGGTCGTGGACGACACCGCGCACGGGAACGCCGTTCTCGACCTCCGTGGGCGCGATGCGGGCAAGTTTGCTGCGCGGCGGGTTGAAGCCGGTGTCCGTCATACCGAGCGGACCGAAGACCTCGCGCTGCACGAACTGGTCGAGCGGCAGCCCGCTGACGCGCCGGACGATTTCGCCGACGAGATACAGGCCGGTGTCGCTGTAGATGATTTTGGTTCCCGGCGGCGCTGAGAGCTTCTCCTCGCACGCAAGGCGGATGGCCGCGTCGTAGCCATTCCAGTCCGGCTTCAAGCTGATGTCAGGCCGCAATCCCGACGTGTGCGTAAGCAATTGGCGGACGGTGATGACTTCCTTCCCGAGCGTGCCGAACTCCGGGATGAACTTCACCACGCGGTCGTCGAGGCCCACCTTGCCTTGCTCAATGAGCCGCATGATGGCCGGCGTGGCGGCGATGACCTTGGTGAGCGAAGCGGCGTCGAAGATGGTGTCCTCGGACATCCGCTCGGGCACCGGGACAAGGGCGCGCTGACCGAACGGCTTGGAGGCAACCTCGGTGTGGTGCTCAAACCACAACACTCCTCCGGGAAGCTTTCCCTCTGCGATAGCTTGCTGTATGGCCTGCTCCATCTCACTGATTTTCTCCCGTCGGAGCTCCGACCAATAGGGTGGCATGCCGGGTATGGGACCGACTGGCTTGGGCTTTCGCGGTGACTCGCACCCTGCGAGGAGGGCGACGCAGAGTGACGCGAGGAGAAGGAATTGAGTGCGGAGCAAATGCATGGCTTGAGGGCGGAGATTTTACGCGGCGCAGGCGCGGCGGGCAAGCTGGCACCACGCCAGCCAGCGCGAGACGCCGCGAAATGCCGAGACACAGCGCGAGGGCTGTAAGCCCGGCACGGACAGTGAAGTGATGACCGTTTCGCGCTTACAGCGCTCCATCTGATTCATACGCATAACCGGGGCTTTACCCCGAGCTATCACATTGTGGGCCTTCAGCCCTGAGCTTGTTGTGCGGTGTCTTTGCTACGGCACCGGAAGAAACTGCACCGCGTCCGCGATGACATACTTGCCCTCGGTGCCCTCATTCGAGATGCGCACCCAGCCGTTCGTGCCGGCGGCGAAGCGGAATGTCCCCAGCGTCCGCCACAACCGTCCGTGCGCCGGCTCCTCCTGCTGGTTGATGCGCAGCTTCGTCTCGCCGTCCGCGTGGCGGAGGGTGATGGGTGCGTTCGTCGCGCGGCGGATGTTGTAGCAATGCGCGAGGCGCACCTCGTATCGCCCCGCGCGCGGCAAGTCCGGTGTGAAGGTCACGGACTTCGCGCCCTTGCCGGCGTTCTGGTCGTGCAGGTAGCCGAGGCCGACGTAGGGCGGCGTGTGCGTGGAGTATTGCCACTGGCCTACGAGCGTCGCCGCCGTCTCGTCCACGACGATGCCCGGCAGCTTCGCCGGGTCGGCGACGATATAGGGCACCAACTCGAGGCGGTCCACTTCGCCCGGCGCGTGGGTGTTCGGCACGGCGGCGGGATGGGGTTTCGCCGGAGGCGTCCCGGTCTGGGCGGTGGCGACCGCGAGCAAAAGCAACGTGGCAATCATGGCAACAACCCGGCGCGGCGATGGATGGGTGGGGCGTTTCACAGTTTCAAGCAGCTTGAGTCCCGACGGCTTGCCGCAGCTCCTTCATCCCTTCCACCTCGAGCCGCCAACGCAGGCCGTCCACGATTTCGCGGACGACACTCGGGCCTTCATAGACGAGGCCGGAATAAACCTGCACGAGCGACGCGCCCGCCGTGATTTTCTCCCATGCGTCCGCCGCGCTGGAGATGCCACCGACGCCGATGATGGACACGGTGCCCTTGCTCTGCCGGAAGAGATGGCGAATCACCTCGGTGCTGCGCGCGCGGAGAGGCCGGCCACTCAACCCACCGGTTTCGGCGTAAGCTTGCTTGATCCGCGCGTCGTTCGTCTGCGGGCGCGCGATGGTGGTGTTCGTCGCGACGATCCCAGCGAGTTGGCGCGGGCCGACGAGTTCGAGAATTTCGTCGAGCGCCTCGAAGGTGAGGTCAGGGGCGACTTTGACGAGCACCGGCTTCGGGGAGATTTGGGTTGGGGAGTGCTTCCGCGCCATCGCGGCATTCACCTGCTGAAGTGCGGCGAGGATTTCATCGAGCGCGGCCTTGTCCTGCAACTGCCGCAGGTTCGGCGTGTTGGGGGAGCTGACGTTGACCACGAAGAAGTCGGCATGCGGCCAGAGGACGCGGAAGGAGTTGGCGTAGTCATCGGCTGCATCCTCAAGTGCGGTGATCTTGGATTTGCCGAGATTGATGCCGACGGGATGGCCGGGCCAGCGGCCCTGCTCGCGCCAAGCGGCGAGCCGTTCGGCCAACGCGCGCGCGCCGCCGTTGTTAAAACCCATGCGGTTGACGAGTGCTTCGTCGGCCACGGCGCGGAACATGCGCGGCTGTGGATTACCCGACTGCGCGTGCCAAGTCACGCCGCCGAGCTCGCTGAAGCCGAAGCCCAGCGAGCGCCAGACCGGGACCGCAGCGGCTTGTTTATCCATGCCTGCCGCGAGGCCGACGGGGTTGGGGAAGCGCAGTCCGAGAAGCTCCAGAGGCAAGTCTGGCGAGCCATATGCGCAGTCGAGCGCGCGGCACAACGACGACTTCCGCGCCGCCCACCCGAGCGCGGCGAGCGTGCGATTGTGAATCGTCTCCGAGTCCTGCGTGAAGAGCGCCGGGCGGATGAGCGAACGGTAGAACCAACTCATCCCCGAAGGCTGGCCAAGCGATTGCGAAATGCCAAGCCCTCCATGTGCAGCACCCGTCGACGCACTCCGCACCGCATCCGAGGCCGTATTCGAGCACTGCTCACCGAATCCCCGTGACGCGGAACGCGGGCGGCCCGCCCGCGGCAGCCGCGCGAAGCCTGCGGGCTATGGCCTACCCGCCCTCTCAAGATGCGCGCCGCATCCGGCGCGCAGGGGAATGAAACCTTGTCCGCCGGGCTATTTTCTGTTCTTTTTGGAATGCATTAAGCTTTCAGGAGTCTCGGGGAGACGGGCGAAAGTCGTTTATCGCACGCGCACATCTGAATGAAATGTCATGAAAACAGCCCATATTACTTCTCGCCGACGCGGGTTCACCCTCGTGGAGATCATGATCATCGCGGGGATAGTCGGCCTGATCGCAATCATCGCCATTCCGAATTTCATCCGGGCACGGCAGACGGGACAGCGGAACGCGTGCATCGCTAACCTGAAGCAACTCGAAACCGCGCTGAACGTCTGGGCCATCGATAACAAAAAAGCGGCGACCGACTCCTATTCGCTCAGCGACGGCGATTTGGACAATTACATCAAAGGCTCACGGCTGCCGCTCTGTCCGGCGGGCGGCACTTACGTCGCGGGGACAAACATCACATCGTCTCCGACCTGCACTCGGTCCACTGTCGGTCACACGCTCTGACACACGGAGCTATCACTCACACCCAGCCCGCCGCTTCTCGCTGGCGGGTTTTCCATTTCAAGCGCTCAGACCCAGGCCTCTGGAAGCCACGTCGAGCGCAGCCGTTGCGGTGAGCTGCCTTGTTCGCGCAGCGTCCGCAGACTCAATGCATCGTGACGCTTGGCCAATCTCACCCCGCGCTCGTCGGTCATCAGCGGGCAATGGAAAAAGTCCGGCGCGGTGAGGGCCAGCGCTTCGTAGAGCAAAAGCTGACGGGCGGTGCTAGCCAGCAAGTCCGCGCCCCGCACCACTTCGGTGATGCCCATGTCCGCGTCGTCCACCACCACGGCGAGCTGGTAGGCGGGTAGGTCATCATTGCGCCAGACCACAAAATCGCCGAAGTCCACTCCCCCTACGAACGACTGCGGGCCGAGCTGGCCGTCGTGAAATTGAACCGTGCGGCCATCCGGCACGCGGAAGCGCCAAGAGGGTGAAGGGGACGACTGGCAGGTCTCATGTGACAAGGCGCTCTTGTCGTCCGGAGGCGCGCCCCCTGCCGCCAGCCTACACGTTCCCGGATAAACTGGCTCGTCCTCGCCTTGGTGCGGGGCTTGCAGCGCACGTAGCACGTCCTGCCGCGAGCAGGTGCAGGGGTAGAGGAAGCCTGCTGTGCGGAGCTGCTCGAAGGCGACGCGATAGCGCGGCATCCGCTCGCTTTGCGTGTAGGGCATATGCGGTCCGCCGATGTCCGCGCCTTCTGCCCAAACAAAGCCGAACCAACGCAGGTCCTCCAACATCGCAGTCGCGAACTCTGGCTTGCAGCGCTGGCGGTCGAGGTCTTCGTTGCGCAGGAGCAGCGTGCCGCCGCGCTCCGCCGCGCGTTGCTGGGCAGTCCAAAAAGTCCGGGCGTGACCGAGATGCAAATAGCCGGTGGGCGATGGCGCGAGCCGCCCACGGTAGGGGCGCGAGCCGTTCATGAGACCTCCTCGTGATGCTGCGCGAGCGCTGCCGCCAAGCCGGGGAATGGGAAGGACAGAAGCCGTTGCACCTTCGCGCAATTCATCGAGCAATCCGGCGGGCGGGGCGGGCCTTGGTAATTTTTTACTGAATCGTGTTGGATGGTTCCGGGCAACGCAGGCCAGTGCGGGCGGAGCAGGTTGGCGATTTCCCAGCGTGACAGTCGGTCCGCGCCGCACAGGTGAAACAGCCCCGTGGCTCGTTGCTGGAGCAGTTCCCACATCGCGCGGGCGGTGACGGGCGCGGCGGTGGGACAGCGGAACTCGTCGGTGAAGAGGGAGCAGTTTTTTCCCGCCGCGAGGTCGGCGCGGAGCATCTCGTTGAAGCCTCGATTACCGGTTGGGGACTTGCCGAAGTTCAGCGAGAGCCGCAGCACGGTGTGGTGTGGGTTTGCCAGCACGATTTGTTCACCCGCGACCTTTGTCTCGGCATAAACGCTCAACGGGTTCGGCGCGTCGGTCTCGGCGTAGTTACCGCGCTGACCGTCGAAGACGAGGTCGGAGGAACAGAAGAAGAGCGGGAGCTCGGCAGCCAACTCCGCGAGGCGGCACGTGGCCTCGATGTTCACTCTGCGGGCCAGTTGGGGATCGCGCTGGCAGACGGGCGGATGCGCGACGGCAGCACAATGGAGAACTGCGGAGGGCGGGTCTGCCATGAAGCGCGCGCGCACCGCTGCGGAGTCGGTCAGGTCGAGGTCGGCGCGTCGCAGGCCGACGACCTGCCAACCGGGGGCGAACTGCGGCGCGGTCTTGAGGAGATAGCTGCCGAGCAGTCCACCGGCTCCGGTGATCCAAACGCGGGGAGTGGTCATGCTCATAAACCTGTCGCTCGATGTAGCGGCGGCCTGCGCTCGCTGTTTACCGGCCGTTTGCAGCTCTCGAACGGCCTGGCAGAGCGCAGCAGCTACAGAGTTGCGTTCTCAGTCGGAAAGCCGCTTCGTCAAATCGCCGTAGGCATCGATCCGGCGGTCGCGCAGAAACGGCCAGTGCGTGCGGGTCACATCCACCTTTGCGAGGTCCACAGGCACGAGCAAGTTCTCCTCTTTGTCCACGCTGGCCTTGGCAAGTATCTGGCCGCTTGTTCCGGCTACAAAACTCTGGCCCCAAAATTCAAGGCCATCGCCGCCGATGGGTTGCTCGAGACCGATGCGGTTAATCGCAGCGACATAGCAACCGTTGGCAACGGCGTGGCTGCGTTGAATGGTTTCCCACGCGCCGTGCTGGTTCACGCCGTATTCCGCCTTCTCGCCGGGGTGCCAGCCGATGGCGGTTGGGTAGAAAAGGATTTCCGCGCCCTGCATGGCGGTAAGGCGCGCGGCCTCGGGATACCACTGGTCCCAGCAAATCAGGACGCCGATTTTTGCGTAGCGCGTTTGCCATGCCTTGAAGCCGAGGTCGCCGGGCGTAAAGTAAAACTTCTCGTGGAACAGCGGGTCCTCTGGGATGTGCATCTTGCGATAGATGCCCAAGAGCGAGCCGTCCGCGTCAATGATGGCCGCAGTGTTATGGTAGAGGCCGGAGGCGCGCTTCTCGAAGAGCGAGGCGATGATGACGACCTTGTGTTTCCTAGCCAGTTTGCAGAAGGCGTCGGTGCTCGGGCCGGGGATGGACTCGGCGAGTTTGAAGTTCGCGTGGTTCTCGCTCTGGCAAAAATACTGCGAGCGGAAGAGCTCCTGAGTGCTGACGATTTGCGCGCCCGCTTTCGCGCAGCGCTCCACTTGGGCGAGGGTCTTGCGGAAGTTCTCAGCGGGATTCGCGGAGCAACTGGTTTGAACCAAGCCGAGCGTGACGGTCGTATCGGAACGCGAACGCTTCATGAACGACTAAATCTTCGCTACCCGCACGGTGCGATCAATGCGGACGGTGTTGCCCTTGGTGTTCTGAACCTGCTTGGGGTCGAGTTGCCCGAAGAGCTGCCGAATGAAACGGCCCATCGTCTCGTTCGTGGGGCCGTAGCCGGCGTGGTAGATATAGTGCTCCAAGTCGTGCAGCACCTCGTCCGCGTTGGCGTAGCGTCGGCTCAGTTCGCGCTCCAAGCACTTGTGCAAAATTTTGTTTAGCGTCTCGTCGATGCGCGGATCCAGTGTGCGGAAGTCGGGAATCGCCATGCTCTGCACGCGGTCGCGCGACTCCGTCATGCTCGCGCCCTTAAAGATGTTGTGCCCGAGGAGCAACTGCGCCAGCACGATGCCGACAGAGAAAATGTCCGAGCGTTTGTCCGTGATCTGGAAGTTCGACTGCTCGGGACTCATGTAGTCCACCTTGCCGGCGACCACTTCACCCTCCTGATCCTGCAATAGCCCGCGCGCCTTCGCGATGCCAAAGTCGGTGATCTTCACATCGCCCTCGAAGGCGATCATCACGTTCTTCAGGTTGATGTCGCGATGCACGATGCCCAGTGCCTTGCCGTCCTTATCAGCCTTCACATGGGCGTAGGCGAGGCCGCGAGCGATGCGGCTGGCGATAAACACCGCAAGTTCCTTCGGCAACTGCCGGTTATGATCCGTGCATTTGGTCATGAACTGCTCGACGTTCGCACCGCGAATCATCTCCATCGCGATGAAGAACATCCCGTCCGTCTCGCCCAGATGGTAGGTCTGGACGATGTTGGTGTGGATGAGGTCGGCGACGAGCTTGGCCTCGCCGATGAAGTTTTCGATGAAGAGCTTCTGGTTCGCATAGCTCTGACGAATCACCTTGATAGCCACGCGCTTGATGAAGCCGCTCGCGCCGTGCTGCTCCGCCTCGTAGACAACGCCCATGCCGCCCTCGAAAATCTTATTAACGATTTTGTAGCGAACCGGACATTGGATGCTGAACAGCCCTAGCACGCGCGAACGACACTTAAAATCGGACGGCCAGTCAAGCACCGACCCGCTGGCGAGGCGGATTTCACGCTGCGAAAATCCCCTGCCATCAGCGGCGCGCGCTTCCGCCCTCAATCCAATGACACCTTGCTGCCGAGCTTCAGCAGGTCTAGGCCGATCTTGTCCACGTCGAACCTACCCCCCATCGCGTCGCCGTAGTTCGCGAGGATGATGACACCGATTTGATGGGTGCGGTTCAAACCGATGAAACTCACGTAGCCTCCGGTCCCGCCGTTGTGCCAGTAGATTTCCAACCCGCCCTGCAACGTCAGCTCGCGCTGCCAGCCGAGTGGCAGGTCACCCGCCTCGCCCACCTTTTGGAGCATGCGTGCACGGGTCAGCGAGCGGCCCACAGGCGTCTCCGCAGCGGCGAGATTCGCCTCGATGAAGGTCAGCAGATCGCCTGCATCGGAGCGGAACGCCCCCGTCGGCGCGAAGACATCGAAGTCCCACCCGGCCACTTCCGCGCCCTTGGAGGAATGGCCGCGCGTGAGCCGGGCACGCTGCTCGTCCGTCATACGAATCACCGTGTTCGTCATGCCCAACGGCTCCAACAGTGTGGTGCGCACCAACTCCTCGTAGGGCTGCTCCGCCTTGAGTGTGAGCACGTGGCCGAGCAGTGCGAAGCCGACGTTCGAGTAGTCCACCACCCGACCCGGAGGGTTGTTCGGCTTGGCTCCGGCGAGGAATTGATAGAACTGCTCCGCGCCATACCTCGCGTAAGGATTCGCGAGGTTTGCCTCAGACGTGTCCAAGTTCCCCGGGAGGCGTGGCAGGCCGGACGTATGCGTGGCGAGGTGCAGGAGCGTGATTGACTCCAACGCGCTGGCGAGCACCACCTTCTCCGGCAGCGATGCGCGCAACGAGTCCGTGAACTTCACCTTGCCGTCGAGTTCGAGCCGCGCCAGCGCGACGGCGGTGAAAAGCTTCGTGACGGATCCGATTTCAAACAAAGTCTGCGCGTCGGGTGGGACGGAGTTCGTCGCGCTCGCCTGTCCGAAGCCCAGCACTGCGCGTTTTCCCCTCTGCGTGAGGCCAACGATGAGGGCAGCATTCCTCCGGTCCGCCACATAGCCCTCGCCCATTTTTGTCGCACGCAGCTTGAGGTCACGGGTGTCGGTGAGCTTGTCCCACTTCCTCTTTTCGTGGACGACGTAGGTGATGAGTCCCCCAAACAAGAGCGCCAGCAAGAGGAGCACGCCGCCACCAATTTTCAGGGCCAGCCAGAAGAATTTTCGCGCCGGGTCGTTTTGCATCGGCCCCGATGCAACCCGGGTAACGCCGCTGGCTCAAGGGAAATACCACGGGCGCGTCACCATTCCTTTGAAGCCACTGACCCTCTCATCAGTGCCCGATCTGAGCCGTGTGCAAACAGCGCAAACCATTTCAACGGATTGCGCCTCGCTCGTTAGCTTCACCGGGCTGAAGTCGACGCTAATCGGCGGAGCGAATCCGCACGCAGCCGCACACCAAAATCGGGAGCGATTTGAGCCCCGCCGACTCAACTGCTCACTTTTCCACTTTCCCACTTTCCCATCTGCGCACTTCTCTCCCATCATCGCGCCATGCTTTCGGACATTCGCTCGGTTCACTTCGTGGGGATTTGCGGCACGGCGATGGCCAGCGCAGCGGCGGCGATGCAGGCGCGCGGCTTCCGCGTCACCGGCTCGGACGCCAACGTGTATCCGCCGATGTCCACCTTCCTCGCCGAGCAGAAGCTGGAAGTCATCTCCGGCTACGACGAACGCAATCTCGCGTCCAAACCCGACCTCGTGGTCATCGGCAACGCCCTCTCTCGCGGCAACCCGGAAGTCGAGGCCGTGCTGGATCGCAAGCTGCGCTACTGCTCACTGCCCGAGCTGCTCAAGGAGTTTTTCATCCGCGGCAAACGCTCGCTCGTCGTCAGCGGCACGCATGGAAAAACCACGACGACTTCGCTCCTCACCTGGGTCTTTGAGAGTGCTGGGCTAAACCCCAGCTACCTCATCGGTGGCATTCCAAGCAACCTCGGCGCGGGCGCGCGCTTCACGGACAGCGAGTGGTTCATCATCGAGGGCGACGAATACGACACGGCCTTTTTCGACAAGCGCAGCAAGTTCGTCCATTACCTGCCCGAGGTCGCCATCATCAACAACCTCGAGCACGACCACGCCGACATCTTCCCTGATATCGCTTCCGTGCAGAAGACCTTCAGCCACCTCATCCGCCTCGTGCCGCGCAATGGCCTGCTGCTGGCCAACGGCGATGAGCCGCACCTCGCCCCGCTGCTCGACGTGACGCACTGCCCGGTAAAGCGCTTCGGCCTAGGCGACCACAACGCCGTGCGTGCCTTCAACCTCCAGTTCGGCGCGACCGCCACGACCTTTGAAACCCCGAGCTGCAAATTTCAGCTCAACATGGTCGGTGAACTCAACGTGCGGAACGCCCTCGCCGTCGTCGGCGTCGCGAAGCACTGCGGCCTCTCGAACAAGCAGATACAGGCCGGCTTCGACACGTTCAGTGGCGTTAAACGCCGGATGGAAGTGCGCGGCATCTCCGGCGGCGTGACCGTGGTGGACGACTTCGGGCATCACCCCACGGCCATCCGCGAGACCCTCAAGGCGCTGCGCATCAAGTATCCCACACAAAAGCTCTGGGCCGTCTTCGAGCCCCGCTCGCAAAGCACGCGCCGCAACGTCTTTCAAAACGACTTCCCCACCGCGTTCGGCTGCGCGGACGCCGTCATCATCGCGGAGGTCGCCTTTGCAAACGTGCTCTCGGTGGAGGAACGACTGGACACGGCCAAGCTCATGGCGGACCTGAGGGCCAACGGCAAGTGCGCGGAATTCCTCCCCGACGTGGACACCATCGTGCGCCACCTCGCGCAAAACGCACTCGGCGGGGACGTGATTTGCGTCTTCACCAACGGCGGCTTCGGCAACATCCACACGAAGCTACTGGAGCGCCTGGGGAAACGGTAATAGTGAGCGGGTAAACTGGGGCGGTTCAGCGCCACTTCCTTCTCCGCTCGTCGGCATCAGTTCTGCCGCACCAACTGCAGGGAGCCGAGGTCGAACCACGCCCTGCCCTTTTCGGCGCGGAGTTCGCAGATGAGGGTGACTTCGGTGTCGGCAGCGGGCACATCGAAATCGAAGGTGATTTTCTTCCAGTCGCTGTCGCCGCTTAACTGGTTCGGGCGGGAAGAGCCGGAGATACGCAGGCCCGCGCCCTCGCCCGTAGGCTCCTTGAGCGGCACGACATCCTTGGTCGCGATCTTGCCTTCGAAGCGATACTTGCCGGCGCTGAGCAGCACGCGGGAGCGCCACGACGCGACGACGCGGCTGGGCTTGTCGAGGTTGATTTCCAAGGCCTTCACGCCGCCCCGGTCGGCCTTGTCGGACATCTGGGGCTCGCCAGCGTCGGCCTGGGATTCCCACTGGGTGAGCTTGAAGGAGCCGTCGGCGGCGGGCTTCACGGGTTTCATCGGCTGGATGCCGACTTGCTTCTGGAGGCCGGCGATGCGCGCGAGGACGCGGTTGACCGCGTCGCGCGTGGTGTTGTCGAAGTTCTTCGCCGCGCCTTCGTTCATCTCGGCCAGTGCGGGGCGGACGTGGGCGTGGACTTTGGCGATTTCGTTCGTGAGAAACTCGGCGGTGAAGACGTTGGTGAGCAACGAGGCCACGCGGTCGCGATACTGGTTCTTGGTCTGCGGGAGCTGCCACACGGCGCTGGTGACGAGGCCGCCCATGCTGTCGAAGACGGGGAAGTTCGGGTCGCCGAAGACCTGGTCCATGCCGGAGGGGAGGAAGTAAACCTGCGTGGAGCCGGCGGGGACGAGGAGGCGGTAGTTGTTGCGGTTGCGCGCGTAGCCGTCCCAGTGGGCGATCATCATCTCCATGGCAATGACGGAGAGGAAGTGGTCCACGGCGAGGGTTTCAGTGAGGCGCTGGGCGCGTTTGACGAGCTCGGGCTCGCGGCTGGCGGCGACGAGGTTCTTGAGTTCCGCCTGGTCGTTGGTGCCGTGGCCGAGCTTGCGGTCCTTCTTCTGGTCCACGTCGGCGCAGAAGCCCCCGTCCCAGAAGGTGCCAGCCTTGCTGCCGAAGTGCTGCTTCATGAACTGCGAGTCGAAGCCCTCCTTGAGCACGTAGAAGCCGAGGTCGCGGCCGTTGAGCCAGACGCGGGCGTGGGAGATGCGGGGGGTGGGGACGCCGGCGGCGTTGAACAGCGCGGAGGAGAGATACTCGTGCAGGTAGCCGCCGTCCTGCACTGAGTTGTTGAGGTGGAGTTTGTCGAGGCCGTGGAATTTCTGCTTCTCGCGGTATTTGTCGAAGTTGAGCGTTAGCGCCGGGCGGTCATTTACCGGACGGAAGCTGCCCGCCGCGCCCTTGAGGTGGACGCCGACCTCGCTGTAGATGAACTCGTCGCCCTCGCGGACGGTGCAGCGGACGAAGGAGCGGTTGTCCTTGTTGAGTTTGGCGAGTTCGGTGGGGTTAATCTCGATGCGCAGCTTGGGGATTTTGCCCTCGCGGAAAAAGACCTGGTCGGCGTCGTCGGGCTGGGCAGCTCGCCCGGCCAGTGCGGCGAACAGGGCCAGCGCTCCGGTGAGCAACCGGAGCGTCAGGCGGCGGGTCTGGCCATGACTTTGGAAAAACATCGGCGTTTCGACTGCGTGACAGGTGAAGTCGTTCGAGAGTATCGGGGAAAAGTTTGGCGGGGCAAGCGCGCAGGCCGGACGTTCAGAAAGTTTCGGTGCGGGGTTGGCAGGCTGCCGCCGTTCTGCGATAAGGTTCCGAGTTGTCTCTGACCGTTACACCATGATGAAAACTTTGTTCGCCCTCTTCGCCGTCCTGTCGCTCGCCACCTTCACTGGTTGCAAGCCCACCAGTTCCTCCTCGCACAGCCACAGCCA
Organism: Klebsiella pneumoniae; assembly: GCA_943330855.2. Lineage (GTDB taxonomy): Bacteria > Verrucomicrobiota > Verrucomicrobiia > Limisphaerales > SXTU01 > SXTU01. The sequence continues at coordinate 38,479 of CALQJI020000001.1, forward strand.
CGGCGGCGGCCATCACCACGAGCCGCCGCACGGCGGGACGGCGATTGACCTCGGCGAGGAGGAGGCGCACCTGGAGTTCGTCCTCGATGCGGCGGCGGGCAAGCTCACCTGCTACGTGCTCAAGCCCCACATGAGCGGCTTCCAGCGCATCATGCAGGAGTCGCTGGAACTGACCGCGACCGGCGGTGGCAAGGCGGAGACGCTCACGCTCAAGGCCGTCGCCAACGCCGCGACCGGCGAAAAGGCCGGCGACACCTCGCAGTTCGAGGTGCAGGCGGACTGGCTCAAGACGGCGAAGAGCTTCGATGTGGTGCTGAAGTCCATCAACGTGCGCGGGAAGGACTACGCGGCGCTCAAGTTTAACTTTCCGAAGGGCAGCGCCCCGGAAGCCGTCAAGAAGTGAGCCGACCATGAACTCAAAACTCGCCTCTTCCTTCGCCGCGCTCGCCGCCGTTGGCTGCCTCCTCGCCACCGCCGCCGATGCACCCAAGGCCGCGAAGAAGGAAGTGCGCGGTGCGCCCATCCAAAAGCTGGCCCCCGCCGCGCCGACCAACGCCGCGCCCGCCATCGCGATCGCCGGAACCAACGCTCCCGCCCTCGGCCCCGTGCAGAAGGACGGCGAGTTCCTCATCGTGGGCTTCGACCGGCTCGCGACGTTCAACTACGACGTGCCCGATGACGCACCCGTCGGCACCAACGCCACGGTCAAGCCCGTCGCGCCGCCCAAGGACCAGATTCCCGCCAGCGTAAAAGCCTTCGACAAGCAACGCGTGGCGCTCAAGGGCTTCATGCTCCCGCTGAAGGTCGAGGGAGGCCTCATCACCGAACTGCTCGTCATGCGCGACCAATCCATGTGCTGCTACGGCACCGTCCCGAAAATCAACGAGTGGGTGAGCGTGAAGATGACCGGCAAGGGCGTGAAACCCATCATGGACCAAGCCGTGACCCTCTACGGCAAGTTGCACGTCGGCGAAATCCGCGAGAACGGCTACCTCGTCGGCATCTACCAGATGGACGGGGAGAAGCTGGCCGGGCCGCTGGATTTGTGAGCGAACTGGGAAAGCTCTAGGTTCCAATCGCCTCTCCTGAAATTCCCCGCCCCGAATCCGCGTGTGCGTCCTCGGGATTTCTGCCCGCCCGTCTTTCCGTGAACTTGCCATCCGTCGGCGGCGTCGGCTGCTACGACTAAAATTACCGTGAAACACCTGCTCCACTCCGCGCTGGCCGTCCTCTGCCTCAGCGCGCTGACACAAACCACCTTCGCCGCTGCCGCCGCTGGTTCCCCCACGCGACCCAAGGACACCGTCATCGTGGACGCCAAGACCGAGGCCGTCATCAAGGCCGGCCTCAAGTATCTTGCCTCGAAACAGCAACCGTCCGGCGCGTGGGGCTTCAGCGGCGAGGAAACCAAGCGCACCCACGCCATGACCGGCTACACCCTCATGGCCTTCCAAGCCGCCGGCCACCTCCCCGGCGAGGGCGAATACGGCAAGAACGTCACCGCCGGGATGAACTACCTCCTCGATTCCATCGGCCCCGACGGCCTCTACACGCACAACAACCAGCGCAGCGACGGCCAATACATGTATTCCCACGGCATCGCCACCATCGCGCTCGCCGAACTCTACGGCCAGACCAAGTCCCCGACCATCCGCGCCAAGCTCGACAAGGCCGTGAAAGTCATCATCAGCGCGCAGGCCACTGAGGCCGGCCACGAAGGCGGTTGGCGCTACCGCCCCGTTGCGAAGGACGCCGACATCTCCGTTACCGTCCTCTCGCTCGTCGCCATCCGCGCCGCGAAGAACGGCGGCCTCGAAGTGCCCCAGCGCACCATTGACGAAGCGGTCGCCTACGTGAGGCGCTGCCAGGACGAGCGCACCGGCGGCTTCTGCTACCAACCGCAGCGCGACCCCGGCTTCGCGCGCACGGCGGCGGCGATTTACTCCCTGCAAGTCTGCGGCCTCTACGACGACCCGATGGTGAAGAAGGGTTCCACCTACCTCTTCGACAACCTCCGCGAGGACCACGAGTGGTTCGCCTACGGCAACTTCTACGCCGCCTCCGCGCAATACATGGTCGGCGGCGAGACGTGGCAGAAGTGGTATCCGAAGATGAAAGACATCCTCCTCGCGCAAGTCGTGAAGCAAGGCGACCTCGCCTACTGGGAAGCGCGCGGTCGCGGCGGCGTCGGCCCGACCTTCTGCACGGCGGTTTACACGATGATTCTGGCGATGCCGTATCACTACATCCCGCTGTATCAGCGCTAGGATTTGGCAATGCAAACGAAGTTCGCGGTCTTCCTTCTGGCGTTCGCTTCATTAGCCAGCGCAACGGCCGGTTCCCTCCGCACCCGCGATGGCAAGTTCCTCGAAGGCACGGTCCAGCTCGACGCGCCCAGCGGCGTCAAAATCACTCTCGCCAACGGCGCGCAGCAGAAGTTCACCCTCGCCAATCTCGACCACGCCTCGTTCACCAGCGGCGCGACCACCACGCTCCCGCCCGAAGTCGCCGCGCTGATGAAGGCCCGCGGCAACGGCCTCCTCGGCACCTACTACGAGCGCGTGGACCTCAGCGGGCGGGCCATCCACCGCCTCGACGAGACGGTCAACTTCGACTGGGAGATGGGCGAACCCATCGCCGGCGTGCAGAAGGATTACTTCAGCGCGCGCTGGGCCGGGCAGCTCGAAGCCCCCGTCTCCGGCAAGTTCACCTTCCACCTTGATGCCGACGACGGCGCGCGGCTTTGGCTCGGCGACAAACTCATCTGCGACGCCTGGCGCGTGGCCGACAGCGCAGAAATCTCCGGCGACCTCGACCTCACCGCCGGCCAGCGCTACGACCTCCGCCTCGAATACTACGACAACCTCGGTCCCGCCCGCCTCCGCCTCTCGTGGACCGGCCCCGGCATCCCGAAGAGCCTCATCCCGCGTAGCCAGTTCCACGCCGCCATCGGCACGAAACCCGGCGTCGCCGCGCCCACGCAGGGCTTGCTCGCCGCCTACTACCGCCGCACGGAGCTCGACAGCAGCAGCGCCCTCACGCGCGTTGACCCGCAGTTGGATTTCAACTGGGGCGAGAACGCGCCGGTGGCCGAGTTGCCCGCCCAGTCGTTCAGCGTCCGGTGGAGCGGCCAGGTCGCCGCGCAGTTCACCGAGAGCTACACCTTCCACGTCGAGGCCGGCGGCGGCGCGCGCCTGTGGCTCGACGGCCAGCTCATCCTCGACCAATGGCGCGACCAGCCCGGCGAGTTCTACAGCACCGTCGTCCCGCTCACCGCCGGGCAGAAATACGACCTCCGCCTCGAACACTTCAGCACGAGCAAGGAAGCGAAACTCCGCCTCCTCTGGAGCAGCGCCTCGCAAAGGAAAGCCCCCATCGCCGCCGACGCGCTCACGCCGTCACGCGCCGCCGAGTCGAGCGCACGCCGGCCCCAGCACGGCCTGCTCGGCGCCTACTTCTCGCGCCCCGACTGCACCGGCGAACTCCTCAAGCGCCTCGACGCGCAGGTGAACTTCGACTGGACCGACAAACCCGCCGCGCCCGGTGTGCCCACGGAAAACTTCTCCGTCCGCTGGACCGGCCAAGTGCAGGCCCAGCACACGGAGAACTACACCTTTCACCTCGAAGCCGACGACGGCGTGCGCGTGTGGCTCGGCGACCGGCAAATCATGGACGAGTGGCGGCAGCAGGCGACCACGCTCGTGAGCCTGCCCACCACACTGAACGCCGGGCAGTTCTACCCGCTCACCATCGAGTATTTTTCCGCGAAGCCGCCCGCGATGGCGAAGCTCAAGTGGAGCAGTCCCTCCACGCCGCTCGGCATCATCCCCGCCAGCCGCCTCTATCCGCCGAACGCCCCCAGCGCGCCCGTCCCCGGGGAGCGCCGCCTCGGACTCGACCGCGGCGTCGTGACGTGGGACGGTTCGTTCCTCGCCGCGCCGCTCGCCTCGGCGGACGACACCGCGCTGCAATTCGGCGGGGCGCAAAAGGACTTCTCCCTCTCCACCGTCAACGCCGCGCGCATCATCTTCCAAAACCTCTCCGCCCAGCGCGCCGCGAAGATTGAGCCGGGCCGCGCCGGCATCCTGTTGGTGAACGGCGACTTCGTGGACGGCGAGTTCAAGGGCTTCGAGCGCGGCCGCGTGAAGATGAGTTCCGTCCTGTTCGGCCTGAAGTTCTTCGACGCCACCTACGAAGTCGTGGCCGTCTTCCTGCGCGACCCCGCAGCGGGCGCGCCCACGTTCCGCGTGAAGTCCAGCGACGGCTCGGTGTTGCTCGTGAAGAAGTTTCAGATGACCGCCGAGGGCTTGACGATGGACGACGCCACGTTGCGCGGCTACCGCGTGCCGGCGCAGGAACTAATCGAGTTGCGGCAGGGCAGCGGCACGAATCTCTTCTCCACCTCGCTGCACCTTGGCCCGACCTCCGTCCACGCCGAGGCCATGAAGATGGACGCCGCCGCCGAGCGCGAGTGGAAAGCCAAGGCCGAGGGCGTCCGCACACTCGTCCTAGCCGAGAACGACAAGCGCGCTCGCATGGACGCCGATGAGGAGCGCAAGGCCCGCAGCGAACTCGACGCCGCCACCGAGGCCGACCGCGTGTTGAAAGCCACGCTCGCCAAACTCGCCGAGCAACAGGAGTCGCTCACCAAAGCCCGCGCCGAACTCAAGGACGCCGAGGCCAAAGCCGAAGAAGCCCGCGCCGCCGCGAAGAAAGCGTTGGAAGTCCACGACGCCAAGACCGCCGAGACCGACAAGCTCAAGGCCCAGCACGATAAGCAGAAGGCCGTGTATGCGCAGCGCGCGCAGGAGTTTCTGGCGGCCACCCAGAAGCGCGACCAGACCCACACCCGGCTGAACGTCGAGTTGGCCGCCGCCGAGGCCGCGCTCGTCGCCGCGCGCCGCCGCGCGGAGCAGGCCAAGCTCGAGGAGATCACCCGCCTCCGCACCGCCGAGGTCGGGCGCAAGGCCGCCGCCCTCGCCGCCGAGCAGGGCGAAGCCGCGCGGGCCAAGGCCGAGGCCGCCTGGAAGGCCGCGCAGACCGACCTGGCCAAGGCCGCCACCGCGCGCGACGAGGCGAAGAAGTTGGCGGACGCGGCCACGGCCGAGCTTGCCCGCGCGCAGAAAACCAGCTCGGACCACAAGCTCGTCGCCGACAAGGCCGCTCTCGAGTCGGCCACCAAAGCGAAGACCGCCGCCGAAGCCCGGACCAGCGCCGACAAACTCGCCGCCAAGGCCGTCACGGACAAAGCCGTCGCCGAGGGCGCGTGGACCCAGGCCAAAACCGCCGCCGACAAGGCCGCCGCCGACCTGGCGAGCGCGTTGAAGACGAGCACCGACACCAAGCTGGCCGCCGACAAGGCCACCGCTGACTCGGCCAACAAGGCGAAGGCCGCCGCCGAAGCCCGGGCCGGCGCGGACAAACTCGCCACCAAATCCGTCGCGGAAAAAGCCGCCGCCGAGGTTGTGTGGACTCAGGCCAAGGCCGCCGCCGACAAGGCCGCGACCGAGCTGGTGCGCACGTTGCAGACGAGCACCGACAGCAAGCTGGCCGCCGACCAGGCCACCGCTGACTCGGCCACCAAAGCGAAGGCCGCCGCCGAGGCCCGGGCCGGCGTGGACAAACTCGCCACCAAATCCGTCGCGGAAAAAGCCGCCGCCGAAGCCGCGTGGACGCTGGCCAAATCCGCTGCCGACAAAGCCGCGACCGAGCAGGCAAGTGCGCTGAAGAAGGCTGCGGACAGCAAACTGGTCGCCGACAAAGCCGCCGCTGACTCGGCCACCAAAGCGAAAACGTCGACCGAGGCCCGGGCCGGCGCGGACAAACTCGCCGCCAAAGCCACCGCTGAAAAAACCGCCGCCGAAGCCGCGTGGACGCTGGCCAAGGCCGCCGCCGACAAGGCGGCGACCGAGCTGGCGAGCGCGTCGAAGACGAGCACCGACACCAAGCTGGCCGCCGACAAGGCTGCCGCTGACTCGGCCACCAAAGCGAAGGCCGCCGTCGAGGCCCGGGCCGGCGCGGACAAACTCGCCGCGAAAGCCGCCACGGATAAAACCGCCGCCGAGGCCGCGTGGAATCTGGCCAAGGCCGCTGCCGACAAGACCGCGACCGAGCTGACGAGCGCGTTGAAGACGGGCACGGACAACAAACTTGCCGCCGACAAGGCGAACGCCGACCTCGCCGCCAAGACCCGCACCGCCGAAGAGGTCCGCGTGAAGCGCGACAAGCTTGCGACCGAGGACCGCGCCAAGAAGGGCGAGCTGGACCGGTTGACCGCCGATTCCGCCGTCAAGGCCGCCGCCGCCAAAACCACGCAAGCCGCCTTCGAGAAGACCGAGCGCGAGATGAAGGAAGCGCGCCTCAAGGCGGAGGAGCAGTTGAAACAAGCCGACGCGAAGGTCGCCGAGACCAAGGGCAGCAAGGAGAAACAACTCGCTGAGTTGAACGCGAAGGTGACGGAGACGGATGCGTTGCGGAAGGCGTTGGAAAAGGAGAATGCCGACCTCTGGAACCTGATTCAGAAGTTCGCGGCGGAGCGGAACCAGTTGAAGCTCCAGCAACTCAACGCGGACAGCGCGGTGAGCCGGGTGAACGCAGATGTGGCCTTGCGCAAGCGCACCGTGCAGAGCGCGGAGACGCTGGTCGCGCAGTCCACCGAGAAGAAGCTGACCAGCGAGAAGCTCTTAGCCGAAGCAAAAGCCGCCCTCGATAAGCGAGCCCGCGCGCAGTTCAAGTGAGCCGGGCGATGCACGCCGAGCCGCCACCTCCGGTAGGGCGAGACTCCGTCGAGCCCCATACCGAGCGCAGCGAGGCGAGCGCAGCGAGTATCTCTGGTCGCCCTACGCTCAGCCAAGAAACTCGCTTCGCTCGCGCCTCCTGCGTCCGCAGATGGGGTTCGACAGAGTCTCAGCCTACCGGGTGGGCCGTGCTCGCTTCGCTCGCGCTTCTGCTCGTCGCGTTCCCCTCCCGCGCCGACACCCTTGCCACACTCGATGGCAAATCCTGCACCGGGAAAATCTCCATCGAGGCCGGCGCGTTCGTGATCACGGCGGCGGATGCCTCCGTTCAGCGAGTCCAGTTGGCTGCGGTGCGCACTGTGGTGTTCGACCGAAAAGCTTTCACCACCCAGCCCGCCACCTGGACCGCTCAGAGCGTCGGCCCGGTCCCGGCGGAGGGGCACTTCACCCAGTCGAACGGCGTTTTCCACGTCACCGGCGCGGGGACGGCCTACCAGGTGGACGACGGCCACTTCTTCGTGCAGCAGTCCGTGGGCGAAACGGCGCAGTTGACCGCGTTCGTGCCGCCGCAGGTTTCCTCGCGGTTCCAGGACAAGTTCAAGGTCGCTGGCCTCGCCGTGCTCGCGCGGTTCGATGGCAGCGGTCCGGCCTGCCTCCTCCTCTCCGGGGGCAGCAAGACCGGCCTCACGCGCTGGCGCACCGCCACTGGCAAGGAGACCTCGAAGAGTTTCACAACGGGGTCGCAGGGCATCTGGCTGCGACTGGAACGATGCGCGCAGCAAGTCACCGCGTTCACGAGCGAGGACGGCAAGGCGTGGCGGATGGTCGGCAACGAACTGCTCCCGCTCGCCGACGAGGCACACCTCGGGCTGCTGGTGGCAGGCTTGAAGAAAGGGGTCCCTGTCTCGGTGGCCTTCAGCGGTGTGGACTTGCAGCACGCGGGCACGCCGCCGGTGCCGCTGCCGCAGTTGCGCCTGCGCGACGGCGGTATTCTGTCCGGCAAGTTTCTCGGCACCGACGGCTCCGTCGTGCGCTGGCAAGCGCTGGGCCGCGAGTGGAACGTGTCACTGGTGAACGTGAGCCGCCTGCTGCTGCAGCCGCGCGCGGAGACGCAAGTCACGCGCCTCCGCCCCGAGCGCCCCGGCGCGCTGCTGGCAAACGGTGACTTCGTGGACGGCGAACTCCTCGCGGGCGAACCGGGCCGCCTGCGCATCAGCTCCGTGCTCTTCGGCATCCGCAGCTACTCCGCCGAAGGCTCCGTGCTCGCCGTGCACATCCGCGATGTGGCCCAAGCCGGTGCGGAGTTTGAGATCCACAGCGCCGATGGCTCGCGTCTGCTGGCGAATCAACTCGAACTGGACGCCGACGGCATCGGCGGTCGTGAGCGCAACGCCGGGGAATTCCTGCTGCGTGGCGCGGATGTGAGTGAACTTCGCCGGCTAACCGTGCGTTGAGATACGGCGGAGCGCCTTCCGCAATCGTTCCTGACTTCCCGCCGTCACTGCGGCACGCTCCTCCCATGCGCATCATCAGCGGCACCGCCGCGAACCGACTTCTCAAAGCCCCCAAGGGCCTCGACGTGCGGCCCACGCCCGACCTCGTGCGGCAGGCGGTCTTCAACAGCCTCGGCGAGCGGGTGCTGGACGCGCGCGTGCTGGAGCTCTTCGGCGGCACGGGCGCGTTGAGCCTCGAATGCCTGAGCCGCGGCGCGGCGGACGCGGTGTGCGTGGAGCTGTCTTCGCGACACGCGCGGTTCATCGAGCAGAACGTCATTGATGCCAAACTGCCTCGGGAGAAGTTCCACCTGCGCGTGCAGGACGTGTTCGTCGCGATGCCGCAACTCGTCGCGAACGGCGTAACCTTCGACCTCATCCTGGCCGACCCGCCCTACGGCGAGAAGAACGTCGGCAAGCGCTCCGATTCCTTCGCCCAGCGCCTGCTCGATGACACGGACGTGCCGAAGCTGCTGGCGCCCGGCGGCCTCTTCATCCTCGGCCACGCGAAGCGCGACACGCTGGAAGTGCCGGCGGTCTGGGAGGAACGCAAGGTGATGAAGCACGGCGACTCGTGGATGCGCTTCCTGCGCCAAGCGTAGCCCGGACATCCGCCTCCACACCCCGGTGGCTACTTGCTACGGCGCGCGCAGGTGTGTCTCAAACAGCTTGTAAGCCTTCTCCCGCATCGCGTCGGGGAAGTCGTGGTCGCAGTCGGGATGCTCGACGAGCAGGTTCGCGGACTTGCCGTGCAGCTTGTAAATCTGCGCGGCGGCGGCCACCACGCGGTCCACACTGTCCCACTTGAAGTTCGAGTCCTTCAGCGGCGCGTTGATGAAGCACACGCGCGGCGCGAGCGCAGCGACCATTTCGTGGAAGTCGAAGGGGATTTCCTCCAGTCGCCCGCGATAACCAGCGAGCTTGAGCATGTAGCGGGTCTGGCACCAACCCTTCTCCGGCTCCCACACCTTCGGATTGCCGCCGTAGTAGTCGAGATAGGAATCGAGGCCGCAACTGGAGACGATGACCTTGATGCGCTGGTCAAAGACGGCGGTGTAAATCGAATTGTGCCCGCCCAGCGAGTGGCCAATCGTGCCAAAGCCCGCCTTGGCGTTCACGAAAGGCAGCGACTCCAGCAAGTCGAGTCCGCGCATGTTGTCCCACACGGCCTTGAGCGTGCCGCTCTCCCAACCGAGCGCCTTGAGATCGGGTTGGTAGTTTGCCAGCAGCGGATACGCAGGTGCGAGCGTGACGAAGCCGCGTTCCGCCAACTCGGCAGCGTATTGGCGGTTCGCCTTCCCGCCGAGGCCCACGACGACTTTGTGGCCGATGGTGTTTTCGGTCGGGTGCGGGCAGAGGATGCCGGGGGCTGTCCGCTTCCCGCTCAAGGCGTCCTTCGGGATGAGCAGATAGGCCGGCACGCGCCCGCCCGGCTCGCTTTGATAAGTGATGAGCCGGCGCACGTAGCTGCCGCAGTCGGTTTCCTCCTCCACCTTCACGTCTAGCGCGCAACGTTTTTCGGTTCCGGGCAGCACGCCCATCACGCGCTCCATGCCGCGCACGATTTCCGCGCGGCGATGCTGCCAGTCCTTCGGTGACTTCACCGGCTGAACGCTGCCAGTCACGTCGCGATAGCTGAGGAGGTTCGTGCGCACCAGCCGGGGCATTCCTGCGGGCGGGAGGTTTTCGGCGGCAACGAGAGTGAGCGGGAAGAACGCGAGGAGGAGAGCGAGCGAGCGGATCATGGCGTTTTGTAACGCGAGTCTGGGGAAGAAGGAAAGCTTTGCCCGCGAACCGGGGCGAATGAAAACGCCGTTCACGGCTCAGTCAGGTCCGGCGAAGCGCAATTCCCATTCGCGTCAATGTGCGTGATTCGCCGGCAACTCGCTTTCCCAGATGGATGAGCCGCGACGACGAGATATCCAAAAAACTCGGAAACAAATGGAAATTGTTCCACGCCCAAAGCGGCGAGCCCCTGCCCTTCTTGCGTTCCTTGCGACCAACTCTGATCTCACTTGCCCGCGCGATTCTGCATAAACCACTCGTAGGTGCTGCGGATACCGTCGGCGAGCGGGATGCGCGCCTTCCAACCGAGCGCGTGGATGCGCGTCACGTCCAGAAGCTTGCGCGGCGTGCCGTCGGGCATCGTCGTGTCCCAGACAATCTCGCCAGGATAGCCCACAATCTCGCGCATCATCTCCGCGAGTGCGCGGATGCCCACATCCTCCCCCACGCCCACGTTGATGAGCTGGTCGGAAGCGTATCGGTCCATGAGCACGGCACAGCCCTCGGCGAAATCGTCGGCGTGCAGGAATTCGCGACGCGGCGAACCCGTGCCCCAGAGCTTCACCGTGGGGGAATGCGCCACCTTCGCGTCGTGGAACTTGCGCATCAGTGCCGGCAAGACGTGGGAATGTTCCAAGTCGAAGTTGTCATTCGGCCCGTAAAGATTCGTGGGCATCGCGCTGATAAAATCGCGCCCGTATTGGCGGCAATAGTAGGCGCAGAGCTTGAGGCCGGCGATCTTGGCGAGTGCGTAACCCTCATTCGTCGGTTCGAGCGGGCTGGTGAGCAAGGCGTCTTCGCGCAACGGCTGCGGGGCGTGCTTGGGATACACGCACGAGCTTCCGAGGAAGAGCAACTTCGCCACACCGAAATCGGCGGCGGCCTCTACGACGTTGTTTTGGATGCGCAGGTTGTCGAGGAGGAACTCGACTTGAAAGGTGCGGTTGGCGTGGATGCCACCCACTCGCGCGGCGGCAAGCACGACGTGCGTGGGCCGCTCCTGCTGGAAGAACGCTCGCACGGCGGCGGTGTCCTTCAGTTCCAACTCCGCGTGTGTGCGAGTGATGGTCCGCCAGTCAGGAAGCCGCGCGTAGTGTCGTAGCAACGCACTCCCCGCCAATCCTCGATGCCCTGCGATATAAATGGATTTGTCAGCCATGCTCGTGCGCTGCGGCGACCTCGTGTGAAGGGGAGTTCGCCGGAAAGCGAGTGTTCTTCTATGTCCCGTCCCCCCGCAAGTAAAGCGCTTTGGAGGGTGTGTGAATTCGAGGCACGAAGGGAGCAAAGGACGCGAACTCGCCCCAATGCGTGCTCCCGTTGGTGGCTTTGCCGTAAGTGCCCCACTCACCTACCCGCGCTCTACGCCTACGCCTTCGGCTGGGTGAAAGTTCCTTGCTCGCAGGAGTGCACGAAGCCTTCGGTCTCCCGCTTCAGGTTTTCCCAACGGCGGCGGATGTCCTTGGCTTCCGTTTTGGTAATAGCGTTGTCGCCCGAGGCGGTGGCGATCACGCCGAGCATATCGGCAAACTCCTGCACGATCTTGTTGGTCGCCGGGATAAGCTGATAGGGATGCGGCGCGGTGGGCCTGCGGTTGTGGATGAAGAAACCGCCGGCGCGCTCGCAAATCCACTGGGGGAGGCGCGGGTCGTGAGTGCTCTGGATGAGCTGTTCGAGGCGGTCGAGTGGGTTGGTGAGGCCGCTGCCAGCGACGTTCTCAGGCGGCTCGGCCCACTTGTAGATTAAGGAGAGCGACAGGTTAAGATCAGCAGCGATCTGCTTGGCGCTGCCGTCCTTAATGACCTCGCGTAGAAGCTCATGGGATTGCATGGCGGAATCTTTAGCACGGGACGCGGGGCGGGTGAAGCGCGGAGGGGAAAATTATAAGGAGGGCTGGAATGAAGGGGGACAGCCCCTACCTTTGCTGTTCTTTCGCCGTGACCTTGTAGCTGACACCTCCTTCTGAACCCTGCACGCTGCGCGGGAACGAAAGATACTTTATAAACGCTATGCTGGGTCTCGCCGAACTACTCGTCCTTCTATCGCTGCTGGGATTGGGACTCCTGGTGGGGCTGGCGTTGCTGGCGATGGGATTCTGGGTCTGGATGCTCATCGACTGCGCCACGAAGGAATCAACCATCGGCAACGACAAGCTCATCTGGGTGCTGATCATTCTCTTCACGCACTTGCTGGGCGCGTTGCTCTACTGCCTCATTCGACGGCCTCGCCGCAAGGCCGAGCTGGGCGCGTGAAATCGCTTTCGCACTTGCCTGCCCGCACGCTGCCGACTTAACTGCTACCGCATTCACCAACCACGAGGTCTTCATGAATCTGGACGCGTTAATCTATTTGCTCTGCCTCGGCGGCGGCTTCCTCTTTCTCGTCGTCCTCGCGCTCACGGGGCACTTCTTCGACGGCGTCGGGCACCACGATGTGGGCAGCAGTGGCCACGTGGACGGCGCGGATCACGGCGGCGTTTCAGCCTTCAGCCCGATAATCATCGCCGCGTTCGTGACGGGATTCGGCGCGTTCGGTTATCTCCTGAGCATGGTTGAAGCGACCAAGTCGCCGGCTCTCAGCGCGCCGCTGGCGGCGGTGGGCGCGTTCGCGTTTGCCAGCGTCATCGTTTCGGCGCTGCGGCTGGTGTTCCGCAAGACGCAAAGCTCCAGCGAGTCCCAGGCCGCCAGCGTCGTGGGCTCCACCGCCACGCTCGGCACCGGCATCCCGGAGAACGGCGTCGGGGAAATCGTCTATGTCCAAGGCGGCACGCGCTACACCGCGCCCGCGCGGACGGAGGATGGTAAAGCCATTGCCACCGGAGCTGCGGTCACCGTGACGCGCCTCGTCGGCACGCAGTTTTTCGTCAAGGCGGCTTAACTTTTTGTCAGTCTCATTACACCTATGCACCTATTACCTCTCCTCGCCCAAGTAACCCCGTTCGGCTCGGCCCTCGGCGTGGCTGCGATGCTGGCACTGTTAGTCACCGTCATCATCATCGCGGCTCTCTTCGCGAATCGCTACGAGAAGGTCGGTCCCAACGAAGTCCTCGTCATCTCCGGTCGCAAGCGCCGCGTCGTCGACCCTGACGGCAAGACCCGCGACGTCGGCTTCCGCATCGTCAAGGGCGGCGGCGTGTTCGTTTGGCCCATCTTCGAGCGCCAGGACAAACTCTCGCTGGAGCTCCTCACCATCGATGTGCAGACCCCCGAGGTTTACACCAGCAAGGGCGTGCCGGTGAAGGTGGACGGCGTCGCCCAAATCAAGATCAAGGGCGACGACATCTCCATCGCCACCGCCGCCGAGCAGTTCCTCAGCAAGCCCACCGAGGAGATCAAAAACGTCGCCATGCAGACGCTGGAAGGCCACCTCCGCGCGATCCTCGGCACGATGACGGTGGAGGAGATTTACCAGAACCGCGACGCCTTCGCATCGAAGGTGCAAGAAGTCGCCGCCGGGGACATGGCAAACATGGGCCTGGGCATCGTGAGCTTCACCATCCGCGACATCCGCGACACCCAGGGCTACCTCGACGCGCTCGGCAAACCCCGCATCGCCCAGGTCAAGCGCGACGCCCAGATCGCCCAAGCCGAGGCCGACCGCGACGCGATGATCAAGTCCTCCCAAGCGACGCAGGCCGGTCAGGAAGCCAAGTTCGCCGCCGACTCGAAGATCGCCGAAGCGCAACGCGACTACCAAAGCAACGTCGCCCAATACCAGGCCACGGTGAACCAGAAGAAAGCCGAGTCCGACCTCGCCTATGACCTCCAGAAATACAAGACCGGCCAGCTTGTAAAGGCGGAAGAAGTGCAGGTCGAAATCATCGCCAAGCAGAAGCAGATCGAACTTCAGCAGCAGGAAATCCTCCGCAAGCAACGCGAGCTGGAAGCCACCGTGCAGAAGCCCGCCGACGCCGAGCGCTACAAGGTCGAGACCCTCGCCAACGCGCGGAAGTTCCAGCTTGAGACCGAAGCCGCCGGTGCCGCCGCCGCCACGAAAGCCACGGGGTTCGCCGCCGCCGATGTCAACAAAGCCACCGGCCTCGCCGAGGCCGAAGCGAACAAGGCCAAGGGTCTTGCCCAGGCCGACATCATCATGGCGCAAGGCAAAGCGACCGCCGAGGCCACGCGCCTCAAGGCCGAAGCCTTCCAGCAATACAACGAAGCCGCCGTCATCGAACTCCTGGTCAAGGTCTTGCCCGACATCGCCGGTCGCATCAGCGAGCCGCTCTCGAAGATGGAGAAGATGGTCATCATCAACTCCGGCAGCGGCCCCGGCGGCGGCGCGAGCAAGCTCACCGGCGACATCACACAAATCATCGCCCAGCTCCCGCCGGTGCTGGAGAGCCTCACCGGCATCAAGTTCGAGAAGCTCCTGGCGCAGGTGCCCGCGCTGAAGAGCGCGATGGAGAAGGATGAAACAAAGAGCTAGTTGCGCCAGCAATGAAAGCCTACGAAGAGCTCATCAAGTTCATTGCCTCGCGGAATCCGCGCGAGGCGATTGACTTCAAGCCTTCCGAGCCGTCCAGCCAGCGCGCGTGGTCGCTGGTGGAGCGGCAGAAGGACGCCAGCTTGTCCGCCGAGGAACGGGACGGGTTGCACCACTATCGCGAACTTGAGCACTTGATGCGGCTCGCGAAGGCGCGGGCGCGGCAGCTTCTGGCCCATGCTGGAGGGTCTCATCAATCTCAAGAATCATCCCATTCCTCGGCATGAGAGTCCTGCTGTTCCTCCTGCTCTGCGCCGCGAACGCCCAAGCCGCGACCCTCAAGTCATGGGGCCGCAGCGTGCAATTCGGGTCCATCCGCTCGCTTGATGCAACCGGCGGATACTCTGACGTCATGTGGACCACTTCCGATAGCATCAGTTCCAACATGCCCCGCTATTACATCAGCAACGGCCTGATCTACGTCAGCGGGGAACTCCGGCAGGACGGCACCAGCACTTCATTCGAGACGGAATACCTCGTGTATCAGGAATCCACCGGACTGTTCACTTCCTATGGCCACATGATGACCTTCATGCCGGTCATCGACTCCAACGGCAACGGGGTGCCCGACTGGATGGAGCTCGACCAGCCGGCGAGCTTCAGCATCACCGCCTTCCTTAACAAGGACTATCCGATTGCCAGTTCCGTAACAGCGCCGATGACCTTTACCCGCGCGTCTGGCAGCCTCACGGGCACCTACACCATCCAGTTCGGCACAGCGCCCGCACTCACGGGCACATGGTCAGTTTTCTACGCCGAGGGCGCAGTGACACCGAACCGCGCGACCGCCACGGCGGACTTCAGTGTGACGGGCATCGGCGGCACCCGCACCGCCACCGCCACGATGACCTTCCAAGGCCACAATCAGATCACCCTGCCACCGTTCACAGCTAGCGGCGCAGGCAGGCCGACCACCAGCACCGTCGGTGACACCGTCCTGACCCGCTCAGGCAAAACTTACCGAGGGGAAGCCACCGGTTCGGACGGCCTCACGGACACGCCTTGGGCCGACTTCCTGCGAAGCCGTTGGGAAATCACCGACCTCTCCGACGCGGACGGCGACGGCATCCCCGACCTCTCTGACGCACTCCTCTCCCCGCCGGCCATCGTCCGCCTACCACTCCCGCGCTTCGACTTCCCCGTGACGCCCAGCTACACCTACCGCCTGCGCGGCAGCACCGACTTGGTGACGTGGATCGACTACGCCACGCACACTGCAAGCGGCACCGTCTGGCAATACACCCCCCCGGCAGGCAGCCGTGCATTCCTCAAGATTGTCTCTCCATAAAAAATGAGACCAAACTGCCGCCAGCGAAATGCTCAACTTGGAACCGAATAAAACTGCATGCTGACTCTAGTTTGAGCCGGTGGTGACAAAAGTGCGTAACGTGCCAGCCCTCGAAATCGCCCAAGCCCTCGTCCGCATCCCCAGCGTGAACCCGGACTATGACCCGGCCAGCGCGGGCGAGGGCGCGGTCACGGCGTGGATTGATGACTGGGGCCGCGAGAATGGCTTCACCGTCTCGCGGCAACCCGTCTTGCCGGGGCGGGAGAATGTCCTACTCCAGTTCCGCAACGGCGCGGACCACCCGCACTTCATGCTCAACGGCCACACGGACACCGTGGGCGTCGGCGGCATGACCGTCTCTCCATTCGGCGGCGAGGTGCGCGAGGGGCGCTTGTGGGGCAGGGGAGCTAGCGACATGAAAGGCCCGCTCGCCTGCATGCTGGCCGCTGCGCTGCGCTTGAAGAACGCACCGTCCACCTGGCGCGGCACGCTCACCGTCGCCTGCATGGCGGACGAGGAATTCCGCTTCCGTGGCGTGACGGCGATGCTGGAGCAGATGTCACGGCTGCCCGACTTCGCCGTCGTGGGCGAACCCACGCGCCTCCGCGTCGTGCGCGGCTGCAAGGGCTGTCTCCGTTTCGCCATCCACGCGTTCGGTCGGGCTGCGCACAGCAGCAAGCCGCACGAGGGCCGCAGCGCCGTGGTCGCGATGGCGCACGCGATTCTGGATTTGGAACGGCACTTCACGACGCGACTCACGCAGATTGCCGCGCCCGGCTTCGGCACGAGCACCGGGTCCATCGGCCTCATCAGCGGCGGCTCGGGCGTGAACATCGTGCCGGAGCACTGCGCCATCCAAGTGGACATCCGTCTGCTGCCCGGTCAGGACTGGCGCGCGACTTACGACGAAATCGCTCTCCTGTCCGACAACTGGTTGGCAAAACTCACCGACGGCATTCGCTTCCAATTCGACCCGCCCAGCGTCGTTGACCCCAGCTTCGAGTTCCCCGCCGACCACCCGCTCGTGCAGACCGCGTGCCGCGTGCTCGGCCAGCCCACGCCCGACGTGGTCTTCTTCTCCTGCGACGCCAGCAAGATCGCCGCGCGTGGCGTGCCCGTGATCGTCCTCGGCCCCGGCGACATCGCGCAGGCGCACACGGTGGATGAGTTCATCGCGCTGGCGGACTTGGAAGCAGGGACCGACGCCTACGTGCGGCTCGCGCAATCACTGATGCCCGCCGCCTAGGAGAGCGGCCTTCAGGCCGCAGAAAGGTCGGCTTGTCTGGCGCGCTCAAATCACGATGCGCGCTCAGCCTGCTCCGCTTTCTGCGGCGTGAACGCCGCGCTCCAGCGTCGCTGCCACGCCACTCGGCAAATTTTCTTTGTGTCCTTTGCGCCCTCTCGCGGCTAAATCATTTCCATGCTGACACCCGCCTCACGCCACCGCGATTTCCCCGCGCTGGGCTCGATGACGTATCTCAACACCGCCGCCGAGAGCATCCCGCCGCTCTGCGTGGGCGAGGCGTTGCAAGCTTACTGGCAGGACAAGCTGCGCGGCATGAGGGGCCGCGACGCGCACTTCAAACAAGTCGAGGCATGCCGCGAAATCGCCGCGCGGATGACCGGTTTTCAGCCGGCGGAAGTTTCCTTCTGCTCGTGCAGCTCGGAGGCTTACAACCTCCTCGCCACTGCCCTCAACCTCCAGTCAACGGACGAAGTCGTGGTCACCAATCTCGACTTCCCAGCGGGCGCAACGCCCTGGCTCACCGCCGCCACGCGCCCGCAGACGCGCGTCTGGCAGGCGCGCAACGGGGAACTGCTCGTGGACGACCTCGTGCCGCTGCTGAACGAGCGCACTAAACTCGTGCAGGTCTCTCTCGTGAGCTTTTACAACGGCCACCGCCTCGCGTGGGCACCGTTCCGCGATGCGGTGCGCCGACTCGCGCCAAACGCGCTCATCTCGGTGGACGTGACGCAGGCACTCGGTCGCGTAGTGCTGGATTGCGTGGACGCGGACTGTCTCATCAGCAGCACGCACAAGTGGACCCTCGGCGTCCACGGCGGCTGCATCATCGGCATCCCGGAGCGCGCGGCGACGCGGCTCACGACGCGCGCGGGCGGCTGGTTTCATTTGCGCAACGCCTTCGAAACCGACCGTTTTCAGCGCGCGGACATGAAGCCCGGCGCGGCGAGCTTCTCCGTGGGCATGCCGAACTTCGCCGCCATTTACGCGCTGAACGCGGCGCTGCGCTACGTGGAGAGCGTCGGCGTCGAAGCCATCGCCCGACACGCGGACCCGCTGGTGGCGCAGGTCCACGCGGGTTTGGTGGAACTCGGCTTGAAGCCGCTGGCGCCCGCGCAGCCGACAAACCCCACAGGCCTCCTGGCCTTTCTCCATCCGAACACGGCGGTGATTCACGCCGCGCTGGAGCAGGAGAACATCCACGTCATGCACCACGCAGGGCGGCTGCGCATCGCGGTGGCGGGCTACAACACGGAGGAAGATGTGGCGCGGTTGTTGGCGGCGCTAGCGAGGGTGGTGTAGCCGACGAGGGAACTGCAATTTGTAGTGGGTGTTTAGCAATGCACTGCGGGCGAACGACCCATTCCCAATCACTAACCACTAATCACTTCTCCCTTTCCCGCCATCCGCTACTCTGTCCGCGCACATGGCCAAACCGCAGTTTCTAGAACTCTCCGACGCCGAGCCGATTCCGATCCTCTTCGAGGACCGGTCGGTCATCGCGATTGACAAGCCCGCGGGCTGGATGCTCGTGCCGCATTCGTGGCAGCGAACGGGCTGGAATTTACAGGCCGCTATCAACTCCTCCATCAACGCCGGCCACTACTGGGCACGCTCGCGGAACTTAAAATTCCTCCGCTACATCCACCGACTCGACGCGGACACGAGCGGCGTGCTGCTGTTCGGAAAAAGTTTCGGCGCGGTGGAGACGTATGGCGATTTGTTCGAGTCTCGCCAGATGGAGAAGCGTTACCTCGCCATCGTCCACGGCCAACCGCGCGACGCCGAGTGGACGTGTCGCCTAGCCCTCAGCGCCAACCCGCAGGCCATTGGGAGCGTTCACGTGGATGAGCAGGGTAAGGAATGCGAGACGTTCTTCCGCACGTTGGCGACGAAGGGCAGCTACAGCCTCGTGGAGGCCCATCCTTTCACTGGTCGGCAGCACCAAATCCGTGTCCACCTGAACGCGGTCGGCCACGGCATCTTGGGCGACCCGCTGTATGGCCCGTCCTCGGAACAGGCGGCCTTCACTCGGCCAGCGATGGCGTTACGCTCGGTGGAACTCTCCTACCGCGACCCGTTCACGAAGCGCCCCGTGCGCATCCAGGCAGCCGCCGAGACCTGGCTGAAAAAATACGGCTGGGAGGAACGCACGAAAAATTCTCGGTCTCGGCCACTCGCTGCCCCGCCCTCCAGCCCGCAGAAGCCCGCCTCGGAAAAGCGCGGGGCTCTTCCACTCAAGAGAATTTGACCCCTTTCGCGCGCCGTCGACAGACTGCGCAGGACAATGCACGGCGCAACCTTCCTCCAAGACCTCGCCATCGTGATGATCGCGGCGGCGTTGGTGACGGTGTTTTTCCACAAGCTCCGGCTGCCGGTCGTGCTCGGCTATATCCTCGCCGGAGTGCTCATCGGCCCGCACGTCCTGCCATCGCCGCTCATCTCAGACGAGACGACCATCAGGACGCTTTCCGAGCTCGGCATCGTCTTCCTCATGTTCTCGCTCGGGCTGGAGTTCAGCTTCCGCCGGCTGCGCAAAGTGGGTGCGACGGCGCTCATTGCCGCGCCGCTTGAAATCCTGCTGATGATTTTCGTTGGCTACGAGATCGGCCAGTTCTTCGGTTGGTCGCGCATGGATTCGATCTTCCTCGGGGCGATGATTTCCATCTCCTCGACGACCATCATCGTGAAGGCGTTGCAGGAGGCCGGCCTGACGAAGGAGCCGTTCGCGCAGATCATCTTTGGCATCCTCATCGTGGAGGACATCCTCGCCATCGTGCTCCTGGCGTTGCTCTCCGGCATCGCGATGACCGGGGCGCTCAACGCAGGCGACGTGGCGGACACGCTCGGGCGGCTGGGAATATTCCTCGTGGTTGCGGTGGTGCTGGGGCTGCTCCTAGTCCCGCGGCTGCTGGGTTGGGTCACGAAGTTCCGCAGCAACGAAGTCCTCCTCGTGACCGTGCTGGGGCTGTGCTTTGGCGTGTCGCTGCTGGCGCTCAAGCTCGGCTACAGCGTGGCGCTCGGCGCGTTCATCATCGGCGCGGTGGTGGCGGAGGCGCGCGAGATTGGGCGCATCGAGATGCTCACCAGTTCGTTGCGCGACCTGTTTTGCGCGGTGTTCTTCGTCGCCATCGGCCTGCTCATCGAGCCGCGCATGCTCGCGCAGCACTGGCTGCCCATCGTGGTCATCACGGCGGCGGTGGTCATCGGCAAGTCCGTGGCGTGCGCGGGCGGCGCGTTCGTGGCAGGGCACGATAACTGGACCTCGATGCGCGTGGGCAACGGCCTGGGGCAGATTGGCGAGTTCTCCTTCATCATCGCCGCGCTTGGGTTGCAGCTGAAGGTCACGAGCGAATTCCTCTACCCCATCGCCGTGGCGGTATCGGTCATCACGGCGTTCCTCACACCGCTGCGGCTCAGGCGCTCAGACGACCTCGTGGCCTGGTGGAGCCGCACCGCGCCGCGGGCCCTGACGAACTACCTCGACCTTTACACCGAGTGGCTTGGGCGTTTTCGCGAGAACCGCAAGTCGGGCTTCGTTGGCAAGCTGGTGCGGAAATGGTTTTGGCAAATGGGCCTGAACAGCGTGCTCACGGCAGCGGTGTTCATCGTCGCCGTGTTTCTCGCCCAGCGGAAGCCGGCGTGGCTCCCGAAGTTTCCCGGCGGGGAAATTGGCCTGAACGCATTCCTCTGGCTTGGCGCGACGCTGCTGTCCCTGCCGCTCCTCATCGCGAACTTCCGCAAGCTGCAAGCCCTCGGCCTGCTCGTGGCGGAGGTCAGCGTGCGCCCGGCGGTGGCTGGCGAAAGCACCGCGAGCATCCGCGCCTTCATCTCACAAGCCATCCCGCTGGCGGGCGCGGTGGCGCTGGCGCTGCTGGTGATGGCCCTGAGTTCCCCGCTGCTGCCGCCGCTGGAGGTGCTGCTGGTGCTGCTACTCATCGTGGCGCTGGTGATGTGGGTCTGGTGGCGTGCCTTCGTGAAGTGGCATTCCAAAGCGCAGGTCGCACTCATCGAAACCTTCGAGCGCCCGCCGCCCCCGCGCCCTGAGAGCACCACGCAATTCTTTCGGCTCCTGTCCCACGCACAAATCCGTGTGGTGCTCGTGCACCCGGGTTCGCCCGTCGCCAGCAAGCTCATCCGCGAACTGGAACTCCGCACCCGCACTGGCGCGAGCGTGGTGGGCATCGAGCGCAACGGGGAGAACATCGTCAATCCCGGCCCCGACGAAGAACTCCGCGTGGGCGACAAGCTGCTGCTGCTGGGCAGCAGCGACCAGATCGCACAGGTGTTGGAAGCATTCCAACTTTCCAAGGACGAAGACCCATGAGCACTCACGCAACCCCCTCCGAACAACTCACGTTCCGCCAGTCGCACATCCACGGCAGCGGCGGCTTCGCGGCGGCCCACATCCCGGCGGGCACGCGGCTCATCGAGTATCTCGGCGAGCGCATCAGCAAGCCGGAGGCGGACCGCCGCTGCGAGGAGGGCAACCCGTTCGTGTTTCACCTCAACGAGGAGACGGATCTCGACGGCAACGTGGAGTGGAATCCCGCGCGTTTGCTCAACCACAGTTGTGCGCCCAACTGCGAGGCGGACTGCGATGGGAACAGCATCTGGATTGTGGCGCTGCGAGACCTGGTCGCCGGCGAGGAGTTGACCTTCAACTACGGCTACGGACTCGCCGACTACCGCGACTCTCCATGCCTCTGCGGCGCGCCGACGTGTGTGGGCTACATCGTGGCGGAGGAATACTTCGAACAGGTGCGGCAGGAGAACACGGTGCGCGCGTAAGGGAGGTGAGCCTTACTCACGCAACACGCAGCGCCCTGCGAAAAGCAAAAGACGCGAACCTCTCGGCCCGCGTCCCTGCTTAAATTGACTTTCTCCCTCAGCGCTTGAACGCCATCGGTGCCCCAGCGGGCATCTCGTGGGCGCAGGGCTGGTTCGTCGGCGCGTCCGGCACGCGGGCGTTCTGTTGCGCGAGACCGTTGGCGAGCATATAGGCCTCGACCTCTTCACCACTGATGTCGGGAAGCATATGGCCGTTGATCTCGACGCAAGGACTGAGCATCTGGCCGCTCTTCTGAATCATTTCCTGGCGCTGGGCCGCGTCGTTGATGATGTCGCGGTCCTCGAAGGGCAGGTCGTATTTGCGCATCACGGCGCGGACCCCTTGGCTCCAGCCGCAGGAAGGTTTCAGGTAGGCAACAATTTTGGGTTTGTTCATGGCAATCAGTTCAGTTTCGTGGCGCGTAAAGTGCCACGGTTCGACGGCATGACAAGGATTTGTTCTGCCGAGTTCGACAGCGTCCCACTCAACCGAGGACAAGTCCGCGGTCGGCCCCTTACTTCGGCACGCCGCCGCCCAGGAGTTTCATCATCGCCTCGCGCATCATCGTCCTCACGTCGTCGTATTTCTGAAAGTCCTTCCCATGCTCGAATGCGGAACTGGGAGGATTTCCGAACTTAACGTCCGAAAAAAGCAGCGTCACTTTTGCGCCTTTCTGGGATGTCTCGATCACGACTGGAAAGCCCCTGAGGTCGCGCGCGTTCCACGTGGTGCCTTCGTAAGTCTTGCCCTGCTCATCGGTGACCACCACCTGATGCTTGATGCATGCGTAACCCGCCAAGGTTTCCTCTCCCAAAACGGTCCGCTCCACCTTGGACTTTTTGGCCGACTCCGGATTGCTCCCCTCAGGCATCGGAATTTCGGCGAAAGCTTTGAGGCCGGGATATTGCATGTAGGAGAGTTTCTTGTCCGGACGGGCGATCATGACCACTTCAGCCATGCCTGCAGCCTTGAGCTGTTCACCGACGAGCGGCGGAATGCGGCTGCCCTCCACTTTTGAAATATCCACCTCGAACCGAGTCTGTCCGCCGCCATAGGCCAGTTTGCCCGGAACCAGAATCATGCTGCCCTGTTCACTCTTGGTGCCAAAGTTCAACGACGCCGTAAAGGCGTTGTGTTCACCCAAAAAGCGGGTCAAGACGGCACCGAAATCAGCCCCGGGCAGATTACCCAAACCACCACCGCCGGCTTGGCCAATCGCGCTGGGATTTTCCAGCACCAGGAGAGCGGACAACAGCAGCAGAGGGAAATGTTTCATGTCAGGTAAGGTCAGGCTTTTGCGAACTAGATGAGGCAGCATCCTCGTTGTCAACCAGAAGCATCACCAAACCCTCGCGACCACATCGCGTGGCTGACAACGCACACCTTCAGTCGCTAGTCTGCCGTCATGTCGCTTCGCGTTCTGATTGCGCCGGACAAATTCAAGGGCACCCTCACCGCTCACGCCGCCGCCGAGGCCATCGCCGCAGGCTGGCGCAAGGCCCGGCCAGCCGACCGCCTCACACTCCTGCCCATCAGCGACGGGGGCGACGGCTTCGGTGAAATCCTCAGCGCGGCGCTCGGCGCGAAATTGCAGCGCGTGCGCACCGTGGACGCCGCGCATCGCCCGCTCGAAGGCGTGTGGTGGTGGGACGCGAAGTCCAAGACCGCCGTCATCGAGTCCGCGAACATCGTCGGTCTGGCGATGCTGCCGCCGAAACAGTTTCACCCCTTCCAGCTCGACACGTTCGGTCTGGCTGCCGTGCTGCAAGCCGCGGCGAAGAAGGGCGCGCGGCGCTGCTTCGTCGGCATCGGTGGCAGCGCGACGAACGACGGCGGAGCGGGGCTGGCGCGCGGGCTGGGCTGGCAGTTTTTCAATGGGCGTGAGGAAGAGCTCTTCCGCTGGACGCACTTTCAGCAGTTACATCGCATGGTGCTGCCGAAGCGGCGCAAGCTGTTCCCCCACCTCACCGTGGCGGTGGACGTGCAGAACAAACTGCTCGGCGCGCGCGGCTGCTCGCGCGTGTATGGCCCGCAGAAGGGTCTGCGCCCGGAGGAGTTTCCAAGCGCCGAGCGCGCGCTGCGTCGGCTGGCGAACCTGGTGAAGACCCAACTCGGTCGCGACCT
Source organism: Klebsiella pneumoniae (assembly GCA_943330855.2). GTDB lineage: Bacteria > Verrucomicrobiota > Verrucomicrobiia > Limisphaerales > SXTU01 > SXTU01. The sequence goes on from CALQJI020000001.1 coordinate 62,462, forward strand.
CGCGGGCATCCCGGGCACGGGCTCGGCGGGCGGACTGGGCTTCGGCCTGAGCGCGTTCGCGGGCGCAAAACTGGAGTCAGGCTTCGACCTCATCGCGCGACACGCCAAGCTGGAGGCGCATCTGTGCAGCGCCGACTTGGTCATCACCGGCGAAGGCTCTTTGGACCGCTCGACGCTGATGGGCAAGGGGCCGGGTGAAATCGCGACCCGCTGCTGCGCGCGCAAGCTGCCGTGCCTCGGCCTCGGCGGCGTGGTGCAGGACGAGGCGACATTGCGGAAATGGTTTCAGTCCGCGAGCGGGCTGACGCAACTGACCACACCGGAGCTAGCCAAGGCAGATGCCGCGCGCTGGCTGGCGACGCTCGCGGAACATGTCGCCCGCAAGCAGCCATGAAACACTTCTACACCGGCCCGGTCATCAACACGGAGATGCTCGTCTCCATGCTGGAGAAGCACGGCATCGCAGCGGTGCAGGAGTGGGTGGACCCGTCGCTGCCGGAGGACGGCGACTTGAGCCGCGAGGCGAACGTGCTCGTGCCCGAGGCGGATTACGACCGCGCCTACCGGCTCTTCTACGAGGACAAGGAGAACGAGCTTTGAGCAAACGTGATTCAGCACGATTCGGGACAAATGGCTCCCGCTGAAGCGGAAGCGGAGCGCGGCCGACCCTCGGTCGCAGCGCTTGCAGTGGCCGAGATGGTTCGGTTCATCTCAGCGCACTTGCCCGCCCCGTCGTTCCGGGCACGCATTCAGCATTGCGACGACGCCTTCCTCCCGCTATTTCACTCCCGCCCCGGCCTCCGCGCGGCGCACCCATGAGTGACATTCTCGTTATCGGCCACCGCAATCCTGACACCGACGCCATCTGTTCGGCCATCGGCTACGCTGAATTCAAGCGCCGCACCGGCATGCGCAACGTCGAGGCCGCGCGCTGCGGCGATACCAACGACCGCATTGATTTCGTCCTCAAGACCTTCCTCGTCCCGCCCCCGCGCTTCGTCTCCGACGTGTCGCCCAAGGTGCGCGACGTCATGCAGTCCAACGTCATCGCCGTCCCGCCCACCGCCTCCATCTCCGAAGCGCTGGGCATCATGGACGACCGCAACATCCGCGTCCTGCCCGTCCTGAACGAAGACCGCTCCTGCCGCGGCCTGCTCTCGCTCTTCAAACTGAGCAAGTTCTTCTTCCCCGCAGGCAACCGACTCTTCGACTCGCGCCGCGTCGTCTCCTCCATCCGCCAACTCGCCCGCACGCTCGAAGGGAAGATGCTGTTTTCCGTTGAACCCGATCGCGAGGAAGACCTCATCCTCATGATTGGCGCGATGAGTCTGGAAGCCTTCTCCGAGCGCCTCGACAGCTACCCGCGCGAGAAACTTGTCGTCGTCGTGGGCGACCGCTGGGACATCCAAAACCTCGCCATCCGCGAACGCGTCCGCCTGGTCATCGTCACCGGCGGCTTGCAGGTCGAGCCAAAGACCATCGAAGCCGCGAAGAAGAACGAGGTCAGCCTCATCGTCTCCCCGCACGACAGCGCCACCACCGCGATGCTCGCGCGCGGAGCCATCGCCGTGAGCCACATGCTCCACGAGCACTTTCTCACTTTCCGCGAGGACGAGTCGCTCACCGAGGTGCAGCCCGTCGCCACCGCCTCCACCTTCCAAGCCTTCCCCGTCGTGGACCAGGACGGGCGCACCATTGGCATCCTTTCCAAGACCGACTTCCTCAAGAAAGTGGACCGCAAGCTCATCCTCGTGGACCATAACGAACTTTCCCAAGCCGTCGCCGGCGCGGACAAAGTCGAGATTCTAGAAATCATCGACCACCACCGCATCGGGGCGCTGACGACGCAGCAACCGATCCTTTTCCGCAACGAACCCGTCGGCTCCACCAGCACCATCGTGGCCGACTGCTTCTTCCGCTACAACGTCGAGCTGACGCCCAGCATCGCCGGCCTGCTGCTCGCCGGGCTTGTCTCCGACACCCTCAACCTCACCTCCCCCACCACCACCGCGCGTGATGCGGAAATTCTCACCAAGCTGGAAGCCCTCTCCGGCGTCAACGCCACCGAGTTCACCGAGAAACTCTTTGCCTCCGGCTCCGTCCTCACCACCAAGCCCGCCGCGCAAGCCATCACCACCGACTGCAAGGAATACATCGAGAACGGCCGCGCCTTCAGCGTCGCACAGATTGAGGAACTGGGCTTCGACCAATTCTGGAAGCGCAAGGCTGAGGTGCTCACCGCGCTCGAAGAGCACCGGCAAGAGCACGGCTATTTCTTCGCCGCGCTGCTCGTGACCGACGTAGTCATGCAAACCTCCCTCCTCCTGCTGGCCGGCGCGAAAACCTTCGTGGACAAAGTCGACTACCCCCAGATTGAGCCCGGCATCTTTCAGCTCGACGGCGTCGTCTCCCGCAAGAAGCAACTCCTGCCCTACCTCACCCACGCGCTCGCGCAGGTGAAGGCGTGAGGGAATCCAAACTGCGCCCGTAGTCGCAGGCTTCAGCCTGCGCGTCAGTTGGGCTGCAAGGATTCGCAACCTGAAGGTTGCGACTACGACACGCGCTCACGCCTTCGGTGTATCGCGGCGGGGGAACAGGGCGGCGGGTTCGCCGATGGTCTGGCCCGGCGGGAGTCCACCCCAGGCGGCGAGGGCGAGCTTGTCCGACGTGCCGGGGAGGTTGAGCTGGGCGTAGATTTTCGCCGAGGTGCCGGGGATGAATGGGTTCAGCAACACGGCGAGGACGCGGCAGCTTTCCACGAGGTTGTAGAGGACTTCGTCGAGGCGCACGGCTTGCGCGGGGTCCTTGGCCAGCTTGAAGGGCGCGGTCTGGTCCACGTATTGGTTCGCGCGCGTGACGAGGGTCCAGATGCTCTGGAGCGCGCGCTGAAGCTCGCTGGCGCGGAGGTGCGCCACGGTGTCAGCGGCGGCCTGCGCGGCGACGGGCGCAAGCTCATCGTGGCGCGCGGGGACCACGCCGTTGCGGTAGCGCTTGAGCATGGAGAGGGAGCGGTTGACGAGGTTGCCCAAACCGTTGGCCAGCTCGGCTTGGTAACGCGCCGCGAACCCGGCGTCGGTCCAGTTGCCGTCGGGGCCGATGTCCAGCTCGCGCACGACGTAGAAGCGGAAGGCGTCCAGGCCCCAGTCATCAATGACGGCGACGGGGTCCACGGTGTTGCCGGTGCTCTTGCTGATTTTCTCGCCGTCCTTCTGCCACCAGCCGTGGACGAGGAGCTGCCGGGGCAAGGGCAGGTTCATCGCCTTGAGCATGATGGGCCAATAGACGGCGTGGAACTTCACGATGTCCTTGCCGATGACGTGGATGTCGGCGGGCCACAAAGAAGGTTGAAGGTTGAAGGTTGAAGGTTGAAGACCGAGGGCGCTCCGCACCGTTGTGTCTCCGAGCGCGGCGGGGACGGAGATGTAGTTAACCAGCGCATCGAACCACACGTAGGTGACGTAGGCGGGGTCGAAGGGAATCGTGATGCCCCACGTGAGCCGCGCGGCGGGACGACTGATGCAGAGGTCTTCGAGCGTGCTGTTCTTGAGGAAGCCGAGGACTTCGTTGCGCCGGTAGTCGGGTTGGATGAAGGCCGGGTTCGCCTCGATGTGGTCAATGAGCCACTGCTGGTGCGCGCCGAGTTTGAAATACCAGTTCGTCTCCGAGAGCTTCACCACCTCGCCGTAGCTCGCGGGGAATGAGCCGTCGGGCAGGCGTTCCTTCTCGGTGACGAAGGTCTCCTCCTTCGTGGAGTAATAGCCGTCGCGCGGGGCTTGGTAGAAATGCCCTTCGGCGTGGAGCTTCGTGAGGATGGTCTGCACAACTTCCTTGTGCCGCGCCGACGTGGTGCGGACGAAGTCGTCATTCGTCAGGCCGAGCTTGGCGACGAACGCGCTCCAGCTCACGGCGAGTTCGTCGCAGTAGGCCTGCGCGGATTTGCCATCCGCCTGCGCGGCTTGCTGGACTTTCTGCCCGTGTTCATCGAGACCCGTGAGGAAAAAGACTTCTTCGCCCAGCGCGCGACGGCTCCGGGCGATGACATCCGCGATGACCTTCTCGTAGGCATGGCCGAGGTGCGGCTGGCCGTTCACGTAATCAATCGCGGTCGTGATGTAGAAACGTTTGCTCATCGAGGCGCGTATTGTGCGGGAAGAACTGGAGGAAGGCAACGATGCGGCGGGCAAGTGGGCAGGTGGGAAAGTGAGCCAGCGAGCAGATGCGTCGCTAACCATGCGCAGCTGCGAACCCGGCCATCGCGTAGCGGTTGCAATCAAACGCCCTTGTGGCCGCCGTCGCTGAGCTTGGGTCGTTAGGCTTCCTGGACGCCGCAATCTGCTTCCGCCCCACGCAGTCCGCGCAGCGCTTCGAACCGGGGAACATTGCAGCGCTGCGCGGGGTGCCGTCGTCCTGTTTCTTTCGGGTTTCCGCGTGCTTTCTGCGGCCGTCGCGTTAGCTTCCCGCCCATGCCAACCCTCCCGCGCATCACCCACGACCCCGCCATCATGGGCGGCAAGCCCTGCATCCGCGGCCTGCGGGTCACCGCCGGGACGCTCGTCGGCTTGGTGGCGAGCGGACGTTCCCCGGAGGAAATCCTCCGCCTCTATCCCTATCTCGTGGCCGAAGACATCCGTGCAGCGCTGGCCTACGCGGCCTGGCGGGTCGAGGAGTTGGAAGTGCCCCTGGCCGCCGCGTGAAGCTCCTCGTGGACATGAATCTGTCGCCCGAGTGGGTGGCGTATCTGCGCGAGCGCGGCTTTGCCGCAATCCACTGGTCTGCCATTGGTGCTCACCACGCTCCCGATTCGGTGGTCATGCAATGGGCGCGAGACCACGAGCACATCGTTTTCACCCACGACTTGGACTTCGGTATTCTGCTGGCACACAGCCGCGCGGGCCGTCCGAGCGTGATTCAAGTCCGGGCGCAGGACGTTGCCCCCAGTCATCTCGGACCGTTGCTCGTCGCCGCGTTGCGCATCCACGGCGAGGCGTTGACGAGCGGCGCGCTGCTCACCGTGGACGAAGCCAAGTCCCGAGTCCGCATCTTGCCGATTTGAACGTCCACCTTCAGGCCGCAATCTGCTTCCGCCCCACGAAGTCCGCACAGCGTTTCGCGCCGGGGAACATCTTGTGCGGGTTGCAGCGCTGCGCGGGGTCGAAGACGCGGCGGAGCATCTTCATCGCCTCCAGGTCGTCCGGCGTGAACTGCCGCGCCATCATGTCCGCCTTCTCCACGCCGATGCCGTGCTCGCCCGTCACGCTGCCGCCCAGCGCCACGCACTTCTCCAGTATCTCCTCGCCCGCCTGCACCGCGCGCGTCACCTGCGCCGGGTCGCGCTCATCGTAGAGGATGAGCGGGTGGATGTTGCCGTCGCCGGCGTGGAAGACGTTCGGGATGCGCAGGCCGTGCTTCTCGCTCGTCGCGCGGATGAAGCGCATGATCTCCGGGAGCTTCGAGCGCGGCACCACGCCGTCCTGCGTGAGGAAGTTCGGGCTGAGGCGGCCAATCGCGCCGAACGCGCGCTTGCGGCACTTCCAAATCTCCGCGCGCTCGGCGTCGTCCTTCGCCACGCGGACTTCGCGGGATTTGTTCTTCCGGCAAATCTCGACGACACGCGCGGTTTGCTCCTCCAAGCCGGCGGCGAGGCCGTCCAGTTCCACAATCAGCACCGCGCCCGCGTCCGTCGGGAAGCCGAAGTGATACGCGGCTTCGACGGCTTGCGTAATCATCTGGTCCATCATCTCCAGCGCCGCCGGCACCATGCCCGCGCTGATGATGTCGCTCACGGTCTGGCTCGCGTCGTCCACGGACTCGAAGATGCCGAGCAGCGTCTTGAAGGCCTGCGGCGCGCGCACGAGCCGCACGAGCACTCGCGTGGCGATGCCGAACATCCCTTCGCTGCCAATGAACGCACCGCGCAGGTCGTAGCCAGCCACGTCTTCGCCACCGTCGGGCGTGGTGCCGAGCCAGACGATTTCGCCATCGGGCAAGACGACTTCGCACCCAAGAATGTGGTTGGTGGTGACGCCGTTCTTGAGCGTGTGCGGCCCGCCGGAGTTGGTGCCGACGTTGCCGCCGATAGTGCAGGCGGTCTGTGACGAAGGGTCCGGCGCGTAGAAGAGGCCGTGGGGTTTCGCGGCCTGCGTGACGTGGGCGTTCACCACGCCGGCCTCGACGAGCGCGCGGCGGTTGCGAACATCGAGGTCGAGAATGCGGTTCATCCGCGTGAGCGCAATCATCACCCCGCCGGTGCTGGCCAGGACGGTGCCGCTCAAGCTCGTGCCCGCGCCGCGTGGGATGATGGGCAGCTCGTGCTTCGCGCAGAGTTTCACGACGGCGGAGACTTCCTCCGTCGTGCGCGGCAGCACTACGACGCCGGGCAGGTGCTTCTCCAGCGTGTAGGCGTCGCACTCGTAAACGAGCAACTCGTGCCCGTGCGAGAGGACGTGCTCCGCGCCGACGAGCGTGCGCAACACTGCGATGACGGAGTCAGGAACGACGACGGCTGAAGCGCTGTGCACGCGGCGAGTGTAGCGAGGCGGGGAGCCGATGCAAAGTAGGAGCGCGGCAAGGCGTGACCCTGTAAATGGCACCCGCCTATAACAGGCCGCCGACACCGAAAATATTGTCCAGGTTGTTGGTCAGATCACGGTAGAGGCGTTGCTCAACGTGGCCGTCCACCATGGTGATGTTCGCACGCCCGTTGTGACGACAAGCAGGTTGCTTGGCGGCACCGCCATTACTGATGCCGGAGGGGTCGGCGGCATTGCCTTGGCCAAAGTGGCCGTCAGCCTTTGGTGCGAACGTGACAATCTCGGTCATATAGCCCCCCGTGGGCGGCGCGGTGCCCTGCTTGGGATAGCCGACATCACCGATGAGCCAGATCGAACTGGAGCGATTGACTTCCTGTAGTCGACGGCTGTGCAATTCCTGAGTGGGGGCAGCTGAATTCATTGCGTATCGGATTATATTCCCCTCCTGCGGGCCATATCCCTCCCAGCGAATGCCAGCAAAGGTGGATTGGTCCTGGTCACGGACGGTCGGACAGCGCCAGACGTTGTTTGAAACGGTGTGCGAAGTCATGTATTTCCCGTTGGTCATGGTCTGGAAATACCACTGCTGACCGGCAGGAACCATGCCGCCTGCCGTATAGTAACCGTTGTAGAGATCGGGCAGCTTGCCATCGTGGTCATCGCCGTAGAGGAGGAATGCAAGGCCGATCTGTTTAACGTTGTTCACGCACTTGATGCCATGAGCCTTGGCCTTCGCTTTCGAGAGCGCCGGTAGAAGCATTCCCGCGAGAATCGCGATGATGGCGATGACGACCAGCAGTTCGATCAAGGTAAATGCGAGTCGGCGGGACAGGCTCGGGAACATTGACAATTTCATAGTTGTTCTTTGGCACAGACGGCTTCCGCCCGCAAGCCGCAGATGGCCTGGCGTATTTTCGGACTCATTCATCCTCCTTCACCCCCACGAGCTTCGCAGCGGTGGCGCGACGGTCGGTGGCGATGGCGCGGAACTGCCAGCTCGCACGCGGGTCGAGCATCTGGCGGTAGTCCGTAGCGGTGCCGACCTTGTTCGTCGCGGCGTCGAGGAGTTCCAACTCCACGCGCACACCAAAGCGCTGGTGGTCGGAGTCGTTCTTCAGGAGGCCAGTGACATAGACAAGTCGGCTGCCTTTCGCGCCCTTGGGTTGCTCGAGCGCGACCTGGGTGACTTTCAAATCGTCGAGCAACTTGGGGCCTTTCGGCGTGGTCATGGCGGGCACGGGGTTCGCAGGCGAAGAAGCCGCGGGCGGCGCAGAGGGCGGGGCTTGCTTCGCAGCGGGCACGGGGGCGCTCGGCAGTGGAACGGACTTTTCCCCCTCACTCGAGGCCGGGCGGTTCCTCACGTGGTTGCCCAACACAATCACCACGGCGAGCACGATGGCGATGTTCAGCGTCCACAGACACACGCGCAGAAATGCACTGTGAGGGGAACGCGCCCCGACTGCGCCCGTGGCCCGAATGCCAGCTGGGTCGACGCGTTTGACGACCGCAGGCGGAGTCTTGGGAGCGGGGGAAGACGGAATTTTTTGAGCGCTGGCTGGAGGAGCCGCTGAAGGAGTAACGGGCTTGGTCGGAACGACGGCAACCGGCGCGGGTGGGGGAGCCGCAGCAACCCTCGGGAGCAGGACGGTTTTCCCGCACTGGCCACACGCGCTCGCGCCGCCACCGGCGTAGTCGGGATACGACACCTCAGCGCCACAATGGGGGCACTTGCACTTGAGGTATGTCTTGCCGGCGCTCACGAGTCGTGGTGCGGCGAGCTTATGGTAGCGCGTGGACCTGCGGCAAGGTCAGCGGGTCACTTCAGCTCACGGATCTGCAGGTTGCGAAACTCCATCGCCGTGCCTTCAGCCTGTAAGCCGATGTGACCGCGTGCCGGCGCCAGACCGGTGGCCTCCCACGCGAGCTTGCCATTGCACCACAGCGTCACCGCCGTCCCCTTCACGAGGACCCGCCACTCATTCCACTCCCCCGTGGCCTTTTGCAAAGTGGGCACGGCCTTCGCCCCCGCGATGGTGCCGGCGAGGAACGCGCCTTCGAAATTCCTGTCCACGCGGATTTGGTTGCTGCCCGCGTCGGGTTTGCTGCGGATGTAAAAGCCTCCGTTGAACTTGGGCACCAGCGCTCGCCACTCGAATTTCACTTCGAAGTCTCCGAACTCGCGCGCCGTGACGAGGTGCGGTCGCATCGCTCCCGTGAGATAGATGACGCCGTCCTTCACTTTCCAGTTGTCAGGCAAAGGATCGCCGACCTTCTGTAGCGAAAACCGCCAGCCGGTGAAATCCTTCCCGTTAAACAGCGGCTGGAAATCAGCGTCAGCCCCCAGTGCGCTGCTCGCCTGAAGGAGCGCGACAGCACAGAGCGCCGATAACAAATGGAACGAACGATTCATCGCGCTTCGACGCGGCAAGTGCTCACCACTTCAATTCCTGCAAGCGCCGCGCGACTTCTTCGGCGTTGGCGCGGCTGTTGAAGCTGCTGATGCGGAAGTAGCCCTCGCCCTTCGATCCGAAGCCGGAGCCAGGGGTGATGACGACGTTGGCGTCGCCGAGAATTTTGTCGAACGCCTGCCAACTCGTGACCCCGGCGGGGGTGCGGACCCAAATGTAGGGCGCGTTGACACCACCAAAGACTTTGAGGCCGGCCTTTTTGGCGCCCTTGCGCAGCACGGCCGCGTTGCCCATGTAGTGTTCGATGAGCACGCGGACCTGCGCCTTGCCTTCGGTCGAGTAGAGCGCCTCAGCGCCGCGCTGAGTGATGTAGGAGACGCCGTTGAATTTGGTCGTCATGCGCCGGGACCAGAGCGGGTGCAGGGGCTTAAACTCACCGGTCTTCGTCTGCGCGAGAAGGTTTTTGGGGACAACCGTGAACGCGCACCGCACGCCGGTGAAGCCGCCGTTCTTGGAGCAACTGCGGAACTCAATGGCACACTCGCGCGCGCCGGGAATCTCGTAGATGGAGTGCGGGATGGCGGGGTCGCTGATGTAAGCCTCGTAAGCGGCATCGAAGAGAATGACGGCCTTGTGCTCCAGCGCGTATTTCACCCACGCCTCGAGTTGGGCGCGCGTGGCGACGGCTCCCGTGGGGTTGTTCGGCGAGCAGAGGTAGATGACGTCCACATGGCGCGTGGGCGGCTCTGGCACAAAGCCGTTGCTGGGGCGGCACGGGAGATAGACCAGCTTGGCGTAAGCGCCAGCTTCGTTCGCCTCGCCGGTGTGGCCGGCCATGACGTTCGTGTCCACGTAAACGGGATAAACCGGGTCGCTGATGGCGATTTTGTTTTTGCCGCCGAGGATGTCGAGGATGCTGCCGCAATCACACTTGGAGCCGTCGCTGACGAAGATTTCGTCGTCTGCCACATCCAGTCCATGCGCGCGATAGTCATTTTGCGCGATGGCAGCGCGGAGCCAGTCGTAACCCTGTTCGGGGCCATAGCCCTTGAACGTAGCGCGGTCCGCCATTTCATCCACGGCACGGTGCAACGCAGCGATGACGGCGGGCGGGAGCGCTTCGGTCACGTCACCGATGCCGCAACGGATGAGGCGCTTGGCAGCCTCTGGGTTCGCTTCGCAGAAAGCCTTCACGCGGCGGCCAATTTCGGGAAACAGGTAGCCAGCTTTGAGTTTAAGATAGTTGTCGTTGAGGAGGGCCATGCAGGGGAAAGTAATTAGTGATTAAATATAGTCATCAGCGGGGAGACGCTCGCGTTCAATTTCAAGGGGCAGACGGTAGCGGTGGAGGATGTTTCCGCAAGCGGCAAAACCATCTTTACAGCACGCGCGGCGGCGGGCCAGACTCGCCGGACTATGCGCAAGACACTGCGGTTCGGCGGATTGTTGGCGGCGGCGTTGCTGACTGGGTGCGGGACAACTTCCACCGTCACCCAGCTTTCGCCGCGCACACAAACCCGGAACGCTGAGGGCCTTTATCCGGTGGAAATCGAGTTCCGCAGCAATATGCAGGCGCTCAGGAAAGAAACGCTCAAGCCTTACCTTCAGGTCGGTGAAGACAACTACCCAATGCGCCGCACACCACGGATGGAACACCGCTGGGAGACACTTCTGCCGGTGCCAGCTACGAACAACTTGGTGAACTACAAGGTGAAGGTGGACTTCGAATACAACGCCATCCGGAGCGCGAAACCCGACAGCGTCTTGTCCCCGCCTTATCAGTTGCAGATTCGCGAGAAGTAAGCCGGAAGCCTCCACTCAGTCCCTCTCCCGCCGGCCACAGAACCACGCTCTTGGGTCAGGGCAGGATGACCCGATAGTAACGACTCGCGTTGGTAGTCGCCTGTGGGTCGGTGAACTGGAACAAGCCGTAGGCCGCGTAGTTCGTGGAGATCGTCAGCCAGTTGGCCAAGTCGGAAGATGCCTGCACATGGTAGACTTGGTTGGTTTGTCCCTCGATGCGGAATTGCACACCGCCACCGCTCACGAGTTGAAATGAGTTTGTCGTAACCCTCACCGGCACTGTGAAGTTGACTGGCTCACTGAAGGGCACATCCACGTTGTCGAGAAAGACGGCGTCGAGATTACCGCCGGAGGATGGGTCCTTGATGTAGCGCCATTCCAAGCTGTTGAGCCCCGCTGGCACTGGGAAAGAGTGCATCTGCCAACCGCTCTCTCCATTTGTGCGCACCTGCCGAATCCCGTTCAGATAGAATTCAAAGAAGTCACCGACAGTCGGTCCGAAATCCTCGGTGCTCACGCGGTAACCGAAGGCCGCCGGACCCGCTCGGCAACTAGCCACCAAACGCACTATCGTTGTCTGACCGTTAGTGATAGCACCTGAGCGGAGGTGAAACGCACCACCAGTCGGCGAATTCGTCGCTATGGCGGTAGCGGCTTGCACCGCCCACGGAGCAATCCCTGCTGTGTTGTTGGTAGCCCAACCGATGTTAGGTCGGAGCCCGCCGGATTCGAAGGAATCCGCGAGCAGCACCGGGGCAAACACAGCGGCGAGTGTGGTATCGCGGGTAATGGTGAGGCGGAGCGGGTTGTCGAGCGAAAGGGAGTCTCCGGTCCATGTCACGAAGTTGAAGCCATTGGAAGCGACAGCAGAGACATCCACCACAGAGTTGTTGATGAAAGAACCGGAAGTCGGGACGACCGAACCGCCCGCCGACGAGGTGACGGTGAGGTTGAAGATTGTTGCAGGGGTGAAATTGTAGCTCAGGAATATCTGACCAGAGGACCCGGATAATCCGTCCACCGCGATGAGGTATCGTTCGCCGGAGCGCACCGCCTGCGCGAGGTCGCTGTGGATCGCCCCCCCGAGCACCGGGGCATCGTCGTTGAAACTGAGAGCCGTGAGCCGGTCCACACGAGTGCCGGTGTAAACTGCGAGTAGAGTGTCGAAGGTGGAATTTGTCGTGGTCAGGAAAAGCTGGCCATTTGCCGGGGCGGTAAAGAAATACCAGACGGACTTTCCACCCTGCTTGTTGGCATGGGTCGGTTCGCCAGGTTCAATTGTGGCAGCAGAGTTGTTGGTCGTGACGGTTCCTGCAACGCCGGGCAATTCGAGGGCGTTGGCCAGCACGTCGTTGAACGGATCAAAGACGCGGTAGGTGACTTGAAACGAGATCGGAGCGGATATGTTACCGGAAAAGTCCACAGCTGATATCTGAACCACGTTTGTTCCGGGGACTAAGAAAAGAGGGATCGTCCAAAGGTTGGTTCCCGAGGCTGCGGTGGAAAGGCTGTTGTTCAAGCGCACAAGCACTTGGCTAACCCCAATCGCGTTGGTCGTGGGATCTGTTGCGGTGCCAGACAAAACGAGTGTGGCGTTGGTAACAATCTGCCCGCTGGTTGGGTTGTTCACTGAAAGCGGACCGCTCGTGATGTTCGTGATCGCAACGATAGGCGCGATGGTGTCCGGCACACCGTCGAATTGCACACGAAGGCGTATCTGACCAACGGAGTTGGTAGACGCCGACGCCACGGCGATGCGATAGGTAGGACCAACCACGACCGGAAAACTCACGAAACCCTGAGGTATCACTCCGACATCGTTGGTGGCCGCGACACGAGTAAGATTGGTCAAGACGTTACCCGTGTAGACCGCTATGACTGTGTCGAATGAACTTCCAGCGGTGTCCACTAGGACGAGCCCGCTCCTGCTGGGTGCGAAATTCCACCACACGGAATTTGCTACGCTCGAGACAGCGGCATGAACCGGCTCGCCAAATTCCATCGTGGCAAATGTATTGTCACCGAATACAACCCCACCGTTGTCAGGCACCTTTGCCAGCGGAGGAAAATTATTGTTCGTGGGAACAGTCTCCGTGCGGAAGGTGAAACTTCCGGTGAAGTTACTCTTGCCCGGCGCGAACACCGACAGAGTCAGCGTGAGAATCGTGGGAGTGGCAGGGACGTTAATACTGATTGATTGCCGGTTGTCCCCCGCAATGGTGTCTGGAGCAGAGCCGTCGTTGATAAAGACTCGGTTGGTGAACAAACCGGAAATGGTGCCCAGCACGGTGGCATTGGTCACGGGCATGAGATCGTTGATCTCTACGGTGATAGGGACAGTCGCGCCAGCGAGTAGGGTGGAACCAGATGAAGGTGTAATCAAAACCTCTAGCAAATTGTCCCCGGCAGTGGTCAAGGCACGGTGGGCGTTGACGCGACCGCCTGTGCTGGTGGTAAACATGAGGGAGGGGATGGGCGCGGTGGTGAAGAGGATTCGATTCCGGACCTCGCTATAGGTCATCGTGTTCGTGAGCGAGAAGACCAACGCCGCGACACCTGCGACGTGCGGGGCTGCCATGCTGGTGCCATCGAGCAGTCGATAGGCGTTGTCCGCAGCGTTGTGAGTGGAGAGAATTTCGACCCCAGGGGCGCCGACGTGAACGCTGGTCCGACCAAAGTTGGAAAAGGACGCTAGACCATCGCGGCGGTCCAGCGCCGCCACGGAGATGATGTTGTCGAACCCGAACGAGGCGGGATAAGTCCCGAAAAAGTCATTATTGTTCTGACTGTTTCCCGCCGCTGCCACAACCAGCACGCCGGCGGCGCGCGCGCGCAGGAAGGCCGCCTCCTCCACCACCGAACGTTGGAAGCCGCCGAAGCTGCAATTGATGATCTTCGCGCCCTTGGCGATAGCAAAATCCACGCCCTCGACGATCGCACTGGAAGTAAGAAACCCCTGCGCGTCCGCCGCCTTAATTGCCATCAATCGGACGTTCCAAGCCACACCGACATGTGGCTGCCCATTGTTCGCCGCGGCACCGATGGTGCCGGCGACATGAGTGCCGTGACCGTTGTCGTCATTCGGATCACCTGTAAGGGTGAGTGCGTTGATGCCGAAAACGTTGTCAACGAAACCGTCGCCATCGTTATCAATACCGTCTCCCGGAATCTCGCCAGGGTTCCGCCACATCTGCGACGCAAGATCCAGATGCGTGTAGCGAATGCCGGAGTCGAGCACCGCGACAATGACGTTGGTGCTCCCCACGGTCACGTCCCAAGCATTGGTTAGATTGAGATCCGCGCCACTAACACCGCCAAGTTGACCGTAATTCCGTAGCCCCCATAGCGATCCATCCTGAAAAAAGGTATCTGACGGTGAAATTGAAATCTGCCGCACGTAGTCCGGCTCCACATGCTCAAACTGACCAGATTGGCGAAGCTGGTTAATACGATCACGCAGAGCCTGAACTTCTTGCCCAGCAACCGGCGGTTGAGCTAGCAGCGGCAGGTCCAACACCGCCCAACGCGTATCCCCGCGAAATGCGCGCACCACACGAACGTTCGCGGCCGTGAGTGCCGGGCCGGCCGTGGCCGCGGTGGTGCGGGTCCCGTATTTGACCAAAACGCTGCTGGGATGCACTCGCTGACCGTCGAGTAGGATGAACGGAACCGCGCCATTCTGCGCCTTCACAGGCCCAGTGACCGCGATGACGAGCAACAGGGCCAACCAGACACGGCCAACGCCTGACCATGATGGTCCGACGACGATTTCGCCCTCCGATTGAAGCCGTTGAAATGTTGCTGCCATGCGCCTAGTCACGGTTGATACGAAATTCGGAAGTAACGTTGCGTGCCGCTTGAGGGAACAACATCATAGAAACTCACGACGCGGTTGGTCGTAGCGGAGTTGGTGAAGTTCGCGAGTAGCTGCCATGTCCCCACGAGCAGGTTCGTGTTGACCTCTACCTGATAAACGGTCTGCGCTGCGGCCTCCCAAGTGACAGAAGCCGTGAGTGGAGGCACGTTGGCAAACGTTACCCGGCTATTGATGACTATGCCGTCGAACGGATTCAAATCACTGGCGTTAACGACTCCGTCTGCGTCGGAATCAAGGGTTTGACTGTTGAGTTTTGCGACATTGACCTTCACCGTGCGCCCGTCGCGCAGTTGCACGTCCACTCCAGTGTTTAAGCCGGCGTAGTCCTTAACCCATCGCAAGCGTCCCCCCAACTGCCGGTCCAAGGTCTCCGGCAGCAGATTTGAGTTTGCAAAGTAAATTGTCATGTTTGTCCCAATGACAAGGTGGCTGGCCAAATCGTTGGTGAGCGTCCCGGCTAAATCGAGGTAATCCACGTAAAGGGCATTGTTTGTTCCCGTTCCTGAAAATATGAGTCGATTGATCGCAGCCGGGTTGTTGCTGGTATCCAGCAACAGCCGACCTAGTGCCGCGTTGTTCGTATACCCTGCCGCAACAGCGCCGTAATCCGTCCCAGCCCAGAAGTGGGGCACATCGCCAATGAACGGCGCAGTGGTGTAAATCGTGGTGCCAAGCAGGTCCCCGCTGGCTGGCTTTATAGTTAGCGCAAAGCCCAGGGCAACGTCGATGCGGTTCGTGCCAGACGCGCCAACGTCTGTCAGTGAGTTGGTGGGACTAAGGAAGAGCGTGCCGGCCGTGCTCAAGCGGTGGTTCCTCAACTTGAGGTCATTGGCAGCAAGCAAGATGCTTCCCCCAGCGGAAATCATTCCGCCAGTGATACCACCATCCAACTTCGCGCTACCTGCTCGAATTGAAACAGGTCCTCCCCCTCCGCCATTGCGCGCGTTGACGAGCAATCGAGTTTGATTCGTTCCGGAGTTTTCATAGTCAACCGCACTGATCTCTATGCTGTTCGCTGTTATGTTGCCACGATTGAGGAAGCTGGTGATCGGTGTCGGACGGTCGCTGCCCAGCAAGCACTGGTTGGGGACATTGATGGTCCCGAGATTGGTGAAATATTGGACTGTTGGAAAATTCGTGACCGTGAGGTCCGTGGCCGCCAGCAGGGGCAGAATAAGGGTGCTGGAGGCGCTGAATGTCACTGCCGGGGAGGTCACCCTTACAGAACGTCCGATGTTTAGAGGATTGTTGATAATGACATTTGTTCCTCGGGCAGAGAATTCCTGTAGTGTTACCGGGGTTACGCCGGACAACTGCGAGGCGTCGACAATCAACACGTGATACCGATAGCTCAGCGTAGGGCTGGCATTAGTGAGATTGTTCGTCCACGTCGTGCTGTAGAAAGAGAGCGTCCCGTTGAGGCGAGCCACCTCCGCCGGGGCAAAATTCGTGAGGGTGAGCGTCGAGTTCGTGTTCGAAATGTCGAGTTGGATGAAGGGCGCCTCGATCTTTGTCCCGACGCTGCTGATGAGATTATCCGCCCGGATGCTCACGAAATTCTCGGCACGGATGCGAGAGCCGGCCATGTCCAGGTTTTTAGCGATGATATCGACTCGTCCTGGAAAGTTCGCCGGATCGTGCAGGTGAGGGAAGTCGGACCCATTGGCAGAAAAAGACGCTGTATTGCCGACCTCAACCTGATAGGCCGCGTAGAAATTGTTGGTGACGGTGTCCTGATCGAACCCGGGTTCATAAAAGAAGTTGCTGGTCATCACTGCATTGCTGGTGAAGCTGAAGAACGAGGGGGAGAAATACTGGTCGTAGAGGGTGTTCCGATTCAGATCGTAGGCCGCCGGGCGGGAAGCGTTTGCCGCCCTGTTGTCGATCAACACCGAGTTGGTCTCGCTGTTCAGGTGGTCAAGGAAGTAGAGGTTGTTCGTGTAGAAATTCCCGGTGATGATGTCTGATCCAAACGAGGTGAAGCGGATGATGACGTCGGAGCCTGAGAAAAGACTCCCCCCCGACCCGCCCAGCGAGGCGAAGCGGACATCTACGGAGAGGTTGGTGTTGGCGCTGTTGGTCTGCACGAACACGACCTGCACGTTGACGTTGGTGCCCTGCCGGGTGGTCCTCACAAAGGGGGAAAAATTTGTTCCGAAAATCTGCTCACCGTAGATCCCGGAGCCGAAGCCGACAGCCGCCGACTGCACGTCGTGCGATGGCGAAGACACCACCGGGGGGAACAAGGAGGAATTCAGGCCCGGAAGAAACATTGCCCGTGCACGGGCACTCATCACATTGCCCGTTCCCGCGCCCCAGTAAATGTCGGTGATGGCGCTCGCGTTTAGGTAGGAGATCACGACGCCATTCGTATCTACGAACGTGGAACCCACGCCAATCGTGCTGGCGTCGGAAGCAGACATCGCTGAGCGGCTCACGTTGACGTCGTTGCCCTGCAATTTCAGCACCCCGGAGGCGCCTGCAAGTAACAGGCCAGAGTTAATCAGGTTGGTCGCCGAAAGGAGGATCGTATCGGCCTGGATGAGGCCTTGGTTCACGATCGCGCTCGCAGGAGCCCGTAAGCCGCCGTCGCTGTTCACGAATTGCAGGTCGAAGCCCACGTCACCGAACATGTTAGCTTTGCTGGCGTTGGTGAAATTGAGGTTGTTGATGGTCTGGAAAAGAGACAATCCGAACGACGTGTCCACCGCGTTGATGGTGCCGATATTTACGATGGTCCTGGCGTCCAGAGAAGGGTTGGTGACGCTGGAGAGGTTGGTGATCCCGGGGGAGGCCGCCGCCGCGCGCGCCGGCAAAGGAGTGCCGCAGAGGAGTGCTGCAACCAAGCCCAGCAGTGACAGGAATAGCGGCCCGTGAACCCGGCAGCGCGGGACAGCATGGAAGAGCCGGTTCGAAGTTTCGCAGTGCGCCCTCATGGTCCGTAAAGTTGTCGCTCCAAGTTCTGGATGGTCAGCCCATCAGGAAACACGGAGAAAATTTCCGACGCGTTGAAGTAGCCCCACACTCCGTTGCGGATGCCATTTATTTCGGTCAGAAACACGCTGCGGCCTGCTTGGGACGTTTGAGACCGGCTCGCACCAAGCGTGTTGAACTCGATGACGATCGCTGTGGCATTCGAGAGGGCAGCAGGAATCACCCCAGGGCCTGATAGAATGGCAGCACCGCCGGCCACGGTGTTTCCTGGCAACGCGGAATTATTAACCCAACGCGTGGTGGTGGGCCGGACGAGGGTGGCACCCGAGAGTGATCCGCCGAGGACAAGAGGCGGAAGATCCCCCGCCGCGAACAAAATGTCGGGCAAATTGACCACTCGCTGAACAAGCTGGTTTGTGAGGACATTGTTGGTCGGATTGAAGTAGCGATCTGTGTATTGATTTGTGACTGCTCGAACCACAATCCCGAGCAACGAGTCCAACGCGATGGGACTAAAGGAGACTCGATCGATACCAGGCCGACGAGCAATGGCGACTGGCAGGTTGGTCTGCGCATTAGTTCCCTGAACTGGTGCGTAGGGAGACCTGACATCCACCAATGTGACGTTGGCGTCCAACGTTTCCGTGTTCACGTTGTTGAACCGCAGCAAATACCGTAGCCCCCCCAGATCGTCCCGCGTAAGGCTGGTAAAGAATTGCCCAGAGGACAGACCTCCAAGGTCGGACACACCGGCAACAGAGAGGTTGTTATTGCCGCTGGTGACGAGGGCGCCGCCCACCTGAGTCTCCACCGCGTCGGCGTAGGTTCCGAGCGGGGGATTCGCCGGCTCCACGACGTTGTAGGTGTATGGCTTGGTATTAACGATATGGGTGGGCAGGAGAGTAATCGGGTCGTAGTTGCGCTGGACGACGGTGTAGTTCGTCCGGTTCGCGATGAGATTTCGGTCGCGCAGTGTGAAGGCCCAGCGCTCGGGGCTAGCCAGCCCCATCTGCCCGAGCACGGTGGATAGGACTGCCGATTTCAAGTCTAGGATTCCCATGCCGCGGGCTGTGGCGTTGAGTGGCCCGACCGCCTGAGTGGTGGCAGCCGCCAAGTAACTGTCGGTCATCGCGCTGGCAGCGGGAACCTCGTTCAGAATGGCCATCGCCGCGTTGACCGCAGCCACGCCGTTGGCACCGAAAAAACTCAGGAAGGTTCCATCAAAACCGTAGTTCAAAACCGGGACCGTGATGCGGTAATCCTCGGACAGGCTCATTGGCCCGCCGACGTCACCCGGCAGACTGTAACCGATGGCCGCCGTCTGCCAGCTCGCAAACGGCCCCATGAGCGAGAACGCGGAGACGTTGGCCACGAGCGTTATCGCCACGGCCAGCGCGAAGAGTTTTTGTATCAAGCGTCGCATGGTGTTGCCTCAGCGCATTCGAATGATTCGATACAGCCGCACATCGCTGCCGCCCACCGCCACGGTGTCCACCGCCCCAGGCGCGAAGCGGGCGGCTCCGACGGTCTGCCAAGTGACCGTGTTGGTGGAACACTGCACCTGATAAACGGATCCGGGCTCCGTGTTCCAGTTCAGCCACAAGCCCTGCGCCGTTTGTGCCATTTCCAAACGAAGCGCACTGCCCCGATTGATCGGGCTCGTGCCGGCCAGAAACTCCTGCAAATTCGTCGCGCCGTCGCCGTCGCTATCGGCGCTGCCCGAAGGCCATCCCAGCGGATTCAACCCCCAGTAACGCGACTGCCAGTCGTCGGGCAACCCGTCGAAATTCGCATCATCGCCCCATGTCGCGCCGTTACCAACAATGGAGAGCCCTGAACGCCGACCATCGCGCAGGACGTATTCCAAGCGAAAACTATGTGGCGTGCCAGCGGCAAGATTGCTGACGACGATAATCTGGTTCGTCGTGGTAACCGCTGTGGCCGCTCCGTCCACGTAGAGCGCGTAGTGCGCAAGGTCATATCCGGCTAATTCCGCCCACGAAACCGAGAGACGTGACTGACTGATCGCACTGACGCTCGGCGCGGCAGGGGTGGGAACGGCTTGCGCTGAGGCGAAACGCTGGGCGTAAAGGTCGCAACCTGCCGCTGCACCCGTGAAACTCGACCAGACCACTAGCATACGACCAGCTGAGTCCGCCGCAATGGTGGGCTGAAACTGGCGATTTATAGTCGTTGTGTTGACCAGAAATTCGCCCCCCGTCGGCGTGCCGGTTTCCGTCAGCGCACGACCAAATATTCCTTCAAATGAACCGTCCTGGCCTAGACTCGTCCAAATCACCAAATGCGTGCCCCCGTGTGCCGCGATTCGGGGCGCGTATTGATCCCCGTAGGTGGTGGCATTCACCATCGAGGGCTGTGCAACGGCCACGCCAGCGGCATCGTAACTGCGGGAGAAAATATCGAGGCTGTTTGTGCGCAGAACCGCGCGCTGTTCCCAGACTATGGTGAACTCCCCGTTGGCCGTGGCTGCCAGGGCTGGATTGTCACAGTTTCCAGTCAACGTGTTGACTTTGAATTCATTGCCCAGCGGAACGCCAGCGGCATCGAAGCGGCGAGCTAGTATGTCGACCGCATAAGTGTCTGAAAAAGTCTCTGTCACATTCGGATCCAAGCCACGCACGGACTCCGACACCCAAGAGATAACGAATCCACCTCCCGTAAGCGCGACTGCCGAAGGCCGACTCTGATTGTAGGGAGCGCCCTGATTCACGATCCATTCGCCCCCGATCAAGACGCCAGCTCCAGACAGGCGTTGCGCGCAGATACCTTGAAGATGACCATCCGCTTCCATCCGACTCCACACCACAACCACCTCTCCGCTCGTCAGAACTGCGACGGCTGGCGTGAGACTGGGCTGGTTCGTTTCTGCCCCGACTAGAACATCACCCGTGGCAAACGTCCCGTCGGGATTCAAAAAGCGCGCGTAAATTTTTTGAAAACCAAGTGGACCGCCCTGCCAGACGAATACCGCACCGCCATTGGGAAGCACTGCCGCTTGTGGCGCTTCTTGATGTCCCGAGCCAAGTTGGTTCACGCGGAATGGCGCGAGCAGCCCGGAGAGATTGTCGTTGAGTCGCTGCGCACTGATGCCGCTGCCGTCACCGTCGGTGAGGCTATCTTGCCAGACAACATAGCCACCCGACGCGCCGAATGCCAATGCAGGACGCGTCTGGTCGCCCGCCTGCAAGCCGGAGAGTGAGAATTCCCCGGCTAAGGGCGCGAAGTGAACGGCTCCGCCGACACCTTGCGCGAAAGCATGAATCCCCCCCAAGCACAAGGCCAGCAGGGCAAACACTCTCGCAATTGCACTAAAAACAGGCGGCATACGCTTTCGTTTAGAACTATCAAACTGGCACTTCATTGTCCACGCTTTCTTACCCACCAGCGCTACGGAGTATTACGGAGAACAAACCATGGAACCCGTTCGTTTGTCGTGTGTTGCCATGACTATCCATTTTCATAGCAACTCTCCCTGCTCCGGCTGCTGCCGCGCCTCAAGCTCATTGAGAAGACCACGAAAGCCCCATCCCCGGAACATCTCTGCCAGCCGCCGCGTGTCCTCCAACCCAATACATGTATCCGCTAATTGAAATTCGGCACCTACATCGTCGCGGAGCCGGATTAGCTCCTGATTCCGCACCATCGCCCCGCGCGCGGCCGTCAAACTTTCCCGCACTCGGTCTGACTTCACCTCCGCCAGTCGCAGATACAGCGCGTCCAGCGAACCGAACTGCTGGAGCAACCCTGTCGCCGTCTTCGGGCCGACACCGGGGACCCCCGGAATGTTGTCCACGCTGTCCCCCACCAAGCTCAACCAGTCCACAATCTGCTCCGGTCGAACCCCTGTCTTGGCCATTACCTCGACATCTGTCCAAATCCGCTCCGACTTGTCGCCGGGGTTCAGCAACCCCACGCGCGCACTTACCAACTGCATGAAATCCTTGTCGGCGCTAGCTATGACCACCCGCGCGCCCACGTCCACCGCACGCCGCGCCGCCACCGCAATCCAGTCGTCCGCCTCCACGCCATCGCGGCACCACGAGGCTAAACCCGCAGCGCGCAAATATTCGACCATACCATCCATCTGGACGGCCAAACCGTCGGGCATTGGCGGGCGTTGGGCTTTGTATTCCGGATGCGCTGCGGTGCGTTCCGACGATAGCCCCCCGTCCCAGATGACGGCCACGTGCGTGGGGTTCACCGTTGCCCGCATGCGGCCGAGCATCTTCAGAAACCCGTAAATCGCATTCGTAGGCGACCCGTCAGGAGCGTTTAGCGAGCGGATGGCGTAGAACGCCCGATAGGCGTAGGCGTGACCATCCACGAGTAGAATACACGGGGAGGAGGACCTCAGCCCAGCACCTTCGTTGAGGGATGTGACCACCTCGAAAAATGAAATACTTACTTCACCAAACTCACCTGCGGCGGAATGAAGGGCATCTCCTCGTCCGTATGCACACGATTACCAGCAGGGTCAATAATCGTAGGGGTAACGAAAATCATAAGGTTCTTCTTCCGATTCGTCTTGGTCTCACTACGGAAGAGACGACCGACCAACGGCAGATCTCCGAGAATCGGGACCTTATCCTTGGTATTTTGGATATCCTCCGAGATGAGTCCACCAAGCATGACGGTCTGTGCGTCCCACACGACGCACTGCGTCACGACTTGGCGGATGCGCGTGCGGGGCAAGGGAACTTGTGCTGTGAGAGGCACACCGACCGTGCCGGATCCAACCGACTGAACCTGAATCGCACCCGCAAACTCGGGTGGCACGGCGTCGTAGCCGACGAACTGCGTGATGGAGGGGATGAGCGACATGTTAATCGTGTAGCCATCGGCTGCAACCGTCGGAAGGACATCCAAGACGGGTCCCGTCGGCAGGGGCACTGTCTGCGCCTGCAATTGCGCGCCAATACCACCGCCACCCGCTGCAGCACCGCCGACACCACCCGCACCAGCGCCGCCGCCGCCACCAGCCGTCTGCCCAGCAGTAATTCCTGTAAGGATAAGCTGCACATCCGTCACCTGTATCTGAGCCTGACGACCGCTTACGGTGATCACTTTCGGCGCAGCGAGGATGTCGGTGCCGTCTCGCTGTTCGATCGCACGAATGACCATCCGGAACTGCGGGTCAGTCAAAATACCCGTAAGAGTCCCGAGAGCGGGCGCGTTATTGCGCAGGCCATCCGTGATCGCCCCAGTGGAGATCGCCGGTGCACCGGAAAGCGGGAAGACGCCCAACGGGTTGGCTGCGCTTGCCCGACCGTTCAAAGCCGGAGCCAAATTGCCCTGCGCCGCTGTTGGACCGGCGACGATGTTGCCCAAGAACCAGTCGAAGCCAAGCGCCTTGTTGTCGTTTTGGTTGATCTCCGCGAATCGGGACTCTACCAAGACCTGAGGCGGGATCACGTTCAACAATTCGATAGCCATCTGGATGATGTCCAAATCCTGCAGTGAAGCCCGAACGAGTAGCAGACCGTTTCGGTCGTTGAAGAAGACTTGCGTTGCATCCGGCCCATTGGTCACACCCAAATTCACCACACCAGCAGCGAGGAAGTATTGGCGGACCTGATTGTTGACCTCTGAGGTTAAGTTGGTCGATGTCACACCGCGCAGACCGCCACCGCCACCGCCACCGCCACCGCCGCCGCCTTGGCTTTGACCAGCTACAGAAACACCAGCGATGGAGAACTGGCTACCACCCTGCTGACCGCCGCCACCACCACCGCCAGCGCCACCACCTAAGCCACCACCAGCACCACCACCGGCACCACCACCGGCACCACCACCGGCACCACCACCGGCACCGCCGCCAGCAGACGTGACAGCTTGAATCGGATTGGCCACCACACTTTGCAAACCCTGCACAAACGTATCGGGGTTGACCTTAAACATCCGCGAAAACAGCGACGCCTGCGCTGGCAACTTCGGTGAGAATACGATTGCGTATTCCTCGATGGAGTATTTCAAACCCGCAGAACTGCCGTCGGGCATTTTAACGTCGGCAGTCTTGCAAATCACATCCAGCACTTGTCGAAGCGTCAAGTTCCGTAGAACAGTGCCGATCTTGATTGTCACGTTGTCCAAATCTGGCTTTTGAGCACCTCCGGCTGCGGCTGCGATCGGCTGGCCCGTCACCGGGTCAAGCACCTGTTGGGCGGGCGCAGGTGCCGCACCGCCACCGGCTCCGGCAGGAACGTTGGCTGAAATAAAGTCGACAACAACATTGTTGATGAGGAAGTTAAGTCCTTTCTTCGTAGGATCTTTCTCCAAATTGTCGTGTTTCTTGGCATTTGAATCCAAATCCTTGAGCACTTCCGGTAGGACGAGGTCGGGGTAGGTGGTCTCGGGGAACACAATTTCATCAAGCTTGCGGTTGATGGCCTGAGCTCCCTTGCTGGAATGCGTCAGGAACGGCACCTCGGAATTGGTCTTATAGTAGGCATTCGAAACACCCAATGAGGCCCGCCCCTTCTCATTCCACTTTTTTGACACATCCGCCACGCTTTCCGCATAAGTCTGCTCGCGCAGTCGGTTCTCCTGCTCGAACTGTGCCTCCAAGATCATCCGCAGGTAAAAAAATGCGGCGTCATTCATGGGGTCCTTCTTGATGGCTTCCTCCAAACGGAGACGGGCCTCCTTGTATTCACCCACCTCGTAATACAGGCGCCCGTCCCGCACAAGGCTCATGACCTTGGCGCGCTCTTCCCTGAGTGCTGCGCTGCGCGAGAGCACTTCGGCGCTCGGCAAGCGGCCCCGATGAGCGACCTCCACATGGTCGTTGAACCGTTTGAACTCTTGAGCTTGAGAACTTGAAGCGTCGAAGGCGAATACCTTGCTCGCCTCGGCATCGGCTTCCTTGAACTGATATTTTTCCTGCAACGCGGTCGCCATCTGAATGCGACAGTGCGTCAGGCCCGCGATCGCGTCGGAATACTGCTTCTCCACGTTTTGAACACCACCTAGCAGCTTGGCGTGGCCGATGGTCTCCTCGTAAAGCTTGGCAGCGGTGGCGAACTCCTTCCGCTTCTGGAGTTCGCGGGCTTTGGCGAGGTTGGTATCGAGGACGATTTTGCGTTCCTGCCGACGCAACGCTTCTTCTTCCGCTATGGCCGACGGATCCGGCCCTGCAGGCGCGGGGTGAACTGGGAGCGAGAACAGGCACAACAGGCTGAAGAGCAGGATGCGTTGCTTCATGAGTGAGAGGGAAGATTGCGGAACGGGAAACGGAGTTGGAGCAATGATGGAATCGCTATTTCTTGGCAGCCGGGGCCGCAGGCTGCGGTGGCCCCAATGGGAGCGTCGTAACTTTATCATTTGAGATGGCCCTGACTACCACGTTGGAAGAAGTGACTTCAACGACAATGTTGGTGTCACCAGCAAACATCATTGAAGTATCCTTCCGAGCTTTCGGCCAAGCAAAGTTCGTCTCTACCAAATACTGGATACTGGCAACGTGCTCCACAACGTTGATGAAGCCCTGAGCCTTGGAGAGATTGAATTTGAGAGGTTCTTTTCCAGGCTCGTGAACTTCACACTTAAGTTCAGGATTCTCGGCGGTCCCTCCAGCCTCGCGGACGAGGAGCACCAGTTTCCGTTGCGGGTCCAAAGAGTTGGCGCTAGTGGCTGTCGCTGGCGTGTTTGTGGCGTTTAGGAAGACTGTTTTTCGGATTTTCCCCTGTTCTGCGGGGGTCCGGGCGAACTCCCTCGTCACGCCTACGGTAGCCGTGGGCCGGTCCGGGGTGCCGCCCGTGGACACAAGCTCGATCAGCAGTCGCTGCGGCGTAATGGAATGGACCGCCAACTGACTGACACCCACTTTGCTCCCCGGGATGAGATTCCCGTTGGTGTCCACATACCAAGACAACGGGTTAAAGACCCGATGAACTTTGACGAAGTCGGTCTGGCTCGGCTTGCTAGCAGCGGCTAAAAGGCTCTTCAACTTTTCCAGGTCCTCTGGGGGCGGTGGTTTACCACCACCGCTGATAACGAGTGCCCGGTAGGCCGCTAACTTCTCCTGCACCGTGCCACCTTCCAAAACCAGTAGCACCGCGCCACTGGCCATCAGCAGGAGCATCAGCCCAAGGATAATTTTCTCGTAATGGCTCTTGAGGAATTCCATGCAATCAGTTCGTCTGCGGTGGTGTTGGCGGCGGCGGGGCAACGGCCTTACGACTCACCTTGATGACATCCAACACGAGGGAAATCCTCAGCGGCTGTTCGTCGAGGATTTTAGTCAGCGAGGACTTGGGCGCGGGCGGTGCCGTGCCCGCTCCGCCGGGGCCTTTCGGCACACCGGGACGCACCCCACCTGGAGGCCCCATGGGGGCCATGCCAGGGGCACCCACTCCAGGAGGGGCACCCGGGCCGGGAGCGCCGAAAGCTCCCGGTGTCATCATACCTGGATTCATGATCCCTTGATTCATCAGGCCAGCCCCACCTACTCCAGGCGTGGCCGACTCCACATCCACTTGCCGCACGACGAAAAATTCCTTGGTCGAGGACAAAGTATTGAGCACCGTCGAAAGGTCGCCGGAGAAGCCACGGAAAACGACCCGGTAGGGCGTCACGGTCACGCTGACGCCTGCGACTAGCGTGTTCGTTTGCTCCGCTCGGTCCAAAAGCAAATCAGGACCTTTGGGTTCATCTGCAAAAGCTGCAACCCGCTGAAGGCTCTCGATGCCGCGGACCCGAGCCTTGAAGAGCACATCGCAAATCGTTTTAATCTCAGCCAAACGCGAGGCCAGCCGCTCCAACCCGTAGTTGGGGATGCTGGGCATGGCTTTCACCTCCCCAAAGGTGAACTCATATTTTGGCGGCAATTCGACGGACGCGTTGGTGGCATCCCGGCGCAACTCATCAAGCACGCGGGGCAGCAGGACAATGAATCGTTGGGTGCCGGCCTTCGCTGGCTCCTGCGCGAGTATGCGCTCGGCTTCGGTGCTGAACTTAATGACCTGAGTAACATTGCTGCGGACGGCCGCGATGTTGTCCTCGCTGGGAAAAGGGCCGGTGGTCAGTTGATCAAGTTTGGCCTTCAGCTTTTCCAGTTCCTCATCGCGGGCGAAATCCTCCTCGTAATTATCATAAAGGTAATAGCCCGCCCCGCCGAGAAGGAGGAGCGAAAATGCGATGCCGATCACCAGCACGAGATTGCGTTTGATCCAAGGCATAGGTGCCGCGTTAAAAACGGAAGACGTCCTTCAACTGGAGCGTGACGTTGAAATTGAACGTGTGGTTGGTCAGCTCCACTTCGACAATTTGGTTGGTCAGAGTGGTGCCAGCAGGGAGAAAAAGGTTTGTCGCCGATTGGAAGTTGGTCTGCAATGCCTCGACAAATTCGCGGTTCGCAGACGGCGAATAGCGTTTAAGGTTGAGTGCCTTGCAGGTGACGGTGAGAAATCCGATCTCCTTCAATGCTCCACCAGCCGCCCGCTGTCCACCGGCCCCGCCCGCCCCGAGCGCATTTGGATCCATAGCCCCCATACCAACTGCGGGGGCGGCGCCACCAAACGGATCCTCCATCCCCATCGGGGATGGGCGCCTAACCGGTGCGCCACCGCCTCCGGCTGCCGCTTCCATCCGCTCGATCCACACGGCCGCAACCACCTCATTGGAAACCCCGACCCCTGCGGCCCCGTCCCCCTCGCCCGACGATAGCTTAATACCGTGATTCGTGGACGCCGCTGCGAGGATGCTCTGAATACCTGTCAACAGAGAGGCCCACTGCGGCCGTGCGCCGACTAGCTCGATGTATTGCTGCGAAAGGCCCTTCGCGGCGGTGAGTTCCTGATTGGCCTGCTGAAGGAGCTGACTGTTTTTCTCCAAAGGCTCAATTTTCTTTTGGATCTCCGCGAGCGCGGCTTGCTTGCGGTCCACCATCCAACCGTAAAACCCGCCGAAGGCGAGCAGGGTGACCAGCACGCAGAGCACCGAGGCGACGAAGTAAATCCGCTTGGCATTGAAGCTCTGCTGCTTCAGATGGCTGGCCGGCAACAAATTCAACTCCACCGGGCACTGGGCCAGATTACGGATGCCCAATCCGACGACTTCGCCAAACTGATGCGCTACCTTAGCCATCTCTTCGAGATTGATCGCTGGGTCAATCTGGATGTTGCGAAACGGGTTGAAGTAATCCACCGGCACGTTGAGCTTCTCTGCGAAGAACTGCGCGGTGTAGGGCAGCAATGACGCGCCGCCAGCCATATACAGCTTCGTCGGGGCGGATCCGCCCTGCTGGCCGCGGTAGAACTGGATCGTCTGGTTCATCTGGATGTGCAGGCGGGTCATCACCTGCCGCGCGATCTTCGAGATGAGCGCCTGATGGGGATTGCTCGGCTCCTCGTAGGCGCCGCCCAGGCTGACGAAGCCCTCCTCGATCTTCATCTTCTCGGCCTCTTCCCACTTCATTTTCACCTCCGTGGCGAAGTCCGTGGTGATCGAGTTTGCACCAATGTTAATCGAGCGTGAATAGACCCGGCCTTGCTCGAAGAAGAGCAGGTTGCTGCTGCGCGCCCCGATGTCCAAGAGCATCACGCAGCCCTCGGCGTCGCCGTAATTGAAGCGGTATGCGTTGCATAGTGCGGCGGAGGAAACGTCCACCAAGTTCATGTCCAACCCCGCCTGCTCGCCGATGCGGAACAGGCTTTCGACCACCTCGTTCTTGATGGCCACCAGCAACACTTCGAGCTCGCCCGTGGGCGTGCTGCCTAGGATTTGGTAGTCCCAGACAACTTCTTCCAGCGGGAAAGGAACGTTCTGCTGCGCCTCGTATTGGATGATCTGGCTGACCTTTCCGGGGTCGGTGGCGGGCAGTTTGACGAACTTGGAAAAGACCTGGAAACCTGGGGCGCAAACGTTGATGACATGCGCTTGAAACGCGCCCTGCACGCCGTCCGCGAGGATTTCCTTCAACGCCCCCAAAACCACGGTCTCGCGCTCCTCCTCAGCGAAACCTAACTGCCCCATGGACCGGAGCGCGTAGTTCTTGAGCCGCAAGGATCCGGTCTCGTTCGGCTCGAACTCCGCGACCTTGACGGTCGTGGCTCCGAAGTCGATGCAGAGGAATGATTTTGACTTTAACATTGCCGGTGCGCGTTTACGTCCGCTCCCGCCCTGAACCGAGCGTCAAATACTTTCGCTTGTGTGGCGTTCTGAATGGAGGGGTTGGTAACGGAATTCGCTGAATGGGTCAAATGTAAAACAGGTTCCCCGCGCCGCCCTGCGGCAAATGCTGTAGTTGTGCTCAGATTTTCCCCCGAAAATACTCGATCGTCCGGGCCAGCCCGTCCGCCAGTTCCACCTTCGGCTCCCACTTCAACAGCTTCCGCGCGCGCGTGATGTCGGGCTTGCGCTGCTTCGGGTCGTCCACCGGGAGCGGCTTGAAGATGATTTTGCTCTTCGATCCGGTGGCTTGGATGATCTCCTTCGCGAACTCTAGCATCGTCATCTCGCGCGGGTTGCCGATGTTCACCGGCAGCGGGTCGTTGCCCATCATCAGCCGGTAAATCCCCTCGATGAGGTCCGAGCAGTAGCAAAAACTCCGTGTCTGCTTCCCGTCGCCGAACACCGTGATCGGCTTGCCCCGCAACGCCTGGCTCACGAACGCCGGCACGACGCGCCCGTCCTTGAGGCGCATCCGAGGGCCGTAGGTATTGAAAATACGCACGATCCGCGTCTCCAGCTGGTGTTGCCGGTGATACGCCATCGTGATCGCCTCGGCGAAGCGCTTCGACTCGTCGTAGCAGCCGCGCGGCCCGATCGTGTTCACGTTGCCCCAGTAATCCTCCGTCTGTGGATGCACCAGCGGGTCGCCGTAAATCTCACTCGTGCTCGTCAGGAGGAACCGCGCGCCCTTCTCCTTCGCCAAGCCCAGCGCCTTGTGCGTGCCCAGCGATCCCACCTTCAACGTCTGGATCGGCAGCAGCGCGTAATCCACCGGACTCGCCGGTGAGGCAAAGTGCCACACGTAATTCACCGGCCCATCGAGGAACAAAAACTCCGTCACATCCTGCTGGATGAAACGAAAATTCTGGTTCCCCGCCAGATGCTCGATGTTCGCGACCGCTCCGGTAACAAGGTTGTCAATCCCCACGACCCGGTGGCCCTTGGCCAGCAGCACGTCCGTTAGATGCGACCCGAGAAAGCCCGCCGCGCCGGTGATGACGGACGTGGGCGGTGAGGTGGAAGCGCGCTTGGTTTTTGGTTTCGTGGCCATAGCTAGAGTTTCGGCGGCGTCGCCGAGCCGGTGGGCGGGGACTTCCGCGTGAGACGCACCACCAGGCATCCCGCCGCGAGCGCGGCTTCGATAGCCACCACCCACAGGATGCCCGAGATGATTTCCCCGCGGCGGAAACGGCGTTCCCACGCGGCCAACTCCGCGAACAACTGCGGCCAGAGTGAAGTGACCACGGCGTTCAAGGCAAGTTTCCCCTCCTTCGCATGGGCATCCAGCAACGCCTTCGCCGCCGGCAACAACTTCGTCCGCGCCGCCTCGATCTGCGGACGCAACTGCTCCGCGCCCGGAAACTCCAGCGGCGGCAACGGCACCGACTCCGCCTGCTCCACCCACTCGCGCAACTGCTTCACGTCAAGCTGTGCGAAATTCGTCATCCCCGCGCCACGCAACGCCTGCTGCAACCCCTCCTCCGCCATCTTCGGCCCTAAATCCCGCGCCACCGGCACCACCGCCCGGGCCACGCCGATCTTCAAACCCGTCCACCCGCCCACCGCCGCGCATAACCCCACGCCCAGCACCGCCAGCCACCACGAAAATTCCAGCGCCACCCCCGGCTTCGTCCGCCACGCGCCCGCCGCGTGCAACGCCACATGCAGCGCCCCCGCCAACAACAGCGCGAGGACTCCCCCCAGCAACATCGATCCCACCGCAGCGGCAACAAGTTGGCCCGCCGAAAATTGCGGGCCGAGGTCGAGATTCATCGCCCGCGAGTAGGCCACCCTCCCCGCCCGCCTTCAACTTTCAACTTTCAACTCCAACCGCTCCAAAACCTCCTGCGCCAGCACCTCATACGCGGCCGCCCCCGCGCTGTATTTATCGTAATGGATGATCGGCTGCCCGTGGCTCGGCGCCTCCGCCAGCCGCGTCGTGCGCGGGATGACCGTATCAAAAACCTTCTCGCCGAAATGCTCCCGCACCTCACTCAACACCTGCTGCGAGAGCCGCGTGCGCCCGTCGAACATCGTCATCACCACGCCCAGCAGCTCCAGCCGCGAGTTCACCCCCGAGTCCCGCACCTGCCCCAGCACGCGGTGAATCATCGAGATGCCCTCCAGCGCGTAATACTCACACTGCAACGGCACCAGCAACGCATCCGCCGCCGCAAACGCATTCAGCGTGAGCACCCCCAGCGACGGCGCGCAATCAATGATGATGAGGTCGAACCGCTTCGACTCGCGAATCGGCTTCAACGCCAGCGTGAACCGCTGCAAATGATTCTCCAACCGCGCCAGTTCGATCTCCGCGCCGCACAAATCCACCTCGCTGGGCACAATCTCCAACCGCTCGAACGCCGTCGGCTTGATACGCCCCATCAAAGCCTCCTCCCCCAGCAACGCGCGATACGCGCTCGCCCCCTCGATCTTCTCGATGCCCACCCCGCTCGTCGCGTTGGCCTGCGGGTCGATATCCACGAGCAGCACCCGCTTACCCAGCGCGGCGAGACAGGCGGCGAGGTTCACGGCAGTAGTGGTCTTGCCCACCCCACCCTTCTGGTTCGCGACGGCGATGACTTTGGTCGGCACCCCACGAGTTAAAGAGACGCACGCCGAGCGCGCAAGGCCGCAAGTGCCCGGTAGGGACAATCTGTGGTCGTCATCGACAATCCATTCAACCTCTGGGGAGCACAAGCAAACCATCAGTGGGCCGAAGAATGGTAGCACGAGGCCGCGCGCAGCGTCGGCCCTCCCGATTCAATAATCAGGCCGAGGAATTGACAGGAACCTTGCTGGACAGGCCGAAACCCACCCTCTAGCCTACTTGCACATGCACCTGATAAACGACATAACTGTCGCTCAATAACAATGTTAGGCATCTCTACACGGATGGACACGACAACGCTTTGGCCATTCTTCTTCGAGGTGAATCTCAGCCAGCGGACGATGTTCGTGACGGTCGACGAGAGTGGAATGATGCACTGGGTTGACCATGCCGGTCGATTCGGTCATGTCGGTGGCTTCGGTGGTTTTACATCTACGGGTGACGGTGAGGTGCAGCACTTCAGAGGCGGTCACAGAATCAGTCCAAGCGAGGCTGAGCGTGAGATGCACGAGTTCACCGTTGATGTTCAGCTTGAGCCGGCGGAGTTCGAGCCTGTTCAGAGTCTGATTGCCCGCATCGGCAAGCCGTGGTTTGCCGGTTGGGATGCACCTCACAGCGAACAACTCCACGCCTTGCTGGCGGCCATCTACTGGAGACACGTCAATCAATATGTCCACCATCCATTTGACGAACGAGACGCCTAACCATGCGCTGCAGCGGACCCGGCCATCGCGTCGCGGTTGCAATCGCACGCCCTCGTGGGCCGGGTCGCTGAGCTTGGGTCGTTAGGCCACACCTATCCGGCGAGGCCAGCGGCGACGTGGCCGGGGAGGAATGAGTCGCAAGCCGCTTGCCCCGCCGCGCCGTTGCCGGTAGCGTCCGCGCCGGCATAAACTCAACTCTTAACTACACTCCATGAGCGTCCTCGTTGTCGGCACCACGGCCCTTGATTCCATCAAAACTCCCAGCGCGGAGAACCCGCGCCTGCTCGGCGGCTCCGCCAGCCACGCGGCCATCGCGGCGAGCTTCTTCGCGCCCACCAAGTTGCTGGGCGTGGTGGGCGGCGACTTCCCGGCGAAGTATCTCAAGCTCTACGCGAAGCACGGCCTCGAGCTCGCCGGCCTCGAACGCGTGAAGGACGGCCAGACCTTCCACTGGTCCGGCGAATACGAGGTGAACATGAACAACCGCCGCACGCTCAACACCGTGCTGGGCGTCATCGAGAGCTGGTCGCCCAAGCTGTCGGCGGATTACGCGGCCACGCCCTACGTGTTGCTCGCGAACATCGCGCCCCCGGTCCAGCACGCGGTCGTGGACCAGTTGACCAAGCCTAAGTTCATCGTTGCCGACACGATGGACTTGTGGATGAACATCATGCTCCCGGACCTGTTGCGCCTGCTCAAGCGCGTGGATGCCTTCGTCCTCAACGAAGGCGAGGCGCACCAACTCACGCAGGAGGACAACGTCTTCAGCGCGCTGAAGAAGATCCACAAGCTGGGGCCCAAATACGTCATCATCAAAAAGGGTTCCCACGGCTCAATCCTCTCGGGCCCCAGCGGCTTCTTCATCGCCCCGGCGTATCCGCTCAAGAGGGTGTTGGACCCCACGGGCGCGGGGGATTCCTTCGTCGGTGGCATGATCGGCTACCTCGCCAGCGCGAAGGGCGACGTGGAGAAGAACCTGCGCCGGGCCATCATCCACGGCACGGTCACGGCGTCGTTCTGCTGCGAGGGCTTCGGGGTCGTCGCGACGACGAAGGCGACGCGGCCGGCGATTGATGCGCGCGTGAAGGAGCTGGAGCAGCTCGCGCGGTTCTGAACTTGTCACCTGAAACTCTTTCGCAACGTCCAACTCGCCACTTGAACATGAAACTGACCTCATTGCTCGTCCTCACCGCCACCCTGGCCTTCACCGCGTTCGCTGCCGACTCCGGCGGCTGGACCGTCCACTTCGACGGCAAGGCCGTGAATGGCTTGCGCGGCTACAATCAAACCACGTTCCCCAAGGAGGCGTGGACGATCGAGGACGGCACCCTCAAGACCATCGCTCGCACGGCGGGCGGCAAGCCGACGGACCTCGCCACCGAGCAGGTCTTCACGGACTTCGAGTTCGAGTGCGAGTGGAAGGTTTCCCCCGGCGGCAACAGCGGCATCATCTACCGCGTGAAGGAAATCGCCGGCAAGCCCGCCTACGCCACCGGCCCCGAGATGCAGGTGCTGGACGACGAGAAGCACCCCGACGGCAAGGCGAACTTCCCCAAGCGCACCGCCGGCTCGCTCTACGACCTCATCGGCAAGGGCATGAAGGACAAGACCTACAAACCCGCCGGCGAGTGGAACAAGTCCCGCCTCGTCATCAAGGCCAACAACGTCGAGCACTGGCTCAACGACACGCAGATCGCCAGCTACAAGTGGGGCAGCCCCGAGATCAAGGCGATGCTTGAGACCAGCAAGTTCAAGGGCTGGGTCGGCTTCATGGAGCAGACCGAAGGCCGCGTGGTCCTCCAGCACCACGGCGAGGAAGTTTGGTATCGGAACATTCGCTCGCGGAAACTCTGAGTCACCTTCGACAGCCCCACTCCCCAGTCTATGAAAGCCTTATTCGCCCTCCTCGCCCTCGTCACGGCCGCCACCGCCGCCGACCTCAACACGCTCACCCCCGCCGAGCAGAAGGACGGTTGGAAGCTGCTCTTCGATGGCAAGTCGCTCGCCGGCTGGCGCACTTACAAGGAGGGCGGGAAGATCGGCGCAGGCTGGATCGTCGCGGACGGCTTGCTCAAGAAGCAGGCGAAGATCGGCGGCGGGGACATGATGACCGAGCAACCCATCAGCGGCGATTGGGAGCTGTCGTGGGAATGGCGCATCGCCAAGGACGGCAACAACGGCATTAAGTATTTCATCACCGAAGGGCGCAAGGGCACGCTCGGCCACGAGTATCAGATGCTCGATGACGATGGTCATCCCGATGGCAAGATCGGCGCGCACCGCCAAACTGCTTCCTTCTACGACGTGCTCCCCCCCGCGAAGGACAAGCCCACCAAGCCCATCGGCGAGTGGAACGCCTCGCGCGTGGTCGTGCAGGGCAACACCGTCCAGCACTGGCTCAACGGCTCGAAGGTGCTGGAATACGTCCTGGGCAGCGACGCGGTGAAGGAAGCCGTGGCCAAGAGCAAGTTCAAGAAGATCGAGGACTTCGGCACCAAGGTAACCGGCCACATCCTCCTCACCGACCACAACGACGAGTGCTGGTTCCGCAACGTGAAGCTGCGCACGGTGAGCAAGTAAGGCGCGGGGGGCGGCGGGAAGCCCGCCTCGGACCGCGAGGCTCCGCCGCTCGTTGGGACTTCGTATTACTCCTCGCCCCTCGCCTCGAGATGGACGCTGTCTAAAAACCAGAACCGCTGCGGCTCAGCGTCCCCGGTGAAGATCGCCACGCGGCGGATGGCCTTTAAGTTCAACCGTCGGCCCTGTGGCCCGCGCTCGATTTCCGCCGTGGAGATGCGCAGGCGATTCCAGCCGCGCGCCAGCTCGAAGCCGCGCTCGAACCGATCCGCCAGCTTCGCACAGTTGCCGTCGTCATCGAGACGGACGTAGATCGTGAACGGGTCGCGCGGGTTGAACACCGCGAGCGTGAGCGCCCGGAACGGCGTCCAGTCCTTGTCACCCGCCGAGTAGCTCACCCCGGCCCAGCTTCCCACTCCGCCCACGACGCGCAACGATTGTTCGCCCTGCGCCGCCCGGGCGCGGGTGAACGTGGCGCTCGTCGGGTGGCTGCGGGAGCCGCCTTGCGGACGCCACAGCTTCAACTCCTCGTCGTTCTCGAAATCGCCCAGCGATGGAAAATGCTTCTGCCGCCAGCGCAGCCCGCGCCACTCCTCGTAGGCCGGCCAGAGCGCGACCATCAGCGTCGCCCCGAGCGCCAGCGCGTGGCCACCGCGCCAGAACCACTTCCCCGTGCGCCGCCAAGCAGCGATGCCCGTCAACGCCAGTGCGGCACCGAGGGCGCCGTTGACCATGTCGCCCAGACTCTTCGACCTTCCGAAAAATGGCTGGAGCAGTTCAACCGCCACCGCGAACGCAACGGCCAGCGCAAACGCCAACCCGTGCCGCCGCGCCGCCGGTTGCACGCGCTGAGGCAGCGCGTAGAGCAGCACCGCCGCAAGCCAGCCCAGCATCGGAATGTGCCCCACGTCGAAGACATGACCCCAGAAAGACGCATCCCCCCGCAAGCGCACCGGCCAGAAGAATCCGAGCGTGAGCACCGCGAGCGTGATCGCCACCGCGAGGGCTTTGCGAAGCATCATAAACGGCCCCGTAGGTGACGAGGTAAGGAGTCTCCAACTAAATTTCGGGCTCCGTTTTGCACGGAAAAAATTGAAGTGAGACTGCTCACGTCGGCTCCTACAGGAGTGCTCACTTGCGCACCAGCATCGTGACGCCGAGGAAGAGCCGGCGACTGATGGCCTTGCGCAACTTCACCGGCAGCGCCCCGACCAACGCCTCGACAGTGAACGTCAGCGCGTTCCACAGCGCACTCTGCCGGCACTTGCCGAAGCGGTAGGTGTAGCTCTCGGAGAAGCCCATCCGCCGCACCAGTTCGTTCATCTCGCGGTAGGTCCACTCCCGCAGGTGCATTCCCTCCGCCTCGACCGAAAAGATGAAGGACGCATCGTGCGGGCCGGAGTATTTGTGCGGCGTGTCGAAGATATAAACCCCACCGGGCCGCAACACGCGCAGCACATTGCGGAAATGGTCCTCGTGGTCATCCGGGTGGACGTGCTCGAGGAACTGGTAGCTGAAGGCCACGTCCACCGAGTTGGGCGGGAGGTTCAGCGTGTAGCCGTCATAGGTCTCGAAGTGGAAGTTCTTCGGCGCGTTCTGCTGGCCGCCACTCTGGTCGGAGATGTCGAGCGCGATGACCTTCTCGACGTGCTGGCACATCTCGAAAGCGAGCCGGCAGTCGCCCGGCGCAATCTCCATGAACGTCTTCACGCCCGCGAGGTGGGGCCGCAGAATGTTCATGCGTGCGGCCACCGCGCGGCGGCTGAACTCCTCCGTGTCACGGCGCGTGAGGCGCGGGTGGTCCGGGACGCGCCGGAACAACTCATCGTAAAGCTCCGCGAAAAGGGTCGTGCGCTGGGCACGGGTGGAATTCATCAGCCGCCCGTGCAGGTCTTTTTCGACCTCGTATTGGCGGCGGAATGATTCGAGCGAACGATTGTCTTCAGCCATGCGGATATTGAGTTGGGCTGACTTTCCGAGCGAGGCGGAGAGGCGGCAAGCCTTTTTCAAGCCGCCGCCTCAATTGGGCTTACTCCCGACCTCCGAAGACGGCAGCGAGCGCAGGGATTCGGTCAGCAACTCCAGTTCGGGCAGCACCTTGCCGCCGCTCCCAGCCCCCAGCTTGAGCAGCCGCTCGCCGCTCGGGCGCACCGAACGGTCGTAGCTGCCAATGGCTTCGTTGTAAGCCTTCGCGGCGCGCTCCAAACCCGCGCCGACATTCTCGAAATGCTTCGCGAAGGTCGCCACGCGGCCGAACAATTTTTCAGCCTCCTCGGCAATCTCCTTCGCGTTCGCCGTCTGCTCGTGCAACTGCCAACTCAACAGCACCGAGCGCAGCAGCGCGATGAGCGAGGCCGGCGTTGCGAGCAGGATGTGCCGCTGGGCCGCCCAGACAATGAGGTCGCGGTCGCCTTCGAGCGCCGCGCTGAAGAGCGACTCGGCAGGCAGGAAGAGGACGACGTAGTCGAGCGCGTTCGCGAACTGCGCCGGATAACCGCGCTCGGCCAGCGCCTTGATGGTGCCGCGCAATTTCTCCGCGTGCGCCGCGAGCGACTCGGCGCGCTTCGTCTCATCCGCCGTGCCCAGCGCGCTGAGGAAGTCGAGGTCCGGCACCTTCGCGTCCACGATGATGACGCGCTCACCAGGCAGGCGGACGACCATGTCGGGCTTCTTGTCATCGGACTGCGCCTGCTCGGTAAAATCGCAATGCACGCTCATGCCGGCGGCCTCAACCACGCGCCGCAGCGTCTCCTCGCCCCACTTGCCGCGCGCCTGGTTCGAGCTGAGGACGCGCCGTAATTGCAGCGTCTCGCTCGAGAGCGTCTGGCTCTGCTGCGCCAGTGACTCCAAGTGCTTCTTCACCTCGCCGAGCGCGGCGGACTGCGTGGTCTCGCTCTGCGCGAGCCGCTGTTGGTAAGTCTTCAACTGTTCCTCCAACGGCTTGACCAACGTGGCAATGGACTCCTGCCGCTGAGACAAATCACCCTTCGCCGACTCGGCGAACTTGCCCAACGTCTCGTTGGCGAGGCGGAGAAACTCCGGCTGCGTCTGCTTGAGCGCGTCGGCGCTGAGGGCCTTGAATGCCTCGCGCAAGTCCGCGAGCGACTTGTCCTGCGCGGTGCGGGCTTCCTGCAATTGCCGCCCGTGGAACTCACGCTGCTCCGCGAGTTGCTGATTCGTGGCGGTGAGTTGCGCCGAGCTGCCGGCGAGCTGCTGGCCCGTCGTCATCAAGCTGGTGCTGGCCTCGGCCAGCTCCGCGACCCGCGCCTGCAACTGCCCCTGCAACTCCGTCACCTGTCGTCCGGCCGCAACGGCCTGCGCCTCCGTGCGTGCGTGCGTCGCGTGCAGCCCCGCGAGCGAGTCGCGCAGGGCCGCAGCCTCAGTCTGCGCCGTGGCAGACGCCGCAAGGGCGGTGGCGAGCTGTTGCTCGGCCGCGACACGGCTGGCGTCCGCGCCGGCCCGCGCGGCCTCGGCCTTGGAGAAGTCAGCGGTGCGCTGCGCGAGGTCGGCCTTGAGGGCTTCGGCCTGCTTGCGCAGTTCTTCCTCCACGCGACTGTCCACGCGCACGGGCTGCCGCAACGCGCGAAAGAGCCAGCCCAGGAGGCCGCCCAGCGTCAGGCCCGAAAGGAGTGAAAGCCACGGATTCATGGGCTGGAGTGGCTCAGGCGAACTTCTCGCGCCAGGATTTCTTAGGCTTCACGGGGGAAGTTTATAAGGAGAGCAGGAAGGCGGGAAAAGGAAGAAGGCGTCAGTTCCCAACTCCTGCCCCCGGCCTTCCTTATAAAAACCCCTTCCGCTCCTCGCTCAGAAGTGCGCGATGACTTCAATCTCCACGCTCGCAGCGCGCGGCAAGGCGGCGACCTGGATAGTGGAGCGCGCCGGGAAATCGCTGGTGAAATATTGGCTGTAGATTTCGTTCATCCCGGCGAAGTCGGCGAGGTTCGTGAGGAAGACCGTGCTCTTGGCGACGTTGGCGAAGGTCAACCCC
Source organism: Klebsiella pneumoniae (assembly GCA_943330855.2). GTDB lineage: Bacteria > Verrucomicrobiota > Verrucomicrobiia > Limisphaerales > SXTU01 > SXTU01. The sequence goes on from CALQJI020000001.1 coordinate 101,084, forward strand.
TGGTCGTCGAGGATGCACTTCACGTTCTCCAGCACGCGCCGGGTCTGGTCCTTGATGTCGCCGGGGACGAGCTGCCCGGTGGCCGGGTCGAGCGGAATCTGGCCGGCGCAAAAGAGCAGGTCGCCGACGCGGACGGCATGGTTGTAGGGACCAACGGCAGGCGCGCCCTTGGCAGGTTTGATAATGGTTTTTGTCATGCGCGGCAGAGTTAAGCAGCGCGGAGATGAAGCACCAGCAAGAATTCGCCGACGCAGCGCGAGCAGCGCTGACCCAACACTGTTGGCCCCAGACGCAAACTACTTCTTGAGCGCCTTGGCGACGGCTTCTTCCAGCGCTTCACCGCGCAGGTTCTTGGCGATGATTTTGCCCTCGCCGTCGAGCAGGTAGGTGGCGGGTATGGAGTTCACCCCATAGGCCCCGGCGAGTTTGCTCTGCCAACCCTTGCCGTCGAAATACTGCGGCCAGGTCATTTGCTTGTCGGCGATGAACTTGTCGAGTTTAGCGCGGTCGGAATCGAGGCTGATGCCGATGATTTCAAAGCCCTTGGCGTGGTGCTTGGCGTAAGCCGCCTGGACATTCGGCAGCTCAACGATGCACGGGCCGCACCAGGTCGCCCAGAAATCCACGAGCACCACCTTGCCCTTGAAGCGCGCGATGGAGAGCGGCTTGCCGTCGAGGCCCTGCTCCGCGAAGTCGGGGAACTGCGCGCCGACGGCGAGCTTGCGCTGGACTTCCTTCGCTCCCCGTTGCTTCTCCATACCCGCGAGAATCTTGTCTACCGACGCGCCAGGTTTGGTCTCGGGGAACTCCTTCTTGAGCTGGGCGAGGATCGGCAACCCCTTCTCCTCGTTATCGAGCACCTGCAAATAGAGCATGGCTTTCATCAGGAGGATTTGCGCCACGTCGTCGGTCTTCTCGGCCTTGTGCGCGGCGAGGATTTTGTCGAACTCGGCGAAGTTCTCGGCGAGGTCCTTCTCGGTGTTTTTGCCGGCTTTCAGCTTGGTCTGGATTTTGCCGACGAGCTCCTTCAAATCCTCTTTCGCATCAGCCGCCTGGGCGAGGCTGGCGGACAGGATCAGTGACAAGGCGACACCAAGGATGCGGAGTGTGTGTTTCATGAGGGAACGCGTTGGGTAGGATGACAGCAGCCGCTCGCCCGAGTGGCAAGGGCAATTCCGGCGCGCCTACTTTCAACTCCGCTTCTCGTCCGCGTCGATGTAGTCCACGAAGCACTGGAGGTCATCGCGGTGGCCGAGGCCGGACTGCTCCTTGCGCATCTGGAGGCGGGCCTTCAACGCGGGGTCATCACCGCGCCCGTAGTCCAGGACGGCCTGGTTGAAAGCAGCCTTCTCCACAGCGGACTTCCTCACGTTCTTCGCCACCCAGTCGCAAACTTGACCGTCAGTCACGGTCCCCTGCACCACGGCGACGAACTGCTCGACGGTTAGGCCGGCGGCGAGCAGCCACTTCGCGTCGAAGCCCTTGTGGGCAAAGTTCTCCGCGTAGTCGGCGTGGAGTTTTCCCGCAAGGTGCAGCCGGATTTTGTCCACGAAACGCGGCAGGTAAGACCAACCCGCCATCGTCTCACGGGCGCTGCGGGGATAGATGATGTCATTGCTCATGGACACGATTCTGTGCGCCGGAGCGTGGGTGTCAACCGCGCGGAACAGCCCCGAAGAGCCGCTGGAAATTCACTTCACTCTGCGCCACCAGCGTGACCAGCGGCACGGCGCGCAGGTCTGCGGCAAACTCATAAATTGCCCGCAGGTTGGCCGGATGGTTGAGTGCCTTGCCAGTGCTCGTGTCCGCGAGAGGAAACACGTTCGCCGAGTCCGGCAGCAACTGGTCCGGTGCATCCGTCTCGATCAGCAGTCGCTCGGCAGGAACGCGCTTGAACGCCTCGCGCTGCCGTGCCTTGCGCTCCTGCATGAAGTAGCCGGGAAAGCCGAAGTGCGCGCCGAGCTTCACCAGCGGCGCGACCATCTCCACCGGCCCACCGTAGCTGTGCAGCAGGAAGCCGCGCGCCGGTCGTGGGTTCACGCGCAACAACTCCAGTAGCCGCCCCCACGTCTGCAAACAGTGGATACTCGCCGCGACGTTGCGCTCCGCCGCGAGCCGCAGTTGCGCCACGAACACCTCCTCCTGTCCCTCGTAGGACAAGCCCGGCTTCCAACGGTCGAGGCCGATCTCCCCGACGACCGCGCCGGGCGTGGCGTCGAGAACCTCAACCAACGCCTCCCGCCAGCGCGGGGTGCGCTCACCGAGATACCACGGGTGATAGCCGAAGCTCGGCACAACGAAGTCCGCAAACTCCCGCGCCAGCCCGGCGACCTGCGGCCAGTCCTGCTCACACGATCCGTTGACGACCATCTGCGTCACGCCGGCCGCGCGGCTTACCGTGACGAGTTCCGCCTGCTGCCCGGCGAAGCGCTCGTCGTGGAGATGATTGTGTGCGTCGTAAAAATTCATTAGTTTCTAGGGCGAGAATCAACCACCCCGCGCTCGTTATCCTTCTCCCGCTGCTGCTCCGCGAACCCGCGTATCCGCTCCCACACCCGCGACAGCACGTTGCGCCGGTTCGCCGTGAGGTGATGGTTGATGCCGACTTTTTCCAAAAACACCGGGTCCAACGCGAGGATCTCCGCCGGCTCCTGCCCGCAGTAGAACTCGCACAACAACCCCGCCACCGCCCGGACGATTTGCGAATCCGAGTCACATTGAAACCAGCAACGCCCCGCGCGCCACTCCGCCACCAGCCACAGATTCGCCAGGCAGCCCGGCACGCGGTGCGACTCCGTCCTCAACTCCACCGCGAGCGCCGGACGCAGCCGCGCCTGCTCCACCAACCACTGCAACCGCTCCTGCGGATGCCGGAAGCCACCGAGTTGCGCGAGCAACTCTTCGCGCCGCGCGGCGAGCGAAGGAATACAAGTGCGTTCATCAGCCACACGCGGAGGTTAAACCGCAACCCCGCCCGAGGCGAGCGCGCCAGTCTGGATCGCGCACGCCAACGTCCGCAGCACGACCGGCCAAACAATCCACACGGATCTGGGCCGCCGTATTCCTCGCTTGAATTGCTCCCCCCTTCGCCAGTCCAATCGCGCCGACGCAAATGAAACTTCTCCTCCCCACCCTCCTCGCCGCCACCTTCACCAGCACCGCCGCTCCCGATTGGCCGCAGTTCCGCGGCCCTGATGGCAATGGCCATTCCCCCGCCAAAAACCTCCCGCTCACTTGGGACACCACGAACAACGTCGCGTGGAGAACCGAACTCCCCGGCAAAGGCTGGTCCTCCCCTGCCCTGCATCGCGGCCACCTTTACCTCACGACCTCCGAGGACGCCGGCGCGAACCTCTCGCTCCGCGTGCTGTGCCACGATGCCGCCAGCGGCAAGCAACTCTGGACCACCGAGGCCATCGCCACGACGCCGGTGAAGCACCACGGCAAGAACAGCCAAGCCAGCCCCACGGCACTCGCGGATGGCGACCGGCTTTACGTCCACTTCGGCCACTACGGCACGGCCTGCCTCGACCTCGCGGGCAAAGTAATTTGGAAGCAGACCGATCTGAAATACTCCCCCGTCCACGGCAACGGCGGCTCGCCCATCCTCGTCGGCAACGCGCTCATCTTTAGCGCCGACGGTGGCAGCGACCCGTTCGTCGTCGCGCTGGACAAGGCCAGCGGCAAGGTGCTGTGGAAGGTCAAACGCGAAACCACCGCGAAGAAGAATTTCTCCTTCAGCACGCCCACGCTCATCACGGTGAAGGGCCAGCAACAAATCATCACCCCCGGCAGCGGCGTCGTGTGTGCGCTCGACCCGAAGACGGGTGCGGAACTCTGGCGCTGCCGCTACGGCGAGGGCTACTCCGTCATCCCCAAACCCGTCTTCGGCCACGGGATGATTTTCCTCAGCTCCGGCTACGACAAGCCTGTGCTCCACGCCATCCGTGTGGACGGCAAAGGCGACGTGACCGACACGCACCTCGCATGGAAGCTGGAGAAAGGCGCGCCGCACACGCCCTCGCCGTTGCTCGTCGGCAACGAAATTTACCTCGTCTCGGATGGCGGCATCGCGAGCTGCCTCGATGCGAAGACTGGCACGGTGCACTGGTCCGAGCGCGTCGCTGGCAACTACTCCGCCTCGCCCCTGTTCGCAGATGGAAAGATTTATCTCCAAAATGAAACCGGCACCGGCGTTGTGCTCAAGCCCGGCAAGACCTTCGAGAGGCTGGCGGAAAACCCGCTGGCGGAAAAGACCCTCGCCTCCTACGCCGTGACCGACGGCGCGCTCTTCGTTCGCACGGAGAAGCACCTCTACCGCATCAGCGGGAAGTGACCGCACGGAGCGCGAACGCTCACGTCCGCATGTCGCAGTTACGGCGTGCGCCGCAGCTTCTTCTGAATCAGCCCGACCACCTCGGTCGCAGCCGGCAGCTTGTCCCCCCATAGCACGGCCCAATACATCGCAGCGGCGAGTGCTGCGGGAACAAAGACGGCTCCGAACTTCAGCAGAAACGTGGTGTGGCCGAACTGGCTGTCCCACAGCAAATGCAGGCCCCACGAGAAAAGCGCGGCGACAATCATCGCGGCCACGACGGGTTTCATACTCCGTTTCAGTTCCGTCAGCTCCAGCGTGCCGAGCTTCGTCCGCAGCGCGCGCAGCAACAGCCACACGTTCAGAAAGGACGTGATGGAGTTCGCGAGGCCGAGGCCGGCTTGCCGCAGGTCGCTGATGAACAACACCGAGAGCAACAGGTTCGCGCCGAGGCAGAAGACGCTCACCTTCATCGGCGTCTGCGTGTCGCCCAGCGCGTAGAAGGCGCGGGCTAAAATGTTCACCATCGAGAACGCCACCAGCCCCGGTGCGAGCGCGAGCAACGCCTCGGCTGCGCGTTCCGTCGAAGCCGCGCCGAACTCCCCACGCTCAAAGAGCAGCCGCACAATCGGCACCGCCAGCGTCATCAGCAGCACGGTCGCCAGTCCGTTCACGACGACGAGATACGACAGCCCCTGCCCCAACGTCGCGCGGAACTCGGGCAGCTTCTTCTCCACCGCAAGTCCGGACAAAGTCGTGAGCAAATAGGCCGCGAGCGAAATGCCGAAGACCCCCTGCGGCAGCTCCATCAGCCGCACCGCGTAGCTGAACGACGCGACGATGACCGGGTCCACCCAGAACGACACGAGTTGCACCAGCGTCACGTTGAGCTGAAACGCCGCCACGCCGATGATGGCCGGGCCCATTTTGGTCACGACCGCGCGCACGGTTTCATCGTGCCACGGCGTTACCCACGCCAAGCGCCAGCCTTCGCGCTTGAGTGACGGCAGTTGAAACGCCGCCTGTGCCACGCCCGCGACCAGCACGCCGAACGCGAGCGCGAAGATTTGTTCGTCCAGCTTGCCGCCGAATTTCGGCGCGACGAGGAACACGCAACCAATCATCACCACGTTCAGCAACCCCGCACCTAGCGCCGGGATGAAGAAATGCCCGCGCGCGTTGAGCACGCCCATGAAGACCGCCGCGAGGCACACCAGCCCCATGTAGGGAAACATCACGCTCAACAGCTCCAGCATCAGCCGAGTCCGGGCATCAAACTCCGTCGTCACCAGTGCGAGGGACAGCCCCGCGAGCACTACCGCAATGACCACGGCGGAGAAGACGAGCACCCCGGACATGACGGCGTTGGCCGCGCGCCACAGCTCGGCTTCCGTAGCGTTCTTCTCCTTCTCCTTGAAGATGGGAATGAACGCCGCCGTAAGCGCGCCCTCGCCGAGCAGGCGGCGGAAGAGATTGGGAATCGTGAATGCTAGCGTGAACGCGCCGGCCACCGGGCCGTCGCCCATGAACTTCGCATAAGCAATTTCCCGCACCATGCCCAACACGCGCGAAGCGAGCGTGGCCGCGCCCATCGCGCCGGAGGACTTGAGCATCTGCAACATGGCCCGCGAAACTACGGGCACGGTTCAAAGCGGAGAAGGGGAAAACGTCCAACGCTCAACTTTCAACTTCCAAAGTCGGAGCGCGCGTCGTTGAACGTTGAAAGTTGGACGTTGAACGTTTCCCCCTTTGTCTCCTCTGCGCCCTTTGGCGGCTAATCCCCCCCGTTCTTTTCATGGCGACGCGCCCGCCCCGCTGCTACCATCCCAAGAAAACCAAACTACGCATGACCGAGGAACCCTATCGTTGGCTGGAGGCGGTCGCGAACCGCCGTGAATACGTCCGCGAACAGCTCCGGAGCGGCTCGCCCGTCTTCGCCGTCAGCCTGCCCGAGGGTATCCTGCTGCTGGGCGTGGGCGCAGGCCGCTCGAAGGTCTTCGAGCTGCACGACCGCCTCGCGCTCGCGGGCCTCGGCCATCCGGCGGACATCGAGAAGGTCCGGCAGGCCGCGATTGACGCCGCGCACCTTGAGGCCTTCACCCGCGCGACCGAGGACGTGAGCCTGCGCCGGCTCGTGAGCTTCGGCCTCAGCCCGCAGCTCAAGCAGAACTTCGAGCAACTCTTCACCGCGCCCACGCTCGTCGAGCTGCTCATCGTCGAGCTGGGCAACGACCCGAGCCAAGACCTGCTCGCGAACCTGCACTTCGACGGCGCGTTCCAGCTCCAGACCGGCGGCCTCGCCGTCGCCGCGAACACGCCCGAAGCCGAAGCCGCCGCGAAGACCTGGCTCACGGCGGCCCTCGCCGACCAGACCGACCGCGCCGCCGTTGCCGACCTACTGCTACAAGCCTGGTGGGTGCTGACGGAGAGCAAGTCATTCACGGACAAGCTGCCGACGGAGGCGGAGCGGCGGGCGGGGTGGAAGAATGCGGTGAGCGGGAAGACGGTGGAGGCGGGGTGGCTGAGTCGGAGCGGGACACGCGCTTCACGTTACGAGATTGTGCCGCAGGCGTAGGACGAACTCCCGCTTGTCTTCCCCAACGTTCCGCCTAACTTTCCGAGATGAGCACGCCACTGATTCAAGCTGACCCCGCCGTGATGATGGGCAAGCCCGTCATCGCTGGCACCCGCATCACGGTGGAGCTTATTCTAGAGAAGCTCGCCGCCGATGAGTCGGTGGACCAAATCCTCGCCGCCCACCCGCGCCTGACCCGGCGCGGGGTGCTCGCCGCCGTCGCCTACGCAGCCAAGGTGCTGCACACCGACTTGGTTTATCCCCTGTCTGAAAAGGCGGCATGAACTTGCTGGCCGACGAAGGTGTGGAAGCTTCCGTCGTCGCGCGTCTCCGGCAGGATGGACACGAGGTGCTGTATATCGCCGAGCTGGAGCCTGGCATTCCCGACGATGTTGTTTTGAGTCGTGCCAATGCGAATAGCGCCCTGCTCCTGACAGTGGACAAGGATTTCGGCGAGTTGGTCTTCCGCCTCCGCCGCGTCCACGCGGGAGTAATTCTGTTGCGGCTCGCGGGCTTGTCGCTCGAAGCCAAGGCGGACTTGGTCGCTGTCGCGATTCAGGAGCGTGGCACGCATTTCACCAACGCCTTCACCGTGATTTCACCGGGCGTGATTCGCCTTCGGCCCCGGGCTTAACCGGCTTCCCTTGAACCGCATCGTCGGCCTTAAAACGGAATACGGCTGCCTCACCAACGACCCCGCCGGCCCGCCCGCCGCCGGCCCGCGCGTGCGCAGCAGGGCGTTTCAAAAATGGAGGCTCTTTCCAGAACTTCACTTCTCAATCCGATACAGCGCCTTCGCCGTGCGGACGTAGAGCGCCTTGCCAGCGGCAATGGGCGCGGCTTCGATGGAGCCGTCGAGCTTGCTCTCGCCAAGCAGCTTGAACTCCCGACCCGCCGCGAACACCGCACCCTTGCCCTCGCGGTCGAAAGCAAACACGCGGCCTTCCGCGCAGATGGGCGAGGCATACACTGCCTTCAGCACGCGCTCGGACCAGAGGACCTTGCCAGTCTTCGCCTCGACCGCGCTGGCGAAACCGCCGTTGTCCACGAGCATCAGCAAATCATCGTGGAGGATGGGCGAGGGCGTTTCGGGCACGCCCTTGATAAGCCGCCACATGAGCTGCGGCTTGCCCGTGACCGCGTCGGCATCCTTCGAGGCGTCGAGGAGGTTGCCAGCTCCCCACGCGGACGCGGGCGGCGGCTTGATGGCGTAGAACTGGCCTTTCGAGAATCCACAGGAGTAGTAAATCAAACCATGCCCGTAGATGGGCCGCGCACCGGTGGAGTGAAACGGCTGGTTCTCGACCTGCCAAAGTTCCTTCCCCGTCAGCGGGTCGTAGCCGTAGTGCGCCTTCGCGCCGTTGCTCAGGAGGACGGGCTTGCCCTCGATGGTCGCGATCTGCGGTGTGCCGTAGGCCTTGCGCATATCGCCCTCGGCCTTCGGCTTCCCGTCGGGCCCGAGGTCGCGGTAGTCCGTCGAGCGCTTCACCTTCCACGCGTCCTTGCCGGTCTGCTTGTCCAGCGCGACGAGGAACTGGTCGTCCGCGCCATCGAAGTGAAGGATGAGCAGGTTCCCGTGGAGAATCGGCGAGGAGCCCGCGCCGCGATAGTGATTGCAGCGCAAGTCCCGCCGCTCCCACAGCACCTTGCCCGACTTCGTGTCGAGGCACGCCGTGCCCGCCTCGCCGAAGCTCACATACACACGCCCTTCCTCGATGACGGGCGTGGGCGAGGCGTAGCTGTTGAACTTCATCCACAACGCTGGCTGCTCCGCCGTGAACAGCTTCACGTCGCGGATCACCTTGCCCGTGTTCTTGTCGAGCGTGAGCACGAACAGCTCAGAGCCATTCGTCGTGGCGGTGGTGAGCCAAATCTGGTCGCCCCAAATGACGGGTGAGGACCAGCCCTTGTCGTGGATGGGCGTCTTCCACTTCACGTTCTCGGTCTCACTCCACGTCACGGGCAGACTCTTAGCGGTGGACTGGCCGTCGCCAGTCGGGCCGCGGAACTGCGGCCAGTTGTCAGCGGCAGCAGCGAACGTGGCGGTGCAGATGAAGGCGGTGAGCAGCGAGGCAAGTTTCATTGGCGAGAGAGTAATAATCGTTTCCCCCACAGCGCAAGCCAGCCGTGACGGAGGCGAGCTTCGACGGCGCGCCGCCTCCAGAAACTCAGGCCCGGAACAATGCAGTTGGCCGCAGCACCCGTAGCTGCGACGCCTCGTCGCCGGAGCTGGGCGGCGGGTCGGACCCAGGCGCGGCGGTGCCGCGTCCACCGTTCTGCGACGAGGCGTCGCAGCCACGGCGCGGCGGGGACTTCCCGGCAGCGGCATCCTCCGCCACCATCGCCGGGTGCCTGAACTGCCTGAAGTTGAAGTGCTCGTCCGCCATCTCGCGCCGGTGCTGCGGGACAAGATTGTCCGCAGCGTCGTGGTGCGGAAAGCGAAGGTGTGCCGGCCCAGCACGGACCGCGGACTGAGGGCTGCGCTGATTGGCGCAAGGTTCGTCGGGTTGGAGCGGCGGGGGAAGTATCTGGTGTTCTTCCTGCGGCTGAAGGGCAAAACCGTCACCGTCACCGGGCACTTGGGCATGACGGGGCGGATGTATCTGCTACCGAAGCGCGCGCCGCTGCCGAAGCACGCGGTCGTCGTGCTGGGGTTGTGCCGGAACAACTTTGTGTATGAAGATCCGCGGCAGTTCGGGCGGTTTACGCTGGAGGATTCGGCGGTGCGAGCGCTCGGGCCGGAGCCGCTGGGAGAAGGATTTACCGTGGAAGCTTTCGCTAGGGCGCTCCGTCGCTCCGCCCAAGCCATCAAGGTGAAGCTGCTCGACCAGTCGCTCGTGGCGGGCATCGGGAACATCTACGCGAGCGAAGCGCTCTTCCGCGCGGGCGTCTCGCCCAGACGGGCGGCTCGGCGCGTGAAGACGGCGGAAGTCGCGCGGTTGCACACGGCCATCCGCGAGGTGCTGGCGGAGGCGATTGAGTGTGGCAGCACCATCCCGCTGGACTTCGCGGGCGCGGGGAAGCGCGATGGGTTATTTTACTACGGGGCGGTGGAGGGCAACTCGCCGTTCTATCAAGAGCGGCTGCGGGTCTATGACCGCGCGGGGAAGCCGTGCATGAACTGCGCCACGCCCATCAAGCGCCTCGTGCAGGCGGCACGGAGCACGTTTTTCTGTCCGCAGTGCCAGCGATAACGCGGTAGGAGACGACATGAGGAGTCTCTAACTGGTCCCGCAGAAACAAGTGAGACTCCTCACTTCGTCTCCTACAGGAACGTGGCCTATGCCTCGCGCCGCTGGGCGAAGACGGCCACCGCAATCCACAGCGCGAGGAAGGCTCCGAGGGCGAGGGCGATGGGCTTGAGCCAGCCGCCGGCCTTCTGGCTGCGCGCGCTGAACTCGACGGTCATCGGCTTGTTCACTTCGGTCTGGAGGACTTGCGTGAAGGCGTGGCGCTGGCCGCGCAACGGGAGGTTCACCCGCAGCGGTTGCACGGTGGCGACGGTCACTTCCTGCGCCTTCTGGAGCTTCTCCAACTGCTGCTCGGCGGCGTCGGTGTCGTAGAGAAGCGCGACATTCTTGCCTTCTGCCGACGACTGGATGAAATCCATCTGTTGGCCCTGCTTCCTCGCATTGTCCAACGAGTAAGTCTGCTGTGCCTGCACGAGGTTGCTCGCCTGCGAGCGGCGGAGCTGCACTTCGACCTCCTTCAACTGTCTTAACTCGTCCACCTCCGCACCTTTGTTCCCGCCTCCGCCTAGGCCACCCTGCGGATTGACCGAGCGCTTGTAGTTGAAGAACTCGCCGTTCGCCTCGTTCAGTTTGCCGGAAGACAACAGGCTACTGAGTCTCCCGAGGTTCGACTTGGACTCGTTGTCGCGCACTTCCTTGGTCCGCGCCTCCTGCTTGGAATACTCCGCCGCCGAGTAGTTCACGGTCACCACGGGTGCGCCGCTCACGTCCCGGCCCATCGTGCCGGCGAAGTCCGTGTATTCGTAGTCGGGCGGCAGGAGCAGCTCCCAGCGCGCGTTCTTCAGCGGCACGTCGAACTTCGGCGAGGCGAAGGCCACGTTGCCCTTGCGCTTCGGGAACTTGTCCGCCGCCACGTAGGTGAACTCAATCGGCAGCGCCGTGTCGCCGCCGGCCTGCTCCATCGGCAACAGCAACTTGCCGCCCTGCTTGGTGGGGCGCACTGGCTGGCCGTTGACGAACGCGCTCCACACAATCGCGCCCGTCGGCAGCTCCACTTCGAGGAACTGCCGCCCGTTGTTGCGCACGGACAACGAAACCTCCGTCATCATCTGCCCGTCGTCGGCCACGACGGTCGTGAGCCGCGCGCTGTCCACGAGCGCCTGCAACACCGCCGCCTCGGCGAAGCGCTGCGGCGTCACCGCCAGCTTCCAGCCGGGCCGCAGGTAACGCCACGCGAGGACAACCTGCTCGCCCTTCGCGCCGCTCGCGTGGCCCGCCGCCCACTCGGGCAGTTCGCGCGCGTCTATCCGCATCATCTCCGTGCTCGCGGACTTCTCGGTCACTTGCAACGGCGGCTTGGCGAGGATCGCAACCGCGCCGGTCTCGCGCTCGACGCCCACGGCCTCGACCGCCGGCAACTCCACGGGCGCGTTGGTCTTCGCGGCGCGGGGCTGCTCCCACGTCACCATGAACGTGTGCTGGCCGCGCAGTTTGTTCTGCAACTCCACGCGCCACACATCGCCCGTCTGGTCGCGCCGCCGGATGTTCGGCCCGGTGATGTCCACGTTCGTCACCGTCAGCGGAATCTTCAGCCGGAACTCCTTCACCGGCGCGTTTGCGATGTCCAGCCGCACGAGAGCGCGCCCGCTCACGAGCGTCTCGCTCACGCTGATGAGGTTCACGACCTCGGCCCGCACCCATGACTCAAGTTGCTCCGTCGCGACACTCAGCTTCCATGCGGCAGCCGGCGTCGGGTCGGGGGAAAGGAACTTGAAGGCCAGCGTCGCCTGCTCACTCAGCCCCTTGTAAATGCCCACGGGCGTCGCGGCGGCGGGAACTTCCGTCAAGCCGTCGAAGCTCGCTGTCTTCACCGAGATGCCCGCCTCGGTGGACACGGAGACAAAGCCGTTGAGCTTGTGGACGCCGAGCGGATGCACCGCCGGGACCGCGAAGGTCTTCGGCGCTTCCTTCACCGTCTGCGCGAGGACGACCAGCAGCGAGACCTGACCCTGCGTGCGTTCGCGCAGCGGCACTTCGAGCACGCGCACGCCGGCGTCGGTCTTCTCGGTCCAGTTGTTGATGACGCCGAACGCGCTGCCCTTCGACCGCAACGTGGCGTCCACGTAAGCGACCGTTTCAATCCGCCAGCCCACCGGAATCTGCGCCCGCAACTGAAAGATGCCGGCCTTCTTCACCGTGTAGCTGAGCTCCGCCGCGAGCGTGAGCTGCTCCGCGCCGAGGCGCAGGCGTTGCAACACCACCGCTTCAATCTGCGGCTGCACGGCCTCGGCCTTCACGGTGAGCGCGAACGTGCTGCGCAGGTAGCGAAACGCGCTGACGAGGTCGGTGTGGTTGAGCTTGCTCGCGCGGTTGAACTCCGCGAGGTCCACGCGCTGCAAGTCCTCCGCTGTCTCGACGACCAGGCTCGTCTCCTCCGCGCCGCGCACGGCGACGAGGCCCGCCTCGCGGCGCACGTCCTGCACGATGGGCACTTCCACCTTCACCGTCGATGGTAGCGCAGCGAGGGACTTCTCGGTCTCGAGGGTCAAGCGCCAGTTCGCGCCCACGCCCTTGAGCAGGTCCACCACGAGCGTTTCCGCGCCCGCTTCCGTAAGCAGTTCCCACGTGCGGATGCCCTCGCCCTCGACGCGCAAGAGCCGTTGCCCGGCGGGCAGGCGGACCTTGGCCTGGCGCAGTTCGCCCTGCGCGATTTGGTAGTCCACCACGGCGCGGGTGTTGGCCACGCCGCCGCCGACGGTCACGAGCGTCGCGGTCTGCGCGAAGACGGTGGCCTCCATCTCGGCGATGCGTTTCATGCGCGGCGTCCACGCGAGGTCCACGCGGTCGGTGCTGCCGATGATGGCCTCGACGCGGGTCTGCTTGCCGGCGGGCGTGCGCTTGAAGGCGACGGCGCTGGGGAACTCCACATCCGCGTCCGCTTCGTCAATGAGCGCGGTGAACTGACTGGCCAGCGCGGGCGGCAGGCCGAAGCCGAGCCGGCGCTTGGTGACATCGCCGTCGAGGCGGACGAAGAGTTTCAGCTCCACCGTGACCGCGCCGCTCTTGGGCAACCACACGCGGGCGGAACCGGCTTCGCGCACGAGCCGCGCCTCGCCGGTCTTGGCCGTGAAGCTCTGGATGGCCACGTCCTCGCCGAACAGCGTGAACGTCTGGTTCGTGCCGGTGGAACTGAGCACGAGCGTGGCGGTGAACTCGGCGGCCTTCTCGCGGATGGTGCCCGTGTAGGCGGCGGACTGGAGAGTGATTGCCGATTGCCGATTGCCGATTGCCGATTGGTCTTGGCCGAATGCGTTCGGCGCGAGCAGTGAGCCAATCAGGAACAGGAGCGCGGCAGCGGGCGGGACGGAACCACCGGAAGTCGGCGGAGTTGAATCAGTCGAAGCCGACGGCGCACTTGGAGCCGAGGGCGTCGGAGGCACCGCAATCGGCAATCGGCAATCGGCAATCGGCAATGACTTGGGCCAGCACTTCCACGCGAGCCAGCCGAGAACAACCGCCCCCACCAACGGCACCGCCCCAATCAGCACCCAATGCAGCGTCCTCGCCGACAGCCCCAACCACACGACGCCCGCGAGCGCCAGCGCCAGCCCGAGCGCGATGCCGAAGCTGCTGCGGTCCGCGCGCCGCCACTGGAGGAGCGCCCAGAGCAGGCCGCCGAGGAAGAGCGCGAGCTGCCCGGCGGACTGCGCCGCGCGGAACTTGCCCAGCGGCATCAGGGACAGCTCGATGCCCAGCGCCTCGGACTTGAGGTTGAGCACCTTGGTGAACGTGAACGCCTGCCCGCTGCGCGGGATGTCGATGCGGATGGAGCGCATCCCGACGGCGGTCTGGGCCTCCTCGCCATCGGCTCTGGCGAAACCGAACCCGCCGCCACCACCCGCGCCGCCCGATGACCAGCCGCTTACCGCAAGCGCGCCGAGCTGGAAGGCTCCGCTCTGGTCCTTCGTGCGGGCAAGGACGCTCCGACTTAGCGCAAAGTCTTCGTTGCCCGCAGCCACGCTATCGAGAGTGGTTACGGCCACGCTTGGGTTGGCCGCTACGCCGGGCAGAAACCCTGCTGTTCCGCTTGGAACAGCGGCACCAAAGAGCGCTTGTTGCTCTGACGGCATGGGAGACGCAATCGGAGGCGGCGGTGTCATGGGCGCCGGCCCGGAAGCGGCCTTCCGCTCTGCGGCGGGTTCGCCACGGTAGCGCGCATCAGACTCGCCTTTTCCTGCGGCGGCAGACTTGTCACCCGGCTGAAACGCCCAGTTCATTTTTGCCTTGGCCGCTCCTTTGGATTCGGATTCGGCCTTGAGCCCTTCAGAGAGCCTGTCCACCCGGTCTGCCAACGCGACTTGTGGCATGCGGGCCAAGCGCTCGGTCTCGTCAGCTTCCCGCTGCGACTGCTCCCTCTGTTTGAGCATCGGCTTCCCCGGTGCGTTCGCCGTCGGGCCACGCGTTGCGACTCCGTTGAAGGTGGAGAAATCCCCTCCGGCCAAAACCCTGCCGCTCGATTGTAAGGCAAGCGCACGCACGCTGGCGTCAGCGGCATCCTTCTTCATCCCCACGCCCTGCGCCTGGCGCACGGCGGACTGGGCAACGATTTGCGCGTCCTTCTGCTGGGCTTGCGCGAAGGTTGAACTACTCATCATCTGCACGCTGCCGTCAGCCATCGCGACGTTGCGTCCGCCGTTGTCCACGGGCGAGTAGGCGAGGATGGCGTCGGGGTGGTTGGGCTTGCCCGCACCCACCCAGACGTAGCGCTCGCCGCTCTCGGGGTCGGAAAGGATTTTGTCCGAGCCGAGTTCGTTGGGCATCTCCTCGAAGGAGTCCGGGAAGCGGTCTGCGTTGTCGTTGGCGAAGACGCGTGCGGCTAGGCCGATTTGCTTGAGGTTGTTCGCGGACTTGATGCGACTGGCCTTGCCCTTCGCCTTGGACAGCGCGGGCAACATCATGCCCGCGACGATGGCGATGAGCAGCAGCGCCACGGCTGCGGTGCCCAGACCCTTTAACCCGTTCTTCCGGATGGCGAACGCGATGCCGTAGGCCAGGGCCATCACGAACAGCGCCACCAGCCAGTCGTTGCCGAAGTTCTCGAAGTAGTTCAGCGCCCGCTCCCACGCTTCGCGCAGCCCGTAGGTCGTCCCGCGTGCGATGCTCATGGTGCCGCCGAAGCTGGAGACGCGCTTGGTGGCGGGCACGAAGAGCTGCCACTCGGCGTAGGTGTTCGGCACGTCGGTGGCCGGCGCGGTGAGGGCGACGGCTTGCGGCAGCCACTTGTCCAGCGCCGCGAGCTTCTGCGCATACACGATGTCCACGGCGTAGGCCTCGTCACGGTTCTCGCCGCGCGGCAGCGGCACGACCAGCCAGCCCTCGTTGTCGCGCTCGGCCTTGCTGGGCTGGTTGTTCACGTAGCAGCCCCAGAAGTTCGCGCCCGCCGGGAGCTTGAAGCGCTGATGCTGCTTTTCGTTGTTTTTCACCATGAAGCTGGCCTGCGTGAGCATCTCGCCCGCCTCGGTCACGACGCTGGTGATTTGTGTGCGGTCGGCCACTGCGGGGAGCACGCGCTCCTCGTCGAAGCGCGCCGCGTCCGCCGTGAGCGCGTAGCCGCCGCCGGTGTAGCGATAGGCCAGCAGCACGGGCCGCGTGATGAGCGCGCGGTCGGTCTCGGCCAGCTCGGTCTGGTCAATGGCGCGCAACGGCTCGGCGGCGGGCTTGGGCTGGAGCTTCAAGTTCGCGGCGGCGGTCACGGCCAGGGAACCGGTCTCGCGCTCGACGCCGTCGCAATGCGCTCCGGCGAGGTCGAGCACGGCCTTCTTCGGGTCGAACTGGTAGTCGTAGGTGACGACCAGCGTGTAGCCGCCCCAGGCTTTGTCTTGGAGGGAGATGGTCCAGAATGTCCATCCACTCGGAGTCGGCTCAGCAGCAGCTAGGTTTGTTGAAGCAGTGCGATTTGGGAGGTCCCCGATGCCAATCACTCTGATGCCTCCACTCAGCTTTCCAATTTCCTTCCGCCGGATGTTCGGCCCGGTGAACTCAACATTCTTCCAGTGGTTCGGAATCTTGATTACGAACTCCTGCACGCCCTGATTGAGAATGCCGAAGCGGATGGTCGCGCTACCGCCCACGAGGCCGTCGCCCACGGTGACGAGATTGAACACCTCGGCCACGACGCGCGCGGGCAGGCGCTCGGTGGCGAGGGCGAGCTTCCAGTCGGGTGCTTCAGCGGTGAAGGCGAGGGCTTCATCGCCCGCCCGCTGCGCCAACTGCGCGATAGGAATCTCCCGCGCGCTGGTGAGCGTGTCGGTCTTGAGTCGGATGCCCGCCGCCGAGGCCGCACCGATGAACGCGGTCTCCTTCGTCGCACCCGTGACGCGCACGGCTCCGACGTTGATTTGCGCGGGGAAGGTCTTGTGCGGCTGCTCCAGCGTGAGGTCGAGGCGATGCACGCCGAGCACGCGCTGGGTGAAGTTGACCTTCAGCTTGCCCGCCGTGGCCTTCCAATCCTCCACGTTCGCGCCGCGCACGTCGGTCACGTTGAAGTTGGTCGGGTAGCTGAACTCGGCGGTGTAGATGCCGGCCTTGAGCACGCTGAGGTTGACCGCGTGGGACACGACGAGCCGCGATTCCTCCAGCCGCGCCGTGACGCGCGCCGCCGTTTCCAGCACCGGCTCGATGCGCTTGAGCCGCGCCGCGATGCTGAAGGGTCGGGCGTTGAAGCGCCACGCGAAGAGCGTGCCGGTGCTGGCGTTGACCTGCCGCACGCCGGTGGTGGACTCGACCTCGACCACGGTGTCGTCCGCCGCGAGGGTGAACGTGCCGGCCTCGCGCTCGATGTCGAGGGGCTGCGGGACGAGGAGCGTGGCGTTGAGCGGCGTGGCCTCGACGGGCTGCTCGGTGGAGAGCGTGAGGGAGTAAGTTTTTTCCACCGGCTTGGCGAAATCCACGGTGAGCACCGACCAGTCCGCTGGCACGCGGGCCGCCGCTGTGGCCTTTGCCGTGGACCAATCGCGGATGCCGTCGCCTTGCACGCGGGTCAGCGTGTGGCCCGGCGGCAGCCCGACGGTGAGGCGCGAGACGCTGGCCTGGAGCAGCTCGTAGCGGAGCTGCGTGGTGAACTTGATGACCGTGGGCGAGACCACCGCGCTGGCGGCGGTGTCCACGGTGATGAGGGACTTGCGCGCAATCTCCGTGGTCTTGCTCTGCCAGCGCAGCGAGACGACACGGTCCGCGCCGACGATGCCAGCGATGGAGGAACTGGCCTTCGCCGTGCCGCCCGCGCCTTCGAGCAACGCGCCGTTGAGGAGTTCGAGCTCCACGCCGGTGTTGCCTTCCACCTTGAGGCTGGCGACGGACGCAGGCGGGCCGTTGAACGCGATTTGGTTCCACGGCTCGGCCTTGGTGATGCGGGCGATGACTTCGAGCTTGAGCAAGTGGACGCCGGGCTTGGCGCAGTGGAGGCGGTAGATGCCCGCGCGCGCGTTGGCGGGGGAAAGTGGTCGGGCGGAAATATACTGCGCCGCCGACTCCCGGGTGAGGCGGATGCCCGCCGGCATCTCCGGTGCGAAGACCGCCACGTCGCCTTGGAACAGCACGGCGGAGACTTCATTCGTCGTGAGCGACTCGACCTCGACCGTCGCCGTGAAGCGTGCCTCGGAGTCCGTGACCTTCCCCTCGTAGCGCACCTCGCGGACGATGAGGTTCGTGTAAGTCGCAGGCGGCGTCAGCGCGGCGACGCCGATGGTCTTCGGCGGGCTGGAACCACGGGAGATGATTTGCAGGCCGTTGAGCACCGGCACGCCGCCGGGACCGGGCGCGACCTCAATGACGACGGGCTTGCCCGCTTCCACCGGCACATCGCGGAACACGATGAACTGTCGTCCCTCCTGCCAGCCTAGCGACGCCTTCCAACCCGGCGCGGGCGCGGCGGTCAGCGGGCCGAGCGCGTTCGTGCCGCTGCGGAGGGAGAAGACCGAGTTCTGCTCCGCCGTCGCGTCCGGCTCGGCGTGGCCGTAGAGGTAGAAATGGTAGCGCCCTGCCTCCAGCGCACGCACGGTCACGGTGATGTTCGAGCCGTTCTGCGCGAAGAGGAACGAGTCGAACATCGCGTCACCCGAGGCATTGCCCCAGACGCCCGGCGCGTTCGCCACAGCGATGGACACGGCGGAGTCAGACTTGTCGGAGAGCTTGAGGCCGGAGGAAGTGTGGTTCGATACCGGCGGCTGGCCGGGGGCGAAGCGGGGGTTGTAGTGCGCGTGGAGATTCCAGAAGTCATTCGTCGCGAGCCCGGTCGCGGCGTGGCCGAGCTTCGCGCTCGCCGCGCCGACGCCGAAGTCCACGTTAAGGAGGACTTGGGCGTGGGCGGGCGGGAACAGGGTTAGGATTCCGAGTAAGAGGAATAGCGGGAGGGGTGAGGTGCGGGTCTTCATGGAGTGATTCCGGGTTGCGGGAGAGCGTAGCCAATGGATGCGGGCGAAGTCATCGGGTGAAACACGGATTTTTCTGCGCAGTGGCGACACGGTGAAGCGTTGGACGGGTTGCCAGAAAGTTTGCTCCCGTAAGGTTTCACACCATGGAGCGCGGACGCCCACGTCCGTAGCCGGCTGCTTCCGTTTCGCCTCGGCTGCGGCCGTGGCCGTGGCCGTCCGCGCTCCTACCGATGGGCGGGTTGGGGAAAGTTACAACGCCGCCACTGCCGTCCACGCGCTCAGGCCGAACTTGGATTGGAACCGCTCGCAGAGGCGCTCTGCTGAGTCGCGGCTGGGGGTGATGGCAAACGTGGTCGAGCCGCTGCCGGACATGAGCACGGCGGGCGCGCCGTTGGCCCGGAGAAAATCCTGATAGAGCACGAGCAACGGGTGCTTCGGCAGCGCGGGGGCTTCGAGTGAGTTATAAAAGTAGCGCCCAGCGGCGGCGAGGTCGGGGCCTTGAAGCCGTTCAATGAGTTGTTGCGAGCGGCCGACCCGTCCGTGAAGTGCGTCGGGGAAGTTCGCGAGCGACTGATAAGCCCACGCGGTGGAGATGCCAAAGCCAGGGTGAATCAGCAGGATGTGCGCGCCCCGCAAGGCCGGGAAGGGCGCGAGGGATTGGATGAGTTCGCCGCGTCCGTAGGCCAGCGCGGGCTGGGACTGGAGGAAGAAGGGCACGTCGGAGCCGAGCGCGGCGGCGAGTGTCTGCAACTGAGCTGAACCGAGCGGCAGGTCGAATAGTTCGTTGAGCGCGCCGAGCGTGTGGGCCGCGTTGCCACTGCCACCTCCGAGACCGGCGGCGAGGGGGATGGTTTTTTCGAGATGGATTTTGACGCCGTCCGTGATGCCGGCGGCACTGAGAAAGGCGGCGGCCGCCTTGTGGACGAGGTTCGTTCCGTCCACGGGCAGCGCGGCGTGGTTACAAGTGAGTGTGATGCCGACGGCCGCTTGGGCTACCTCGAGCCGGTCGCAGAGCTGCACGGGCTGCATGACCGACTCCAGCTCATGGAAGCCATCCTCGCGTTTGCGGAGGATGTTCAGGAGGAGGTTGACCTTGCTAGGCGACTGACGGAGGACGGTGCTCAAAACAAAAACGCGCCAGCACTCAAATGCCGGCGCGGGAGAAAGCGGGGTTATTCAATACTCGAACACGCGGAACCGACTGCCCGGGATGAAGGGCGCGATCTCGCCGCCTGCGAAGCCGATGCGCGAGTCCGTGTGGAAGATGGTGTCGCTGAAGAGGCGGGGCTGGTAGGTGTCCGGATAGACCGGGTTCACCGAGAAGGGCTCAGCGCGAAGCTTGTTGCTCGGGTCCCGGAACCACTTCTCGGGGAAGGAATACGGGGTGTAGGGCGGGAACGGGGCGGTGATGACTTCGCTGAAGCCGATGGCGGTGCGGGCCATGGTGCGGCCGATACCTTGGACGAGGCCGGTGCTGAAGGCGGCGTCGGCACCATCCCAAAGGCCGGCCTGCTCAATGGAGCGGCGCATCTCGCCACCGCGGAAGAGTTCCATGGAGTTGTTCATGCCACGGCCGAGCTTGCGCTCCACGCCGCCACAACCAGTTAGCACGGCGGCGACCAGAGTCAGGGCGAGCATCAATGGGATACGCATAATTCGTTGAAGTCGGGTCGCAGAGTAGTGCGACGCGGACGGCTGTAAAGATTGAATTGGCCGTGCTCGTGCGTCGGTGTGCGTATCGAGAGTCGAGCGCCCGACCACAGCCGAAGCGCCTCAGCTCCCAAAGCCTGTCTGCGGCGCGTTGCCGAGCATTGCGACCAACTCCGCCATCTCCCACGCCCGCTGCCGCGCGGATAGCAACTCCGCCGCATGGCCGTGTTCCCAGACGGCGTGGCGGATGAGCAACCGCACGTCCTCGCGCAAGAGCGGCTGCGCTAGCCAGCCGCCGAGATATCCTGCCAGCACATCGCCACTGCCACCTTGGCCGAGTTCGGGATTGCCCGAGGAGTTCACGAACAACTCACCGTGCCCGCACCCCACCAGTGTCTGCCGCCCCTTCAGCACTACCCAGCAATCACCCCGCGTGCGCGCGATCTCCCGCAGCACGGCCACCCGGTGGGAGAGCACGCCCGCCTTCGCGATGCCCAGCATCGCTGCGGCCTCGCCCGGATGCGGCGTCACCACGCGCAACGTCCCCGAACGCGTGGTGCCTGACGGCAGCCAGCCCAGCGCGCTCGCGTCCGCGATGATCGGCAACGGTGAGTCCTGCCAGAGGCGAATCGCCTCTTCCACCAACGGCTTCGGCACATCCACGCCCGCGAGGCCGGGGCCCATCAAAATCGCCGAGCACGATTTCGGCAACGCTTTCCCTGCCACCCACGGATGCACCATCGCCTGCGCCAGCTGCGCTGCGACCAGCGGATATGCCCGCTCCGTCGTGAACACACTCACCAGCCCGGGCATTGCCCGCAAGGCCCCGCGCGCCGCCAGCACCGCCGCGCCGTGGTAGCCTTGGCTACCCGCGAAAATCGCCAGATGGCCGAACGTCCCCTTGTGCCCCTCCACTGGACGACGCGGCGGGAAACGCCCGAAATCCTCTGGCAATGTCCAGTTCATCTCCGTGCGAAACGGGCACGGCACCAACCCAATCTCCGCCGCCACCTCCAGCCGCCCGGTGAGGGGCGCGGCCTTCGGCAGCAACAGCCCTGGCTTCATCGCCCCGAACGTCACCGTCACCGCCGCGCGCACCGCGTCGCCGAGAAGTTCGCCCGTGTCCGCGTTCATGCCCGAGGGCACATCCACCGCGAGGATCGGCACGCGCGACGCGTTCAACGCCTGCACCAGCCGCAACCAATCCCCCACGAGCGGACGGTTCAAGCCGATACCAAACAGCCCGTCCACGATCAGCGCGCCGGCAAACCCACTTACCTCCTTCACCGCAGCGGACGGCTCGATCACGTTCACCAGGCGCACGGTCCGCCCGGTCAACTGCTCGGCGGCGAACCGCGCGTCATCGCCGTTGTGGCCCTTGCCCGCGAGCACGAGCACTGAATCCCCCGCCTGCGTCATCCGCCGCGCGCACCGCGCCACGGCCTCGCCCGCCCGCCGCATCACGGACGCTTCGGCAACGCCGGTAGCCCAAGTGGCTCGCTCCCAATCGCGCATTTGAGCGATGCTGATAACAGGTGTTGGCACGGCGGGATTGAAGGGCAGACCAAGGAACAACGCAATGGCCCGCGGGCGGGTTGAGTCCGAACTCCGAAGTTGGCCGCAATGAACGCAAGAACGCGCAAAATAAACAGAGGTTTGCCGCGTTTAGCCTGGAACTATTCCGCCCTTTCCCCGGTCTGCTGCCATGCCCTCTCTTTGCGTCGCTTTGCCTTCTTTGTGGCCATTCCATTTCGGAATTCGGGCTCAGCCGAACGGCGCGCGGCTCGGTTCGTTGCGGAGGAATACGGCGGCGCTTCGTTCGTGCCTCAGCGGACGCCAGAGGTTTTCCCCTTTCACCCCACCGGGGTCCCGAACCTCCCATTGAAACCCAAAGTCAGGGGCCACCTGTGTCCTCTCGCGAACTTCGCAGGTGCCGCCGAACCCCCATCACTCCGCTCCCACGACTCCCGACTCACTCATCCTTCCACGACTCCAGTTGCTCCACCGGGACGAAGAGCGGGTAGAGCTTGGACTTGCTGCGGTGGCCCTCGCTGCGGCTGCGCAAGCCGGTGTTGTTCGCCTCAAAGTCCCGGATGTAGCGACCGACGAGGACCTGCTCATACTTAGCGATGCTGCGGATGCCTACTGAGACGCGCAGCCCGACAAAGCCGGCTCTGCCGTCCGTGATCGCCAGCGAGGAGTTGCGCCACACATCGTCCGCAAAACGATTTTGCAGGCTTAACGGGAGTTTTTGCAGCCCCGGCACCTGCACGAGAAAGATGACGCGGTCCTCATGCAACTCGCAGAAGGTGACGATGGCCACGTCGCTGGTCACCAGTTCGCCCAGATTCGGATTCTCCCGCGCCAAAGTGAGAAATGACTCCTTCGCACGCTTATTGAAAACATCCGCCAATTCCATCGCCTTGGGCACGTTGCCGAAGATGGCGCTGCGTTTGGACTTCACGAGATAGCCGTCGGCCGTGTTGAACTCCTTCGAGCCTGGCCCGGGCGCCGGCTCGCCCAAATCTCCGTGGGTAAAGGCCCAGCCCAGCCAGCCCAGCCCCAGCCCCATCGCGAGCGCGAGCGCCACCATCATCCCGCCCAAGCTGTCCATGAGCGCGCCCGGGCGGGCGCTCGTCTGGCGGCGCGCGCAGGCAGCGGCGGCGCGCGCGTGGCCGACTTGTTTCGTGAGCGACTCCAGCGTCACATCCTGCCCCCCGCGGGCATTGTGCCGAAGCGTGGAGAAAACCCAGATCGGCCCGGGGATGCCCCACCAACCCAAAAGCATCGAGCGCAGCGAATGACTCAGCGCCGGCGCGAAGCCATCTTCACCCGCGCGCAACAGCACGGGCGCGGACGTGTGCTTGAAGGACACCACCAGCGAGCAGCAATACTCGAACGTCACCAACCGCCCGCCCGCCATGACTTCGCGCTCCACCTCCGTCAGCGTGTCCGCATCGGCATCCCCCGCGTTCCGGCGCAAAAAAGAAGTTTCCGAGGGCACCGGTGCAAAGGCCGGGGGAGCCTCATGAGCTGGCGCAGCAGCCGCTCCGCCCGCTTCGGAAGTAGTCGCGGATTGCTGGCGAAGCTCAAGGAAACGGCCCAGTGGCAGCCAGTCTTTCTCCTCCCCATGACTGACAAGGTCGCCCGCCTTTAACTCACCGCGCGCCGACATTTCTTCCACCGACTCCTCGGGAAAGGGCCCCAGCTTTTGTCCGCGTCGCAGGATAAAAAAGTTCATGTCCCAAAATTCAGATTCCGCTCCGAGTTCGCGTTGGATCCAATCTTCCGTGTCGCTACCAAGCAGGGCAACCATCCCCGCACCCTCTGGATACGCAGCATGATTTAGTCAGTCGCACCCGTGAATTCAATGTCAAAAATGGGCACCCGAGCTGACCGCCCATTTCCGATGGCTCCCTTGCGCACACCACTCCGAACTCAAAACACAAAACCCATCCCGTCCCACTCCCGCCTTGCCCCACCTCCGCCCGCCCCTTACAAACGCCGCGTGCCACGCAACCTCTCCTCACTCGCCCCCGCCTGGTGGGACTACACCACCCTCGACCCCGCCATCTTCCAAGCCGCCGCGCGCCTCACGCCGGAGAAACTTCTCAAGCTCTCCCGCCCCGGCTTCAAGGTCGTCTTCTACGACACCCTCGAAGACTTCTACTGCGCCGAAGCCCTCGAATACATCCACGCCTGGAAGCAGGCCACGCCCGACAACCCCGCCGGCATCTGCGGCCCCATCGGCCCCACGGAGCAGTTGCCCCTCGTCGCGCGCATCGTCAACGAGCTGGGCCTCAAACTCCACGACGCCCACTTCTGGGGCATGGACGAATGGGTCATTGATGGCAAGGAAGCCGCCGTCACGCACCCGCTCTCCTTCGAGAAGTGCGACCGGGAAATGTGTTTCAACCGCATTGACCGCAAGTTGGCCATGCCGGATGCCAACCTGCACTTCCCCCAAGCCGACACCCGCGCCTACCGCGCCACTTGGAACGCCGGCGTCCGCTGCTGCGTCATGCAAGGCGGCCAGGGCGACATCAAACACTGGGCGTTCAACGACCCGCTCCCCCGCAAGGGCAAATACAAGGACGCTCCCCCCAGCGCAGCCGATTACCGCAAGCTCGCCACGCGCGTCGTGGACCTCCACCCCGTCACCATCGCGCAGAACGCGCGCACCAGCGGCGGCGGCAACGTGACTTTAGTCCCCAAACAAGCCATCACCGTCGGCCCGGTCGAGACTTGGCTCGCGGAGAAAGTCTCCATCTGGCACGCGGGCTGTCACGACAACCCCTTTGGCCAGCGCCTGACCGCCTACATGATTGCCAACCGCATCGTGGACAGCGCCGTCCCCATGTCCCTCCTCGCGGACCACCCGAACGTGCAGTTCAACTACTACCGCAAAGGCATCGGCTCCTGCGCCGTGGAGATGCACTGAAGGGAAGGCTGGTGCGAAAGTGTGAAAGCGTGAAGGTGAGAAGGCCCTTGCGGCCGGCCCACTTGCTCACTCTCCCACTTGCTCACTTTCCCGCTTCCCCGCCTGCCTTCCCCTGCTCTCCCTCACATGCACATGTGCGAGACGGGGTCGCTCCAATCGCTGTGGCCGGTGCTGCCGCCGATGGCGCGCACGGACATCGTATAGGTGGTGCCGGGAGTCAGGCCCTCGACGATGATGTGGCGCGCTTGGGTGGAGATGCCGCCGGATTGCCACGCGCCGGGGGTGGTGTAGTAGCGGGTTTCGTAGGCGCGCGCGTTCGTGATGGGCGTGACGCGCAGGACAAGCTGCGTGCTGGCCTCGTTGAGGATCTTCACGATGCTCGGAGTCTCCAAGGGCGATTGGGTGCGGTTCGTGCTCGCGGCCAGGAAGCCGGAGGAGAGCAGCACGGTGAGGTCGTTATCGGCCGCGCCCTGCACGTAGTTGGCCTCCTGGCGCAAGAGGCCGACCAAGGTCTCGCGCGCGGCGTTCTTTGCAGCGGTCGCGGCGGTGCCGCCTTGCGCGGTGTCGGCCATGGCGGTCTGGAAGGCCGTCCGGCTGGTGCCCAGCGCGGCCATGCTGACCACCGGCGTGGCGTAGGCCGGGTTGCCGGTTAGGTTATCAATCACCGCCGTCGCGAACTCATCGAGTTCGGAGTCCGGGAGCTGGGTGAACGTGAGGGAGACGTGATACTGTGCCATAGGTTGCTTCAGTTGGTTGCTTTACCTCCCGGCCCGCGCCGGCACGCCCAGAATGGGAATGGCTCAGCGCGTGTATGGAGACGCTCACCGTGGCCATTAGTCGGATAACTTCAAGCGGAAACTCACGGACGGGCGCGGGTCGGCGCGGGCTTGGCCTGGGTCCGGCGCTGACTGGCACGGGTCAGTCCGGGAAGTTCCCCAGTCCGTCAGGAAAGCTCCCCAGTCCGTCAGGGAAGTTCCCCAGTTCGTGAGGAAAGTTCCCTTGTCCGTGAGGAAAGTTCCCTTGTCCGTGAGGAAAGTTCCCTTGTCCGTGAGGGATGTTCCCTGGTCCGTGAGGGATGTTCCTCAGTCCGTGAGGGACCGGGGCTGGTGGGGGAGGAAAATGCTCACTGGCCTGATAAATCCTCCTTGCCTCGCCACTTGACGGCTTTTGGCACCGCCCTAGACTGCCGCCTCTTTCCGGCTGACCGGATCGCCCAGCTCCTAACTGACATCGAACAACGCACCACTGACCCAGACCATGACTCAGATTACTGACATCCAGGCCCGCGAAATCCTCGACTCCCGTGGCAACCCCACCGTCGAGGTCGACCTCACCCTCTCCTCCGGCGTCGTGGGCCGCGCCGCCGTCCCCTCCGGCGCCTCCACCGGCGAGCACGAAGCCCTCGAACTGCGCGACGGCGACAAGCAGCGTTACCTCGGCAAAGGCGTGAGCAAGGCCGTCAAAAACGTCACCGATAAGATCGCCCCCCTCCTGCTGGGCCTCGATGCCGTGGACCAACTCTCGGTGGACAGCGCGATGCTGGAGCTCGACGGCACCGGGTTCAAGAAGTCCAAGCTCGGCGCGAACGCCATCCTCGCCGTCTCCCTCGCCAACGCGAAGGCCGCCGCCGCCACCCTGGGCCAACCGCTCTTCAAATACATCGGCGGCCCCAACGCGAAGGTGCTGCCCGTCCCGATGGCGAACGTCATCAACGGCGGCGCGCACTCAGATGCGCCGATTGATTTCCAAGAGTTCATGATCATGCCCCACGGCTTCGCGACCTTCAGCGAGGGTTTGCAGGCCATCACCGAGATTTTCCACGCGCTCAAGGCCGTGCTGAAGAAGAAGGGCCTCTCCACCGCCGTCGGTGATGAAGGCGGCTTTGCCCCGAAGCTGGACAGCGCGGACGCTGCGTTGGACGCCATCGCGCAGGCCGTGAAGGACGCCGGCTACAAGCTCGGCAAGAACATCTTCCTCGCGCTCGATGTCGCCGCGAGCGAGTTCTACACCGGCAACGAGACGTATGTGTTCAAGAAGAGCAGCGGCCAGAAATTATCCGGCGATGAGATGGTCGAGTTCTACGCCCGCCTGTGCGCCAAGTATCCCATCGTCAGCATCGAGGACGGCTGCGCCGAGGGCGACTGGGTGACTTGGAAGAAACTCACCGACAAGCTCGGCTCCAAAGTGCAGCTCGTGGGCGACGATCTGTTCGTCACGAACGTCCAGTTCCTGCGCCGGGGCATTGATACCGGCACCGCCAACGCCATCCTCGTGAAGGTGAACCAAATCGGCTCCCTCACCGAGACGCTCGACACCGTGGAGCTCGCGCACAAGAACGCCTACCGCTCCATCCTCTCCCACCGCTCCGGTGAGACCGAAGACGCGACCATCGCCGACCTCGCCGTCGCTACGAACTGCGGCCAAATCAAGACCGGCAGCCTCAGCCGCACCGACCGCACGGCGAAATACAACCAACTCCTACGCATCGAGCAGTTGCTCGGTAAGCACGCGGTCTACGCGGGCCGGAGCGCCCTCCCCAAGGGCCGCTAACCCTGGACCAAATCTCTGAACCAGCCCCGGGGCGGTCGCGCGACCGCCCCGTTGCTTTTACTGGATAAGCTCCCGCTGCCTCCCCTGCCCTACCCAGCGGCGCGGCGACAGACGTGAATGGGGAACGTGGCGAAGAGTTCGATCGCCCGCGCGGCAAGGGCGCAACCTCGCCGGCCGAGATGGGACGAAAAAACGTGGAGAAGGGACTTGCTAACGACCGGGCCGTTCCCCATAAATTCGCCGTCCAAAACACGACACTTTATGGCCGACCTCGCTAACAAATACGAAAACAACGTCCTCGGGAAATACTTCGTGGACAACCAGTGCATCGACTGCGACCTGTGCCGCGAGACGGCCCCGGAGAACTACACCCGCTATGACGACGGCGGCTACTCCTACGTGAAGAAGCAGCCCGAGACGCCCGAGGAAGAGGCCCAGTGCAAAGAGGCCAAAGAGGGCTGCCCCGTGGAAGCCATCGGCGACAACGGCTGAGCCCGCCACCGCTTTTCAAGCGAACACCCGCCTGCGCCAGCCGGCGGGTGTTTTGCTTTCCAGCCGTGCAGGTGTGCAGGTGAGAAAACGGGGAAGCGAGCCGGCGGGCAAACACTTCGACTCCCGCAGCACCCGCTCACTTTTTCGCTCTCCCACTTTCCCACGTTCCCACTTTTCCACCGGCTCGCCTTCCCGCCTGGTCACCTCATCGCTCGCCGCAACAGCTCCAGCGCCTGGAGCGCGGTCACATACTTGAACGTCTCGCGGTCGTAGCGGTTTGTCGGGTTGACGACCTGCGTGCCGCTCGCGGAAGCCAGCGCGATGAAGACGGTCCCCACCGGCTTGTTGGAACCGTCGCGGTTGGGTCCGGCAATGCCGGTGACTGCTAGTGCGAAGTCCGCACCCGTCCTTGCCCGCGCGCCCTCGGCCATCTCGCGGGCGACCGCCTCACTCACCGCACCGTGGGCCGCGAGCGTCTCCGCGCGCACGCCGAGAAAGTGCTCCTTCGCCACGTTGCTGTAAGTCACCAACCCCGCGAGGAACACGGCGGACGCGCCCGCCACGTTCGTCAGCCGGTTCGCGAGGAAGCCGCCGGTGCAGGACTCGGCCAGCGCGAGCGTCTGTTTCCGCTCGGTGAGCCGGCGCACGAGGACTTGCTCCAACTCATCATCGCCCTCGCCGAAGATGTGTTCACCCGCCAACTCGTAAACAATGCGCGCGGCCTCGGCCACATCCGCGTCCGCCCCGCAGCCACGGGCCACGAAACGCACATCCACCGCGCCCGTGTGGGCGCAGTAGCCGAGTTCGAGGCCCGCGTCCATCAGCGGCTTGAGCGGCCCGGCGATGCGTTCCTCCAAGTAAGATTCCCCGATGCCCACCGTCCGCAGCGTGCGGCAGACGAAGTCCGTCTCCAGCGGCAACTGCGCGCGCAGCAGGGGCGCAACTTGGTTCGTGAACATCGGGCGCAGCTCGCGCGGCGGCCCCGGCAACATTACGAGCCAGCTCGCCTTACCACCGGCGCGGAACGGGTTCGGGCTGACGCGCAGCGCAAGGCCCGGCGCAGTGCCGTGGGCGTTGGGCAACACCAGCGCGCCGTCCGGGACCATCGCCTGCACGCGCGTGCTGGTGGGCATGGGGCGGTTGCGCTGGGCGAAGAAGCCTTCAACGTGCGCGACGATGGCTGGGTCTTCGCTCAACTTTCGCCCGAGCAAGGCCGCGATGCGGTCGCGCGTGATGTCATCGGAGGTCGGCCCCAGTCCGCCAGTGGTGATGATGAAGTCCGCGCGGCCCAACGCCTCGCGGACGGCTTGCTCGATGTCGTCCGCCGTGTCCGCCACGCC
The DNA here is from genome assembly GCA_943330855.2 of Klebsiella pneumoniae. Lineage (GTDB taxonomy): Bacteria > Verrucomicrobiota > Verrucomicrobiia > Limisphaerales > SXTU01 > SXTU01. The sequence continues at coordinate 130,070 of CALQJI020000001.1, forward strand.
AACCTGCCGGTTGACGACGTAGCCGAGGTCCGCGAGCTGGCGGCAGAGCCACTGCTGGTGCGTGTTTAGGACGCGGCCCAGCATCAGCTCGCTACCGGTGTTGATGAGTTCGAGGTTCACGGAGGGAAAAGTGGCAACGCATCCTCGTAGTCGCAACCTTTAGGTTGCGAATCGCCAACGGCTGACGCGCAGGCTAAAGCCTGCAACTACGCAGCCTTTGAGTTCGCCAGCAACAGCGCCCCTACTGTCACCGCATCCTCGCCCAAGCCCGCCAGCACCACGCGCGGGCCGGGGGCGAAGGCTTCCATCACGTAGCGGGTCAGCGCCGCCGCCACCGCTGCGCGCCACGGTTCGCCCACGAGCGAAAAGCCGCCACCGAGCACGATGACTTCCGGGTGCATGAGCTGCGTGACGTGCGACAGGCCGAACGCGAGGTCGTCGGCCACTTCGTCGAGGATGCGTTGGGCGAGCGCGTCGCCCAGCGCCAGCCCAGGAGCGAGGGCGCGGGCCTCGCCGCGGTCGGCGTCGGCGGTGAGTTTCGAGAGGGGACTCCACGGCTCGCGCTGGCAAGCCTCGCGGATTTTCCGGTCCACGGCCCAGCCGGCGCAGCGCTGCTCGATGGTGACGCCGGACTTGTCCAGCCGCACATGGCCAATCTCCGCCTCGCCCGGTTTCGCGCCGTGATAGATGCGTCCGTCCACGACCAGCCCGCCGCCCACGCCGCTGCCGAGCGTGACGTAGAACACCGGGTTGCAGCCCACGCCCGCGCCGCGCAAAGCCTCGCCGAGCGCGGCGGTGTTCGCGTCGTTGTCCACCGTCACGGGCAGGCCGGTGAGGCCGCGCAGCCAGTCGCCAATGGGAAATTCCGACCAGCCTTCAATCTGGTGCGAGCAACAGATTTTCCCCGTCGCCACGTCCACCGGCCCGCCGAAGCCGACGCCGATGGCCGAAGGCTTCGCGAGCTCTATCAGCTCCGGCAACGCGCCGGCAATCTGCTCGCGGATGCCCGCGCCGCCGCGCTGCTTGTCCACCGTGAAGCGCCGCCGCACCGTGATGCGCGCGTCCGCGTCGCCCGCGACGAGTTGCAGCTTGGTGCCGCCGATTTCGATGCCGAGAAAGGTGCGTTGCACGGCAGGAGTTCACCGGCGGGGTGGCGGGAATGCACGGAGAAAAGTTTGCCCGCGAATCACGCGCATCAGCGCGCATGGGAACGTGCGCTCGGCATTCGCGTTGATTCGCGGGCACTCCCCCGTGGCGGCGACGCCCTCGTCGCCGGGAGGTGGTCGCAACCACGGAGCGGAATTCCCCTTTGACCCATCCCGCCCGGCTGCCTACGTTCGCCCGATGCCAGCCGCCTTGCCGCACTTCAGCGAGCATCGCCACGCGTTCACTTACCTGAACCCCCGCGTGCGCGAGGGGCTGAACGTGTCCAGCCGCCGCTCGATGTTGAAGGCCAGCCTCGCGGGCCTCGGCGGCTTGACCTTGCCGGAGTTGCTACGCGTCCGCGCCCAAGCCGCCGCGACGGGCCGCGCGATGGGCAGCAACAAGGCCGTCATTCTCCTCTGGATGGCCGGCGGTCCCAGCCACGTGGATATGTGGGATCCCAAACCCGACGCGCCCGCCGGCTATCGCGGGCCCTTCAAGACCATTTCCACCAAGCTCCCCGGCGTTCACCTCTGCGAGCATCTCCCGAAGCAAGCCGCGTTGATGGACAGGCTTACCATCATCCGCTCGATGGATTGCCGTGGCAGCAATCATCAGCCGAACATGGTGATGCAGACCGCCAACGTCCTCGCCGAGCCGCGCACGAATCCCGAGGCGAAGATGTATCCCGGCTTCGCGGCCATCGTCGCGAAGCATCGCGGCGCGAACCAGCCGGGGATGCCGCCCGCCGTGCATCTGAACGTCCGCGACCGGACGCACTTCGCGTGGGCCGGCTACCTCGGTCAGAAATACAACCCCTTCATCGGCGACAACGTCAGCCAGCTCTTTCAACTCCCCGGCGAACTCACGCTGGACCGCGTGCGCTCCCGCCAGTCGCTCGCGCAGCAAATGGATTCGCTCCGGCGCGACGTGGACAACTCCGGCTCCGTCGAGGCCCTCGACCGCTTCGGCCAACAAGCCTTCGACCTCGTCGCGGGCGGGCAGGCACAGGCCGCCTTCGACCTGACCACCGAGCCGCAACGCATCGTGGACCGCTACGGCCCGCACGACTGGTGTCGGAAGGCGTTGCTCGCGCGACGACTCGTCGAGCGCGGCGTGAGCTTCGTCACGCTGGACCTCAGCAACCACTCCGCCTCCGGCACCTGGGACACACACGGCGACAACATCCCGCCCTACGGAGGTATCTGGAGCGGGCTGCGACCGTTGCTGCCAGTCTTCGACCACCTCTTCAGCGCGCTCGTCACCGACCTCGGTGAGCGCGGGATGCTGGAGGATGTGCTGGTCATCGCGATGGGTGAGTTCGGGCGTTCGCCGCAAATCGGCACGCAAGGCAGCACTGACGGGCGCAACCACTGGCCTTACGTCTCCTCCATCACCCTCGCCGGCGGCGGCTTCCGCCACGGTCAAGTCATCGGTTCCACCGACCGTGATGGCGGGCAAATCGCCTCCCGCGGGCTGACGCCCGGCGACCTCGCGGCGACGATCTTCCACCACATGGGCGTGCCCGTGGACGTGACCTACGAAGACCACCAGCGCCGCCCACGCTTCGTGGTGGAGCACGGCGAGCCGATTCGGGAGTTGGTGTAGTGCCGTAGTCGCAGGCTTCAGCCTGCGCTTCAGGTTCGGGGAACATTCGCAACCTGAAGGTTGCGACTACATCATCTTCAGAAGCGTGTCCGCCATGTCGCTGGGCGTGACGGCGATGCCGATTCCAGCGGCTTTGAACGCGGCGATCTTCGCTTCCGCCGTGCCTTTGCCCCCGCTGACAATCGCGCCCGCGTGACCCATACGGCGTCCCGGAGGAGCCGTAGCCCCCGCGATGAAACCGGCGACGGGCTTGGTGCCGTGCTTCGCAATCCACTCGGCAGCTTCTTCCTCCGCACTGCCACCGATCTCACCAATCATGATAATGCCCGTCGTCTCCGGGTCGGCCATGAAGAGCTGGATGACGTCGAGGTGCGAAGTGCCGTTGACCGGGTCGCCACCGATGCCGACGCAGGTGCTTTGGCCGACGCCGCGGCTCGTGAGCTGCCACACGGCCTCGTAGGTCAAGGTGCCGGAGCGCGAGACGACGCCGATGCTCCCCTTCTTGTGGATGTAGCCGGGCGCAATGCCGATGCGGCACCCGCCGTGCGAGTCCTTGCCCGTGCCGGGCGTGACGACGCCGGGGCAGTTCGGGCCGATGAGCCGGGTCTTGCTGCCGAGCATCGCCTGCTTGGCGCGCACCATGTCGCGCACGGGGATCCCTTCGGTGATAGCGACGACGAGTTCGAGCCCCGCATCCACGCCTTCGAGAATCGCGTCGGCGGCGAAGGGCGGCGGGACGAAGACAGCGCTAGCGGTCGCGCCGGTCTGCTTCACGGCGTCCGCCACGGTGTCGAAGATGGGCACCTTGTGGCCGCCGTGCTCGAAGAATTGGCCGCCCTTGCCGGGCGTGACGCCAGCGACAAGTTGCGTGCCGTAGTCCAGGGAGAGTTTGGCGTGGCGCGCACCGAATTCACCGGTGATGCCTTGGACGAGGAGTTTGGTTTGCGGGGTGACTAGAATGGCCATGGGAAAGTGAGTGTTGAGTTTATGGCCGGTTACTTCGCGACGGCGGCAACCACCTTCTGCGCGGCGTCGGCCATGGAGTCGCCGGTGATGAGCGTGAGGCCGGATTCGGCCAGCGTCTTCTTGCCGGCAGCGACGTTGTTGCCTTCGAGGCGGACGACGAGCGGGAGCGTAAGGCCGGTTTCCTTCACCGCCGCGACGATGCCGGTAGCAATGACGTTGCAGTCCATGATGCCGCCGAAGATGTTCACGAAGATGGCCTTCACCGCCGGGTCGCTGAGGATAATTTTGAAGGCCGCCGTGACTTGATCCTTGCTCGCCCCACCGCCGACATCGAGGAAGTTCGCGGGGTTGGCACCGTAGTGCTGGATGATGTCCATCGTGGCCATCGCAAGGCCCGCGCCGTTGACGAGGCAGGCAATGGAACCGTCGAGTTTGATGTAGTTGAGGTTGAACTTGCTCGCCTCGATTTCCAGCGGCGATTCCTCGGCGAGGTCGCGCATGGCTTGGATGTCCTTGTGGCGATAGAGCGCGTTGTCATCGAGGCTGACCTTGGCGTCCACGGCCACGAGCTGGTCTTTGCCATCGGCCCCTTCGACAATGCAAAGCGGGTTGATCTCCAGCATCGCGGCGTCGGCTTCCCACCACGTCTTGTAAACACCGGCGAGGAGCTTGGCGCACTGGCCGGCGAGCTCGCCCTTGAGGCCGAGCGCGGCGGCAATCTTTCGGCCCTGCCACGGCTGGAAACCCAGCGCGGGGTCAATCTGCTCCTTCACGATTTTCTCCGGAGTCTTCTCGGCGACTTCCTCAATGTCCACGCCGCCCTCGGTGCTGGCCATGACTAGCGGGCGGCTCGTGGCGCGGTCGAGCAGGACAGCGAGGTAAAGCTCCTTCTTGATGTTTGGTGCGCCTGCGACGAGCAGCGTGCTGACGAGGCGGCCTTCCGGCCCGGTCTGCTTGGTGACGAGGACGTTTCCGAGCATGGCGGTGGCAAGCACTTCTGCTTCGGCAGCGGTCTTGCACAACTTGACGCCGCCCTTGAAGCCACTCTTGAAGGTGCCTTTGCCGCGGCCGCCCGCGTGAATCTGGGACTTCACGACGAGCATCTTGTGCCCGGCAGCGACGAGTTTTTCAGCGGCCGCAAGCGCCTCGGCGGGCGTCTTGCAGACTTCGCCATCGGGGACCGCGACCCCGTATTGCTTGAGGAGTTGTTTGCCTTGGTATTCGTGGATGTTCATTTCGAAAATTGTAGATTGGGTTTCAGCAAGCAGGGCGGACTCATCGCCCAGCCTGTCAGCAAAGGAGTGTCGTCTTAACGCTTTTCAACAGGGACGACCGTGAGCCCGACCGGTCCGATGTATTGTGACTCGGGGCGGTAGAGTCGGTTGTCGGCGAGCTGCTCGAGGACATGGGCCGTCCAGCCGCTCGTGCGCGAGATGGCGAAAATGGGCGTGAAGAGGTCGGTCGGGATGCCGAGCGAGTAATAGACCGTGGCGCTGTAAAAATCCACGTTCGCATGCAGGCTTTTCTTCGTGAGCATCAGTTCGGCGATGCGCTCGGACATCTGAATCCACTTCGGCTCACCAAGCTGGCTGCTGAGAATCTGAGCCATGCGCTTCAGGTGCGGGGCGCGGGGATCGAGCACTTTGTAGACACGATGACCGATGCCCATGATTTTTTTCTTCTGCGCGAGGGCCTCGGCCACCCAACCGTCCACCTTCTCCAACGAGCCGATCTCATGAAGCATCTTGATGACGCCTTCGTTTGCGCCGCCGTGCAACGGTCCCTTCAGCGTGCCGATGGCGGAGGTAATGGCCGAATACATATCCGACAACGTGGCGATGGTGACGCGCGCGCTGAAGGTCGAGGCGTTCATCCCGTGATCGGCATGGAGCACGTAGCACACGTCCATCGTGGCTTCCATGTCCTTGGTCGGCGCGGTGCCGTTGATCATCCAGAGGAAATTCGCCGCCTCGCCGAGCTTCGCGTCCGGGGCGATGAGCGACAGCCCTTGGCGATTGCGGTGGAAATAGGCCGTCACGACGGGCACTTGCGCCACAAGCCGGAGCGCCTTGCGCCGCTGCGAGTGCTGCGAGTCGTCTTCGCTCGCGGTGTCGAAGCAACCGAGCGCCGACACCGCAGTGCGGAGCACGTGCATCGGGGGCGTGTCCTTGGGCAGCTTGCAGATGATGTCAATGACGCCCTGAGGGATGTCGCGAAACTGGGCGAGCGTCTCCTTCAGATCGGTCAATTCCTTCGCATTCGGAAGGTGATTGTGGTGGAGCAGATGGACGACCTCCTCGTAAGTGACCTTGCCCGCCAGTTCGTTGATGTCATAGCCGCAATAGATCAACTGACCAACGTCGCCACGGACATCGCTGAGGCGGGTCTGGGCGGCGATGACGCCTTCAAGTCCTTTGCTGAATGTGGCTGCTGCCGTAGGTGTGCTCATGCTTCAGAGTTTCGGGGATGTCGTTTAGAAAATCGTGGGACGAATCTAGGTAGCACTCAAAGTCGGGTCAACGGATTTCAAAGTTCAACAGCGTGCTGGAATGAATTCATCACCGGCGAGCACCGCAGCGCCGATTCAGTGCGGTAATTCACCCACGACCACGCCGGGGTTGAGATTGCGACTGCGCGCCTACTCCCGCACCGTCGCCTGCAACCTCTGCTTCAGCGCGTCCACGGCCTTTGTGTGTGCCGCGTTCACGTCGTTGTCGGTGAGCGTCTTGTCGGCGGCGCGGTAGGTGAAGGCGTAGGCGAGGCTCTTCTGGCCGGTGGGCACGTTCTTACCCCGGAAGACATCGAACAACTCCACGCTCTCCAAGTTCGCGGGCTTGGCCTGTTTCACGGCCTGCAGCACGGCGTCGTGCGTGGTGGCTTCGGGCACGAGCATCGCCACGTCGCGGCGGCTGGCGGGGAATTGCGGTAGCGGCTTGAAGGACTTCGTCGCGTTGCGGCGGGCGAAGAGTTCGTCGAGGCGCAGTTCGGCGAGGAAGACGGCGTCGCGCAAGTCGTAGTGCTTCGCGAGCGCCGGGAGCAACTGGCCCAACTCGCCCAGATGCAGCTTGCCGCCGAGCGTGATGGTGGCGGATTCGAGGAACAGGGTGGTCGACTCGGCGCGCTGGCCGAACATGAGGCCGCGCAAGCCGAAGTGCTCCAGCAGGTCATCGACGAGGCCCTTCAAGTCCATCGCATCGAACTTCGCGTCGCGGTCGTCGCCGCTCCAGAACGCCACCGCGCGCGCGCCAGTGAGGGCAATGGCGACGCGGCGTTCTTCCTTCGGCTGGCCATTCACGTTGGTGAAGACGCGGCCCATCTCGAACAGCGCCACGTCGTGGTTCTTGTGGTGCAGGTTGTGGCGGAGCGTGTCGAGCAGGCCCGGCAGCAAGCTCGGACGTAACACGTCCATGTCCGCACTGAGGGGGTTGACCAGCTTCACGATTTCAGCTTCGGGCAGGCGGCAGTTCGCAGCGCTCACGAGCGTCTGGCCTTGCGCCTCGTTCAAACCGAGTCCGGTGAGCAGGCTGCGGAAGTCGGCGAACTGGTCATACACAGCGTCAAACGCGTTCGTGCCGACCGCGCCGCGCGGGGGCGTGCTGGGAATTTTGTCCACGCCGTGCAGGCGGGCGATTTCCTCGATGAGGTCCACGTCGCGCTTCAGGTCCACGCGGAAGGTGGGAATAGAGAAGATTGCCGATTGCCGATTGCCGATTGCCGATTGGGTCAGGCCGAGGCTCGTGAGGAACTTGGCTTGTTGCTCCGGCTCGATGGCGACCCCAAGCAGTTCGGTGGTCTTGGCAAACTGCAGCGCAACTTCCTTCCGCTCGGCGGGCTTCGGATACGTGTCCACAGCTCCGGGCGCGAGCGTGCCGCCGGCAATTTCCAGAATGAGCTGCGCCGCGCGCAGGCTCGCGTAGTCCGCGATGCCCACGTCGCAGCCGCGCTCGAAGCGGTAGCTGGACTCGCTGCGGAGGCCGAGGGACTTGCTGGTGCGACGGATGTTGGTCGGAGAGAAGTAAGCGCTCTCGATGAGCACGTCCTTCGTGTCGTCGCGAATCTCGGTGTTCGCGCCGCCCATCACGCCCGCGAGGGCGATGCCCTTCTGCTCGTCGGCGATGAGGAGAATGTCGTTGGTCAGCGTGCGCTTCTGACCGTCGAGCGTGACGAAAAACTCGCCGGCCTGCGCCCGCCGCACGACGAGGGTGGGGACGTGGCTGCCTTCGTGAGAAGGCGGCTGGCTGGTGGGTTCAGCCACGCTCTCACGAGCGTGGCCACGGGCGATGAGGTGGTAGTCAAACGCGTGCAGCGGCTGGCCAGTCTCCAGCATCACGTAGTTCGTCACGTCCACGACGTTGTTGATGCTGCGGATGCCGACCTTCTCCAGCGTCTGCCGCAACCAATCGGGACTTGGCCCGACCTTCACGCCGGTCACGACGCGCGCCGTGTAGCGCGGGCAAAGCTCCGGCTCCAGGTTCTTCACCGCGACGAACTCCGTCGCCTCCCCGCTGACCGCTGACTGCTGACCGCTGACCGCTGGCAGCTTCAGCTCGTTCCCCGTCAGCGCCGCAATCTCCCGCGCGATGCCGATGACGCTGTTGAGGTCCGGTCGGTTCGGGGTGACTTCGAGGTCGTAAATCACGTCACTACCCGCGCGCCCGAGATACTCGGCGAAGGGCTGGCCGACCTGCGCATCGGCTCGGAGCAGCAGCAGTCCGTCCACCACGTCGGGCAAACCCAGTTCCGTCGGCGAGCACATCATGCCGTGCGACTCCACGCTGCGAATCTTCCCGACCTTGATGGTGAATGGCTCCTTGTCGCCCGGCTTCATCGGCAGCGACGCGCCGGGCAGGATGAGCGGCACCTTGTCGCCCGCCTGGAAGTTCTGCGCGCCGCAGACAATTTGCCGCTCGCCCGCGCCATCGTTCACGCGGCAGACGGAAAGCTTGTCGGCATTCGGATGCTTGTCCCGCGTGACGACCTGCGCCACGACGATGCCCGCAAACTCACCGCCGAGCTTCTGCACGCCCTCGACCTCGAGGCCGAGCATGGTGAGCCGCTCCGCGAGTTCCTCGGGCGACCAGTTGAAATCAACGTATTGCTTGAGCCAGTTCAGGGTGACTTTCATGGGAAACTATTCGGTGTAGCCGGGCAGATGGTGTTTGGCCCAGTGCTTCAGGGCGCGGTGTTCACGGGCTTGAAGCTGGCGAATGGCGGTGCCGAGTCGAGTAGCCAGCCGGGCATCGTTTTGGAAAAACTCCAGGTCCGCCGTCTTCACTGTGCGCGCCCGCTCAATCCATTCATCCGCATCCAGCACGTCGGGCGACTCCGCTTCGCGGCAGAACTCGCACTTCAGAAAAGTTTCCATCACCCGGAGATGCAGCCGGTCCTGCGGGCGTTCCTTGCGGCGCAACACGGCCAGCTTTTCAGCAAACAAGTCACCCGCGTCGGCCACCCGGAAAATGACCTCTGGCGTGCGGACTTGGCGGGCGTTGCGAGCCGCCTCGCGGGCGGTGAGCTGGACGCCTTCTTCGAGGAAGTCCACCTCGATGCCTTGGAACGAAATCGTGTGCGACTCGGCTTTGAACGGAGCGGCTAGAAGCGCTTCGCCCTCCGTCACTGTCGGCCCCATGAAATCAATGTCCTTGCTCAACCACTGCGCGTCCTCCTCGGGCGAAAATGCGGGCACGGGAAAATCAGCGTCCGCCCAGCGCTCCAGCAGTGTGCGGTAGAACCAGCAAGCGCCGCCACCGATGAGCACCCAGCCGGTGAACGCATCTGGGAAGGCATCTGAGAGCAGCTTGAGGTGTCGGCGGACAGCCGGCCAGTCGTTGACTTTGGGCAGTGCCATGGTCAGTCGAAGAGCATGACTTTGGCGCGCCGCTTGCGAACCGTGGCACCGGCGAATTCACCGCTCATCAGCCGCAATTCCTCCGGCGTGTAGCGGTTGCCCGGCAGTTCCTTCCAGCGCTGCTTGCGCTCGAAGCCGGCGGCGCGTTCGGCTTCCGCCGCCGCGTCCTTCAGTGGCTGGGGCAGTTGGATGTGGTCTGGGAGCATGACAGGGGAAAGGTAGACTACCGCGCGGAGAGTTGCACGCCTCCGTCTTCGCGGACGAGCGTCGTGAACCGCGCCGCGAGCTCCTCGGGCGCCGGGTTGAAAGCAACCCTTCGCTGGGGGCAGTCCAGGATGATTCTCATGCTTACTTTTGTGCGAGTAACCAGTGCGGGCGGAACCAACAATGCAGCATCGGGCCACCCGAAAGTATTGTCCTGAAACCAGTCCGCCTCAGTTCGGCCACCAAATCCCCCTTGCTGAAGCCGATTTCGTGGGTGTTGGAAAGGCGCGCCACGCGATACGAGACACAGGTGTGCAGAACGTTTGGCTCATTGCAGATCAGGAGCCAGCCGCCCTCCCGCAGGCAGGCGTGGGCGGAACGGATGGCCTCGCGCCAGTCGAACGCATGGTGTAACGCCTCATAGACAAACGCCGCGTCGAACGACGCCACCGGGACTTTCAGGTGAACCGACTCCATCGGAGCGGCGAAAAAACTCAATCCCGCCGACAGCCCTTTCGCCTCCATGCTTTTGATGCGGCGCTTCGCATCGGCGATGTCATCCTCGGAGATCGAGGTGCCGCAAACATCATAGCCCATCGTGGCAAGAAACTCCGACATCCAACCGCTGCCGCAGCCCAGCTCGAGCAGCTTCGCCGGCGGTCGAACCCCGGTCTGTTCGAGGCAGGCCGTGAGTTGGTTGAAGTGCGCGAGGTAATTCCGCCCGTGCCGGCCCAACCAGAAGGGCTTGGCCATGCACGACTGCGCCACCTCCGCCGACGTAACTCCCGGAAGTGAGAAGCGGTAATCCTTCTCGGCCTGATACGCCCTCTGCTGGTCCGGGAAGGTGGGCGGAAAAATCCCTTTGGAATAGTCGTCCAAAATTAACCACGAACCGGTCCACAGCTTGTCTAGTTTGGAGAGCGGCAGATTCCAGTTGCGCGAGTTTTCAGCGAACAAGGATCTCCCGCGCTGGAACACGGCGGAATCCGCCAGCGCACCGGCCATGATTTTCAAAACGCCTGAGGGCATAGCTGGAATTCAAAACTGCCTCAAGAACCGCACGTCGTTCTCGTAGAACAGCCGGATGTCCGTGATGCCGTAGCGGAGCATGGCGATGCGCTCGATGCCGAAGCCGAAGGCCCAGCCGGTCCAGACCTCGGGATCGTAGCCGACATTCTCGAAGACCTGCGGATGCACCATGCCGCAGCCGGCGATCTCCAGCCAGTCCTTGCCCAGCTTCTTCACGAGCGCGTTGGTGAAATCAATTTCCAGGCTCGGCTCGGTGTAGCTGAAGTAGTGCGGACGGAAGCGGAGCTTCACGTCGCTGCCGAGCACATCCTTGAACACGGCCTCGACGGTGCCCTTGAGATCGCCCACGGTTACATGCTTGTCCACGTAGAGGCCCTCGATTTGGTGGAAGGTCGGGTTGTGCGTGGCGTCGGCGTTGTCGCGGCGATAGACGCGGCCCGGCACGATGATGCGGATGGGCGGCGGCTGGGACTTCATCACGCGGATTTGCACGGAACTCGTGTGCGTGCGGAGCAACGGCCGCTTGTCGCTGGCAACGTAAAACGTGTCCTGCGAGTCGCGCGCGGGGTGGTCGGCGGGGGTATTGAGGGCGTCGAAGCAGTGATACTCGTCCTCGATCTCCGGGCCGTCGGCGACGGCGAAGCCCACTTTCCGGAAGGCACGCACGATATCGTCAGTGACTTGGGTGAGCGGGTGGAGCTTGCCGACAGCGCGGCGGCGGCCGGGGAGGGTCCAGTCGGTGGCTTCCTTGGGGAGTGAGGCCTTGAGTTCGAGTTCGCTGCGGCGCGCGGCGAGGGCGGCTTCGAGCTCGACCTTGGCAGCGTTGATGGCCTTGCCGGCGGCGGGTTTTTCCTCCTTCGGCAACGTGCCGAGCTGCTTCATCAGCGCGGTGAACTTGCCGTCGCCGCCGAGGAACGCGCCCTTGGTCTGCTCCAATGAAGGCAGGTCCGTGGCAGCGGCGAGCGCGGCCAGCGCTTCGGATTTCAACGGGTCGAGTTGAGCCAGTAGTGACATGACGCGGGAGAATTCAGGAGCCGGAATTTAGAAGCCAGTAGAAAGCAAAACGGTCTCGTCCTGCTTTCAAAATCGGACTCCTCCGAGGGACGCAAGCGACTCAAGTTTTCCTTGGCTTGCTCGGAGTGAAACCTGACAGTAACGCCGTGTTTTCCATTATTCAGCGCGCCGCACTCCGCGCTTCGCCTGCATTCCCGAGCGACTGATTTCTCGTGGGCCGCAAAACCGAAATCACCAACCTGCTCGCCAACCTCCCGCGTCTGGGCGCAGGTCTGGCGTATCGCGAACCATTTAGGGATCAACTGCTCCAGAAACAGCCGGAAGTGGATTTCATCGAAATCATCGGTGACCACTATCTGGACGCTCCGCCGGAGCTCATGGATGAGCTCTCGCTGCTGGCCGAGCACTTCACTCTCCTGCCGCACTTCACAAATCTTTCCCTCGGCAGCGCGGAGGGCGTTGACCCCGTTTATCTGGAGAAAGCCGCGTCGCTCATCAAGCACTTGAACCCACCGTGGTGGAGCGATCACATCGGCTTCACGCGCGCAGGAGGCGTCCAGCTCGCCCATCCCGTCCCGCTGCCCTTCACCGAAGAGGCGGTCGACGTGATGACGAAGAACATCATCACCGCGCGCCGCGCCATCGCCACCCCGCTCATCGTGGAGAACGTCTGCTCGCCACTCATTTGGCCCGGCGCGGAGATGTCTGAAGCCGCCTTCATCCGCGAGGTGTTAAGCTCCGGCGGCTGCGGGATGCTGTTGGATGTGACAAACCTCCTGACGCACACCGCCAACCACGGGAGCAGCCCGGCAGACTTCCTCGCCCAGCTCCCGCTGGACCGCGTGGTGCAGGTGCATTTCTCCGGCAGTCACGATTCCAGCGGCCGACTTGTCGAGAGCCACGCCCAGCCCGTCTCCGAGGCCATCTGGAAATTGCTCGATGACGCCGTGGCTCGCGCCCCCGTGCGCTGCATTTGCCTCGAACGTGACGACAACCTCCCACCGCTGGCCGAGGTGCTCTGGGAAGTGGAACGCGCCCGCGCCATCGGCAGGCACCACCGGCGATGGAACTAGCCCTCCAACAAAAACTCGTCGCCCGGCTCGCCAGCGACCGCGCGTTCCGTGAGGAATTCTTCGCCGACCCGGCCCGCGTGGCCGCGAGCGAAGGTTTAAGCTTGGCGGCGGAGGCGCTGGTGCAGATTCATCACGAGCAGTTGCGCCAACTCGCGCGCGTGCTGCGCCGCCGTCGACTCGCGCAAGTCGGCGTGCAACTTCCGCTCACGCGCAAGGCACTCGGGGCACGCTTCGCCGACTTATTTCGCAACTACGCTGTTTCTCCAGCACCGGGGAAGCATCCTTACGAGGACGCCCTGGGTTTTGCGCGCCACTTGGAGCAACACGCCGCTACGCAAGGGCTCGAACCACAGTGGGCGCTCTCGCTCGTGCGCTACGAGGCGGCGCAACTGGAGGCAACGTGGCTGGGCCGGCGGCTCGTCCTCCGCTGCCTGCCGCACGCGGTCAAGCAACTCGCCGCACTGCTCGCCGTTGGGGACGTGCCGGCAGGTTCCTACCAACGGTTTTCCCCCGCCCTTTGGTGGCGCGCCTCCGGCTCCAGCCGGTTGAAACACTGGCTGGGTTGAACTCGAGTTCCGAAATGGAATGACCGCGAAAGGGCACAAAGAGCGCAAAGCCAAGTTTCTGGCAGAAAAATGGGGCGGGCAAACATGATCCTGGTCCCTGCTAGTCCGGCCCGGCTCCTTTGGGTTCTTTGCGCCTTTTCGCGGCTCAATTTCGGGCTTCGGATTTACGCAGCGCGACGGAGGGTGAACGTGAACTTCGCTCCCGTGCCCAACCCGCCCTCCACGCCGACCTCGCCCCCGTGTGCGAGCACGAGGTGCTTCACAATCGCCAGCCCCAGCCCCGTTCCGCCGGCCTCCCGTGTCCGGGCTTTGTCCACGCGATAAAACCGCTCGAATACCCGCGCGCACGCCTCGGGCGGGATGCCTGCGCCATCATCCTGCACCCAGATCGCCACAGACTGATCAGTCAACTCCTGCATACCGATGCGCACCGTGCCGCCTACGCGCCCATGAATGATCGCGTTGTCCACAAGGTTCGCGAGCACCTGATGCAGCCGGTCCGGATCGGCGCTGGCTTGGATCAACTCAGGAACTTCGTTGACCAGCGTCACCTGCCGCGTCGCCGCGCGGCTGGTCAGGTCTTCGACTACACGGGAGACGGCGGGGCGAAGCTCGGTCGCGGCTAGATTGATGACCATTTGGCCCGATTCGAGCCGTGAGATGGTGAGTAAATCCTCAATGAGAAACGTGAGCCGGTCGGCGTGCCGCTCGATGGTGTGAAGAAACTTCAGCGCCACCTCGGGGTTGTCCCTTGCCCCGTCAATGAGCGTCTCGACGTAGCCCTTGATGAGCGAGAGTGGCGTGCGCAACTCGTGACTCACGTTCGCCACGAACTCCCGCCGCGTGTTCTCCAATTGCTTCAGCCGGGTCAGATCGTGGAAAACCAAAATCATCCCTTGCCGCTGTCCGTCCAGGCTGCTGACCGCCGCTCCGTTGACTGCGAAGTAACGATCTTCCTCGACTCCCGGCAACGTCAACTCCCCGTCCTGCATCTGCCCTTCAATCAGCGTCTGATTCACCAACGCCTGCACCTGATGCAGCCGCAGCGCCTCCATGACCGTCCGCCCCCGGACATCGCCCGCGACGGAAAAGAGCCGGGCAAACGCCTCGTTCACCAACTGGACGCGGCCCGCTGCGTCCAGCAGCAGGACCCCCTCGGTCATGCTGTTGAACAGCGCCTGCTGCTGCGCCACCCCGCGCGCGTCCCTCCGCGCGTGCTCTTCCCGGAGCACCTCCGCCTCTTTCGCCCGCGTGGCGAGCTGCTCAGCGAAATCGTTGCGCTGACACAGCCACGCGCGGAAGAGACCGCAGGCAATGACGAACAGAACGAGGCTGACAATGGGCCACATGACAACGGAATGGGCGCAGACGGTTTGCTATTCGGCAATGAACCGATAGCCGACGCCCCGGACTGTGTCGAGGTAGTCTCCGGCGCGGCCCAGCTTCTCGCGCAAGCGCCTCATGTGCGTGTCCACGGTGCGGGTGTCGATCGCCACGTCGTATTCCCACACGTCGCGCAGCAGTTGATCTCGCGACTGCACCCGTCCACGGCGCTGCGCGAGGGTGGCCAGAAGCTTGAATTCGGTCGCCGTGAGTTCCACGGCCTTGCCCGCGACGGTCACTGAGTGAGCGGCCAGATCCACCACCAGTGGGCCGATCTTCAGCCGCTCCACCCCCGGGGCATCCGGCTCGCGGCGACGCAGCAGTCCCTTGATTCGCAGCACCAGCTCCCGCGGGCTGAACGGCTTGGTCACATAGTCATCCGCGCCCAGCTCCAGCCCGAGCACGCGGTCAATCTCCGCAGCCCGTGCGGTCAACATGAGGATCGGCACACGAGCGGTCGCCGGCTCGCGTCGCAGCAGCTTGCACACTTCGAGGCCGTCCAACTCGGGCAACATCACGTCCAGCACGATCAAATCCGGCTCGTCCCCGCGCGCCCGCCGCACGGCCTCCGCCCCATCGGCAGCGGTGACCACAGCGAAACCGGCGGCGGTGAGATTGAACTCGATCAGATCAACGGCATCCGGTTCGTCATCCACGACGAGAATCTTGGGAGCGGCTTTTGGCTTGGAGGACTTCATGCGGCGGAGTTTTTGCCTGTGTGGCGGATGTCACGGCCTTCGTGGAGGAAGACCACTTCCTCGGCGATGTTCGTCGCGTGGTCGGCGATGCGCTCGATGCGCTTGGAAATCTGCATCAGGTGCAGGCAGCGCGTGATGGTGTTGGGCTGTTCCAGCATGAAGGTGATGAGTTCGCGCTGCAGCTGCTTGTGCAGGGCGTCCACGTCCTTGTCGCGCGGCAACACGGCGCGGGCGCGGGCGCTGTCGCGGCTCACGAAGGCTTCGAGGCCGTCGTTCAGCATCTCCAGCGCCATCGTCGCCATGCGCGGGATGTCCACGTAGGGCTTGAGCTGCGGCTCCTTGTTCAAATCCACCGCGCGGCGGGCGATGGTGGTGGCCTCGTCGCCCACGCGTTCGAGGTTGTGGGTGATCTTCATCGCCACGGTGATCATTCGCAGGTCGGTGGCAACAGGGCCGCGCGACAGGAGGACGATGGCCAGCTCGTCCAGCTCGATCTCCAGCGCGTCGAGTTGGTCGTCGGCCTGTTCGACTTGGCGGGCGAGGTCGTCGTTGCGCTCGACGAGCGCCTTGACGGCGTTCGAGACCGAGCTGGCGGCGAGGCTCGACATGGTGAGGAGCTTTTCCTTGAGGGCGGCGAATTCGGAGTCGTGGGGGAGCATGGGAAGTTAGGGGATGGGGACAGATAGAGTGTTAGGGCATCTGAACAAGGAACTCGGAACACGGAATACTTGTCTTCGCATCAGCCGAATCTCCCGGTCACATAGTCCTCCGTCTGCTTCTTCGACGGGTTGGTGAACAGCTTCGCGGTCGGGCCGAACTCGATCAGCTCGCCGAGGTAGAAGAACGCCGTGAAATCGGAGATACGGGCGGCTTGCTGCATGTTGTGCGTGACGATGACGATGGTGAACTCACGCTTCAATTCGATTATCAGCTCCTCGATCTTCGCCGTGGCAATCGGGTCCAGCGCGCTGGCGGGTTCGTCCATCAGGAGAATCTCCGGCTTGATGGCGATGGCGCGGGCGATGCAGAGGCGCTGCTGCTGGCCGCCGGAGAGGCCCATCGCGCTGGTGTTGAGCCGGTCCTTCACTTCGTCCCAGAGGGCCGCGCTGCGCAGGCTCTGCTCCACGGCGGCGTCGAGGTCGGACTTCGCCTTCATGCCGTGCAGCTTGAGCCCGTAGGTGATGTTGTCGTAGATGGACTTGGGGAACGGGTTCGAGCGCTGGAAAACCATCCCGATGCGTTTGCGGAGTTCGATGACATCCACGTCCGGGCTGTAAATGTCCTGCCCGCCGATCTTGATCGAGCCGGTGACGCGGACGGAATCAATGAGGTCGTTCATCCGGTTGAAGCAGCGGAGGAAGGTGGATTTGCCGCAGCCGGACGGGCCGATGAAGGCGGTGACGTGGCGCTCGCCAAGGGTCACGGAGATGTTCTTCAGCGCCTGAGTGGTGCCGTAATGGAGGTTGACGCTGTCGGTCTGAATCAGCGGCGTGCCGGCTCCTTCGGCGGGCGGGCGGGCGTTCAGCGTGACTTGGGAGGGAGAGAAGGCAGCCATGGGTGGTGAAATTTAAGTCATCAGTGGCCGGCGCGCATCTTCTTGCGCACCCGCGCACGCACAATGACGGCGACCAAGTTTAACGAGAGCGTCAGGAGCAGCAGCGCCAGCACGGTGGCGAAGAGGATGGGCCGGGTCTTCTCGATGTCCGGCGACTGCGTGCTGAGGATGAAGACGTGGTAGCCGAGGTCCATGAACTGGTCGGTCGGGCCCTTGGGCAGGTCCCTCATGTAGTAGGCCGCGCCGGTGAAGAGGATGGGCGCGACTTCGCCGCCCGCCCGGCCCACGGCGAGGATGCCGCCGGTGAGGATGCCGGGGAGCGCTTCGGGCAGCACAATCTTGAGAATGGTTTCCAACTTCGTCGCACCGAGGGCGAGGCTGGCCTCACGTAACCCGGGCGTGATGGCGCGGAGGGATTCTTCCGTGGCCACGATGACCAGCGGCAGCGTCATCACGGCGAGCGTGAGGGAGGCCCACAGGATGGCGGGCTTGCCCCAGTGCGGTTCCGTCGCGCCGGCATCCATCGCACCGCCGATGAAGCTGATGAAGAAGCCCAAGCCAAAGAGGCCGAAGACGATGGACGGGACGCCGGCCAGGTTGTTGACCGCGCCGCGAATGATGCGCGTGGTGAGCGCGGTCGAGTTCGCGTATTCGGTCAGATAGACCGCCGTGATGACGCCGATAGGCACGACGAAGAGGGTCATCAGCATCACCCGGAGCGTGGTGCCGATGAGCATGGGCAGCACACCGGCCTTGTTCACATCGAACATATCCTGGTCCGCACTGCCGGTGAGGAAGCGCCACGAGAAGGTGCCCCAGCCGTGCCACGCGATGTTCGCGAGGATGATGCCGAGGATGAGGAGGATGAAGAGCGTCGCCAGCCCGGTGATGCCGGTGAAGGCGAAGGACGCGAAGTCGAAGCCGCGCGAGCGGAAGCCGAGGCGGGCGGGTTTGGAGGAGGCGCTGTTCACTTGGCCTTCCCCTCCAGCCGGTCTTTGAGCCGGTGCATGATGAGGTCGCCCGCGAGGTTCGTAAGGAAGGTCACGATGAAGAGCAGCGCGCCGATGAGGAAGAGGATGCGGTAGTGGTGCCCACCGAAGACCGCCTCGGCCAGCTCCGCCGCGATGGTCGCGGTGATGGAGCGCGTGGAATCGAACAGGCTCATCGAGATGATGCTCGCGTTGCCGCTGGCCATGAGCACCACCATCGTCTCGCCGATGGCGCGGCCAAAGCCCAGCACCACGGCGGCAAACACCCCCGGCGCGGCGGCGGGCAGGACGATTTGCCACGCGGCCTGCCACTTGGAAGCGCCCAGCGCCAGCGCCGCTTGCGTGTAGCTGCGCGGCACACTCGTCAGCGCGTCCTCGGCGATGGAGAAGACCACGGGAATCACCGCCAGCCCCAGCGCGATGCCAGCAACGAAGGCGTTCAGGCGCGACTGGTAGCCGAAGACGCTTTGCAAAAACGAAGCGAGCACAATCAACCCGAAGAACCCGAGCACCACGGACGGCACGGCGGAAAGCATTTCAATCGCGGGCTTCAGCCACTCCTTCAGCGTCGGTGACGCGAGCTGCGACACGTAGATGGCCGCCGCCAACGCGAGGGGCACGCTGAACAGCAGCGCGACGAGCGTGGTCTTAAGGCTGCCGATGATAAGCGGGACGAGGTTGTATTTGTGGATGCGGCCGATGGGCTGCCAGACGTAGCGGTCGAGGGGGCCGCTGTCGGACCACTGGTGCTCGCGGAGCAGGTAGCGCCACTCGGTTGTGTTGATGCTCGCATCCTTGTCCTTCGGCGCTTCCTTGGCCTCTTCCAGCCGCACTTCCGCGAGTGAGTGCAGGGCTTCGTTGTCCATCCGCTTGAACTCGGCTGGCGTCAGCTCCAGATAGACTTGTTGCTCCGCCGGCTTGAGCTTGTCGAACTCCTCCATTGAAATTGCCGGGCGGGCCGCGGCGCTGTTCATCTGGCCGAGTGCGAGCGGCAGCGCCTCGCGGGCGACAAAGACGAAGATGAGGAACACCATCAGGATGGCCGTGAGCGAGACGAGAAAGATGAACTTCTCGGCGAGCCACTCTACGGGCCGGGCCTTATGCCCGCGGTGGATACCCATCCAGCCGACGGAGCGTTTGGCGTTGTGCGGGGCGGTCGTCACGGGCGCAGAGACTAGTTGAGCCGAGGGGAGAAGACTAGTTACGAACGGAAAACAAAGCGGTGCGATTTGAACCAAGAGGGCGGACGAAGAGGTTGCACCAGCTTCGCCCGCCCTGATGAGTTCAAGTGCGAGTCGGGGACCTTACTCGCGCAGGTTCTTCGGGAGCGGGAAGTAACCCACGTCCTTCACGACCTTCTGGCCTTCGTCGCCGCGGATCCAGGTCAGGTATTTGGCAATGTCACCCTTGTCGAGCGCGGGGTTCACATAGACGTAGAGGTAGCGCCAGATGGGATAGGTGCCCTTCACGACGTTGTCTTCGGTCGGTTCGATGGCCGCAGAGGCGTCGTCCTTTTTAATCGCAAGGTGCTTGGCACCCGCGCCGTAGGCCGCGCCGCCGTAGCCGATGCCGTTCTTGTCCTTCGCCACGGCTTGGAGCACGGCCGCCGTGCCGGGCATGGTCTGCGCGCTGGAGGCGAAATCCTTACCCTGAAGCACGTTCTCCTTGAAGAACTCGTAGGTGCCCGAGCTGTTCTCACGGCTGTAAACAGTGATGGGGGCGTCCGCGCCGCCTACTGCCTTCCAGTTCTTGGTCTTGCCGTTGAAGATGTCGGCGACCTGCGCAACGGTGAGTTCCTTCACGGAGTTGTCGGCACTGACGTAAACGCTCAGGCCGTCGAGGCACACCTTGTATTCCGTGGGGCGCTTTCCAAAAGCCTTGATGCAGGTGGTGATCTCGGCGGGCTTGATCTTGCGTGAGGCATTGCACAAGTCCGTGGTCTTGTTTTGGAGCGCGGCGAAGCCGGTGCCAGTGCCGCCGCCCGTGACTTGGATCTTGGTGTCGGCGTTTTTGCTCATGTAGGTCTCAGCCCACTTCTGGGCGAGGACGACGAGCGTGTCGGAGCCTTTGACGGTGATGTTACCGGCGTGGGCGGGAGCAGCGAGCACAAGGGCCGCCGCGAGGACTGCGAGGGATTTCATGGATTTCATGGAGCTTTCAGAGTTAAGAGTTTTTGGATTGCGAGTTAAGGGTTCAGAGGGAAACCGGGGCCGGCGGAATGCACGCCGCCGACCCCGGCGAGGACTAACACTATGAACTAAAATTTGAACGCGGCATCCACCTGGATACGGCCGGCCGTGCTGGACAACGCGCCAACCGGCTTATCGATGAGGTTGAAGAGGTAGTAGTTCACCGAGAGGGTGAGCGAGTCATACGGCGAGTAGGCCGCGCGCATGTAGTGACCGCGGATGTTGGTGCCCGCGCCGTAGCCGGTGCCGCCGCCGCCCGTGAAGGGCGAGGCCTGATACCAAGCGCCGTGGTCGGAATCCACAACTTCCTCGAACCAGTAGTTGCTCTCGAGGTTCTTCCACTTGTAGGTCAGGTCCCAGGTGCCTTTCTTGCCGGACTTGCCCAGCGTCATGCCCACGGAATACGCCTCGCCGCGCTTCTTGCCCGCGCCGATAGGGGAGGTGGCCAAGTTCGGCGACACCGACAGGTTGTTGACGTAATCCACCATGAACTTGATGGGAAACGCGCCCGGATACATAGGGAAGCTCTCCTTCGTGTAGGTCAGCGAGCCGTCCACCACGATGGGGTTGAAGCTGCTGGTCAACGCGCCCGTGCTGGACACACGGGTGTTGCCACGGCTCACGTCGGGCACGTTCGGGTTGGCGGTCGAGACCGCCGCGCCGACCGCCGTCGTGACCGGGCCGACATGGGTCAGGTTCTGCTTGTCAGTGAGCCCCAAGGCGGAGACCCCGAAGGAGGTGGACACATGCGGGTTCCAGACAGAATCCAGCCGCACCTGCGTGCCGAACAGGAACGAATCCTTGCTCGAACCCGAGCTCTCCACGAGGGAGAAGAAACCGCCGTTGAACTTGAGCGACTGCTGATCGTTCAAGTTGTAAGCCACCTGAACCGCGCCGCCCTCGGGCGTGTAGTCCGAGTCGAACACGACTTCGCTGAAGACAAACGGGTTCTCCATCTTGCCACCGATGAACGTCGCGCTCCAGTCGGGCTGGTTTAGGAACTGCCACTTGGCGTAAGCGAGGTCAATCCAGAGCAACTTCTTAGAGCCATTGTTGGTGAAGGTGTCGTTGCCGGAGATGGGGTCTCCCTGTGGGGTCATGCCGCTGGACTTGTTCTCACTGGAGGTCAGGCGGATGCCCACCTCAAAGTCGTCCTGAAGCGTCGCCGTGACGCCGAGTCGCGTGCGGTGCCGGAGACGATTGCGGTCCACCGAGACCGGACCGCCGTTGTCCGGATCCATGTAAACGCCATCATAGCGCAGGCGGACATCGCCGCCGATGCGCAGGGCCGTGACCCAATCGGGCAGGCCGCTCTTGGCCTGATAGGCACGGGTGAAGTCCTTGTCCGACTCGTCGCGGAGCGCTTGGGCTTCCTTGGTGGTCAGGACGCCCTTCTCGACGAGTTTGTCGATCAGAGTGTCGGCGGATTGGGCTTGGGCGGAGGGCTGGCAAATGAACGCCGCAAGCGCGGCGGTCGTGGCAGCCAGGGCTGTCTTGGTGGTGCGTTTCATCGTGTTTGTTATGAGTGTCTGCATCTGCAACGTGGTGGAAACTGCGCCGGGATCGTGACAGACAAAGGTCGCGCACGTTACAAACGTGTTACAACGAAATCGCCTCAGTGAAGGCACACACCTGATTTGCAGGGTCAATCCACCGACAATCTGCGGCCCACGGGAACGCGAGCGAGCCGGCTGCGCAGAGTGCGTTGGCCGCGAACGGGTGTCGTCCCTCACTTCCGCCCCGGCATGAGTGCCTGAAAGTCTTCTTCCGTCCTCTGTAGCTCCATCGTCACATTGAGTTCCAAGTCTCCACTGCGCTCAAACTGGCCGAGGTAATGGAACTCCGGAAGTTCCTCCAGAGGCAGCACCCGATCGGCGTTCTCGAAGCCGGCTTGCATCAATTTCGCCGCAGCGTTCGCCACGGCCAGGAGCGCGGCAAGCAAGCCCTGCCCGCTTTCGGGATGCTCCACACACTCGGCCAGCAACGGCTCGTGATGGAACCGCACTGCCAGCACGGCCGGAAGCGGTGCGCCGATGAGGTCGCACATCGCCGCCCCAATTTGCGCGTGGTCGAGGCCGAGCACTTGTGCCTCGACCACATGATGCGGCACTTGCGCCGAGATGGAGTGCGAGATGATTTCCTCGAACGAATCAGGGAAAATCTGCTGGATCAAAACCTTGCCGACGTCATGCAGCAACCCGGGAAGATAAGCGGTGCCGCTCGACATCCCGAAAGATTCCCCGAGCCGGTCGGCGAGCCGTGCGACGAGGACGCTGTGGAACCAAAATCTCTGCCAATCTACGGCGGCGCTGAGGTTCCGCATCTCCTCCATCAGCCTGGCCGTCATGGCGATTTGCAGCACGTTCCTCATTCCGGTGGCGAGGATCGCTTCGTGGATGGAGGTGATTTTCCGTGTGCCGTAGCGGAAGGTCGATGCCGCGCGGATGCAACGCATCGCCAGCGCAGGGTCGAGTGCGATAACGGCCGCGAGTTCCTCTACATCCGTGTTCGGGCTTTGGCACAAACGGAACAGTCGTGAGGTGGAGGCGGAGAAGCTGGGGAGCGCCGAGCGGTTGAGCAGGAGGGTGACGACGCGCTGCCGGACCCCCTCGAACGAAGGGTCGCGCGCATCCAAGTAGTCGGTGAAACCAGTGGCCGTCACGGCGTGTTGCTGCCTGACTCGTCATCGGCAGACGCGCCGTGAACTTGAGGGTGAACTTGACAGGGATTCGCGAAAAAGAACGCGAAGGGGCGCAATGGATGGCAAGCCAAGCCCTCTACTCTTTGCGTTCTTTGCCGCTAACCACCGGTTCAAAAACTGTAGCGGCGCTCTGTGAACGCCGCGCGAAAGGCCAGCGCTGCCCCAAGCTCGGCGACCACAGACCCGCGATTCACGAGGTGGGGCAATTTTGAACGGGCCGCTAACCGCCGAGTTTGTCTCGAGACCGGCTCGCGCGGACGCGGCGGAGCCAAGCATCCGCATCAGCAGGCGCGGCGTCGAACGGGTCGGGCAAACTCAACGGCTGGCAGCCCTCCACATCGAACACTTCCCAATCCACGAAACATCGGACCGGTTCGTGCGCCAACTCCCGCATGAGGCGCGAACGCGCGGCAGCACGGGTATCAGCCGGCGGCGTGAGCTGGGCGGCAAGCTGGTCCTCGGCGCAGATTTCCCACGGCTCAGGAGTGCGCGCCAGCGGCCAGGCGAGGTTCCGCGCGGGGTCCACGGCGTGGAACTCCAAGTCCTGCGCGCGGAGCCACGGGTCGGTCCACAGCAGATTTTCCTGGGCGAGAAACTGCGTGTAGAGCCAACGCTTCGTCACCCAGTCCACAGTGCCGACGAGGTTCTCCACGTTCGTCTCCAGGTCCGTCAACACGTCACCCCAGACGCCGAGCAGCGCGTCCGTCTCCGCGTCGCGTCCGCGAAACTCCCGCTGCGCTGCGACGTAAAACCGACGGAGCACTTCCACCGCCGAAACTTCGCGCCCATCCGCCAGCGGCACGAGCCACGGGCCGTCCGGCTGATGCGACAGCGTGCGAAAGGAAAGCACTGCGTCAGCCAGCGCGACCGGCGGCAACTGGTCAATCTCCAGCAAGTCCAACACGAGCGACGAGGTGCCGCACTTGAGCGCGAGCGTGGCGGGCAGCACGCTGGTGTCGCCATGCAACAAGTGCAAGCGGCGGAAACGGCGCGGGTCGGCGAGCGGTTCGTCGCGCGTGTTAATGATGGCGCGGTTGAACTGCACCCACTCGAAGAGGTCGTTGTTGATGTAGTCCGCGCGTTGGCTGATCTGAAAATCGCTCTCAGCAGTGAGCCGGACGATATCGCCGCGCGACTCCGCGCCCTGCGACGCGCGCACGCGGCCCGCACCGGTGTAGAGCACTCGCAACGTGAGGAAGGCGAGGAGCGATTGAACGTTCGCCTCGTTGAGCGGCGCGCTACGACGCACGAGGTAATTCTCGTGGCAGCCAAACGTCGCGCCCGAGTAATAATCCACGTTGTTCCGCACGAAGCTGACTTGATCCGCCAAACCCAGTTCGTGCGTGGCGGCGGTGATCATCTCATCGCCTGCGCGGTCGAAGCGCAGCAGGTCGCGGAGGGAAAGGCACTCGGGCGTGCAGATTTCGAGATGCCCCATGTCCACATAGCAGCGCCCACCGTTGAAGAGGAAGCCGCCGTTGCCAGCCGGTTCATCCCAATCACGCTGATGCATATCCGCGAGGCCGAAGCGTTGCTTCTCGAACATCCAGTTGCGCACGCGTGCGACAGCGGCGGACGGCCCAGCGGGGTCGCTGCTCAGACAACCGTATTCTGTTTCAAGGCCAACGATGCGGTTCATGGGAAGCCGGTTAAGCCCGGGGCGGCCGCTGCGCTCTGCCGGCACACTCCATAAGGCTACTTCGCCTCGGCCTTCTTCGTGGGCAGCAGCATCTCGATGGCTTTGTCGAGCTGCGGGTCGCGTTGCGTGAGCCAGTCTTCCGGCGTGAGCCAAAGGCGCACATCGGGCTGCTCGCCGTTGTTCTCCATGTTCGTGCCGTCCATGCGGAAGACGCCGCCCTGCGGCATCCGCGCGCCGGTGCCGTCGGTCAGGCGCATGGCCCAAGTCCAGATGACGTAGCCGGGCGTGGGCATGCCGACGATTTTCGCGATGCCGCGCTGGCGCATCGCGTAAGGGAACATCTCGCCGTTCGAGTAGCTGTGCTCGTTCATCAGCACGATGACGGGCTTCTCCCACGAACGGTTCGGCGCGGCCTCGGGGCCTTCGTCGCGCGGGCGATACCAGCCGTGCTGCTTGCGCTCCAGCCAGTCAATCAGCGTGTCGGAGATGTTGCCGCCGCGGTTGAAACGCACGTCCAGAATCATCCCCTGCTTGCCGCTCATGTATTCGTAGGCCTCGCGCTCGAAGCGGGTCTGATTTTCGCCGCCCATCGCACTGATGTGCAGGTAGCCGAGCTTGCCGCCGGTCTGCTTCTCGACGTAGTTCCGCAGGCGTTCGATGCGGTTCTGATATTGCAAATTGTCCCAGTCGGCGGCGCTGAGAACCTTGTATTTCACCTTCCGCGCGCCGTCTTTCTTTGGCTCCTTGTTCACGAGGAACTCGAACTCGCGGTCCTGCCGGTCGTTGATGAGTTGGTAAAGCTTCTCGTTCAACGTCACGTCCTGCCCGTTGATGGCGAGCACGTAGTCGCCCGACTTAATTTCAGTCTGTTTGTAGGAACCCGGCGCCCCTGCGGGAACCTCCGCCACGCGGATACCCGGCCCAGCGTGCGTGTAATCAAACGTGAAGCCCAGGTGCGGCGTAACCGGCTCGGGCACGGTGGAAGCGGCGGCGGTGACTTCGCTGTGCGAGGACTCCAACTCGCCAATCATCATGCCCAGCACCGTGGAGAAGTCGTCGTGCGTCTCGACCGATTCCAGCAGCGGCTCGTAGCGTTTGCGGATGCCTTCCCAGTCGCGCCCGTGGAAGTTCGAGTCGTAGAAGTTGTGGTGGTAGCTGCGCCAGAACTGCGTGAACGCCGCCTTGCGCTCGGCCTTCACGTCGCGGTCGAAGTCCGCGCTGAACGTGACCTTCTCCGGTCCTTTCGCGTCGCCGAGCTTGAACTTCCAGGCCTCGCCGTTTTGCACGAACAGCGCGGCCTTGCTCTCGGACAACACCCGCAGTCCCGCTTTGCCGCCGCCCGTGGTGACGCGTTTCGTTTCCTTGCCGTCGTAGCTTACCGTCCACACGTCGCCCTCGGACATGAATGCGATAGTGCCGTCCGCCGTGACGGTCAAATCACCGGACGGACTCTGCGAGGCGAGCTTGCGGATGCGCCGCTGGATGTCGGTGAAATCAATCTCCACCTTCACCTTGTCCTTGGGCTTCTCGAACTTGAAATCCGTGTCCGTCATGCGCGCTGTCTCCGGCTGGAGCGGCAGGGCGTAGAGGCCGCTGCCGTCGCGGTCGCTTTGGAAGAAGAGGAATTTGCCGTCCGGCGACCACGTCGGTTGCGCGTGCGTCGCGTTGAGCCGCGTCACGTTCTTCGACTCGCCGCCCCCGGCCGGAACGACCCAGATGTTCCACGCCTTGCTCTCGCCCTTGCGCGTGTAGGCAATCCACTGCATGTCCGGCGACCACGCGAAATCCCCGCCGCCCGACGTGCGCCAGTGTGTGCCCGGCAGGTGCACCACGCGCTTCGCCGCCCCGTCCGCCAGCGCGAGGGTAAAGAGCCCGCCCTCGCTGCCCGCGACCCAAAACGCGAGGTGCTTGCCGTCCGGGCACAGCGACAGCCGCGTGACTTCCTCCGGTCGCGACCAGAGCGGCTTCACCGCGAGCGTGGCGAGGTCCATCTCGAAGATGCGCGTGTTGAACTCCCGGTCCGAGGTGAAGAAAAGTTTCTTCCCGTCGCGCGACCAAGTGAAGTCCGAGTCATCCCCGACCCACTCCGTCAGCCGCCGCGCGAACTCCTCGCTGCGGCCCGCGACGCCCTTGGCCTTGTCCATCGCCACCGTCCAAATGTCGCCGCGCAAGCCGAACGCTAGCGTCTTGCCGTCCGGCGACAACTCCGCCTCCGTCACGCCGGCGCTCAACTTCTCGCGCCGCCGCGTGGTCTGCTTTTCGTCCGCGCTGACGACGAGTTTGATTTTCGCCGCCGTCTTCGCGCCGCTCTTCAGCAAGTGCAGGTCCGGCCCATACTCGAACGCAATGTCGCCGGACTTCGTCGCCACGCTCGGCCAACGCACCGCGCCGCCGGTGAATTGCGTGACTTGCTTACCCTTCCCGTCCAGGTCGTAGAACCACAGATTCGGCGTGCGGGCCGGGCTGTCCGTGACCTTGCCGACGGAAACTTTCAACGTGCTCGCCGAGGGCGTGACCTCGCCGACGGTCACGGTGGCCAAGCGTTTTCCATCCGGCAGAAACTGCGTCCAGAGATGCTGGCGGTCGTCGTTGGTGAGCGGCTTGCGACGACCATCGGCGGTGTTGAGCGTCCAGATTTGCGCCGCCGCCGCGCCGACGTAGCGCGGGCGCGTCCACGGGAACCCGTAGCGGCCATAGACCACGGACTTGCCGTCGGGGGAGAAACTCGGGTAGTTCATCGCCGCGTAGTCCTCGGTCAGTCGCGTGGTGCCGAGCGTCTTCAAATCCACGGCGTAGAGCGCGTAGTTCGGCGACTCACGGCGTGCGGCGAAGAGCAATTGCTTGCCGTCGGGACTCCAGCCGCCGGTCAACTCCGCGCCGCTGTGCCAGGTGATTTGCTGCGCCGGCCCGCCGTCCGCCGGCACCACGAAAATGTCCCAGCCACCATTGCGCTTGCTGGCGAACGCGACCCACTTGCCGTCCGGCGAGAACATCGGATAGGCGTCCGACTCGACGTGCGACGTGAGCGCCGTCGCGCGCCCGCCCTCGCTCGCCGCGACCCAGACATCGCCGCGATACACGAACGCGATGCGCTTGCCATCAGGGCTCAACGCCGGCTGCCGCGCGCCAACGACCGGCTGCGGCGTGGGCGTGGTGAGTTGGGCGGAGGCGGTGCCGACAGCGGCGAGCAGGGCAACAAAAACGCAAGCGGACGAGGCGCAGAGTTTCATTGGCAGCATTTGATTTCGGCAGACTCTAAAGCCGACGGAGCGACAGGGGAAAGCTTCAGTTTGTGGCTTGGAGCGCGGACGCCCACGTCCGCAGCCGCTGCCGCTTCGTGGTTCGGAGGTCTTGCGGACGTGGGCGTCCGCGCTCCACTGCACTACTGCATCAACCGCTCCACCGTCCACCCCACGCCGGCGAGCGCGATGAGCAGGCAGGCGGGGCGGCGGACCCACGGGCCATACCACGCGCGGTCTGCGCACCACTTCGTCGCGACGAACGCGAGCGCGATGACGGCGAGTTGGCCGAGTTCCACACCGACGTTGAAGGAGAGCAGCGCCACGCCGATTTGGTCGCGGGGCAAACTCACCTCGTTCAGCACACCCGCGAAGCCCAGGCCGTGAATCAGTCCGAAGCCGAAGACGCCCACCCAACGCCACGGCGAGACCTCGGTGTGAAACAAGTTCTCAATCGCCACGACCGCGATGGACAGCGCGATGAGCGGCTCCACCACGCGCCCCGGCAGCGCGAAGATGCCCAGCACCGCCAGCGCGAGCGTGATGGAGTGCGCGAGCGTGAACGCCGTTACCTGCCACAGCAGCGGCTTGAGCTTCGGGCTGAGGAGGAACAGGCCGAGAACGAACAGAATGTGGTCGAGGCCTTTGGGCAGGATGTGGGTGAAGCCGAGCTCGATGAACTGCCACGCGGAGTTGCCCCGCACAGGCGCAAGCGGAGCACCGGTTGCTCCGGGCGGCACGGGTGGGGGCGGCGTGCTACGCGAGTTCTCTTGAAACGCGTCGAGGTCGATCACCATCGCCTGGCGCGACTGCACGAGTTGCAGCACCGGCGGAATGTCCCTGCCGCGATGGAACAGCACTTCAAATAGCGCGGCGAAACCGACGGTGTCGAAGAGCGAGAGGGAGAGTTCGAGCTGCTTGGCGGTCGGCGGAATTTCCCAGCGGAGCGTGAGCGGCAGTGGAGCGGGCATCACTTCGCCGGGCCGCTCCTCGCGGGTCAACGTGAGCTGCGCGGGCGGCCAGTTCGCGAGTGCGCCGCGCACGGGCGCGTTGGTGTCGAGCGTGAAGCGGATGCGGGACTGCACGTAGTCCGCAATGCGCGGGGCCAGCGTGCGCACCTCAGCCTCGGTCATGAGGACGATGGTGTCGTTCGTCCGCGCGTTGAGAAATTGGAGGAGGTCCGGCTGGTTGAGCTGGAAGGTAAGCGAGAGGGAATTGGACGTGAGCTGCGCGTCCACCCGCGTGAGCGAGGCGGTGTGAGCGGCGGCGGGACGAACGGCTAGCGCGAGGAGAAGGAAGGCGGCGAGGGCCGCACGCCAGCGTCTTGGAGTGAGGCAGCCCGCTGCCGCTTTTTCGACGATCTTGGTAACGACGCGCCCGGCCAAAGCGCCAGAGGGCTGGCGCACTCCAAGACCTCGCGGATGCAGGCGCGGTGCGAGCGCTCCCATGAACTACTTCTTCCGCGAACGCGCGGCGGAGTCGGAGAGGTTCTTGAGATACTGCTCGACGAGCGGGCTGTATTCCTCGGGGGCGCGTTCGGTCTGGCTTTGGAGAATCGCGTTGCGGTCGCGGGTGGGGAGGCCGAGGAAGCCGCTGGCTCCCTTCACTTCGCCACGACCCTTGCCATCGGCGCCAGCCTGACCGTCGAAATTGCCTTTCTTGCCGTCGCCCTGGCCTTCCTTGCTGCCGGCCTCCGGAGAACTCTCGCCTGGCCCCTTCGCCTGGCCTTTGCCCTTCTGCTGGCTCTCGCCCTGACCGTTTTGCCCCTTGCCCTGCTGCGCCTGCTGCTTCCCGACGCCTTCCTGAGCGAGGGCGAGGGCGGCGGCGGCTTGGGCGAGCGACTGCTGGGCGGCTTCGGCGTTGCCTTGCGCGGGCTGGGCCTTACCGGCCTCGGCTTGCGCAGCGGCTTGGGTGAGTGCTTCCAGCGCTTTCTGCAACGCGTCCTGCGCCTGTTGCGGGAGCGGACCGGCTTCACCGGCGGCGAGCGGGGCAATGGCCTGGGCGGCGGAGTCGAGCGGCTGGGCGGCTTGTTGCGCGGCTTGCGACGCGGCGAGGGCTTCGGTCAGGGCCTTCACGTCGGACTGCTGCTTCGCGAGCTGCGGGAGCGAGGGCTGGGGCTTGGCGGCTTGCGGGGCACCGTCGGGCTTGCCTTCGCCGGGCTTACCTTCACCGGGCTTACCTTCACCGGGTTTGCCTTCACCGGGTTTGCCTTCACCGGGTTTCGCATCGGCAGGCTTCGCGTCCGCAGGGGCACCGTCGGGCTTCTCGCCAGCGGGTTGGCCTTCGGCTTGCGCGGCTTCGAGGCCCTTCTGCGCCTTGGCCATCTCGCCGACAGCGACTTTCAAATCATTCTGTGCCAGCTTCTCCGCCGCCTTCTCCGCCGCCTGCTTCGCTTCGGCGACGGGCTTGGACTGCGGCTGGGCTTTAGCCTTCTCACCGAGCGCGGCGGCAATCTCCTGCTGCTTCTGCTTGAGGGCCTCCTGCAAGCCGGCGGGCTGGTCCAGCTTTGCTAGCGCCTGATTCACCTGCTGCTGCGCGGCGGCGACGGCCTCAGCGGCCTTGGCGAGCTGAGGAGTGTTGTTCGGGGGCGGCTGGCCGAGTTCGTTGGCGAGCTCCTGTTTCTTCTGGTCCACGGCAGCCTTGGCGGCTTGGAGGTCGGCCATGGCCTTCGCCTGGTCGGGACGGGCGGCGGCGGCATCGGGCTTCTCCAAGTCGGCCTTGGCGGCGGCCATGTTCTCCTTGGCGGAGTTGAGGGCGTTGGCGGCTTCGGGGGCAAGCTCCTTGGCGTCGGCCTTGGCGGCTTCGGTCTTCGCGGCAACGTCACCCTGTTCCTTCGCGGTCTGCGGGGCGGGCTTGTTGTCGGGCTTCTCGGCGGCCTTGGCGGTGTCCGTCGAGACCTTCTGCTGCTCCTGCATAATCTTCCCAATTTCCTGGCCGAGCTTCTCGAGCTTGGCGAGGTCTTCCTTGGCCTTCTCCAGCTTGGCGATTTGGGAGTCAAGCTGCTGCGCGGCCTTGTCGAGCGCGTCCTTCGCGGCCTGCTGGGCCATCGGGGCGTTGGCCTTGTTTTCGAGAGCTTGCTGGGACTTCTCCTGCTGGCGCGCGGCCTCACCGAGGGTCTTGGCGGCGTCGGGGGCGTTGGCGGCGGCGTCCTGCTGGGTCTGCTGGGTCTCGGCCTTCACGGACTCCTGCTTCTTGGCCTGCTCGGCGAGCAGCTCCGGCTTCTTCTCGGCGGCAGCAGCCTTCTCGGCCTGCGCGGCGTTTTCCTTCACCAACTCCTGCTTGGCGGCGAGTTCTTCCACCTTCTTCTTCAACTCTTTCAAGTCAGCGAGTTTGTCCTTGGGTTTCTGTTGCGCCGCCTCGGCGATGGCGATTTGCTTTTCCAAGGTCTGTTTGGCCTCGGCCATCTTGGCGAGGGCCTGCTCCTGCTTCTCGGTGGCAACCGGCTCATTTTGCGGCGTGCGCTTGGGCGCTTGGTCCGGCTGCAACTGCGCGCGGGCTTCCTGCTGTTTCTCGACGGCGGCCTTGAGTTCCTCGGCGGCCTTCGGCGCGGCCTTCTCCACATCGGCGCGGATGGAATCGGTTTTGTCCACGACCTCGGCCTGCTTCTTCTCGGCTTCGGCGACGTCGGTCTTCTCGGCTTTGGGTTGGGTGGCCTGCTTGGTTTCCTCTTTGACTTCCTTCTGCTGGGCGATGGCTTTTTCCAGATCACGCACCGCCTGCTTCATCACTTCGAGGTTGTCGCGAGCGGGGAGGAGCAGCTTGGCGAGGTCTTGGAACACGTCGCGGGCGCGCTTCTCGTTTCCGGCGGCGGAGAGCAAGTTGGCGGACTTCAAGTCACCCGTGGCCGACACCAGCGTGGCGGCGAGCCGGGAATCCTCGGCCTTTGTCAACGCGGTGCGCGGCCGCTCGGCGGCGGGACCGTCCATCGCGGCGACGACCTTCGCGAGCTTCGCCAACACAATCTTCGCCTCGTCGCCGATGGTGCTCTGCTCGGTCTCCTGAAGCTGGAGCGCGACGATGTGCGCGGTCTCGGTGCGGCGGGCGTCGCGGCCCTTGGTCAAGCTGGCGAGGCCGACGACCTCCTTGAGATTCTCACCCTGGCGGCGGGCGAGTTGCGCGAAGCGGGAGGCGATTTCCTGCAAAATCTGCTGGCGCTGATACTCGAGGAGGAGCGCGCGGAGCTGGACGGTGACGCCCTTCTGACCGGCGAAGGCGTCGAGGGCGTTTCGGCGGCTGGCGTCGGCATCGGTGCCGGTGCGGGTCTGCTGGAGAAGGCCGACGACGCGGGCGATTTCCTTCTCGGTCAACTTGCCGAGCACGCTGCGGATGGCCTTGAGCACGACCACGTCGTCGCCTTCGAGACCATTGCGCTCGTATTCCTCGATGACTGCGCCGAGCTGCACGCCGACGCGCGAGGTGGTGGCCTTGATTTGCTCCTGCCGAAGTTCCTGCTGGAGCAACTTGTCGCCACTCGTCGCGAGGTCGGCGCGGACGGGCTCGGTGGACAGGGCGAAGGCGGCAGCCGCCAGCGCGAGGAAGGTTTTGCAGTTCATGGTTTGGACAAAGTGCGCCGGACGCTTAACACGACCAGCGGGAACAACGGCACGGAAAGCAGACGGGGTCGGGAGGTGATGGGATTCAAGTTGTTCGGCCCGAATTCTTTCGCCCTCCCGCCTTGACCTCCCCCCGCCCCGTTCCCATCCTGTCGCCCGCTTTACCACTATGCCTGAACAACCCACTCCCGACCGCGACCTGACGCCTGCCGTCGGTGCGGAGACCGACATCGCGCGGCTTGGCCACTCCAGCCCGCCACCCGCCCACGAGCAAACCGCCGACGAGGATGCGGACCCGGTGGACTGGAACCGTGTCATGGTCATGCCGGAGTTCGGCGCGCTGCTCAAGGCCAAGGCCGCCTTCATCGTGCCGACGACGGTGTTCTTCACAGTCTATTACTTCGCGCTGCCGGTGCTCGTCGGCTGGTTCCCCGCGCTGATGGAGAAGCGCGTCGGGCCGGTCAATGTCGCCTACCTCTTCGCGCTCTCGCAGTTCTTCATGGCGTGGGCCGTGGCGTTCGTTTACGTGCGCAAGGCGGCGAAGTTCGATGACCAAGCCGCCGCCATCATCGCCCAGCTCGACACGCCCAAGGGAGGCCAATCGAAATGAACTTCCTCCTCGCCGCCGCCGCCAGCGCACCCGCTGCCGCGCCCGTCGGTTTCCAATTCACCCCCGCGCTCGGGATGTTCCTCGCCTTCGTCCTCGTGACGCTGGGCATCACCTACTGGTCCGCACGCAAGTCCACCGGCGCGAGCAACTACTTCGCCGCCGGGCGCGGCATCACCGCGTGGCAGAACGGCCTCGCCGTCGCGGGCGACTACATGAGCGCCGCGAGCTTCCTCGGCATCGCGGGCATGATTGCCTTCAAGGGCTACGACGGCTTCATGTATTCCGTCGGCTGGCTGGTCGCGTATCTCACCGTGCTGCTGGTCGTCGCCGAACCGCTGCGCAACGCCGGCAAATACACGATGGCAGACGTGCTCGCCTACCGCCTCTCGCCGCGCCCCGTGCGCGCGATGGCCGCGCTCTCCACGCTCACCGTCTCGACCTTCTACATGATTGCGCAAATGGTCGGCGCAGGCGCGCTGGTGAAACTGCTGCTCCCCGGCGTGGGCTACGAATGGGCCGTCACCGGCGTCGGCGTGCTGATGATTGTGTATGTCGTCTTCGGCGGGATGCTGGCGACGACCTGGGTGCAAATCATCAAGGCCATCTTGCTCATGAGCGGCTCGCTCTTCCTGAGCATTCTCGTGTTGAAACACTTTGATTACAGCTTCGTGAAGTTCTTCGACGCCATCGGCAAAGTTCCCGTGGTAGGCGCGGACGGAGTCGTCGTCCACAAGGACTTCCTCAAGCCCGGCCTCATCTTCGGCCTCGAAGTCACGAAGGGCTGGGGGCCGATTGACCTCATCTCGCTCGGCCTCGCGCTCGTCTTCGGCACCGCGGGGTTGCCACACGTCCTCGTGCGCTTCTACACCGTGCCGGACGCGAAGACCGCGCGCATCAGCGTCGTGTGGGCGATGGCCATCATCGGCGCGTTCTACATCATGACGACGTTCCTCGGCTTCGGCGCGGCCACCATCCTGACGCCCGCCAACATCAGCGTGGAGAACATGAGCGCCCCGCTGCTGGCCAAGGAACTCGGGGGCGAAATCTTCTTCGCCTTCATCAGCGCCGTGGCCTTCGCGACCATCCTCGCGGTTGTCGCTGGCTTGACCATCAGCGCCAGCACGAGCTTCGCGCACGACTTCTACACGAACGTCCTCCACCACGGCACGGAGCGCGCGCCCGGCGAGGAAGTCCGCGTCGCGCGCATCGCGGCGTTCGTCGTGGGCGCAGTGGCCATCCTGCTCGCCATCAAGTTGCAGACCATCAACGTCGCGTTCCTCGTCGGGCTCGCCTTCGCCGTCGCGGCGAGCGCGAACCTGCCGGTCATCGTGCTCTCGCTCTTCTGGAAGCGCTTCAACACAGCGGGCGCGGTCTGGGGCCTGGGCGTCGGCCTCGTCGGCAGCATCGTCCTCATCATTCTCAGCCCGAGCGTCATGGACCCGAACGGCAAGGCGCTCATCAACGCCGCGCCGTGGTTCCCATTGAAGAACCCCGGCATCGTCAGCATCCCGCTGGGCTTCATCGCCGCGTGGATTGCCACGCTGATGAGCAATGACCGCGCGAGCGAAACGAAGTTCGCCGAGCTGACCGTCCGCGCGAACACCGGCCTCGGTTCCGAAAAAGCGACGTCGCACTGAGCGGAAGCACCACTAACCTGCACTGACTAGCACTAATGAAGACTCTGCGAACTCGCTCTTGGATGGCTGCTGTGTCGCTGGTTGCAGCTCTGTTTACCGGATGCAGCACACCGGACTGCGCGTGCTGCAAAGCCAAGCCCGGGGCCACCGCCTCAACGACCGCCGCCGCGAAGAGCCTCTTCGACGGCAAGACCCTCACCGGCTGGAAAGACTCCGGGTTCGCCGGGGCTGGCGAAGTGACCGTGGAGCCGAACTTTAAGGGGCAAGGCCCCGTCCTCCGCATTGACGCCGGGGCATCCCTCAGCGGCATCACGTTTACCAACGCGGTGCCAAAGACGAACTTCGAGATCACCCTCGAAGCCCTCAAGGTGCAGGGCAACGACTTCTTCATCGGCCTCACCTTCCCCGTCGGCGAGGCGCACGCGACGCTCGTGCTGGGCGGCTGGGGCGGCGCGACCACCGGCATCTCCAGCATCGACGGCCTCGACGCCTCGGAGAACGACACCACGAAGTTCCTCGGCTACGAGAAGGACAAGTGGTTCCGCATCCGCATGAAGGTGACGCCCGCGAAACTGGAGGCATGGGTCAACGACGACAAGGTCGTGGACCAAGACCTCAAGGACCGCCGCATCTCGATGCGCTTCGGCGAGATCGAAAGCTCCGTCCCCCTCGGGATCGCGACCTACCAGACGACGACCGTCGTGCGGAAGGTGGAGATCAAGCCGGTGCCGTGAGGCACCCCAATGTCTCGTTGGCTACGCGGGCACGGAGCCGTTACCCTCCGCCCAGATGATTGATTCGGTTCAGCGTTTCGGTGGTATCGCACGGCTGGTTTCGGACGAAGGGCTGACCCGACTCCGCGCCGCGCACGTGTGCGTCGTGGGCATCGGCGGCGTGGGCTCGTGGACGGTGGAAGCGCTGGCGCGCTCGGGGGTGGGCGCGTTGACGCTCATTGACCTCGATGAGGTCTGCGTCACGAACATCAACCGCCAGCTCCACGCGCTCGACAGCACGGTGGGCCGCGCGAAGGTGGAGGTGATGGCGGAGCGCGTGCGACTCATTAACCCGGAGTGCCGCGTGAGCGCGGTCACGGAGTTTTTCACCGAGCAGTCGGCGCAACGGCTGTTCGCCCCGGAGTTCGACTACGTGGTGGATGCGATTGATGCGCTCGGGAACAAGTGTCGGCTGCTCGCGCTGTGTCGCGAACGCAACCTGCCCGTCATCGCGTGCGGGGCGGCGGGTGGGCGGCTGGACGGGACGGGGGTGCGCGTGACGGACTTGGCGGATGCGAACCATGACCGTTTGCTGGCGGAGGTGCGCAAGCGGTTGCGGCAGCAACACGGCTTCCCCCCACCGGGTCAGAAGCTGGGCGTGGCCTGCGTCTTCTCAGCAGAACCGCCGGTGTCGCCGGAGCCGCCGGCGTGCGCGGTGGAGGGTCCGGGAAGCCAAGCCGCGCCGCGCCTGAATTGCGAATCGGGCTACGGCTCGGCGACGTTTGTGACCGGGGCGTTCGGCTTCGCGGCGGCGGGTTGGGTGGTGCGGAAATTAGCGCAGCCGCGTGCTGAGATTGCTGCGTAGCCAGCGGAAGCATTCTTTAGCCACGGATGGGGACGAGATGAACGCGGCCACCAGAGGGGAATGAGGAACGCAGGAGCCCAACGGCGAAAAGCTCACGTGCTGCTCCGTGTTCCATCCGTGGCTCAACTGCATGGCTCCGGTTAAGGCAGTTCCTCGATGGCGAGTTTCCGATACCACGCTTCGCTCGGCGGGCCGCCGTGGATTTGCACGGCGATGATGCCGAACTGCGGGATTTTCTCCTCGCCCTCGGTGTAGTCCACCGTCTGCGTGCCGTTGATGGTGAGGCGGAGTCGTTTGCCCTCGCAGCGGATTTCGTAGGTGTTCCAGTCGTCGCGCTTCACGAGCTTGTCGGTCACTTGCGGGTCGGCCTTGGCGAGAACTTTGTTACGGCGTGATTCATCGTAGAGGCTGCCCCACCATCCGTCGCCCATGTCGGCCTGATAGCCACTGACTTCGTGGTGCTTGGGGATGCGTTGGGTGCGAATCTGGACGCCGGCGTTGGCCTTGGGTCCGCCGAGGAGTTTGAACTCCAGCCGCAACACGAAGTTGGTGTATTGGCGCGTGGTGCAGAGGAACTCGTTGCGCGGCACCTTGTCCGTCATGCCGCCGCCAACTATCGCGCCGTCCTGGATGCGGAAGGTTTTGTTCGTGTCGCCTTCCCAGCCGCTGAAGGTTTTACCGTCGAACAGCGAGGCCACCTTGCCCGGCTCGGCGGCGGCGAGCGGGAGACTGAGGCCGAGGGCGAGCAGCAGCGGGGAGAGTTTCGTGAGTGCGTTCATGCGGTCGTATGTATCGGCAGGCGGAAGCGGTGTCGAGTTTGGACTCGCGGAGCTTTGGCGTGACCCGCCGCGCGGCGTGTGGCAATCCTTGGGCATGACCAAACTCACCCCGGCGCAGATCAAAGTGGCGTTGCCCACAGTCCCGCAGTGGCGGCGCAAGGCTGCCGTTATCACCCGCACGTTCGAGTTCAAGGACTTCGTCGTCGCGATGAAGTTCGTGAATGCCCTCGCGAAGGCGGCGGAGAAGGCTTGGCATCACCCGGACATCGACATCCGTTGGAACAAGGTGACGCTCGCGCTCTCAACGCACGACGCGGGCGGCTTGACGGAGAAGGACTTCGCGCTCGCGGCGAAGTTCGACCTGCTGGCGGGGGCTTGAGGAAGCGGTTCCGCCCGCGAATGCACGCGAATGAAGACGCCGCGCTACGTGCGGCCTGTTCCCCATTCACGATGCTTCGCGTGATTCGCGGGCAACTCCTCCGGTGGCCAGCCGCTACGGCCTTGGCAGACGCCCGCCCCGCGCCCACACTGTCCCCACCTTTCATCGCCACGCCATGACCCGCGAAGCCATCACCGTCCAGCGTTTCTACACGGACCACTCCGCCAAGCTGGACCTCAAGCTCATGGGCGGCGCAACCGGCCTCAAGCGCATCATCCGTGAGCCGACGGTGAACCGCCCCGGCCTCGCGCTGGCGGGCCACACGAAATACTTCGCGCGTAAGCGCGTGCAGGTCATGGGCCACGCAGAGGTCACGTATCTCCGAACCTTGCCCCGCGAGGAGCGGCAGCAACGCTACGCAAAGCTCTTCAACTACAAGCTCCCGTGCCTTGTCTTTTGTCGCGACCTCGCGCCGGACCGCGATTGTTTGAGCGCCGCCGAGCTCAAGGACATTCCCATCCTCAAGTCGTCCCTCATCACGATGAAGTTCATCAACCTCGCCACCCTCGCGCTGGAGCAGCTCTTCGCCCCGCGCGCCAGCGAGATGGGCAGCATGGTGGATATCCACGGCGTGGGCGTGCTCATCCGCGGCGACAGCGGCATCGGCAAGAGCGAAAGCATCCTCGCCCTCATCGAGCGCGGCTACAGCCTCGTGGCCGACGACATGACCAAGGTGATGCTGGTGGATGGGCGCGATGTCGTGGGCACCAGCCCCGAATTGACGCGCAACCACATAGAGATTCGCGGCATCGG
This sequence comes from Klebsiella pneumoniae, assembly GCA_943330855.2. Lineage (GTDB taxonomy): Bacteria > Verrucomicrobiota > Verrucomicrobiia > Limisphaerales > SXTU01 > SXTU01. The sequence goes on from CALQJI020000001.1 coordinate 168,263, forward strand.
CATCGTAAACGTGGCGGCGATGTTCGGCGCGAAAAGCATCCGGCAGGAGAAACGCATCGACCTCATCGTCACCCTCATGGCATGGGACGAAGTGAAGGATGTGGATCGACTCGGCATGGAAGAAGCCCACATGGAAATCCTCGGCGTGCCCCTGCCGCACATGACCATCCCCGTGCGGCCGGGACGCGACCTCGCGCGACTCATCGAAGTGGCCGCGCTCCACACCAAGCTGCGCCGCGCGGGCCACAATCCGGCCAAGGAACTCAACGAGCGACTGGTGGCACAAATGGCAACCGCGCCTCACGGTCTGTGAAAACGGGCTTCCACCCCACCGCATCTTGAACCATGCTCCAGCGCAGATGAGCGCAGTGAAAAACAAGGCCGATGACACCGTGATTACACGGGAGCTGATCGTCGCCAACAAGGTCGGCATCCACGCCCGCCCAGCGGCGATGTTCGTCAAGATCGCCAGCCGCTACACCTGCGACATCTTCCTCGAAAAGGACGGCGAACGCATCAACGGCAAAAGCATCATGGGCCTGCTCATGCTCGCCGCCGGCCCCGGCAGCAGGCTCACACTGGAGGTCAGCGGCAAGGACGCCGCGCTGGCCGTCGCGGAGATCGTGGATTTGTTTCAGCGGAAATTTGACGAGACGTGAGGCGGGGCAGTTGAAAGTTGAAAGCTGAAAGTTGAAGCAGGGGGAGGGGTGAAGTGGACACGCTTCAACTCTTCAACTCTCAGCTTTCATCTGCGACAGCCCCCGACTTTGAACCTTGAACTTTAAACCTCGAACCCTAGCTTCGCGCCCGTGTCCGACTTCAACATCAAATACGTCGCGCATCTCGCGCGACTGAAACTCACCCCGGAGGAGGAACAAAAACTCGCCGCGCAGCTCGGCAACATCCTCGGCTACATCGAAAAACTCAAAGAAGTGGACGTGACCGGCGTCGATCCGACCGCCCACGCCTTCCCGATGGTGAACATCTTCCGCGCCGACGAGACGCGGCCCAGCTTGGCGAATGAGGACGCGCTGCTCAACGCCCCCAAGAAAGCCAACGGCCTCTTCGTCGTGCCCAAGGTGGTCGAATGAAATTTTTCATCAGGCTGGCTGGCTGGCATGAAGGAACTTGTGCAAACCCACCTTCCGCCCTTTCTCCTGCGCTCCTGCTCTCCTTATAGAAAATGCTCCACCGCCTCACCATCTCCGAACTCACCACCCGGCTAGCCAGCCGCCAGGTCTCCGCACGCGAAGCCATGCAGGCGTGCCTCAACCAGGTCGCGCGCGTGGACGGCGACATCCGCGCCTTCATCAGCCACAACCCCGCCGACGCACTCGCGCAGGCGGACGCGGCGGACAGGGCCATTGCCGCCGGTGCGGACTTCGCACGCCAACCGCTCCTCGGCGTGCCCATCGCGCTGAAGGATGTCCTCGCCGTGCAGGGCCACCCGCTCAACTGCTGCTCGAAAATCCTCGGCAACTTCGTCTCGCCCTACGACGCCACCGTCGTGGAGAAGCTCAAGGCCGCCGGGGCCGTCATCTTCGGGCGCTTGAACATGGACGAGTTCGCGATGGGCAGCTCCACCGAGAACTCCGCCTTCCAGACCACGCGCAACCCGTGGGACACCACCCGCATCCCCGGTGGCTCCTCCGGCGGCAGCGCGGCAGCCGTCGCGGCGGACGAATGCATCGCCTCGCTCGGCAGCGACACCGGCGGGTCCATCCGCCAACCCGCCGCCCTCTGCGGCGTCGTCGGGATGAAGCCCACCTACGGGCGCGTCTCGCGTTACGGCCTCGTCGCCTTCGCCAGCTCGCTCGATCAGATCGGCCCCTTCACCAAGGACGTGCGCGACGCGGCGACCTTGCTCAAAGTCATCAGCGGCCACGACAAACGCGATGCCACCAGCATCCCGCAGCCCGTTCCGAGTTACACAAAGGCACTCACCGGCGATATTCGCGGCCTCCGCCTCGGCCTGCCGAAGGAGTTCATGGTCGGCGGTCTCGACCCCGAGGTGAAACGCGCCGTGGACGCCGCCGTCACGCACCTTCAATCCCTCGGGGCCACCGTCCAAGAAGTCTCCCTCCCCCACACTGACCACGACGTCGCGGTCTATTACATCATCGCCACCGCCGAGGCCTCCGCGAACCTCGCCCGCTTCGACGGCGTGCGCTACGGCGCGCGCGTGGAAGCGGGCAGCGATGGGGGTGACGAGAACAAAATCCTCGAAATGTATTCCGCGACACGCGGCGCCGGCTTCGGTGCCGAGGTGAAACGCCGCATCATCCTGGGCACCTACGTCCTGAGCAGCGGCTACTACGACGCCTACTACCTGCGCGCGCAGAAGGTCCGCACCCTCATCCGGCAGGACTACCTCCGCGCCTTCGAGCAAGTGGACGCCATCGTCACGCCCACCACGCCCACGCCCGCGTTCAAGGCCGGCGAGAAATCCGGCGACCCACTCCAGATGTATCTCTCAGACATCTTCACCATCGGCTGCAACCTCGCCGGCATCCCCGGCCTGAGCCTCCCCTGCGGCTTTGCGAACAACTCTCAACCTCGGCTCCCCATCGGCCTGCAGTTCCTCGGCAAACCCTTCGGCGAAGAAACCATCCTCAAGCTCGCGCACGCCTACGAGCAAAGCACCGGCTGGCATAAGGAACGGGCGCTCTGAAACGCCCATTTTCTATTCGTGGTTGAACACTCCCTGTCGGCTTTCCGTTGAGGTATCTGGCTGCGAATCGGCAACGAACTATTCCGGGGGAGGTCGCGGTCCCGCTACTCGTAGGCGACCGCCACGATTTCCAACTCCGTCTCGCCGCCGGGCAGCTTCAGCCGCACGCGCTGGCCGACACTCGCGTTGAGCAACGCCTTCGCGATGGGCGAACGCCAGCTCACCCAGCCCCGGTCGTAGTCCACCTCGTCCACGCCCACGATGCGGTGGCGCACCTCGCCGTTGTCCGCTCCCCGCACCGTCACCGTCGCGCCGAAACGCACGCGGTTGTCGAGCGCAGTGGGCGGCTGGACGACGGAAGCGGTGCGGAGGCAATCGTCGAGGAGCACAGCGCGCTGTTCGATGGCCGCGAGTTTCTGGGGTTTGTCGGGGTCGCCCTTCGCCGCGAGAAGCTGCTCGCGGGCGGCTTGGAGGAGGGCGAATTCCTCACGGAGACGCTGTGCCCCATCGGCAGTCATCAGATTTTGCACGCCGGGCGGCAGCGAGGAGACGCGCCGCGTGACCACGGGCGGCTCCAGTTGGTCGTCTTCGCGAGTGAAGGCTTTGCTCAAGCAGGCTTTCGTAGTCGCAACTTTCAGGTTGCGAATGAAATGAATCCGAAGCGCAGGCTGAAGCCTGCGACTACGCGGCTACGCGGCGGCGGGGATCATCCCAGTTTGGCGCGCGTAGTTGAAGAGGCCGCCGGAATCCACCACCGGGCGCACGTCGCCGAGCGGCTTGAAGGAATGCACTGCGCCGGTTGCTTGGACTGTCACCGTCAGCGCGTCGAGGTCCACCGTCACCACCTCGCCGGTCTTGAGCACCTCGCACAGGCGCGCCGTGAGTTCGCAGGGATACAGCTCACCAGTGGCGACGCTGTTGCGGAAGAAGATGCGCGCGAAGCTCTCGGCCAGCACGACGTGGCAACCGGCGGAGCCGATGGCGATGGGCGCGTGCTCGCGGGAGCTGCCGCAGCCGAAGTTCCGACCCGCGACGATGATGGTGAACTCGCTGTCGAGCTGACCTTGCTTGACGAATCGCGCGGGATAAAGCGCATCGGGCAGGCCGACGAGCGCGTAGGCGCCGAGCTTCTCGTATTCCGCCGGGATGGTCGGCACGAGCGTGAGATACTGCGCGGGAATGATCTGGTCGGTATCAATGTTATCGCGCACGACATAGACCGGGCCGGTGAACTGACTTTTCATGGGTCGCGAATGTGGGGAGGAAGCGAGGGAGTTTCAACCGGAAACTGGTTCAGATCCCGGCGTGTGGTCGGGGCGCGGGGCACCGGTGAAGAAGCCGTGGCGCACGCCCGTCAATGCCCCACTCAACTGATATGCACTCAACAAACCTGCTCCGCAGCACGCGTGTGAACCGCGCGTTCACCCTCATCGAACTGCTCGTTGTCATCGGCATCATCGCGATCCTCGCCGGCATGCTGCTGCCCTCGTTGGCGCGCGCGAAGTTCAAGGCCAAGGTCACGCAATGCACCTCGAACTACAAACAGTGGGGCGTGGCTGTGTATTCCTATGCGACCGATGGGGACGGGCGCTTCCCTTCGTGGGCCATGCCCGGCACCGGAGCCAATACTTGGGACGTCCCACTTGAACTGGTGCCAGCGATGACCGCGCAAGGCATGACCGTCCCGATGTGGTTTTGCCCGGTGAAGCCGAGGGCGATTGATCCTATCAACGTGTGGTGTCAGGCCAATCTGGGTCGCCCGGTGCAATCCACCGCGGATCTCAACGCCTATTACCAGCGCGTTTACACCTCGTTCGCCATCCTGGAGGGGCACAACTGGTGGGTGCCGCGGATGAACGGCGGGCGCAAGTCCCCCCAAAACACCGGCACTAACCGGATCAGCGACCACTGGCCGGAGCGAGTGGAGGACGCGTTCGCCGCCCGGCTTCCCATCCTTACAGACCGCTGCACAGCCTTGCTCAACACGAGCACCGAGGGTCACCCGTGGAACAACAAGGTGGACTCCATCAACCTCCTGTTCGGGGACGGCCACGTGGAGCTGAACGGCACGTCGAAGATTCAGTTGCAATCGATCGCCTTCGCCAACAGCAACAATTACTACTGAGCCCGCCGTCCGCGAATTTTTGCCGACTGGCGCACGGGCGAGGCCGCTGTCTATCCTCCCGTCACATGGCAACACATCGCATCGGCATCATTGGCGGCAGCGGACTTTACCACATAGAGGGCTTCACCGATCAGAAATGGGTGAAGGTCAAAACACCCTTCGGCGATCCCTCCGATGAACTCCTCACCGGGCAGCTTGCGGGCCGTGAAGTTGTCTTCCTCCCACGCCATGCGCGCGGCCACCGTCTCCTCCCGAGCGAGCTGAACCACCGCGCCAACATGTGGGCGATGAAATCCCTCGGCGTCCACTGGGTCATCAGCGTCAGCGCCGTCGGCTCTTTGCAGGCGAAATACAAACCCTGCGATATCGTGCTGCCGGACCAGTTCCTCGACCGCACCAAGCGCGACTTCGAACACACCTTCTTCGGGCGCGGCATCGTCGCACACGTCGCCTTTGCGGATCCCATCTGCGAGGAGTTACGCCGACTGTTGCTCAAGTCCGCCAAAGCGCAGAAGGCACGCGTCCACAACGGCGGCACCTACGTGAACATGGAAGGCCCCGCCTTCAGCACCCGCGCCGAGTCGCTCACCAACCACAAACTCGGCTACGACGTCATCGGCATGACGAACCTCGGCGAGGCCAAGTGCGCCCGCGAGGCGGAGATCGCCTACGCGACGATGGCGATGATCACCGACTACGATTGTTGGAAGGTGGACGAGGCGCACGTGACCGTCGAGCTGGTCATCGAAAACCTCAAGCGCAACGCCGCGACCGCCCAGCGCACGATCCAACACGTCTTACCGCTCATCCCCACCGAGCCGACTTGGCCCTGCCACTCCGCCCTCCACAACGCGATCATGACGGACCCGAAAGTCTGGCCCGCGAAGACGAAGAAGGAACTCGCGCCGTTGCTGAAGAAATACCTCTGAGCGAGGAGGTGAGATTTTTATAAGGAGCGCAGAAAGAAGGGAACCGGCGCAATGGACACGCTCACTCACGCGCTCCTTGGAGCGGCGCTCGGCCAAGTCGCCTTCGGAAGGCGGCTCGGCTGGCGGGCCACAGTCATCGGTGTGGTGGCGGCGGAACTGCCGGATGCGGACTTCCTCATCCACAGCGCGAGTGACCCACTGCTGAACGTGGAATTGCACCGACATTTCACGCATTCGTTTATTTTCTCGCCAGTGATTGCCTGGGCCGCCGCATTGCCGTGGTGCTTCCGCTCGGCGTTCAAGGAACAGCGCATCGCGTTGTTCCTGTGTGGGCTGATCGCGTGCTGGTCGCACATCCTGCTGGACGCTTGCACGAGTTACGGAACGCAATTCCTCGTGCCGTTCAGCCAGCACCGGTTCGGCTGGGATTTCATCTCGATCGTTGACCCGGTCTTTACCGGGGCGTTGCTGGTGGGGTTGGTGGCAAAAGCCATTTCCGACTTCGAACTTCCGACTTCCGATTTGGAACCGGACCGGCGCTCGGTGCTGCGCACGTATCTCTGGGTGTGGGCCGGGCTGGGTTTCTGCACTGCTTATCTGGCAATTGGCGCGGCGCAGAAGGCCCGCGCGCACGCAGCCCAAACTCAATTGGCAGCCGCTCGTGGCCATCGTCAGGAACGCAGCGAGGTCATGCCCACGCTCGCCAATCACCTCGTCTGGCGCTCGCTCTACTTGCACGACGGACGCATCTACAGCGACCGGTTCCGCGTGCCGTGGATGGGTGCGGCGACGGTGCGAGAGGGCGCGTCGCTCCCGCTGGTGAGGCGGGGCGATCTCTCGCCCGTCGAGGCGGCGCGCAACGGGCCGCTGCGGTCCTTTGAGCGGTTCGCTTGGTTTTCTAACGGCTGGCTGGCGCGCGCGCCGGGGGACGCAGCGGTCATCGGCGACATGAGGTATTCGCTCTCGGCGAAGGCCTTCGACCCGATCTGGGGCATCCGTTTCACCGCGCCCGGTGCGCTGACGGAGGTGGAGTGGGTGAACCGTTCGCGTGACCGGCGGATCACGCCGGGCGAGTTGTGGGCGGAGATCACGGGAGCGGACCCGGCGTATCGTGGCTTGGAAGCCGCACCGCGTTGAGACCCGCGCCGAAGATGACCACACAGATTCGGGGCGGAACACGGAGTGAAACTATCTGTATTCCGCCCTGAATCTGTGTGGGTTCAATTCCTCTCCGGGCAGACTGGATTCACGAATTGACTTCACCTCCGCACCCGCCGACAAATCCGGGCTTATGAATTCTTTGAACGGACAAGTCGCGGTGGTCACGGGGGCGGGGCGCGGCATCGGGCGCGCGATTGCTTTGAAATTCGCTGCCGAGGGCGCGGATGTGGTCTGTGTGTCGCGCACGGCGGAGAACTCGGAGAAGGTCGCCGTCGAGGTGCGCGCGCTGGGCCGCCGCGCGTGGGCGGTGGCGGTGGACGTGGCGGATAACGCGGCGGTGACGGCCGCCGCGGGGACGATTCTGGCGGACGCGGGCAAGGTGGACATCCTCGTCAACAACGCGGGCGTCACGCGCGATGGCTTGCTCATGCGCATGAGCGAGGCGGATTGGGACGTGGTCATCAACACGAACCTCAAGGGCGCGTTCAACTTCACGAAGGCTTTCACGCGCTCGTTCCTCAAGCAGCGCTCGGGGCGCATCATTAACGTCGCCAGCGTCATCGGCCTCATCGGCAATGCCGGGCAGGCGAACTACGCGGCGAGCAAGGCGGGCCTCATCGGTTTCACCAAGTCGGTGGCGAAGGAGCTGGCCTCGCGCGGCATCACGGCGAACGTGCTGGCCCCCGGTTTCATCGAGACGGATATGACGGCGGTGCTCAAGGACGAGCTGCGGGCCGAGGTGTTGAAACAGATTCCCCTGGGTGTGCTCGGCCAGCCGGAGGACATCGCCAATGCCGTCGCCTTCCTCGCCAGTCCGGCCGCGCGCCACATCACGGGGCAGGTGCTGGCCGTCGATGGCGGGATGGTGATGTGAGGGGACGGGACGGGGTGGGGGGATCGGAGATAGGGAATGGGGAATAGGGGGAAAGTCGTCAGCCGGCCCTACGCCTCCGCCCGCCCGCCCACCAAGACTCACGAACCAACCCCTATCCCCCATCACCTATTCCCTATCCCCTCCCTATCCCCTCCCCGTCCAGCGCAGCGCGCACGGCTTTGCCCAGCGCGGGGAGGGAGTAGGGCTTGGGCAGGTAATTGCGCCCGACCTTCAACTCCACTTTGCCGGCGAACAGGTCCGGGCTGTAGCCGCTGGAGTAAATGACGCGCAGGTCGGGCCGGTCTTGGTGGAGGCGGATAGCGAGTTCCAGTCCGGACATCCCGCCGGGCATGACCATGTCCGTGACGAGCAGTCGGATTTCCTCCCGGTGGGCTTGCCAGATGGGCAGCGCCTCGGCACCGCTGTATTCGAGCAGGGAGGCGTTGCCCTTGATGACGGTGAGGAGGTTGTTGAAGTCGTGGGCGATGCCGGCGGCGAGTTGGCCGATGGCCTGCATCTTCTGGGATTGGCGCAACTGCTCCTCCAGGCTCACGCGCCCGCTGATGTCGGCGCAAAAGGAGGAGACGCCGACGACTTGGCCGTCGTGGTAATACAGCTCGTAGGCATTGGCCGCGCGGAAAGCGGTGCCGTAAAGGGCCTTCAAGACCGTGTCCGCCACCGGCTGCCAGACCAGGCCCAGCCGCGGGTTGGCGGAGTGCGTCGCGCTGTCGTAGTAGTCCGGCCGCGCGCCGGCGTGGAAGCTGAGGTTGGAGCGGAGCTGCCATTCCGACGTGAGGTAGGGACTGATGACTGTGTTCTGGCGGCTGTCGGAGAAGTTCTGCACGAACGGGGCCTCGGCGAAATTTTCCTGCTGGATTTGGAAGCTGTTACGGAAATCCAAGCCAGCGGCGAGCTTGTGGCGGCTCCAGAGCTCCTTGCTCACCTGCACCTCCGCGCCCCAGCGCTGCCCCTCGGCGGGGTCCACATTCCGCGCGCCCGTGTAGATGTAGTAACCGCGATACCGGTCGTAGTCGTAGTAAAACCGCGCGAGCAGGTCCACGCCCGGCTTCTCCCAACGGTGCTGCAGCTTCAAGTCGGCGAACGCCCGGTCGTCCCGCGTCAGCGTGCCCGGCACGCCGAAGTCCGTGCCGTAGGACGCGGTGGGGATTTGCTTCGTGCGCGTCTCGAAGCCGCCGGTCAGCTCCAGACCCGGCACCCCGAGCTTCGCAAAGAAACTCCGGCCCGACTCGCTATCCAGCCCGACCGCCGTGCCAGCGGGGAAGTCCAGCCGCTCATGTCCAGCGCTCTCACGCACCGTGCCGGAGAGCAGAAACTCGACGCCGTTGGTCAACTGCTGGCCGAAGGAGAACCGCCCTTGATAGGAGTCGTAAGCCCCGGCGGTCAGCGACGCCTCAGCGCCCTTCACGTCCCGGCCCCGCCGCGTGATGACGTTCACCACGCCGAACAACGCGCTGCTACCATACACCGCCGAGCCGGGGCCGCGCACCACCTCGACGCGGTCAATCAAGTCCACATCGAGATAGCCGTCGTTGCCGATGGGCGCGCCGTCATAGACCACGTCGTTGACGCGGTGGCCATCAATGAGCAGCAGCACGCACGAGTTGTAATCGCCGGGCCGGTTGAAGCCCCGGACGCCGAGGTAGTGGTAGTTGCGATCGGAAGTGGAGTAAAAGCCGCGCACGCTGCCCAGCACCTCGGCGAGGTTCCGGTAGCCGTGGAGCTGAATGTCGCGGTCGGTCACGATGGTGACGGAGGCCGGGGCCAGCGCGGCGGGCTGCGCGTATTTCGCCGCGCTGGTGACGGTCTGGACCTTGACCTTCAGCAAGTCGTCCAGACTCAGCGCCATCAAATTCGTCTGCGTGGCGGTGGCTGGCTCGGCGGCGTGCCCTCCACCCGGGCGCAGACACAAAATCGCACACACAAGCAGCCATGCGCCGGAGCGGCGGGCCTGCTGGAGAAATTGGTCGTGAAGTTACATCGGCGTCTGTGGCGAAGAGGGTGGGTCGCTATTGTGCGGGGTAAAGTCCACTTTCGCGCCCCCCGCGATCTCGGTGAATGGAGGGCTGTGAAGTGGGTGAAGGGGAAAAGTGATTAGCCACGGACGATTCCGCGCCGGCTTTTCTGCGACTCAGCACTAATTACTAATTACTTTTCCCCCGCCCGTTATTACGCTCGCTCCCCGTGAACATTCTCGTCACCGGCGGCGCGGGCTTCATCGGCTCCCATGTCTGCGAGCGGCTGCTGCGCAGCGGCCATTCCGTCTGCGCGTTCGATGACTTGAACGACTTTTACTCGCCCGCTTTGAAGCAGGCGAATCTCCGCGACCTGCAATCCCTCGCGCTCCCGTTCAGCTTCATCCACGGCGACCTCACCGACGCGGCGGCGGTGGAAGAAGCCTTCGCCAGCAAGCCGTTCGACCAGGTCATCCACCTCGCCGCGCGTGCGGGCGTGCGGCCCAGCTTGCAACAGCCGGCGCTCTACCAGCGCGTGAACGTGGAGGGCACCGTGAACCTCCTCGAAGCCGCGCGCGCGCGCTCGGTGCGCAAAGTCACCATCGCCAGCAGCTCGTCGGTCTATGGCGTGAACGCCAAGGTGCCCTTCAGCGAGTCAGACCCCATCTTCAGCGCTATCTCGCCCTACGCCGCCAGCAAGCTCGCGTGCGAGGCGCTTGGCCACACCTACCACCACGTTTACGGCATGGATATCGCCATGCTGCGCTTCTTCACGGTGTATGGCCCGCGCCAGCGACCCGACCTAGCCATCCATAAGTTCGCTTCCCTCATCAGCGCAGGCAAACCCATCCCCGTCTTCGGCGACGGCTCGACGGCGCGCGATTACACCTACGTGACCGACACGGTGGACGGGATTCTGGCCTGCACGCGGCAGGAGTTCGGCTTCGACATCTTCAACCTCGGCGAATCGCAGACCGTGCGGCTGGACTACCTGATTGCGCTGCTGGAGCAGGCGCTCGGCAAGACCGCGAACATCGACCGCCAGCCGCCCCAACCCGGAGATGTGCCCATCACCTTTGCGGACATTTCCAAGGCCCGGGTGAAGCTGGGCTACAATCCCACGGTGAAGATCGAAACCGGTATCCCGAAGTTCGTGGAGTGGTTTCGGTCCGTGCAGGCGAAGCAGGCTTAACCGGAAGCGTTCTTTAGCCACGGAGGGAACGCAGATGAAACACGCATGGGGACGAAAGGAACACTCCCTGCGCCCCCTGCCAGCCCACCGAGACCGTTGCCCCGCACCGGGGGGTTGTGTAATCTCCGCGTCCTGAATTTGAAACCGCATCATGACTGACGAACCAACGCCCCCCGAAACCGACGCCACCCCGTCGGCAGACCCCACCCCTTCCGCCGCCGAGCTGATCGAACTCCGTGCCAAGGCCGCCAAGGCCGACGAGCACTGGGAGCGCCTCCTCCGGCAGGGCGCTGACTTCGAGAACTTCAAGAAACGCGCCGCCCGCGACCGCCAGGAAGACATCCGCTACGCCAACCGCGGCCTCTTCGACAAACTCATCCCCGTCCTCGACAACTTCGACATGGCCATGGCCGCCGCGAACAACGCGCAGACCGCCAATGCCGACGCCCTCAAAGTCGGTGTCAGCATGATTCACAGCCAGTTCAAAGCCGCCCTCCTCGAATCCGGCCTCGAAGAACTCGACGCCACCGGCAAGCCCTTCGACCCCAACTGGCAGGAAGCCGTCTCGCACCAAGAGTCTGCCACCGTCCCCGAGGGCCACGTCCTCCAACAGCTCCGCATGGGCTACAAACTCCGCGACCGCCTGCTGCGCCCCGCCACCGTCATCGTCGCCAAGCAACCCGCACCTGCACCCGCACCCGCACCTGCCACGACATGAGCACCAAACGCGATTACTACCAGGTGCTCGAAGTCGAGCGCGGCGCCTCCGCAGAGGAGCTCAAGAAATCCTACCGCAAACTCGCGGTGAAATATCACCCCGACAAAAACCCCGGCGACAAGGCATCTGAAGAGAAGTTCAAGGAACTCGGCGAAGCCTACGAAGCCCTCAGCGACCCGCAGAAACGCGGGGCCTACGACCAGTTCGGCCACGCCGCCTTCGACCCCCGCATGAGAGCCGGCGCGGGCGGCGGTGGGCAGCGCGGCAGCGCCGGCGGCTTCCACGACCCCTTCGACATCTTCCGCGAAGTCTTCGCCGGCGGTGGCGGTGGCGGTGGCGGCGGCGGTGGCAGCATCTTCGAGGAACTCTTCGGCGAACAACAGCAGCGCAACCCCACCGGCCCCCGCCGCGGCTCCGACCTGCGTTACGACCTCGAGCTCGAGTTCGAGGAAGCCGTGCTCGGCTGCGAAAAGGAAATCAACATCTCCAAGCTCGACCAGTGCGAGACCTGCCGCGGCGGCGGCGGCGAGCCAGGCTCCTCCGTCAAGCCCTGTGGCACCTGCGGCGGACGCGGCCAAATCATCCGCTCCAAAGGCATCTTCAGCGTCGCCCAAGCCTGCCCGGACTGCGACGGCGCGGGCCGGAAAATTGACAAACCCTGCCGCGCCTGCCGGGGCGCTGGCCGCCGCGAGCGCGCCTCGAAAATCAAACTCAAGATTCCCGCCGGAGTGGACAACGGCGCGCGCCTGCGCTCCGCCGGCAACGGCGAGAGCGGCACCCGTGGGGGCCCCGCTGGCGACCTCTACGTCGTCCTCCACGTCCGCGAGCACGGCCTCTTCAGCCGCGACAACGACGACCTCATCTGCGAGGTGCCCATCAGCTTCACCCAAGCCACCCTCGGCGCGGACGTGGACGTGCCCACCATGGCCGGCAGCAGCACCGTGCGCCTGCCCAGCGGCACGCAACATGGCACCGTCTTCCGCATCCGAGGTAAAGGCGTGCAAAACATCCAAGGCCAAGGCGTCGGCGACCTCCTTGTGCGCGTGCAAATCGAAGTCCCCACCAAGCTCAACGCCGAGCAGCGCTCCAAGCTCATGGAGTTCGCCGAACTCTGCAAAGACGACAACGTCCACGACGATGCCACCGGCTTCTTCACCAAGGCCAAAGGGTTTTTTAAGAAGGGGGATTAAGCCCCGTGCATCGCTTCCACATCCCGCCCGGCACTGCGAATAGCGCAGAGACTCTGCTCTCGCCGGAGGAATCCCATCACGCCGTCCGCGTCCTGCGTCTCGCCCCCGGTGACGCCGTGACCTTGCTGGACGGCGCGGGCGTCGAGGCGCGCGGCTCGGTCATCACAGCGGACAAGCGCGCCGTCCGCGTCGCCGTCCGCGAGCGCATCGCCCACCCTCCCCTGCCCTGCTCGGTGACACTCCTGCAAGCGCTGCCCAAGGGCCGGCTCATGGACACCATTGTCGAGAAGGCCACTGAGCTCGGCGCGGCACGCATCGTGCCGCTGCTCACCGAGCACACCGTCTCGCGGCCCGACGACGTCCACGCCGCGAGCAAGCTGGAGAAGTGGCAGACCACCGCGCTCGAAGCCGTGAAGCAATGCGGTAACCCCTGGCTGCCGCGCATCGAAGCCCCCGTGACTTTCGCAGACTTCCTGCGCCGCAACGAGCGCTTCGACCTCACCCTCGTCGCCTCGC
>CALQJI020000002.1 GCA_943330855.2 Klebsiella pneumoniae
GGCGAAAGCACCGGGCAATCTGAAGCTTGATGGCCGCAGTTTCCTCCCGCAGGCGCGCGGTGAGCCGGGCGAGCCGCGCGAATGGGTTTACTCGTGGTATTCGCCACGGCAGGGCGCGGATATGACCGTGCGCGAACTCGCTTTCAATCACCGCTTCAAGCTCTACCGCTCCGGCGACTTCTATGACCTCGGCCAGGATCTCGCAGAAAAGCAGCCGCTCAAAGTTGCCTCCCTCACGGGCGAAGCGGCGACTGCGGCGAAGCTGTTGCAAGGTGCCCTCGACCAGTTCAAAGACGCACGTCCACCAGCCCTCGACCAACCGGGAGCGAAGGCCGGCAAGGCCAAGAAGAAGGCGCAGTGATCCCGTTTCGGAACGACATCCGGTGAAACGGCGCGTGGCTCCGGCGCACGCTGGCTCCCTCTCCCTTCATCGGATGAGGGGGAAAGTTGGGGTGAGGGGTTGCGGTCTGCTCGCCCCATCCGCGGCTAAAAAATTCTTCCGGATGACTTCCCCGTGGCTCACTTCCCGATGCAGAACTGGCTGAAGATCGAGTCGAGCAAATCCTCCGTCGTCGTCTTGCCCACCACCTCGCCGACGGCGTTGAACGCGATGCGCAAGTCCATTGCCACGAGTTCGAGCGAGCGCTCGCTCCGCAAGGCTTCCGCCGTCCGCACCGTGGCCGCGCGCGCGCGTTGCAGTGCGTCCTGATGCCGCGAGTTGATCATCACCTGCAGCATCTCGGCGCGGATTTCGCCGGCCCAGACGGTCTGCTTGATGGCGTCTTTGAGTTGCTCGATACCCGCGCCGGTGACGCAGGAGACAGCGATCGGAGCGCGGACTCCCACGTCCGCAGTCACCGTGGAATGGTCGGTTGCTGCTGCGGACGTGGGCGTCCGCGCTCCATCCGCAGGGCGCAGCAAATCCGCCTTGTTCCACACCACGATGCGTTTCTTCCCGGCGAACTCAGCGAGGAGTTGTTCATCCTCCTCCGATAACGGCTCGCTCGCGTCCAGCACGTGCAGAATCAACTCCGCCTTCGCCACCATCGCGCGCGTGCGGCGGATGCCCTCGCGTTCGATGTCGTCGCGCGATTCGCGCAGGCCCGCCGTGTCCGCGAACACGACGGGAAGGCCGCGGATGTTCGCCGTCTCCTCGATGGTGTCGCGCGTGGTGCCAGCGATGGGCGAGACGATGGCGCGGTCGTGGCCGAGGAGTTGGTTGAGGAGCGAGGACTTGCCCGCGTTGGGCCGGCCGATGATGGCGGCGCGGATCCCGCGCCGGAGGATTTGCCCTTCATCCGCCGTGCGGAGTAGCTCATCCATGAAGGTCACGCCGCGCTCCAGCCGCGCGAGTAATTGCCCGCGCGTGTCCGGCGTGATGTCCTCGTCCGGGAAGTCAATGTGCGCCTCGATATGCGCGAGTGTCTTCACGAGGTCGTCGCGCAGCAGGTTAATGCGTTGCGATAGCTTGCCCGCGAGCTGCTCGCCCGCCGCCGTGAGCGCCAACTCGGTGCGTGCATGAATGAGGTCCGCGACGGCCTCGGCCTGCGCGAGGTCGAGCCGGCCATTGAGGAAGGCGCGCTGCGTGAACTCTCCCGGCCCAGCCAGCCGCGCACCGGCGGCGAGGAGGGCGTCGAGCACGAGCTTCGCGGGGAGCAAGCCGCCGTGGGACGAAATCTCCACCGTGTCCTCGCGCGTGAACGTGCGCGGCGCGCGCAGCACCGCCACGAGCACCTCGTCCACGAACCGCCCGTCCCGCTCGATGCGCCCGTAGTGAATCGTGTGCGACGCTGCTGCGGAGGGTTTCAGCGAAGATTTGCCGACGGGGATGAACACCTTGTCCGCCACGGCCAGCGCCTGTGGCCCGGACACACGGAGGACCGCCAAGCCACCTTCCCCGAGCGGCGTGGCAATGGCGGCAATGGTGTCGGAGAGCATGGGGATTAACGCAAAGTCGCAAGGGCGCAAAGACGCCAGGAGCGGGAACCGCCTGCTGGTTTTGCGCCTTTGCGCCTTTGCGTCCTTGCGTTGAAAAACAGGTGACTCACTTCCGACACGTCCCCTTCTCCGGGTCCACGCCTTCGAGCCAGAGGCGGGCTTTTTCGTAGCTCTTGCGCTGGAGGTAGTGGCGCAGGTCGTGCGGAGTGCTCGGTGGCAATTGCGCCGCGAGCGCGTCCAACCGCTCGAACACCGGCAGCAGCGCGGGCGGCGGGTTCTCGGTGCGGCAGCGGCGCACGGCGTCTTCGAGGTCGCGCAGCGCGGCGAGGATTTGTTGCTCCATCTCGGTCATGCGGAAGGGATAGCGCGTCGGGCGCCGGAAACCAAGCCGACGTTCAGTCATTGGTGAGCGTGCTGGCCGCTTGCCGAAAAATCCGCCAGCCGCCACCTTCACCGGATGGAAGCCACCGCGATCTTGGACTGCCCCTTCTGCGGCCAGAGCATGGAACTGATGCTCGACACCAGCATCCCCTCCCAGCGTTTCGTCACCGACTGCGAAGTCTGCTGCCGCCCCTTTGAAGTCACCGCCGACTGCGAGCCGGGCGAGGTCGTGAGTGTGTCGGTGTCCGGCGGGTGACAAACCTCGGCCGGAGTGCGGACGCCCACGTCCGCCGCCGACGGGTAACGAATGCCGCCGACTGCGGACGTGGGCGTCCGCGCTCCGGTTTGACGCCACGCTGCCAATCACCTTAACTGCCGCCGTGTCTTCCACACGCCACATTGTCCTCTACGACGGCGAGTGCTCCCTTTGCACCTTCCAGATGCGGCTGCTCACGTGGCTGGATTGGTGCCACGTCGTGCGCCTGCTGCCCATCGCGGACCCCGAGGCCGCGCGCGTCGCGCCCACGCTCACGCGCGAGGCGCTGCTAGAGGCGATTCATTGTGTCGCGACCGATGGCACGATCCATCGCGGCGCGCGTTGCCTGCGGTTCGTCGGCATGCGGATGCCCTTGCTCGTGCCGCTGGCGCTGGTGTTGTGGCTGCCCGGCGTCATCTGGGTAGCCGAGCGGATTTACCAGTGGGTGAGCCGCAACCGGTATTTATTGAGCAAATTTTTCGGCTGCAAGGAAGCCTGCGCCATCCTGCCCGCGCGCAAGCGGAGCCGGGAATGATGGGGCAGTGAATTCAGCCCGTATATGCCGTCCTCTGGAAACTGGCTCGCCGCGACGGCGCTTCCCTATGGCGAGGACATCACGCACTGGGAACGGGACGCGGGCCTGACCTGCTTGGGTTTGCGGGAGCTGGGGCAAGATGCTCGGCTCGTCGCGCAAGGGCCGGCGGCGGTCCGTGTGGACCAACCGCTGATTCTGGGAAGCCTGGAGGATATGCGAAACCCGGACTGGTGGGGCCGGACGCAGGCGGAGGGTGTAATCCTGACCGCTGCTGGAGCGCCCCGGCATGAACCGATCGCACGGGCCATTCGTTCGGCCGGGCTGCGCCTGATCGTGCGGTTGGATTCGGACGGTTGCAAAAGCCCGCGCGTGGGCTGCCGTCGTTTCCTCGCGTGGCAGCACTGTTATTTCCAGGATCAAGGCCGGTGGTTCCCAAGGTTGCTGGCGTTGGCCAAGACGCTGGTGTTCCGCTGGAGCAAGGCCGCGCATGACACGGGGATGTGCGCGCACCTTGATCATGCGGAATTGATCACCATCGAGTCGCCCGGCGCTGCTGTGCGGATGAAAATGTTATTGGCGCAACTGGGGCGTGCGGATTTGGCCGACCGTTTGCAGTGCGTGCCGCATCCGGTGCCCGACTATTTTCGGTGCGCCTCCACGGTGGCCCGGCGGCGGCAGGTGCTGGCGGCGGGGCGCTGGGATTCCTACTTCAAGGACACGCCCAAGCTGGTGCGTGTGCTCGGCGCAGTGCTGGCGCGTGAGCCGGAGTATTCGGCGGTCGTGGCTGGGACACGCGATGACCTTGTGCGGGCCGGGCTAGCGCGGCTACCGCAGGCCGTGGCCGAGCGCGTGCAGGTGCTTGGCCACGTGCCTCATCGTGAGTTGGTGCCGCTGTTGCAGGCCTCGCAAATCGTTCTCTGCACCTCGCGGTCGGAAAGCTTTCATCTAGTGGCGGCGCAAGGGCTGTGCTGTGGCGCTTCGGTGGTGGGGCCAGCGGTGCTGCCCTCGTTCGTGCATTTTGCCTCGGCCGATTCCGGCACCGTGGCCCCCGATCGGAGTGACGCGGCGCTGGTCGCGGCCACGCGGGCGGAACTGGCAGCGTGGAGCGCGGGCCGCCGGAAACCCGCCGACATCAGCAAGCTATGGCGGTCGCGGCTGACGAGCGTCCAGATGGCAGCCAGGCTGATGCAGCTCGTGGCGAAGGGGGCGTGAACGCTCACGCGTGCCGGGGCTCTGGATTCATTCCAAACTCACCCCGGGCGGGGTGAGGACCGCGTCATGGCCAAAGCGCCGCTGGGAAAAATCGGCACTCAACCGTCCATCATCGGACAGGAATCTCAAGGTGTAGCCGGGCGGCGTCAGCCGACGGATAGCTTCCTCCGTGAGTAGGATGTGTTCGTAGAAGATGATGGGCTGGGCTTGAGCTACGGTGCGGGCAAGTCCGGCGAAGGCTTGCGGCTCAAAGCCCTCGACATCCATTTTGATTACGTGGGGTGCTGGCAGGCCGAATTCATCCCGCCACCGATCAGCGCTGCGGAGTTGCACGCGCACGGCTTCGGTGGCGCGGGGCAGGGGAGAGGTGAGGGAGTTTAAAGACGAATTATCAGGGCAGGTTTGGATGGTCAGTTCCGAATCCTCCGCCGCAAGGCCAAAGGCATGCACATGCACGGTGGGATGCCCCGCGAAGAGTGATTCCAAGGTGCGGCGTGGCCCCGGGGCGGGTTCAAAGGCATGGATGGCAGCGGGGCGTTTGAGTGAACGAGAGAGCTCCAAGGAAACCCGCCCGACATTCGCCCCCACATCCCAGACTACGGCGGCAGGCGGCAGGCAGCGTTCAATCAACGCGACCATCCCCGCGTGGTCATCGCGCTCTCTCAAATGCCAGTTCAAGAGCGAATACGCAGCGGTATCCCGCAGGTCGAGCCGCGCGACGCCCGTGCCCGGAATGGTCAGGGGATAATCGCGCAAGGCCGGCAGCACCTGCGCTAGGCGACGGAGCAGCCAGCCGGCTCCAGGCAGATGCAAACGACCGTGAAACCAGCAATAGAAAGCGACGAAACCTCGGGCGAACATCAGCGCGAAGCATGCGACGTTCGAGCGTCTGGTCAAGCTTGGTCGCCTCGGCGAATCGCCGCGTGTGGAATTGCAGCTTGCGACGCTGTCGGGCGGGGGGGATTCTCCCTTGCAGGTGACTCAGTTGGTGATCCATTTAGCCCGCCGGGCGTCGCAGTCAGCCGTAATCTGGACGCTGGGGATGAACGGCTTACGGCTGGCTTCCTCGCTCATCTTGCTCCCCCTTTTGTTGAGCCAGCTCGCGCCCGCGGACTTGGGGATGCATTTTCTACTGGTGAGCTTGGGGGCTCTAGCCCCATTGCTGGATTTGGGGTTCAGCAGCGCCATCTGGCGGGCCGTTTGTCATGCGCAAGCCGGGGGCAAGGAACTGCCGGTGGAGGGTTTGGACGCCCCCCCGGCAGACAACGCCCCCCCGAACCGAGAGTTGCTGTGGGGCCTGCTGGATGCGGCGAGGCAAGTCTACCAGCGGATTGCCTGGTTGGCGGTGCTGTTGCTGGGTTCACTTGGCACGCTGCTGGTTTCACTGAGGATCGAGGAAACGACCACCCCCGCACATGCGTGGCTGGCTTGGGGCGTGGCACTGCTCGCGGCCGCGTGGGAGGTGTATGCGGGCTGGTGGGGCACTTACCTGATGGGGCTGAACCGGATGGTGACCTTCGCGCAGATCAATTTTAGCGCCTATCTGCTCAAACTGGGGTTCAGCGCGGGGTTGTTGTGGGCGGGCGCGGGGCTGTTGAGCGTGCCGTGTGCGGGGCTGCTCGCGGTGTTGGTGCAGCGCACGTTGGCACGCCGGGAATGTCTGCGCCTCCTGCCCGGGCCACCCCCGCCATTAGCGACCGACGGGGGGCGCGAACTGGTCGCGCGGCTTTGGCCCAACGCCAGTCGCACGGGCTTGGTGGCGCTCGGCGGGTTTTTCAGCGGGCAGGCACTCCTCTTCATCAGCTCGCTGGCCTATGGGCTCGCGACTACGGCGCAGTTCGGTTTGTCCCTTCAAATCATCACCGTGAGTCAGGGGCTTGCTGCCGTCTGGACGCAGGTGAAGTGGCCGGAGCTGGCCCAACGCTGGACCCGTGGGGATCTGCCCGGGGTGCGGCAGGTGCTAGGCCAGCGGCTCTGGCTCGCGGTCATCACCTTCACCGTGCTGGCCGGCGGTGCCGTGGCGCTGGCCCCCTCACTGGTGCACTGGCTGGCACCGGATAAGGCTGTGTTGGCTCCCGGTTGGCTCGCGCTGATGGCCTTGAACGGCTTGCTGGATCTGCATCTCGCGTGCTGGGGTATGCTCATCTTCACGGGAAATCGAGTGACTTATTGGCGGCATTTACTCTGGGCAAACGGAGCAACCTTTGGGCTGGCGGCGGGGTTGGTTTGGCTGACGGACCTCGGGCTGGGCGCGCTCGTGATCGCCCCGCTGATCACGGGTTGTGCCTTCAACTACTGGCATTGGCCACGGGTGGGTAGCGCCATGCTGCAAACTACCTGGAGTCGGTTGTTCTTCGGCCGCCGAGTGGACTGACCTCCGCCCATGAATCCGCTCAAGCTCCTCACCCGTCCCGAATACGCCTTCCGCCCCCGGCAGGTGCTCACCCGGTTGCGCCGACTCCTGACGCCGGTGCCGAACTCGGCGGTCGTCACGCTGCCGTGGGGGGATGCGGTGCGGGTGTGCCCGCGCGAAACGATTGGCGCGGAGATTTGGTATTGCGGCGTCTTCGACCTGCCCGTGGCGGAGGCGCTCTGGCGCTTGCTGGACGTGGGCGAAACCGCCTTGGACATCGGAGCGAATCTTGGGCAAATGACCAGTTTGCTGCGCTGCAAAGCCGGGCCAGCGGGTCGGGTGCTTGCCTTCGAGCCGCACCCGCAGCTCTTCGCAGCCCTGGAGTTTCTGCGGGACGCACCCGCCAACCAACGCCCGGCCGCGGCGCTGGACTTGTTTCAAGCCGGCTTGAGCGATGCTGCTGGCGAAGCGTGGCTGGACCCGGGCGCGGACTGGCAAAGCAATCGCGGCCTGAGTCGCGTGACCACCGCAGACGCGGGCGGACGCGCGGTGTCCATCCGGCTCCGAATGCTCGACGAACTCCTAGCCGCCGACACGCAAGTAGGCGTAGCGAAGCTGGACGTGGAAGGCCACGAATTGGCGGTGCTGCGCGGCGCGGCGCAATTACTCGCGCGGCGGGGGGTCCGCGATTGGGTGTATGAAGACCTCGCCCCGCAGCCCTCGCCTGTCTCGGCACTACTGCGGACGCACGGGTATTCTCTCTTCACGTTGCAAGCGCGCTGGCGCGGGCCGGGCCTGCGCGCTGCGGACCAGCCCGTGGAAGCGGCGGACTTGCAGCACAACTTCCTTGCCACGCTGGACCCGGTGCGCGCCCGCGCCCGGCTTGCGGCTCCGGGTTGGCAAGTATTGTCCGCCGGACGGTCATGACCGAGCCTCCGCCCATGCGCGTCCTCCTGTTGCACACGGAAAGTCACTACTACGGTGGGACCGAAGTGCAGTTGACCCGGCTCGTCGCCGGGCTTGCGGCTGGCTCCATCCACGCCACCGTGGCGTGCGTGGCGGGCAGTCCGCTCGCTCGGGCGTTGCCGCCCGGCACCGCAACGCTGGAATTACCGGCGAACCAGCCATTCTCACCCGGCGGTTTGCGGCGGCAGCTCCAAGCGGTGGCGAAGGCAAAGTTCGATGTGCTCCACGGGTGGGGCGCGAGGTCTTGGGAGCTGACCAGTTTGGCGGGCGCATGGCGGCGGCGTCCGACGGTCGGAACGCTGCACGATCACCCACAAGCCGAGTATTTGACCGCGCGTCGGCAGCAGCTCGTGCGGTGGTGCGCCCGGTTTGGACTCGATGAAGTCACGGTGGTTTCCCACGCATTGAAGGGCGCGTGCGTGGCAGCGGGCTGGCCCGCGCACAAGCTGACCGTGATTTACAACGGTCTGGACGCACCGATGGAAACTTCGGACATCCGCAAGTCTTCCGCCCGACTGCGCCTGGGCTTCCTCGGTTCGCTCTCGGAAGTAAAGGGGTTGCGGGACTTGCTGGCGGCTGTCGCGGAGTTGGATCGTCGCGCGCCGGGCTGCTGGGAATTGCAGGTGGCTGGCACCGCGCAAGACGCGGCGAGTGAGACCTTGGTGCAGGAACTCACGCGCACCTATTCGGCCAGTCCTTGGTGGTCACGAGTGCAATGGCGAGGCTGGGCGCAGGCCGAAGCATTCCTGCGGGAGATCGACGTGCTCGTGTTCCCTTCACGCACGTTCGAGACTTTTGGCCTCGCGCCGGCGGAGGCGGCGCTGGCGGGTGTGCCGGTGGTGGCGGCGCGGGTGGGTGCCGTGCCTGAGGTGGTGGTGGACGGAGTCACGGGTTGGCTTTTTGCGCCTGGGGATGCGTCGGGCTGCGCCGCCCAGCTCCAGCGGTTGGTGGATCAACCGCTGGCGGCCACCGCCATCGGCAAGGCCGCGCGCGCAGAAGCGCGCGCGCGGTTTCCGGTGGCAAAAATGATTGCGGGCTACGCTGCCATCTATTCTGCTCGGCTGAGAAATGGACACTAACGCGTTCACAATACGGTCTGCGCTAGCTTACGCCGTGGTCATCCCGCTCGCGCTGGTGCTGGGTTACCTGCTGACTTCACCGATGTCGGGACTGAGCTTGGTTGGCGTCGGGCTGGTGCTCTTTGTGATTTGCTTGCCGCTCCTTTTGAAGTGGCATCATGCGCTGTTGATTAGCTGCTGGAACGCGGTGTTCATCTGTTTCTTTTTGCCGGGCAAACCGCCCATGTGGGCCGCGCTGGCCGCCCTGAGCTTGGGCATTGCCGTCGTCTCGCGGACGTTGCGGCACCGGTCGAAATTTCTCTCGGTCCGGTCCGTCGCTGTGCCATTGGTGCTGTTGGCGATTATCGTGGTTGTGACCATTGCTTTTCGCGGCATTGGCGGACGGGCGTTTGGCAGCGAGCTGTGGGGGGCCAAGCGTTACCTCGGGGTGCTGGGCGCTATCCTCGGTTACTTCGCGTTGACAGCGCAGGCTATTCCGCGCCGCCAAGGCCAATGGCTGGCCGGGGCTTTCTTCATCTCAGGCATGACCGCAGCGTTGTGTGACGTGGCGTTCGCGTTCGGTCCCTCCTTTTACTTCCTGTTCCTCTTGGTGCCCACAGAGCTGGCTGTGGCGCAGGCGTCCACCCAGGACAGCTTGATGCGGCTGACAGGGATTGCATGGATGGCACAGGCCGGGAACTGGTTCATGTTCATGCGTTATGGCATCCGCGGGATGTTGGAGGTGCGCCATGCGTGGCGTGCGGCGCTGTTCGTCGCGCTCTTCTTGCTGGGCCTGTTTGGCGGGTTTCGTTCCTCCATCATCCTGCTCGTCATCCTGTTTGCGACGCAGTTCTGGTTCGAGGGTTTGTTGCGCACCAAGTGGTTCCCCATCGCGGTGGTGGCAATGCTGCTGGTGGGGATGGGGCTGGTTGGGTTTGCGGAGCGCCTACCGCTGTCCGTTCAGCGCAGCTTGAGTTTTCTACCCATTGACGTGCATCCAACGGCCCGGCAGGACGCGATGGGAACGCTGGACTGGCGGTTGCAAATGTGGAAGGTCGTGCTGCCGGAGGTGCCGCAGTATCTCTGGCTGGGCAAGGGCTACACGTTCAGCGGCACCGACTATCTGCTGGTGCAGGAATCCATCCGGCGCGGGCTGTTCACCGCGTATGAGGACACGCTGGTCAGTGGCAATTATCACAATGGTATCCTGACCCTCCTCGTCCCCTTCGGGCTGGCGGCCATGCTAGCCTTCGTCGCGTTTTGCTGGGCCGGATGGCGAGTGCTGCACGCCAACTATCTCTACGGGCCGCCTGAGTTCAAACGCATCAACACTTTTCTCATCGCTTACTTCACCGCCCGCCTGCTTTTTTACACCGTCTTCTACGGCCAGTTCGATATTGACCTCATGATCTTCACCGGCGTCGTCGGTTTGAGTATCTCCCTCAACGGCGGGGTCGCCTCCCCGGTCGTGGCGCAATCACTGCCAGTGCCGCGTCCCGCCCTGCCTTGACCGCCATGCGCGTGGCGATTGACACCAACCCGCTCTACGTCACGCAGGCCGGCGTGGCGCGGTATGTGCGCGGATTGTTGGGGGGGATGGATGCGCTGAAGCTTTCGGATTGCGAGCACCGCCCGTTGGCGTGGGAGGTGGAGAACTTCAGTTATGACCAGCCCGCGCGGGCCCTAAAGACAGCCTTCCGCGAATTGATCTGGGCGCGCTGGCTGGCCCCGCGAAAGCTTCTCGCGTCGGGCGCGGAGCTACTTCATTCCACCTCCGAGGCACTGATCGCCCCCCCTGCGAGATTGGCCCATGTGGTCACGCTTCACGACCTAGGGCTAGTCCGTCACCCGGAACGCTTTCGCCGCTGGCAACGCCTCGCCGGCACTCGCCGCCTGCGGAGGCTGTCCGCTGTGAACCGGATCATCTGCATCAGCCAATTCACCGCCGACGAAGCGATGCGGTTGCTGGGACTGTCCGCGAGCCAGCTCACGGTGGTGCATAACGGTTACGACAAACTGCCTGATGAAGCCGTCGAGCAGACCGCCGCTGCCATTGCATCCAAAGAATTTTTCCTGTTCGTCGGTTCGCTCGAACCGGGCAAGAACTTGGCGCTCCTGCGGGAAGTCTGGACGACTGCCGCAGCCAGCGGCCAACGACTGCCGCCCTTGCTCATCGCCGGGACGCGCTGGGCTGGCGTGCCGGGCGAAGGCCCGCCGCCGCCGGACTGGCACTACCTCGGCCACGTCCCTGACGCCGAGCTGGCGCGGCTGTATCGGCACGCGCTGGCGCTGGTCTTCCCGAGTAAATACGAAGGCTTCGGCCTCCCGGTGCTGGAAGCGATGGGCCGCGGTTGCCCCGTGATTTGCTCCCGCGTCGCGAGCCTGCCGGAAGTCGGCGGTGACGCCGCGTGGTGGTGCGAGATGAACGCCGCCAGCTACCTCGCCGCGGTGCGCGAGTGCGCCCGGAACGGCCCAACCCGCGCCGCGTGCGTGAGCGCCGGCCCGGCGCAGGCCCGGAAATTCTCGTGGGCCAAGTGCGCGGCGGGCACCGTGGACGTGTATCGTTCCGTGCTCGGCGGCAGCGCAGCAGGCACATGAAGCCGCCGCCCCTCAACCTCACCGTCTCGCTGGCGGACCAGCTCTTCGCCCAGACCAAGTCCGTGGGCATTTTCAATCTGTCGCTCGGTTTGGCCGAACAGCTTGCCCGGCGGCCCGAGTTTACCCGGCTGACGGTGCTGGCCAACCGCACGCTGGCCGGGCGGCTGCCCACAACCCTCGACGTGCGCTGGCACGACGCGCCTGCGCGCGGACGGCTGGCCCGAATCTGGTGGGATCAATGCGGAGTTTATTCTGCCGCTGCCGCTGTCGGGAACGACTGGCTGTTTTTGCCAAAAGGTTTCGCCTCATTCGTTCGCCCCTGTCCGCAGCGGCTGGCTGCCTGCGTTGCCGACACGATCCACGATTTCTACCGCACGAAGTATCCGCAATCCGTGAGCGCGTTGGAGCAATGGTATTTTGTCCGCAGCTTCTGGGGCACCGTTCGGCACGCGCAGGCCCTTTTCACCATCAGCGATTTCACTAGTGGCGAGGTGGCGAGGCTCGCCCGCGCGCGCGGGGTGGCGGTCCCGCCCATCCACACCCTCGGCATCGGTTTTACGCGGCCAGCGGCGTCGGCTGTCGCGAAGGAAAACCGGCTGTGTGTGTTGGCCAGCCCGTTCCCTCACAAACGCACCGGCCTCGCTGTGGAATGGCTCGCGCGCTGGCAGCGGGAGAGTGGGTTTGCCGGCGAAGTAGATTGGGTGGGGCGATTGCCAGCAGGTCTGGCCCTCCCTGATTTTCCCAACTGGAAATCTCACGAACGGCTACCGGAAGAGGACTATCGCCGCCTGCTTGCGCGGTCGAAGGCGTTGGTGTTTTTCAGCGAGTATGAAGGCTTCGGGATGCCGCCCGTGGAAGCCACGTTGGTTGGCGCAAGCCCGGTTTTCTCCGCCATCCCAGCGACGCGCGAGGTGATGGGCGAGTGCGGGTATTCGTTTGAGAACTCCGACTACGAATCGTTCCGCGTGGCGATGAACTCCGCGCTCGGTGTTTCGCGTGAGCAGGTCGCGGTGTGGGCGGAGCAGTTGCTCGCGCGGCACAACTGGGACTTGGTGCTCGACCGGTTCGTGGCGGGCTTGCAGGCCGCGCCGACACGGTAGCCGCCGAGGTAAGGAGGCGGATTTTCGCAGGGCGTGACGGTTCCGCCTCCTTACCTCGGCGGTTACCCTGCTACGCCAGCACAGCCTTCACCACGCTGCCATGCACGTCCGTCAGCCGGAAGTCGCGGCCCGCGTGGCGGAAGGTGAGGCGTTCGTGGTCGAAGCCCAGCAGGTGCAGAATCGTGGCTTGGAGGTCGTGGACGTGGACGGGATTGACCTCGGCCTTGAAGCCGAACTCGTCCGTCGCGCCATAGACGGTGCCGCCCTTCACGCCGCCGCCCGCGAGCCACGTCGTGAAGCCGTGGTGGTTGTGGTCGCGGCCGTTGATTTTGCCTTGGTTTGAGCCGGGCGTGGGCAGCTCCACTGTGGGCGTGCGGCCGAATTCGCCGCAGCAGATGACCAGCGTGTCTTCCAGCAGTCCGCGTTGTTTCAAGTCCTTCAGCAGCGCGCCGATGGCTTGGTCGCATTGCTTGGCGAGCTTCCGGTGCTGCACCTCGATGTCGTCGTGGCTGTCCCACGGCTGGCCTTCGCCGTGCCAGACTTGCACGAAGCGCACGCCGCGCTCGACGAGTCGTCGCGCGGTGAGAATCTGCCGCGCCTGCGTGCCCTCGCCATACATCGCGCGGATGTGCGCCGGCTCCTGGCTGATGTCGAAGGCATCTGCCGCCTCCATCTGCATCCGATACGCCAACTCGAAGGATGCGATGCGCGCTTCGAGCTGTCCCTCGCGCGCGCGGGCGGCGGCGTGGCGTTCGTTCAACGCGCGGAGCAGGTCGAGCTGCGCGCGTTGGTCAGGCAGCGCCATCTGTTTGTTGGAGATGTGTTCGATGAGCCGTTCGATGCGCGTCTCGGCGGTGTTGAGGTAGGTGCCTTGGAAGACGCCGGGGAGGAACGCGCACTGCCAGTTCTGCGACTCCTGAATCGGGTAGCCTCCCGGGCACATCGCGATGAAGCCGGGGAGATTTTGGTTCTCTGTGCCGAGGCCGTAAGTCACCCACGAGCCCATGCTGGGGCGCGGCAGCCGGGCGTCGCCGCAGTTGAGCAGCATCAGCGACGGCTCGTGGTTCGGCACGTCCGCGTGCATCGAGCGGATGACGCAGATATCGTCAATGCTCTCCGCCGTCTTCGCAAAAATGTCGCTCACCTCGATGCCGCTCTGGCCGTATTTCTGGAACTTGTAGGGCGAGCGGAAGGCCGTGCCGGTGCGGCGCTCGGTGCGGAGTTCGTAGGGCAGCGTCTTGCCGTGGTGTTTGTCGAGCGCAGGCTTGGGGTCGAACGTGTCCACGTGCGACGGGCCGCCGTTGAGGAAGATGTGGATGACGCGCTTGGCCTTCGCTGCGAAGTGCGGGGCCTTCGGAGCGAGCGGTGAAGCGTTGTTCACTTCGGCGCTGGCTGAACTCAAGCCCAGTTCTCCAAAGAGCGCGCCCAATCCGAGCGCGCCCATGCCCATGCCGCAGCGGGTCAGCAGCTCGCGCCGGGAGAGTGCGAGATGTTCGGGTCGAAGTCCGTGATGGTTCATTCGTTGAAAAAGACGGCCCTCGTAGTCGCAGGCTTCAGCCTGCGCGTCGAGCGGGAAGGCGCACGTGGGCGGTTCAGCGCCGCTGTGGGTGGCAGCCGACGCCAGCGGGCTTGGCAGGCTGCTGCCAAGGTCGTCTCCGGTGTTTCCCTGAGACTAAATTCACCCGCTCTTCACAATCGCTTAACACTTCCCTGCTTCACTCGGCGCGAATGAACACGCCGCGCCGCAACCGGACTCGGGATTTCTCCCGACTCGCGTAACCAGACTTCACCCTTGGCGTCACCTGGCTCGACAACTTAGACCCCATCATGACTCGCCTCCACCAGCTCGCCCTCTCCGACGAGGGCTTCGTGTTCGACCCGCAGACGGGCGACAGCTTCCAAGTCAGCGAGACCGGCATGGTCGTCATGCACGCGCTCAAGGATGGTCGCGGCGACGAGGAAATCGCCCAGCAGCTCGTCGCGCACTTCGATGTCGCGCTCGAGGAGGCGCGGCGCGATTGCACGGACTTCCGCAGCCAGCTCAAGAACTTCGGCCTCGCCTGACATGAAAGACCTCGCCATCGGCGTCTCCGGCATTAATGCCGTGGACAACCCCGGCCCCGGCATCGGCGTCGCCCGCTCGTTGAAGGAGGACGCCAGCCTCAACGCCCGCATCATCGGCCTCGCCTACGACGCGATGGAGCCAGGTCTTTACATGGATTGGGTCGTGGACCGGTCGTTCATCATGCCGTATCCGTCGGGCGACGGCGGGGCTTACTTCGACCGCCTCGCTTACATCCGCGACCAGCACGGGCTGGACTTGCTCATCCCGAATCTCGACGCCGAGTTGCCGCTCTACATCAAGCGCGCGGGCGAGCTAAAGGACATGGGCATCGCTACGTTTCTGCCTTCGATGGAGCAGTTTAAGTTGCGCGGGAAGGACAAGCTCACCGAGGTCGCCGAGCGCATGGGCATCAAGCTGCCGAAGACGAAAGTTTGCACGTCGCTCGACCAGCTCATCGCCGCCGTGGACGAGCTCGGCCTGCCGGTGATGGTGAAGGGCAGTTTCTACAAGGCCTACGCGGCTTACACCTCGACGCAGGCCGTCTCGCACTTCCACGCGCTCGTGGCGGAGTGGGGTTATCCGGTCATCGTGCAGAGCATCGTCGTGGGCGAGGAACTCAACGTCATCGGCCTGGGTGACGGCGAGGGCGGCTCGCTCGGCACCGTGGGCATCAAGAAAATCAGTGTCACGGCGCTGGGCAAAATCTGGACGGGCGTGACCATCAAGCACGCGGCGATGATGGAGGCGGCGAACCGCTTCATCCGCGAGTTGAAGTGGCGCGGGCCCTTCGAGCTGGAGTGCATCGTGAAGGGCGACGACGTTTATCTCATCGAGATTAACCCGCGTTTCCCCGCGTGGGTTTACTTCGCCACCGGTGTGGGCGTGAACCTCCCCGCCCGCCTCGTCCGCGCCGCGCTCGGCGTGGATCAGCCGCCTGCGCCCGATTACGACGCCGGCAAACTCTTCGTCCGCTACAGCTACGAGCTGGTCACGGACATGGTGAAGTTCCAGCAAGCCGTGACGCGCGGTGAGGTTGGTTAGCCACAGATTGGAATCGAAGTCACACGAGCCCCACGAACAACTCTGAGGCATCCAGCCACCGCCCCATTCCCCATTGCCATGACCAAGCGCCCCTACGAAAAACCCGTCATCAACAAACTCCGCTCCGGCTTGATGAACAAGTTCGGCTGGAGCCCCGCCTACGCCCGCAAGGTCCGCACCGCCATTGACGGCGTGAGCGTCGACGAGCTTTGCGCGCAGTTCGGATCGCCGCTCTTTGTTTACTCCGAGCACACCGCGCGGCGCACGTATCGCCAGATGTTCACGGCGTTCTCCACGCGCTACCCGAACGTCGAGTTCGGCTGGAGCTACAAGACGAATTACCTCCAGGCCATCTGCGCGCTCATGCACCAGGAGGGCGCGATTGCCGAGGTCGTCTCCGCGATGGAATACGACAAGGCCCGCCTGCTCGGAATGCCCGGCGAGAAAATCATCTTCAACGGCCCGCACAAGCCGATGGCCGCGCTCGAGAAAGCCGTCTCCGAAGGCGCGGTCATCAACGTGGACAACCTCGATGAAATCGTGGACCTCGAGACCGTCGCCAAGAAACTCAACCGCACCGTCCACGTCGGGATGCGCCTGAACCTCGACGCTGGCATCTACCCGCAGTGGTCGCGCTTCGGGTTCAACCTCGAATCTGGTCAAGCCCTCGACGCGGCCAAGCGCATCGCACGCGGCGGCAAACTCAAGCTCAACGGTCTGCACTGCCACATCGGCACGTTCATCATGGACCCGCAGGCCTACGCACGCGAAATCACGAAGATGGTGAAGTTCGGCTATGAGTTGAAGGAGGCGTTCGGCTTCGAGATGGAGTATTACGACATTGGCGGCGGCTTCCCGAGCAAGAGCCGGTTGAAGGGCGTTTACCTCCCGCCCGAGGTGGCGATTCCCGGCATTGATGAATTCGCGGAGGCCATCACTAACGCGTTTTCAGAGGCGCTGAAGCCTGGTGATTTTCCGAAGCTCGTCATCGAGTCGGGCCGCGCTTTGATTGACGAGGCCGGCTACCTCATCACGAGCATCGTCGCCGCCAAACGCCTCGCCGACGGCACGCGCGCCTACGTGGCCGATGGTGGCGTGAACCTCCTGTTCACCGCCTTCTGGTATAAGTTCAACGTCGAGCTTGACCGCGAGGTCGGCGGCATCAACGAGACCAGCGTTATCTACGGCCCGCTGTGCATGAACATTGATGCCATTGACGAGGGCATCCAGCTCCCACCGCTCAAGCGCGGCACGCGGCTCATCTTCTCGCCCGTCGGCGCCTACAACAACACGCAGTGGCTCCAGTTCATCGAGTATCGCCCCAACGTCGTGCTTGTCACCGAGAGCGGTGAAGTCGAAATCATCCGCGAAGCCGAGGACATCACGGACATCACCCGCCGCGAGCGCCTGCCGAAGCATCTGGAGCTGAAGAATGCGAAGTGAGCATGGCCGCGAAAGGGCGCAGTGAGCACAAAGGATGAAAAGAAACGTCCAGCGTCCAACGTTCAACGCTCAAAGTCCAAAGCCTGTTTCGTTCACTCCGGCGCGGGCGGCCGCCCGTTCGCCCAACGTTCGCAGTTGGAAGTTGAACGTTTCTGCCTTCCCATCTCTGCGTTCCTTGCGCCCTTTCGCGGCTAAATGAACCCCCTCTTCCACGCCGTCTTCCGCAGTTACGCCGAGGTCTTCTTCCTCCAGGGCGGCATCGTGGGCTTCCTGCTCTTCTGCATCACGATGCTCAACCCCCGCCTCGGCCTCGCAGGCATTGTCGCCGTGCTCGCGGCCTACGCGTTCGCGCGCGTCATCGGCATGGGCAAGGTCTTCCTCGAGTCCGGCTTCTACACCTGCAACCCGCTGCTCGTCGGCCTCTCCGTCGGTCACCTCTTTCAGCTCAACGCCCTCGGCCTGTTCTTCTGCGTCGTGGCCGGCGTGCTCACGCTCCTCGTCACCGTCGCGCTCGCTAACGTCTTCACCACCTTCCTCAAGCTCCCGCTCCTGAGCCTCCCCTTCGTCGTGGTCAGCTCGCTCGTTTACATGGCGTCGCTACGTTACGGCAACCTCCTCGCCGCCCCCGCGCACCAGCCCGCGTGGCTGGCCGACGACCTCGGTTTCCCGCTCGCGCTGGCCGGTTTCTTCAAGGCCTTCGGCGCACTGCTCTTCACCCCGAGCGTCATCGTTGGTGCAGCGCTGGCCGCGTTAATTGTCTCCCGCTCGCGCATCCTCTTCCTGCTGGCCGCGCTCGGTTACTTGGTGGGAACCACCGTCCGCCACTGGATGCTCGGCTCGGCGATGAAGGCCTACACCGACCCGCTCAACTTCAACTTCCTCCTCATCGCGATGGCCGTGGGCGGCGTATTCCTCATCCCGTCCGTGCGAAGTTATTTCCTCGCCGCCATCGCCGTCGCGCTCGCCCCCATCGTCATGGATGCCATCGCGGGCTTCTGGAGCTACTACGGCATCCCCGCGTTCACGCTGCCCTTCGCGACCGTCACGCTCCTCACGCTCTACACACTCGGCCTCGTCGGCAGCCCACTCATCGCCACGCGCATCGGCCTCACGCCCGAGGAGACGCTCGACACGCATCTCGCCAACCGCCTGCGCTATACCGGCTCCGAGCGCACGCTGCTGCCACCCTTCGCCGGCGCGTGGACCGTCTGGCAGGCCTTCGACGGCGCGTGGACCCACAAGGGCGCGTGGCGCTACGCCTACGACTTCGTCATCACCGACACCGACGGCAAGACCCACGCGAACGGCGGCGCGAAGCTCGAGGACTACTACTGCTTCAACAAACCCGTCCTCTCCCCCGTGCGCGGCCGCGTCGTCGCCGCCGTGGACGACCTTCCCGATAGCCCCATCAACGACCCCGACAAGGTCAACAACTGGGGCAACCTCCTCGTCATCGCCGAGCCGCGCGGCTGGCACGTTGAGCTGTCGCACTTTGCCGCGAAGTCCCTCCGCGTGAAAGTCGGTGACTGGGTCGAGCGTGGCACTGTCCTTGGTCTGTGCGGCAACTCCGGTTACTCCCCGCAGCCGCACATCCACCTGCAAGCCCAACTCACCGAGACGCCCGGGGCCGCGACCGCTCCCTTCAGCTTCGTCAGCTACTCCCAGGACGGCGTCTTCCACGCGAACGACCTCCCGAAACTCGGCGGCAAAGTCGAAGCCCTCTACGCCAACAAGCGCCTCGATTCCGTCACCAACTTCGTTCTCGACGAGGAATACCGCTACGCCGTGCAGCACAAGGGTCGCCCCGCGCCCGACCTCGTCCTCCGCGTCTGCATGGCCCTCGACGGCACGTTCTATTTCGACTCCGGCACCGGCGCGCTCTTCTTCGGTCGCTTCGAGGGCACCTACTACGCCTACCGTTGCAACGGCTCCGACGCCCGGCTCCGCGCCCTCTTCCTCGCGCTCCCGCGGATGCCGCTCGCCTGCCGCGACGGCCTCCTGTGGCACGACCATGTCCCCGCCGCACTCGTCGCGACTGGCCTGCGCGGCGCGCTCGTGGGCGTGGCGAGTTCCATGTGGCCCCGGCTCGCCCGCGTCCGTGTCACTTCGCGCTTCGTCGGCGAGCACCGCGTGGAAACCGATGTTCAGTCCCGCGCGCTCGGCGTGAAACAGAGCGGCAGCGTCACCTTCGACCGCAATAAAGCCTTCGCCACCGTCACCTACGGCGGCTGGGAGCTCACGAGGAGGGACGATGCGAAGTAAATTGAGGAGCAAGCCCGATTGCACTGCAGAGGCGGGACGGACACAGAGGTTGTGGAAGGATGCCTTCTTTGCGCCTGTCCCGTCTCTGCGGTGCTTTCTCCTCTTCCTCCTCCTCGGCGCGGTCCCAGCCTTTGCCGCAGACTACGTGACTTCGCTCCGCCTCGGCTGGTCGGATTACCTCGCTGGCAACCACACCAATTCCCTCGCCCACTACCGCGCCGCCCAAGCCGAGAAGCCCCTCTCCCTCGAACCCAAGCTCGGCCTCATCCTCCCGCTGCTCGCGACCAGCCAGTTCCCCGCCGCCGAAGCCCTCGCCCGCGAAATTCTCCGCGAGAACAAAACCCATTACCTCGGCCACCTCCGACTCGCCACCGCGCTGCGCCTGCAAGAAAAATTCCGCGCCGCCGACTCCATCCTCGCTCGCGCGCTGGAACTTTACCCCAGTGACACCGGCCTGCTCTACGAGCGTGGCCTGGTGAAGCGCGCACAAAACCAACTCACCGCCGCCCGCTACTACCTCGCCCAAGCCGAACTCCTCGACCCCGACAACGACGCCATCTTCGCCGCGCTCGCCAACCCGAAGCTCTTCGCCGACCTCGCCGAAATCACCGCCCCCGCCAGCCCCGGGTTCGCGCGCGCCGCCGGCTTCCGCCTCGGCGACACCCCCGCGCGCCTCGACGCGACGTTCTACGGCGGCTGGATTGATTACCAAGGCACACAGGTCAAGGACGCCGCCCGCCTCTGGGGCCTCTCGACCTGGCTCGGCCTCGGCAAGTTCCACGCCGTCGAGACCGCGTTCGACTACATCGAAGTGGACCGCATCGGCCTCGCGCGCTTGAAGCAGCTCGATGTCACGGCGGCCTACAACAACTTCGCCCTGACCGGTTGGCGGCTCCGCACGGGCGCGCACTTGCTCGCGAACAGCGACGCGGGCACCGACGGCAGTTGGGGCGCATTCGCTGGCGCGGAATGGCTCGGCTCGACCAAGTGGAGCGCGGGTGCCGACGCCTTCTTCACCAGCTACGAAGACTTCGGCACGGGTCTCGAAGTGCTCCAACTCTCGCCGAAGTTTGGCCGCATCCTCGCCACTGGCACGGACTGGACCCTGCGTGCCGACACGCGCGCCTACTGGGTGAACGTGAGCGAAGACGTCGGGTTCGCCCGGCGCAATTTCTTTTCCGCCGAAGAGCGCCTCTCGCTCTACTGGGACCGCTGGACCTTCGCCGCGTTCGGCTGGGCAGGCCGACAGGCCTTCGCCGCGCGCGGCGACGGCGCGACGCTTTTCAACCTGCCCGAGAAGCACACCGCCGGCTACGGAGCCGAAGTGAAACGCGCATTGTCCGACCGCGCTGCCGTGACCTTCCGTTTCAACCGCGAGGAGTTTCGCGAACTCGGCGGCACCACCACCGCCGCCGCGCACACCTTCCTTGCCCTGCTCGGCAAAACTTTCTAAACCATGAAAACCAACCACCACCGCCTCATGACGCGATTGGCCTTTTGCCTTTTTACTTTTGCCTTCGGCCTTGGCCTCCACGCCGCGGCGCCGACCGACGCCGAAATTCGCGACGCCTACCACAAGTCCTACCGCTACGAGAAAGCGCAGAACTATGCCGACGCAATCAAGTCCCTCGCGCCCGTCATCAGTTCCTACCCGACCGCTTACACCGTGAACCTCCGCCTCGGCTGGCTGAACTACCTCACCGGCAGTTTCGCCACCGCACGCACGCACTACCAGACCGCCATCAAGACCGCGCCCGACTCCCTCGAAGCCAAGCTCGGCCACACCCTCCCGCTCATGGCGCAGGAGAAATGGGAAGACGTGGAAGCCATCGCCAAGCAAATCCTCCGCGTGGACCCGGCGAACTACACCGCCAACCTCCGTCTCGCCTACGCCTCGCGGCTGCAAAAGAAGTTCGATGCCGCCGAAGCCATCCTCAATGGCACCCTCGTCCTCTACCCCACGGACATCTCGCTCCTCACGGAACTGGCCCTCGTGAAGCTGGCCAAGGACAATAGGGCTGAAGCCAAACGCCTCTTCAACGACGTCGTCACCCTCGACCCCGAAAACGTCACCGCCAAAGCCCAGCTCTCGAAACTCTGACCCCCAAAGGAGCACGTCCGCCCACGTCCGCCGCGCCGAACTTTTAGCCACAGATGAAACACGGATTGAACACGGAAAAGACAAGGCCAGCCGAGTCGGTTGTCCCATTCCGTGTTTCATCCGTGTTCCATCCGGGGCTAAATAAAATCTGTCTCCCTAGCCAAACCAAGTTAAGCCTATGAAACAGTTCCTCTTCCTCGGCCTGTTCGCCGCGCTCACCGCGTCCGCGCAGGTGCCGCAAATCATCAACTACCAGGGCCGCATCACCGTGGGCGGCACGAACTACGACGCCACTGGCCTCTTCAAGTTCGCGCTCGTGAACACCGCCGGCACGGTCAACTACTGGGCCAACGACGGCACCGCCAGCGGCCAGCCTGCCACCGGCGTCTCGCTCGCCGTGAGCAAGGGCCTCTACGCCGTCCTGCTCGGCGACACCACCGTCTCCGGCATGACCACCGCCATCGGTTCCACGGTCTTCAACAGCTCCGATGTGCGCCTCCGCGTGTGGTTCAGCGATGGCTCCGGCTACCAGCAGCTCACCCCCGACCAACGCATCGCCGCCGTCGGCTACGCGCTCGTGGCCAGCACCGTTTCCGACGGAGCCATCACCGCCACGAAGCTCGCCAGCGCCGCCGTGACGCCAGCGAAGCTCGACCCCACCGGCGCGACCTCGGGCCAAGTGCTGACCTACAACGGCTCGACTGTCGCGTGGGCCACGCCTTCGGGCGGCGGCACGACTTACACCGCTGGCTCCGGCCTTACGCTGTCGGCCACGACATTCTCCATCACGACGGCGGGCGTGACCTCGACGCACCTTGCCTCTGGTTCAGTTGGGGCCACTCAGATTGCCAACGGCGCAGTCGGGGCAACTCAACTTGCCTCGGGAGCCGTCGGTGCGACGCAGCTCGGGGCCGGGGCGGTGGGCGCGACGCAGTTGGCCTCGGGCGCGGTGACTTCCGCCAAGTTGGGCGCAAGTTCCGTCGGCTCCAGCGCGTTGGATTTGACCGGTCTCACGACGGTCTTGTGGAAAGCCGGCGGCAACTCCGGCACCACCGCTGGCACGCACTTCCTCGGCACCACGGACAACATCGCGCTCGAACTCAAAGCCAACAGCGTCCGTGCTCTGCGCATCGAGCCGAACACTTCGAGCGCGCCCAACCTCATCGGCGGCGCAGCACAAAACTCCGTGTCCGCAGGCATCGTCGGCGCAGTCATCTCGGGCGGCGGCGCGGGCAGCTACTCCGGCAGCGCGGTGACGAACTTGGTCCAGTCCGACTTTGGCTCCATCGGCGGTGGCGGGGCCAACGGCATCAAGACCGGTTCCCTCGGCGCGCGCATCGGCGGCGGCTACTTGAACCTCGTGACCAACGGCTTCTACGCCACCATCGGCGGCGGCTACGCCAACGCGGCCAGCACGAACTCGGCGACCGTCGGCGGCGGCTTTTACAACGTGGCCAGCGGCTTCGAGTCCACGGTCGGCGGCGGGCAGGCAAACATCGCGAGCGGCTCGGTGAGCTTCGTCGGCGGCGGCGTGACGAACCTCGCCAGCGGCTTCGAGTCCGCCGTGGTGGGCGGCGAACTGAACGACGCGACGGGGGCGGTTTCGTTCGTGGGCGGCGGTTACTTCAACGCAGCCTCGGCCTACGGCGCGACAGTCGCCGGCGGCTACGCCAACGGCGCGGTGGGCACAAATTCCACCGTCGCGGGCGGCGAATCCAACCTCGCGAGCAACAGCGTCTCGACCGTGAGCGGCGGCTACTTCAACGGCGCAACCGGTCGGGGCGCGACGGTCCCCGGCGGCTGGGCGAACTTGGCGTCCGGCTCGAACTCCTTCGCCGCTGGCTTCGTGGCGAACGCGGCACACAACGGCGCGTTCGTGTGGTCGGACTCGTCGAGCACGACGCAGTTCGGCTCGACCGTGGCGAACCAGTTCAACGCGCGCGCGGCGGGCGGCGTGCGCTTCGCCACGACGAGCGCAGGCACGGTCGGCGCGCAGTTGGCGGCGGGTGCTACCTCGTGGTCCGTGCTCTCCGACCGCACCCAGAAAAAGGACTTCGCCCCCGTGGATGGGCGCGAGGTGTTGCGCAAGCTGGACGGGGTGCCGGTGCAAGCGTGGCGCTACAAGTGGGATGAGGCGGGCAGCACGCCGCACCTCGGCCCCATCGCGCAGGAGTTCAAGGCGGCGTTCTTCCCCGGCCGCGACGACAAGAGCATCAGCACGCTGGAGTTCGATGGCGTGGAGTTGGCGGCGATCCAAGGACTGCACGCGCTGGTGAAGGAGAAGGACGCGCGCATCACCGCCCTCGAACAGCGGCTGGCGGACATCGAGGCGAAGCTGGGCAAGTTGGTGAAGTAGGCGGCAACCACTGTTCACGATGAAAACGCATTTGATGCCAGACACCGGTGAAGCTCGACGAACCGGGCGCGCACCGTGCCGTCGGCCGCAGCAGGACGAAGCGTCTCCGAATCGGACACACGCAGAGCGGCGGCTGGAAGCCGTCGGCACATGGAGCGCGGACGCCCACATCCGCAGCCGCTGCGAGGACAGAAGGTCGCGCGGAAAACAAGTGCTCCGCACGTGGGCGTCCGCGCTCCTCGCCGTGCTCGCGGCGCTCGCGTCCGCCTCAGCCGCGACACCCACGTTGGTGCACAGCGCGGCGACGGCGGGCGGGCGACAGGCCGTCGGCAACGTGGTGGTGAACTCCGCCATCGGTGGGCTCGGCGGCAGCGCGAGCGTGACGACCTTCGCGGCGCGGCACGGCTTCGTCGGCCAGCTCACGGATGTGCAAAGCATCGCCGTGAGTTCAACCACGACCACGGTGAACGAAGCTTCAACCCGCCAGCTTGCGGCGTCGGCGACCTTCACCGACAGCACGGGGTTGCCGCTCTTCGGCACGACCGCTAGCTGGAGCGTGAGCGGTGGGGGCTTGGCCTCCGTGAGCGCCAGCGGCCTCGCGACGGCGGCGACGGTTTACCAAAATACGAACGGCGTCGCACGGGCGGACTACCTCGGCCAGTTCGGCACGCTGACCTTGTCCGTGGTGAACGTGAACGCGGATGACTTCGGCACCTATGCGGGCGACGCGATTGACGACGCGTGGCAGGTGACGCACTTCGGGCTCGCGAGTGCCAGCGCCGCCGCGTCCGCTGACCCAGACGGCGATGGGCAGAATAACTTGTTCGAGTATCTCGCGGGCACCACGCCGACCAGTGGAACCTCGGTCTTCACGCTGGCCGTCAGCGCGAGTAGCGCAAGCCAACGCACGGTGAGTTTCTCGCCCGTGACAGTAGGCCGCAGCTACACGGTGGAATACGCCACGAGCCTCTCCCCGCTGAACTTCACAACCCTCTCCGGCACGCCCGTGGACGCCGCCGGCACGCGCTCGCTGACGGATACGAGTCTTGCGAACGCGGCGCGTTACTACCGGGTGCGTATCTCGCTGCCGTAGTCGCTGGCTTCAGCCTGCGCTTCAATTCCTCAAACCGATTCGCAACCTGAAGGTTGCGACGGCGACGAAGGGTGGAAGCGCCATGGGCTCAACTTTTCAGGCGTTCCCGGGCAGCGATGACTCGTGCAATGGCGGCCTCGACACTTCGGCCGCAGGCGGTGAGGTGGCCCATCTTGCGGCCGGCGCGGGCTTGGGCTTTGCCGTAGAGGTGGAGCTTCACGTGCGGGTCGGTGAGGGCGGCGGCCCAGTTGGGTTCGCCCTTCGCCCAAACGTCGCCGAGGAGGTTGGCCATCGCGGCGGGGGCGCGCAGGGCGGTGGAGCCGAGCGGGAGACAGCAGACGGCGCGGACTTGCTGCTCGAACTGGCTGGTGACGCAGGCGTCCAGCGTGAGGTGGCCGCTGTTGTGCGTGCGCGGGGCGAGTTCGTTGACGACGAGTTGGCCGCTCTTGGTGACGAAGAGTTCGACGGTGAGCAGGCCGACGACGCCGAGTTTCTCCAAGATGCCGGCGGCGAGTTCCACGGCTTCCTTCGCGAGCTTCGGCCCAATGGCGGCAGGGGCGAAGGTGACGTCGAGGACGTGGTTGGCGTGGCGGTTCTCGAAGACGGGGAAGGCGGCAAACTGACCGTTCGCCGTGCGGGCGGCGACGACGGAGATTTCCTTCTCGAAGTCCACGAAGGCTTCGTAGATGCCGGTCGCGCCTTTGAGATTGGCGAAGACTTCGGCGGGGTCGGATTGTGGGAAAACTTTCTGCTGGCCCTTCCCGTCGTAGCCGAAGCTGGCGGTTTTGAGGACGGCGGGGAGGCCGAGGTCACGCGCGGCGGCGTGGAGGTCGGCGTAGGTTTTCACTTCGCGGAAGGGCGTGGTGGGGAAGCCATTGTCGCGGAGGAAAGTTTTCTCCCGCAGCCGCTCTTGAGTGGTGTGGAGAACGTTGCCGGCGGGCCGGACAATGGTGTGGCGAGCGGCGACTTCGGAGGCGATGGAAGGGACGTTCTCGAACTCGAAGGTGATGACGCTGACGCGTTGGGCGAAGTCGGCGAGGCGCTCCTCATCGAAGTAATCACCGACCGCTTCGACATCAGCGACCTGGCCCGCTGGCGTGTCGGTGTCCGGCGAGTAAACGGCGACACGATAGCCGAGTTGGCGGGCGGCGAGGGCCAGCATCCGGCCCAGTTGGCCGCTGCCGAGGATGCCGATGGTGGAGCCGGGGAGGATGGGGAAGTTCACGGCAGGCGGAGCGGAAATCAGGCGGCCGGCTTCGACGGCAACTTGTGGTTTTCCCGCACCTTCTTCGTCTGCTCGGCGCGGAATTGGTCGTAGGCTCTCCTGAACTTCGCGTGCTTGTTGCCGAGGATGGCGATGGCTAGGAGTGCGGCGTTGATGGCGCCGGCCTTGCCGATGGCGAGGGTGCCCACGGGGATTCCACCGGGCATCTGCACGATGGAGAGGAGCGAGTCGAGGCCGTTGAGGGACTTGGATTGCACGGGCACGCCGAGGACGGGGAGGGAAGTCTTCGCCGCCGTCATGCCGGGCAGGTGCGCCGCGCCGCCGGCCCCGGCGATGATGACTTCGAGGCCGCGTGCGGCGGCGGTCTCGGCATACTCGAACATCCGGTCGGGCGTGCGGTGGGCGGAGACGACCTCGGCTTCGTAAGGCACGCCGAGCGCGTCGAGCTGGGCGGCGGCGTGCTGCATGGTTTCCCAGTCGGACTGGCTGCCCATGATGAGGCCGACGAGAGGTTTGGTTGGCGTGCGTTGGCGACCCATAGGGAGGGGATTGAAGCGGAGGGCGAGCGGTTTGGCAATCGCCGTAGCCGTGACGCAACCCGTGACTTGCCAAGCTGATTGGAATCTCCCACGCTCGACCCAACTCATGAAAATGATTTCGGCTCTCCTCGGATTGGCGCTGACGCTTACAGCAGTGACGGCTCGCGCGGATTATTGGCACGTCCCGCCGCGCGGCAACACGCTCCAGCTCGAATACGAGGCCGGCGCGGCTTACATGGCTGGCTCCCGCCTTTCGCTAGGCACTAGGCGGCTTGGCAACATTGAGTCCTACCACACGCACCTGGTCGCCGGGGTTGCGGTGCGCGCCACGGACAACTTCACCTACCGCGTCGCGGGTGAGTATCGCCGTAATGACTTCGACCTCGGTGCCGGTGTGCCGATCCCGAACTCACTCGGCAATGTGGGCCTCCAGCTCACTGGCAATTGGGCGTTGCGCAACAATCTTTCCCTCTGGCTCAACGCCCGCCCCGGTATCTACAGCGATTTCCAAGACTTCAGCTTCAATGACTTGAACGTGCCTTTCAATTTCGTCCTCGCGTGGCAGGCGGAGGAAGACCTCATGTGGATGTTGGGTATGTATATTGATTTGCGCGCCGAGTATCCGGTCCTCGGTGGGCCGGGCGTGCGCTGGCGCTTTGCAGACTACTGGACTCTCAGCCTCCTCATCCCCCGTCCGCGCGTCGAGTTTCAGGCCACGGACGAATTGCTTCTCTACGCCGGCGCAGAATGGCGGCAGGTGGCTTACCGCGTCGCCAAAGACTTCGGCACCAAAGTCGGCAATCCGCTGCTCAACAATCAGATGCTCGACTATCGCGAGCTTCGCCTCGGAGCGGGCCTCAACTACCGCTTCAACCGGCACT
Source organism: Klebsiella pneumoniae (assembly GCA_943330855.2). Lineage (GTDB taxonomy): Bacteria > Verrucomicrobiota > Verrucomicrobiia > Limisphaerales > SXTU01 > SXTU01. The sequence continues at coordinate 27,404 of CALQJI020000002.1, forward strand.
TCAACCTCGGCCTCGAAGGCGGTTACGCCCCCGAGCGCCGCTTCAATTACTACAGCCAGAGAACGCAGCTCACCGACCACGGCTCCGGCTATTTCGCCGCCACGGTCAACGGGAAGTTTTAGTTGAGCGCGGCGTTCTGCCGCAGAAAGCTGGCGGAGCAATTGCGTGAACACAACTCCGGCATTGCGCATGAATTCATCCCTGTTCAAGGTGCGGCCGATGAAAGTGTCTAGCCCATGACCAACCGCTTCGATGCCATCATCATCGGCGGCGGGCCGGCGGGTGCCAGCGCCGCGACAATTCTCGCGGAGTTCGGCCACCGCGTGCTGGTGCTGGAGCGCGAGAAGTTCCCGCGTTACCACATCGGCGAGTCGTTGATTCCCTTCAACTACGGGCCACTGGAGCGTCTCGGCTTGATTCCGCTGATGAGGGCCTCGTGCTTCCAGAAGAAATATAGCGTCGTCTTTGTGCAGCCCGACGGACGGGCGAGCCAGCCGTTTTACTTTTTCAATCGCTACGACCGCGAGACGGTCGCACAGACGTGGCAGGTCCTGCGGTCAGAGTTCGACCAGATGCTGCTGGATCATGCGCGGGGCCGGGGCGCCGAGGTGTGGGAGGAGACGGAAGTGAAGGAGTTGCTCCGCGACGGTCCCCGCGTCACGGGCGTGCGCGCGCGTTTGAAGTCCGGCGAACTGGTCGAGCTCCGCGCGCCCATCACTCTGGATTGCACGGGTAAGGAAGCGTTCAGCACCGTGCGCAACGGTTGGCGGATGAAGGATCCTTACCTGAACAAGGTCGCCGTCTGGACTTACTACCAAGGCTCGAAGCGCGAGTCGGGTATTGACGAGGGGCAGACGACCGTGGCCTTCGTGCCGGGCAAGGGCTGGTTCTGGCACATCCCGCTGCACAACGATCGCGTGAGCGTGGGCGTGGTGGCGGAGGGTAAGTATCTTTCGCGCGACGGCGTGCGCGATCCTAAGGCCATCTTCCACCGCGAAGTCGGAGAGAATCTCTGGATCAAGGACCACCTCGCCACTGGCGCGTCCACGGGCGACTACTACGTCACCAGCGAATACAGCTTTCACTCGCGTCACTGCGGCTGCGACGGACTCCTGCTGCTGGGCGATGCGTTCGCGTTCCTCGATCCCGTGTTCAGCAGTGGGATGATGTTGGCCCTTAAGAGCGGCGTGATGGCTGGGGAGGAAGTTCACCGGGCGCTGCTGGAGAAGGACTTTTCTCCCGCGCGCTTCGCTGGCTACGCCACGCAAATGCGGCAGGGCATCGAGAACATGAGGAAGCTGGTGTATGCCTTCTACGCGCCGAATTTCACCTTCAAGGATGTCATCATGAAGTATCCCGACGCCGCCGGTGAGATCACCGATTGCCTCAGCGGCGACGTGAACAAGGACTTCACTCGACTGTGGGAACGTATCCGCGAGTTCGTGCCGTTGCCGGAGGACCTGCCGGTGGGTGCGCCGCTCACGAACGACGCGCCCAAAGCCTGAGCAGCGCCGCCAGGCTGAAAAATTTCTGAGCGAACGCAGTGCTTGCGCCTACGTTGGCTTACTTGGAGCAGGCGCGTTTACCAGACCGGAGCACCGCCTTGAGCATGGCGACGAGCGGCTTGGGAGAAGGGCAAACCTTGAAGGAGTCGAAGTAAGCCTTGCACGCTGCGGACAGACAGCCCTGCTGCGACTCAAAGTAGCCCAAGTCGAAACAGGATGTGGCAATGCGCAAGTTGACCAACGCCTTCTCGTGTGAGGTCAGCTTCCCCTCGATCTTGTCATAGATGTAGTGCCCATGACGGACAGCGGCCTGGAGAAAGCCTCGCTGCTCGTCCGCGCTCGCGGCGATGCGCTCGAGGTCGTTGGAGTCATGCAGACACTTGAACCAAAGCGGCTTCAAGGTGAACACGCAGGCCGGCTTGGACGTGAGCGCGATTTCCAAGAGCAACATCACATCTTCGGCATACTTCAACTTCTGGTCCCACATATTCCAGTGGCACTCGCGCCGCAGCACGATACCGGAGGAATTCACCGGCGCGTGCTCCACGAGGAGGTCCCTCGTTCGTTGCGGGTCGAGGAAATACCAGTCGCCCTCACGTTGCGTGCAAAACCGGGCCAGCACCTTGTCCTGATCGAGCGGAGTCTCGGAAGGGGCATCGGCAACTTTCACGGTAATCAGGTATTTCCAGCCAGAGAACGCCAGTCCGGCCCCCGTCCGGTTCAAAGCCGCCACCAACTCACTCAGATAGTCCGGGTGCCACCAATCATCTGAGTCGAGATAGGCGATGAATTCCCCCTTGGCGAAGCTCAATCCCAGATTCCGCGCCGCCGCCTGTCGCGCGTTCGACTGCCAGTGATATTCGACGCCCGAATAGTTCTCAAAGACCTGCCGCGTGTTGTCCGTGGAGCCATCATCCACGAGGATCAACTGCGTCGCTCCGTAGGTTTGCTCCAGGACACTCCGCACCGCGCGGAGTGCCATACCGGGGCGGTTGTAGGTAGGGATGATGACCGAGACCAAGCCCTTTTGAAATGTCTTCGGGTCAAATGCCATAGCGATTTTCAGAGCTGTGCTGGGACTTCGAGGGAGAAGAATAACGCGGTCGCGCCGCTTCAGGCTGGCTCACCAGATGGCAGCGCGTTGGACGCTCGCCAGACAATTCGCGCGGAGACTGGGCCATGCGTTCAGTGTTCGGATCGCCACCGGTCAGGAGGGCAATTCCACGCTGGAAAAACCGGTGAGCGACGCGCGCGACTATGGTTTAAAACGAAGTCGGGGCAAGGCGAAACAAGGCCCGCGCACTCACCGAACCGCGCTCCAACTCTGCGCCGTCCACGCTCGCCGAAGCTGCGTGCCGACGTGTTTGCCGCATGCCGAGTCCGCCCAGAAATGAACAAGAATCTCCCGCCGCGCGCGTGCGTCAGTTTTCCCCGCATGGTTGCTTCCAAAAAATGCGGATGGTTCGTAACGGTGGCGTTGTTATTCGGCCTGCTGCTCCTCAGCATTTGGCTGACCCCGCCCGCGTCCGCTGCGCCGTTCTCCTTGTTTTCCCGCAAGCCCGACGGCCCGGCCATTTACAAGCAGCAGTGTGTCAAGTGCCACGGTCCTGCCGGGCAGGGCGTGAAGGACAAATACAACGACCCGCTCGTTGGTGATTGGTCGGTCGAGAAACTCACGCGCTACATCTCCAAGACCATGCCGGAGGACAAGCCCGGCTCCTGCACCGGCCCCCACGCTGACGCCGTCGCGCGCTACATCCACGACACGTTTTACTCGCGCGAGGCGCGGGCCAAGACCCAGCCAGCGCGCGTCGAGTTGGTCCGCCTCACCAACCGCCAGCACCTGCTCGCCGTGGCCGACCTCTTCCGCGCGAACGAGGAGCCGAAGGTCACGCCGGGCAAAGGGCTGGCCGTGGTTGGCTACAAGTCGCGCACCATTCGGCGCGAGGACAAGGTGCTGGAGCGCAACGACGGCAAGATTGAATTCGACTTCGGCAAGAACCGCCCCGAGTGGGCTGGTGAGGGCACGAACGGCTTCGCGTTGAACTGGACCGGCTCGGTCATCGCCGACGAGTCGGGCGACTACGAGTTCGTGGTTAAGACCGCCAATGGCGTCCGGCTCTGGGTCAACGACGACGACAAGCCGCTGATTGACGGCTCCGTCTCGTCGTTCAAGGGCGTCGAGCACACCGCCACGCTGCGGCTCATCGGCGGACGCGCGTATCCGCTGCGGCTGGAGTTCTTCAAGACTTCGCGCGACCCGCTGGCGAACGTCACCTTGCTCTGGCAGCCGCCCCACGGCGCGCGCCAGGTCATCCCCGCCCGCAACCTCGCGCCCGAGCGCGCCGCCGCTACATTCATCATCGCCACGCCGTTCCCCGCCGATGACAGCAGCGTGGGCTATGAGCGCGGCGTGTCCGTGTCGAAGGAATGGGACGAGGCGGTCACGCACGTGGCCATCGAGGCTGCAACCTACGTGGCCAAGAATCTCGACCGTCTCACTCGCAGCAAGCCCAGCGACAAGGACCGCACCGCCAAGGTCCAGACCTTCTGCGCGGAATTGGTCGCCAAGGCCTTCCGCCGCCCGCTGACGGACGAGCAGAAGAATCTCTTTGTCACGCTCCCGTTGCACAGCGCGGTCAAGCCCGAGGACGGCGTGAAGCGCGTCGTGCTCCTCACGCTCAAGTCGCCGCGCTTCCTCTATCTCGGCATCGCGGGCAGCACGCAGCCGGATGACTTCACCGTCGCCGAGCGGCTGTCCTTCGGACTGTGGGATTCCTTGCCCGACGCGGCGCTGATGAAGGCCGCTGGGGAAGGTAAACTGCACACACGCGAGCACGTCACTGAGCAAGCGCGCCGCATGTTGGCCGACGCCCGCGCGCGCGGGAAGATGCAGTATTTCCTCCATCACTGGCTCCAGATGAACCACATCGAGGACCTGACCAAAGACCCGAGCCTCTTCCCCGGCTTTACACCCGAAATCATCGCCGACCTCCGCACGTCGCTGAACCTCTTCCTCGACGACGTGGTCTGGACCGAATCCTCCGACTACCGACGCCTGCTGCTGGAGGACGATTTCTTCGTGAACCCCCGCCTTGCGCAGTTCTATGGCACCAGCGCCAACGCCACCGAAGACTTCGCGCGCGTGCAGTTCGACCCCAAGCAGCGCTCGGGCGTCATCACGCATCCCTATCTGCTCGCGGCCTTCTCCTACAACAAGTCCACCTCGCCCATCCATCGTGGCGTGTTCCTCACCCGCAACATCGTGGGCCGCGCGCTGCGGCCGCCGCCCATCGCCGTGGCGTTCAAGGACGCGGACTTCAAGCCCGGCATGACCATGCGCGAGAAAATCACCGAGCTGACCCGTCCGCAGGCCTGTCATAGCTGCCACGCCGTCATCAACCCGCTGGGCTTCGCGCTGGAAAACTTCGACGCCGTGGGCCGCTTCCGCGACAAGGACGGCAACCGCCCCGTGGACGCCGCCGCCGACTACACGCAGGACGACGGCGGCATCGTCCGCCTCAAGGGCGCGCGCGACGTGGCTGAGTTCGCCGTGAAGAGCGAGCACGCCCACCACGCCTTCATCGAACAGCTTTTCAGTCAGGTCGTGAAGCAGCCCATGCTCGCCTACGGCCCGGACGTGTTGAACCAGTTGCGCCTTTCCTTCGTCCAGTCCGGCTATAACGTCCAAAAGTTGCTCGTGGACATCGTGACGGTGTCCGCGTTGCAGGGACACGAAGCGTCGGCCAGCAGCTCAAAAAAGAAATTATGAACGCCCTCCATCGCCGCACATTCCTCAAGCAGGCCGGCCTCTCCGCCGCCACGCTGCCCTTCATCACCGGCCTGCCCAGCCTCGGCCTCGCCGCGCCCGCGCGCCCGCGCCAGCGCCTGGTGTTCATGTTCAGCCCCAACGGCACCATCCCCGCCGCCTACTGGCCCGACGCCACCGGCACCGACTTCCAGCTCAAGGAAATCATGACGCCGCTGGAGGCGTTCAAGGACCGGATGCTCGTCCTCAACGGCGTTTACAACAAAGTCAAAGGCGACGGCGACAGCCACATGCGCGGCATGAGCTGCCTGCTCACGGGCATCGAGCTTTTCCCCGGCAACATCATGGGCGGCGGCGGCGCACCCGCCGGCTGGGCCAGCGGCATTTCCATCGACCAGGAAATCAAAAACTTCCTCCAGAGCAAGGACGACACCCGCACGCGCTTCGGCTCGCTCGAATTCGGCGTCGGCGTCACGGACCGCGCGGACCCCTGGACCCGTATGAGCTACGCTGGCGCGAACAAGCCCATCGCGCCCATCTCCGACCCCTACCAGATGTATGAGAAGCTCTACGGGCAGATGAAGGACAAGGAGAACCTCCAGAGCGTCCTCGACACCGTGAAGGGCGACCTTCAAAAAGTCGGCAAGCTCATCAGCGCTCAGGACCGCCGCTTGCTCGAAGAGCATCAGGCCCTCGTCCGCCAGATGGAGCAGGAGATTGCCACCGCCAAGCAGCAGAAGCTCCGCGCCGCCCCGCCGACCTTGGGCGAAGGCGTCGCCGACCAGAACGACAACCTGCCGCGCCTGAGCCGCATGCAGATTGACCTGCTCGTCAACAGCTTCGTCAACGACATGGCCCGCGTGGCCACGCTGCAATTCACCAAGTCCGTGGGCGGCGCGCGCATGAACTGGCTGGACATCAAGGAAGGCCATCACGCCCTCTCGCATGAGGACAAGGACGAGGCCGTGGCCGCCAAGCTGGTGAAGATCAACAAATGGTTCGCCGGCGAACTTGCCTATCTGGTGCAGAAGCTCGCCAGCACCCCCGAACCCGGCGGCGAAGGCATGATGCTCGACAACACCCTCATCGTCTGGACCAACGAACTCGGCCGTGGCAGTTCCCACACGCTGGACAACATCCCGTTCCTGCTCATCGGCGGCGCGCCCGGCTTCACGATGGGCCGCTCGCTCAAGCTGGACAAGGTGGCGCACAACCGCCTGCACCTCGCCCTCGCCCACGCGATGGGCCACACCCTCACGACCTTCGGCAACCCGAGCCTGTGCGCCGGCGGCCCGCTGTCGTTGAGCGCGGCGACGTGACGTCGCCGAAGCGAAGTAGCCGCCGAGGCAAGGAGGCGGACTCCGAAATCCGAGCCAATTTCCAGAGCGCAACCGTGGACGACCGAACTCCGCGTCTTCCCCTCGGCGGCTACCGCTCCAGCACCATCCCGAACGGCGCGACCAACCCCGCCAGCAAAGTCGCGCGCTGGAGCGGGCGCACCATCTCGCGGTCGCAGCCCGTGGCTTTGAGCACGTAGGCGTAGCCCAGCGACGCGCAGATGGGGCCGATGGTCTTGAGGTTGATGGCCTCGTTGAAGAGCGCGCCGAGGAACTTCTCCGGCACGCCCGCCACGAGCGCGAGCAACAGCCCCGCCGCGCCCAGCGCCACCCGCACATCCACGCCGCGCAGCATCACGCCAATCGCCGTCGCGACGATGAGGAAGGAAAGAAACAGTTCCATGCGGGCGACACTGCGAGCGTATTCGTCACCGCACCGCGAGGCGAAGAGGATTCCACACCCCCGGGAGCACCGGATGGTGCAACGCTCGTAATCCGGTAAGGCGCTGTGTCCTCACCGCGCCGCTTGCCGGTTCTGCATGCCGAGCGGCGCGCTGGGGACAGCCGCGCCCTACCACGCGTCAGTCCAGCGGCGACTCGGCCAGGAGCTTGCGATAGACCTGCCGGGCGTGTTCGTAGTCTTGGCGGGCCTGCGCTTTTTCCTCGGCGGCGTAGGTGCGGTCTTTCTGTGTCCAGCAGAGCTCCAGCGACTTCGCGCACCACTCGGCGCTGCGCTTGGAGGCGCGCACGGGTTGGTCGCCGACCATCACCCAGATGGGGTTCGTGTGGCTGCTGGGCAGGATGCGCAACGCGACCCAACTGCTGCGTTCAATCTTCGTCTCGAAGGTGAGGTTGATCTGCGAGCCGTCGGCCACGATGCGCTTGGTCTCGACGGACTTGCCGTTGACGATGAGTTCCACCGGGACTTCGCGGGACTCGCCGATTCGGGCGCGTTCGATGTCCCAGTAGGGCTTTTGGGAGTAAGGCCGGGTCTTCATCGAGGCGTCGGGTTGGTCGTTGAGGCGGGCGGCAACGCGGGCGGAGACTTTCACGGTGCCGGGTGCGGTGAGTTTGAGTTCGCTGCCCTTTTCACCGAGCGCGGCGTTGTTGACCTTGAAGTCAATCAAGTGGCTCTTGCCATCGCCGACGTAGTTGTTGCCGAGGCGGATGCCTTCGCACCAATCCTCGTAAGTCCACTTCGCCGGGAGCTTCACGTAGCTGCGACCCAGTCCGACCTTCTCGCCATAGATGCAGGGAAAATCCGTCTCGCCGCTGATGCGCGTGCGGAAGCCGACGTTGAGCGTGTGATACCAGATGTTCAGCTCCCACGCGTAGGGCGTGTCCACCATGCTGAGGAAGTCCACCGCCGGCACGAGCTTCTTGTCCGGGCCGGGCACGGTGTGCGTCACGTTCATGATGTATTCATTCGCGCCGATGCCGTTGAAGGGCGGGAGGTCGTAGCTGGGCAGGTCGGCGGTCGGGAGGTTCAAGCCCCAGCCGCTGTGCGCGGGGCCGACGAGCGCGCCCTGCGCCTTCGCCCAGCGCAGCGTGTTCAAGCCCAGCGTGGGCCAGTGATTTTTCGATTCGCCGCCGGGATACATCTGGTCCTTGAGCTGCAACAGGCACAGGTGCCCGCTCTGATGCGAGCCGAAGCCGGAGACCTCGATGTCGTAGCGGAGGACGTAGGGATGGATGGAAACCTTGTCGTCCTTGCCGGTGAAAAACTGCTTCTGGTAGTCGAAGCACGGCCCCCAAGTGAGGTTCGCGCCGACCTTCAAGTCCTCGCCCAAAATGTGCCGCACCATGTCCGCCGCGTGGACGCCCTCGGTCGGGTTCGTGTAGTGCGCGCAGCCGGCGGCGTGGATGTGGTGGTCGCCGGAGACGTAGCCGAACTTCATCGCGTCAATCCACCGCTCGACCTTGAAATCGAGCCGCTTCGTGGCTTTCGTCACCGTGACCTTGCGCGTCTGCTTCACCGACTCCGGACCGCGGTCGAACTCGATAATGTAATCGCCCTCCGGCAAACGAATCGTCTCGCCATCCATGCGATAGACTTGCGGATGAAACGCGAAGTCCGGCGCGAGGCGCTTGGCTTGCGAGGGGTAGATGCGGCCCTGCGCGTCGCGAATGACGAAGCCGGCGGTGCACGGCTTGTTGTTCTCGTCCTTCACGCCGAGCGTGATTTCCGGCGCGGGCAGGCAGGTGAAGAGCAAATCCACTTCGTTGCGAAAGCCGATGTCCTGCGTGCCCTGGCCGACGTTGAAGCCAATCTTCGCCTCCCGCTTGCCGGCGTCGCGGCTGTAGAGCTGGACGAGGCGATACTCGACGGTGAGGCCGGAGAGCGCGGGCCGGAGCGGTTGTTTGTCGAACATCTGCATGTCGAGCCAGAGGTCGGCGACTTTGAGGGTGGGCGGCTCGCCTGGCTTGCGGCGCAGCTTGTCGGAGGGCGTCGTGGCGGCTCGGACGTTGTGGACGGATTGCGCGTTCGGGCTGACGGCGGCGAGCGGCGCGGTGGTGCCGGACTCGTTGGCCACCTTTACGAGGAATTGCCGCCAGCCGTCCTGCATCAGCTCGGGCTTGGCGTCGCCCGCCGCGACCTTCACGCGCATCTCGGGATTGATGTGGACGCCGAGGAGCGCGTAGCGGTCGAGAGTTTGCTGGAGCTTCGTGATGGCGGCTTTGTGGTCGGGTGACTCCATCGCTGCGTTGAGCGCCGCCTTGTCCGCCGCGCTGAACGGCGTGCCGAGGTAGTCCGTGGCCTCGATGAGCCGGCGGGCTTGCGCGACGAAGGGCTGCCACTCGACCTCGCTGACGACGGGCAGCGCGGCGGCCGGGACGTTGACCGAAATGACAGAGAACAACGCGAAGAGGAGGAGGCATGCACGCATAGGTGAACTGGGGCTAAGGTTGACGCTCGAAGCATAGCGGCAGCCCGCCCGGTGCGAAGCGGAAAAGCTTGGGGCCGACTAGGGGGCAGCTTGACCCCGATGGCCTTGGCTCCCCGGCGAATTTCCCCCGCTCCCTCGCGTCTGCCGAGGGTGCTAAACCGATTCAGCCGCCTCCATTCGCAACTGCCCTTCGCCCTCCTGCTCGGAGCGCTGTTTGTCGTGGGTCGTCTCACCGCCGCTCCCTTCCCCACCGCCGTCACGGAGGCGGGGGTGGACTTCGCCGCTTGCCGCGTGCTGCATGAGGATGGCGCGGAGCCGGCGGAGGCGTCGGCCATCCGTGACTTGCTCGGGCTGGGCAAGGGGAATGAAGCCCCGCCCGCCCGGCGCGGCGGGGCTTCGCGAAAGCCCACGGCCAGCGTCCAGTATCTCCTCGTGTTCAAGCAACCCGTCGCCGTCGGCACCGTGCTGGGCGGCGTCGGGGAAGTGCGCGTGCTCAAGGTTAGTGCGGCGTTCCCGCCGGAGCCTTCGCGCGCGGGCGACTGGCTCGAAGTCCCCGTCCAGCCCAGCCAGTCCACCCCGCGGTTCGCGCCGTTGCCGCCGGGCACGCAGACGCGCGCGTTGCTCGTCGCGGTGCCGGTGCCGCGCGACGCGCGGCAGTCGCCGTTCCTTCGGCTGCTCGCCACGCGCCTGGCGAACCACACGCCCGCCGCCATCGCGAATGCCGAGACCGAGCACACGGCCACCTCGCAGTTCTCGCCGCCTTACACGCACGACGCCGGTCACGTCACGCGCGGCTACGGCGAGTGGGTCAACTCCGGCAAGGACAACACGGGCATCAACTCCCGCGCGCCCATCACCGACCTGCAGCCCACGTGGTTCGTCCTCTCGTGGCCGGACGCGCGGCGCGTGGACGGCGTGCTGTTGCAGGAGAATTTCACCACGTTTGAACTCCAGGCCTTCAGCGGTCCACCCGGCATCAACGCCGCCGCCGCGACCGAGCAGGAGTGGAAAACCATCCGCAAGTTCAAGTCCACCCGCGATGGCGCGCGTCGCTGGCTCACCTTCGATGCTGTCCAGACCCGCGCGCTCCGCCTAGTCATCACCAAGACCGAAGGCCAGGAAGCCTCCGTCGCGCGCCTCGCGGGCTTCTCCGTCTTCACCGACCTCGGCGAGCAACCCGCGCCCGCGCTGGTGAAACTCGCTGCCGTCGAGCCGCCGGTGCAGATCAGCTACGACCTCGCGCAGGCTGGCAAGGTCACGCTCGTCCTCGACCGCGCCGACGGCACGCGCGTCCGCAACCTCGTCGCGAACACGCCGCAGCCCGCCGGCAAGAACACGGTGACGTGGGACTTGAAGGACGAGAACGGCAGCTACGTTCCGCCCGGCGACTACAAGTGGAAGGCCATCACGCATCCGCCCCTTGAGCTGCGCTACGAGATGACGGCTTACCCGAATCACAGCGGCTATTTCCCTGACCGACCCGCGTGGCTCACCGGCGCGAGCGGCGCGGGCGGTTGGCTCGCGGACCACACGCCGCCGCGCTCGGCCTGCGCGTGGGGCGACCGCGTGTTCCTCGGCGCGCCCGTCGCGGAGAGCGGCGTGTCGTTGATTGAGTGCGACGTCGAGGGCCGCAAGCACTGGGGCCACCATTCCTTCAAGGGTTTCACCGGCTCGTGGATGCTCGCGACGGACGGCAAGACGGTCTTCAACATGGCCAACGCCGACAACTTCGCGAAGGCCGGCATGGACAAGAAGACCGAGGCCATCTGGGCCGTGGACATCGAGACGAAGAAGGTCCGCACGCTCGCGATGCTTCAGCCCACCGCCGAGCGCAAGCGCGGCCTGCAAGGCTTCGCCGCGCACGACAACCAAGTCTTTCTCGCCATCCACGCCACCGACAACTGGCTCAACAACGCCGCCGGCGCGGTGGACGTGGACCTCGCCAACTGCCTCCCCGCCTACCCGCCCGCGCGCAAGCCCCGCGCCGCCCACGAGATGGTGCCGGACCCGCGCACCGACACGCTCCGCCTCCTGCGCCTCAAGGACACGCCGCCGGGCCAGTCCCCGGGCAACGGCCTCATCTGGCTGGAGACGACGAAGAATCCCGACCGCCAGCAGCACATCGTCATCGCGTTCACGAAGGCCGTGTCCATCGGCTCGCTCGTGTTTCCGCCGCCGCCGAAGGAGGACAAGGTTCAGTTCCAAATCAGTGTGCTCAAGCCCAGCGCGCCCTACCCGCCGCGCCCCAACGAGCGCGCCGACTGGCAGGCCGTCCCGCTCACGGACAAGAGCGCGTGGGCCGTCACCGCGCTCCCCGCTGGCACCAGCACCCGCGCGCTGCGCATGACGTTCACCAAGGGCGGCGCGGGCGCGGCGGATGACCTGCTCGCCGACGTGGAGGAGAAGAAGGGCGCGCCCTCGCTCGACGCCACCGAGTCGAACGCGAAGAAGTCGAAGGGCGGATTTGCCGGCGCGGACGATGACTTGTGGATGCGGCGCGTGGAGGGAATGAAGCTGCTGAACCGCCGCTTTGAGAATCTTTTCTCCACCGCCACCGTGCGCGTGAGCAGCGGCAAGGTCGCGCCCGACGGCACGTGGGACGCGCAACGCACCGAGCCGTTGAGCGTCGCGGACCCCGCCATCTACGCGCTGGAGTGGAAGCAGGCGCAGTCCATGCGCGGCGTGGCGCTGAAGGAGATTGATGGCGCGGTGACGGAGGTGGATGTCTTCACCGGTCCCGCCGGCGCGCCGGTGGACATCGCGTCGAGCGAGGGCTGGGAGCAGGTCGGCACTTACCACCAGCAACTCCGCAATTACTACCAGCCTGACCCGACGCACACGTCCCACGCGCGCTATCTCGATGGCTACGTGGACTTCGGTCGCGAGGTCAGCACGCGCGCCGTGCGCCTGCGCGTGGTGAAGCAGTGGGATTCCAAGGCGCATTATCCCAGCGGCGTGCGCATGGACCAAGGCGGCCAGGAACTCGACCTCAAGCGTTGCCGCGTCTATGGCGTCGCGCCGCTGAAGTATCTCGGCGGCGAGCCGGCGGTGGACTCGCTCGTCACCGAGCGCCTCGAAGTCCTCGACGGCACCACGGGCAAAATCGTGAAGGAAGTTCCGCTGCCCAAAGCCGGCAGCCCCACCGGCGGCCTCGCCCCCGGCAACACGCTCGCCGCGAACGCGCGCGGCGACCTCTTCGCCATCTCCGCCGGCAAGCTCGTGAAGGTGGACCTCGCCGCCGGCAAACATCAGGTGCTCGCCAGCGACCTCCTCAATCCCACCGCGCTCGCGTGCGACACGGCGGGCAATTGCTTCGTCTTCGATGCCGCCAAGGACCGGAAGAACATCCGCGTCTATGACCGCGCTGGGAAATTCCTCCGCGCCATCGGCGAGCCGGGCGGCTACCAGCGCGGCCCGTGGAATCAGCAGCGGATGGAGCACGTCAGCGCCCTCGCCGTGGACGCGCGCGGGCAGGTGTGGGCCGTGGATTGGAATTACTGGCCCAAGCGCGTGAGCCTCTGGAGCGCCGACGGGAAGTTTCAGAAGGAGTTCCTCGGCCCCACGGAATACGGCGGTGGCGGTCAGCTCGACCCCGGCGACAAGCGGCGTTTGTTCTACGGCCCGCTGGAGTTCGAGCTGGACTGGGCCAGCGGCAAGTCGCGCCTGAAGAACTTGCTGTCCCTCGATGGCCACGCCGCGAGCGATTCGCCCATCTACGTTGGCAAGCGCTGTTACCTCGTCAACACGCGGCCCGGCGGTCACGGGCCGTCGCAGAACTGCGGCGTGGTTTACCTGCACGACGGCGACCGCGCCAAGCTCGTCGCGGCCGTCGGCATCGCCGGCCATTTCAAGCCAATGCTCGACGCGCGCCTCGTGAAGGCTTTCGGCGGCAAGGTGCTCATGGATTACATTTGCGCGTGGAGCGACTTGAACGGCGACGAACGGGTGCAGCCCGAGGAAGTCCAGCTCTGGCCCAAGCCGAAGAACGCCCGCGTGGTCTTCGACTCCCAGCTCGGCGTGCAAATGGGCGCCGTCGGCTTCCGCGTGAAGCAGACCCGCCCCGACGGCGTGCCCCTCTACGAACGCACCGACCTCCCCGGCCTTTGGGACGGCGTCGCGCTGCGCCTCAACGACGGCAACTTCTACCACTTCGAGGACGACGCCTCCAAACAGCTCTGCGCCGTGCAGCGGCCCGACGGCAAAGTGCTCTGGACCTACAAGACCGAGGGCGCGGGCGTCCACGCGCTCACCCGCGCGAAGCCCTGGCACCCGGCGCAGATTGTCTGCCAGTTCGGTTTCGCTGGCCACGCCACCGCGCACGCTGGCGACCTCGGCGAGTTCCTCGTCTTCAACTCGAACGTCGGCATCTGGGACATCATGACCGCCGACGGCCTCTTCGCCGGGCAAATCTTCCGCGACATCCGCGACCCGAAGGCCCTGCCCTGGAGCGGCACGAACAACGCGCGCGGGATGCGCATGGACGACATCACGCCGGGCCAGGAACACTTCCAAGGTTACTTCACCCGCACCGCCGACAATAAATACTACGCCGTCGCCGGCCACAACCACGCCAGCGTCGTCGAGGTCAGCGGCATGGACCGCTTCAAGCGCTTCAGCGGCGCGCTCACCGTCGGTGGCAAAGACCTCGCCGCCACGCAGACCTGGGAACGCAGCCGCGAAGCCCGCGTCCTCTACGCCCGCGCGCCCGTTCTCGACGCCTACCTGATGGCCGCGCCGAAGCTCGATGGCAAACTCAACGACTGGCCGCCCGCCAGCGCCGAGTTAGACCGCGACGCGAAGTTCCGCATCGGCTACGACGACCAAAACCTCTACCTCGCCTACGAAGTCAACCGCCGCGGCCCGTTGAAAAATCAAGGCCAGCAATGGGACCGCCTCTTCAAAACCGGCGCGAGCGTGGACCTGCAAATCGCCGCCGACCCCGCCGCCAGCCCCGATCGCAAAGCCCCCGCGCCCGGCGACCAGCGACTGCTCCTCACGCTCATGGGCGACAAACCCGCCGCCATTCTCTACCAAGCCGTCGTCCCCGGCACCCCGGCGGACAAGGCCTGGCAAGTTGTCAGCCCCGTCCACTCCGCCACCTTCGACCGCGTGACCAAGCTCGACTCCGTCCGCCTCGCCGTGCACGACACCACCGACAGCTACACCCTCGAAGCCGCCATCCCGCTCACCGCGCTCGGCCTGAAAATCACCCCCGGCCTGCGCCTGAAACTCGACTGGGGCATCCTCGTCAGCGGCCCCGACGGCACGGAAGTTTTGCGCCGCGAGTATTGGGCGAACAAAGCCACCCAAATCACCGCCGACGCCCCGAGCGAAGCCGAGTTGCACCCCGAACTCTGGGGCCACGTGCGCTTCCACCCCGAGCGCCTCGCCGCCCTCGACCCGATGGCGAAGAAGAAGGACAAGGCGGTGGAGGACTTGCTGAATGATTTGAAGTGAGGCGTGCCAGCGCCGTCGGCTTCCAGCCGCCGGTCCCCGTCGTTGGGCGCATCTGAATTCCTTGGAGACCAACCTTGGCCAGCCCCAACGGGGCTGAGACCTCCAGCATCTGAGTCATGCACACCTGCCTACGCAGTGTCCTTGGGTGTCATTTATCCATGAGTCAACGGGCCGGGCGGACGACAGGGGGCCGCACTCGCTCACAGCGAATCGACAATCAGCGGACGGGCGGGCAAGGGGCGCGGGGCAAGGGTGAAAGCCGTCCGGAGGCGCGCTCGTGCGGCTTCTGCTTGCTCTATCGTGACGGCGTGGATTCTGCCGAGCACGGCGCCGCGTCGGATTTCCTCGCCGGGCTTGGCCAGCGCGTCCACGCCCACCTCGGGCTGGATCACCGAGGTCTTCGTCATGCGCCCGCCGCCGAGGTCGCGGACGATCTCGCCGATGATGCGGGCGTCGCACTCGTGGATGAAGCCGTCGTCGTCGCTGACGCAATCTAGCACGATGGGCGCGGTGTGGTCGCGCTGGAGTTTAGTGCGGAAGGCGTCGAGGTCCGCGCCTTGGGCGACGATGAGTTCGTCCCACTTGCGACGCGGCGCACCGGAGGCGAGGCAATCCAACGCGGTCTGCCGCGCCTCGGTCATGCCGGGGGACTTGTCGGTTTGCACGAGGAGCGAGGCGGCGCACTCGATGACGAGTGTTTGCAGATCGGCGGGGCCGTGGCCTTCGAGGCATTGCACGGACTCTTTCACTTCGAGCCAGTTGCCGGCGGCGCGGCCGTGCGGGGCGCTCATGTCCACGAGCAGCGCGCGGGTCATCACGCCGCATTCGATGGCGAGGTTGACGATGGCCCATGCGAGGTTGCGGGCTTCGTCGCGGGTGCGCATGAAGGCGGCGGGGCCGAATTTCACGTCCATGATGAGTGCGTCGAGTCCCTCGGCGAGTTTCTTGGAGAGAATGCTCGCGGTGATGAGTGGGATGCTGGGGACGGTGCCGGTGACGTCGCGCAGGGCGTAGAGGAGTTTGTCAGCGGGAATCATGTTTGCCGTCTGGCCGCCCATGGCGACGCCGATGCGTTGGGTTTGCTCGACGAGTCGATCGGGGCCGAGCTGGGTGGTGAGGCCGGGGATGGATTCGAGCTTGTCCAGTGTGCCGCCGGTGATGCCGAGGCCACGGCCGGAAATCATCGGCACGCGGAAGCCGAGGCACGCGAGCAGGGGCGCGAGGGGGAGTGAAACTTTGTCGCCCACGCCGCCGGTGGAGTGTTTGTCCACGACGGGGCGTGGGTCGTTCCTGGGAAATTTCAGCACCTCGCCGGAATCGCGCATCGCGAGGGTGAGGGCGCGGATTTCGGCGGCGTCCAGGCCGCGGAAGAAGACGGCCATGAGGAAGGCAGAGACCTGGTAATCGGGGATGTTCCCGGCGACGTAGGCGGTGATGACTTCCTGAAGCTGGGCGGGTGCGAGGGCCTGCCCGTCGCGTTTGGCTTCGATGAGCGGGAGGAAATTCATCCGGGCGGGGCGGGCGTATTACAGCATCGGGATTTTCGCCGCCGCCAAGATGCCGGCGAGGAGGAATAGCAGGCCGAAGATGCCGATGGATTCTTGCCAGGCTTCCTCGAACGAGTAGTTGGCACGCATGGCGGAGCGCTTGGTGGCCTCCCACGATTCGCGGCTGGGTTTGCCGGCGGCGAAGTCGCGCAGGATCGGGAGCTGGGTGGCGCGGTAGGTCCGGAGGGCTTCATCACTGACGTTGACGTTGCCATCCATGGAGGCGGAGGGCGTGTTGCGAGCGATGAAGACCTTGAGTTCCGCGTCGGTGGCCTTGGTCGCAGTCATCGCGTTGGCGAGGGCGCTGTCGTATTGCGATTTCAACTGCGGGGCGATAACGCGGTCGGTGTGACTATTCATCGCCTGCCAAGCCATGATGCCGATGACCAGTGTGGCGCACGCGCACGCGCCACCCCCGAGTGCCGAGGCTTTGGTCCGTCCCATCAGCCTCGCGCCAACTCCCGCGAGCACGCCCAAAACGATGGCCATCCAAGCCGTGGTCATCGGGGTGGATTTCGGATCAATGGGTGTCGCTGAGGTGGATTTGAGGAACACAATCCAGAGAATGGCCCCGATGATTGCGCCGACGCAGGCGCCGGCCATGCCGAGGCCAATGTTGGGCTGGCGCGCGGCGGATTTGGCGGCGGGTTTCGCTCCAGGCTTCTGCGCGCCGGGTTTCGCCGGATGGGCGGCGGTGGCGGTGGTAGCGGCGGTGCTTGGTTTGGCGTGCGGGGCGGCGGGCTTGGTGCCGGGTGCCGGGCGGGTGTGCTTCGGGATCTCCATCGGCTTCAGGTTCGGGCCGGATGATTTGCCGGTGGGCGGTGGGCCGAAGGGGTCGCTGACCACTGCGACCTCGGATGCGGCTGTGGCGGGTTGGGCAGGCGTTGATGGAGCTGCGGCCACCGGGGCGGGGGCGGGGGCGGACGGCTCGGGGTTGGCGGGAGCAGGTGCGGCAGTCTGCGGTGGTGCGGTGGTCACCGGCGTAGAGTCTGGTGCGGGCGTGGGCGTGACTTCGGAGGGCGCTGGGCCGATGGGATGCTTGCTGGGATAGCTACGAATCTCCTCGTTGGCGATCGGTGTGAGGTCGACTTGGCAGCTGGGACAGGTGACCGGCGCGGGCATTTCCAGTTCGGCGAGTTCGAGGTCGAACTTGTAGCGAGCGCCGCACGTGCAGGTGACTCTGACTTCCTTCAACGGGCGTGTGTCGGCTGAGGGCGGTGCGGGTTCCTTACCAGAGAGGAAGTCCACAAGGGCGTTGCACGCCGCCGTGGCGGGTGCGCCGCAAGTGGGGCAGATGAGGCCGTCGGGCGCGCGGCCGTTCACCAAGTCCATTCCGAACTTGAAGTGGTTGCCGCACTGGCAGGCGATTTTGGTGTCAATCATGGCAAGTGGGGCCCGGCAGGTTTCCTCAGTCTGTTGAGATGTAGTCTCGGTGACGCGCGGGTTCGTAACCTGAACGAGCGTGTCAGCAAAGAAAAAACCCGTGTCTCGCCGCCGCCGTGGGAGCGGAAGTGAGTCCGCCGCGACGGTTTTCGTATTTTGTCACGACACTCCCGACTGCGCCCAAGCTGGAGTTGCGCTTAACGCTGAAGCTTTTTCTCCAGCAGCATCACGGTCTGGCGCACACCGGAGTCTACTTCCATGCGGTCTTTCACGAGGCGGCAGGCGTGCATCACGGTGCCGTGATCGCGCCCACCGAATGCTTCGCCGATGGTGTTCAGACTGCTCTCGGTCATTTGGCGAGAGAGGAACATCGCGATCTGGCGCGGGAAGGCGATGTTTTCGGGCCGACGCTTGCTGGTCATGTCTGCGATGCGCAGGTCGAAGTGTTCGGCGACGCGTTTTTGGATGGCCGGGATGGTGAGGGTGAAGCGGTTTTCCTCGTGCAGCACGTCGCGCAGGAGGTTCTCTGCGGCCTCAATGCTCAAGGGCTTGCCGGTGAGCGAGGCGTAGGAGATGACGCGAATGAGCGCGCCCTCGAGCCGGCGCACGTTGGTGCGGATGCGTTGGGCGAGGAAATCCGCGAGGTCGTCGGGCAGGGTGCAGCCCATCGCCGCTGCGCGCTTGCGCAGGATGGCGGTGCGCGTCTCGACGTCGGGCAGTTGCAGGTCGGTAACTAGCCCCCACTCGAAGCGAGAGACGAGCCGCTGCTCCAGCCCCTGAATCTCGCTTGCAGGCCGGTCGCAGGTGAGGACGATTTGTTTGTGGCTCTCGTGCAGTGTGTTGAACGTGTGGAAGAACTCCTCCTGGATGCGCTCCTTGCCGGAGAGAAACTGCACGTCGTCAATCAACAGCAA
Source organism: Klebsiella pneumoniae (assembly GCA_943330855.2). Classification (GTDB taxonomy): domain Bacteria; phylum Verrucomicrobiota; class Verrucomicrobiia; order Limisphaerales; family SXTU01; genus SXTU01. The sequence continues at coordinate 46,204 of CALQJI020000002.1, forward strand.
GTCGGTCTGGCGATACTTCTTGCGGAAGCGGGAGAGGGAATTCTCCTGGAGGCCGGTGATGAACTCGTTGGTGAACTTCTCCGTGCTCATGTAAACGACGCGCGCACCCTTTCTGTGCGCGGCGACATGGTGGCCGATGGCGTGGAGGAGGTGCGTCTTGCCCAAACCGACGCCGCCGTAGAGGAAGAGCGGGTTGTAGGATTTACCCGGATTCTCCGCGACCGCGCGCGCCGCCGAGTGTGCGAATTGGTTGTTGCCCACGACGAAGGTGTCGAAGGTGTTGCACGGGTTGAATCCGAGTTCGGCCTCTGCCGGTGCGTGACTCTGGCTGCGCGCCGGTGCGGCGGGGGTTGCGGGTTCGACGGGCTTGGATTTCGCGTGTGCGTGATTCGCCTTGGGCGCGTGGGCGGCGATGCGGAAGCGCACATCGAGTTGTTTCCCCGTGGCAGTGGCGATCACGTCGCGCAACAGGCCAAAATAATTGTCCTTGAGCCACATCTCGCAGAAGTCGTCGGCGACCTCGAGTGTGAAGGATTCCGAGTCCATCTCGACGGCACGCAGCGGAGCGAACCAGAGTTTAAAAACCTCGGGGTTGAGCAGGGCGCGGAGGTTTTCCTGGGCGGCTGGCCAGATTTTTTCGGTGTTGTTCTGCATTTGCGTTGGTTTTCGCAAAAGCTCGGTTTCGTCCAGCTTATTCACGCGGCCCTGTCACCGTCCCGTAACACCGATAAAGGCGCGGGTTTTCGCGCAAATTTCGGGGTGCTGGAGTTGGTGGCGAGTTGGGTTCATGGCGGCGTGCTTGAGATTTAGAAATCAGCTTAACAAATTCATTTTCAATTACTTACAGTTTAACTGCTCCAGTTTTCGAGGAAAAACGTTCCTCGATGATTTGGCGACTGGAAGTGCACCGTGTGCGCTTGCTTGTAGGGCAGCCCCCCGGTGCTGGGAAGGACAAATTATTAGCTCTTGTTCGCAAGTTGTTCACAACCGGAGTTTCGCCAATAAAACAAGGGTTTTCCAGAATTTAGGAGCCGGAATGAAGGGTTGAACCAGCCGGATGGCACGAAACCTTACCGCCTCAAACCGCCGCCTCGCCAGCCTCCTCCGTGTGGCTGCGCGTCATGCTTTCAAACGTGCTGCCGAAAACCTTCGCAGCGCCGTTCTTGGCGTTGGTGGTGATGGCATTGCCATGCACGGCTAACAGGACAAGATGCCACGACCGTCTGTGCCGGAAGGATTCTTTAGCCACGGATGGAACACAGATGAAATACGGATGGCAACGAGACGAACGCATCCTGCGATTCAGGTAAACGCGGCTTCCAAAGGGTGATGAGGAACACAGAAGCGCAGCGCTGTGATTTTCATCTGTTGTCCCGTATTCGATCCGTGCTCCTCAGTGGCTCAACTGGATGGTCTCGGTTCAGTCTCCCTTTAGTTGCCGATGTCGAAGGCTGCCCACTCTTGGGTGAGTTCACGCGTCGGTCTTCCTGCGGTTCTTCAAACACCTCTCCGCCCGTTCAGTGCCGCAAGTAGTCATGCTGCCTGAACCACTCCGCTGCGTCGGCGAGCGCGTCGCGTGGGGGCGTCTGCGGGAGTCCTAGTTCGCGGATCGCCTTGGCGGGGTTGAAGAACATTTTGTAGCGGGCCATGCGCACGCCAGCGAGCGGGGCCTTGGGTGGCTTGCCGGTGAATCTGGAAATTCCTTCGTCCACGTGTGCCGCGAGCAAGGGGATGAAGTAGGGCAGGGCGACGCGCGGCGCGGGCACGCCGGTGAGATCCTGCAACACGGCGAAAGCCTCGTGCATCGTCCAGTTGCCTGCTGCGTGGCCGAGGATATAGCGCTCGCCGACGCGCCCCTTCTCGGCGGCGAGGATGTGCCCGACCGCCACGTCGCGCACATGGACCCAGTTGAGGCCGGTGTCGAGGTAAGCGGGCATGGCGCGATTGAGGAAGTCCACGATGACCTTGCCGGTGGGGGTGGGCTTCACGTCACGCGGGCCGACGGGGGCGCTGGGATTCACGATGACGATGGGTAGTCCCTTCTTCGCCAACTCGAGCGCGACGACTTCTGCACGCCACTTGGAGAGTTTGTAGGGGTTACTCATCTGCGCCTCGGACACGGGGGCGTCCTCGTCTGTCGGCGTGAGATGACCATTCACTTCCTTTGGCAGGCCGATGCAGCCGACCGTGCTGGTGTAAACGATGCGCGAACAGTCAGCGAGGAAAGCGGCCTCCAGCACGTTGCGCGTGCCATCCACGTTTGCGGCAAACATCGGTGCGTAATCGGGGAGCCAGAGGTGATAGCTGGCGGCGACGTGGAAGCACCAGTCGAAGCCATTCATCCCGCCACGCAACAGAACGGGGTCGCTCAAATCGCCCTCGAGTAACTCGTAATCCGCGCCTTCGAGCCCGCGCAAGTCCGCGCCACTCCGCGCCAGCACGCGGACGGAATGACCGCGCCGACAAAGCTCGTGGACAAGGTTCGCTCCGATGAAGCCGGAGCCGCCGGTGACAAAGCATTTCATGTTCGTGCGCGCCGTAGCGCAAATGGGCGCGCAGCTTGGCGGGCAATGCAGGGCGGGCACAAGTCAAAGGGACGCGAGGCGACAGGCTGACCAGTGCCAATTCACCAAGCGGTGGCAAGGGGATGGCGGGCAAAGGAATCAGGGCGGAGGAAAGAGTTTTCGTTGTCCCTCACTCCGCCGTGGTGCGGACGAATCCCGGGCCCGCCGGGCCACGAGTAAGTTTGCTGCTAGCAGGCGCGGAAGTGCATGCAGGGCCTGCTGACAAGCTGACGCAACAGCTCAAAACGCCGCCTTCGCCTTCAACTTTCAGCTTTCAACCTTCAACTCCCCATCACTCCCCGCCCCACCGCGCCAGCCGCTGCCGCAGCTTCTTCACGTGCGAAAATTTTGGCGTGAGCGGGGGAAAATCTTTCAACAGTTGTTCCGCCGTCGGCACCGCGCCCCACGCAGTCACCGTGAACATCTCGAAGGCGCGTTGTGAATTGAAGCGCAGCTCACGGTTCTGCCGCAGGAAGCGCTCGCGCAGCACGGCCCGCCACGCTTCGCGATTCTGCGGCGCGGCCATTTTGTGCCGGCCCACCCACGGGATCCACTCGACGATTTGCGACTGGTGGCACCACGTCATGTCGCAGATGGCCTCGAACGCGGCCTCCACATCCACCGCCAAGTCATGCGCGTTCTCGCCGAACTGGTAGGTATCGTAGGTGTTCAGGATCACCGGCACCTTCACTTGCTTTGACTGCGTCTCATCCGTCGGATACTCGGGCGTGAAGGCGTGCGGCACATTGATCATGTAGGCCACCTCACGCACCGCCACCGCCACCGCCACGTGGTCCACGTGAATGCCCGCGCGCGGGTCGCTCGCCACCGGCGGGCAGAACAAGTAATCCGGCTCGAAGTCGCGGATCACCTTCCACAGCGCCGCGAGCAAATCGGTGGTCACGCGCAAGCATGCCTCGCGCGGAATCTCCCCGTTCGGCAGCCGCAGTGGCTCGAACTGAAACCCGCCAATCGCCGCGCTCGCCGCCTGCTCGCGCAAGCGCAGCGCGCCCGTCTCCTCGCGCGGGCGGAAGTGGTGCCCGGCCCGTCCGTCCGTGCAGACCACGACCTTCGCCGTGAAGTCCGCGCCCAGTTTCCGCCGCCACAGCTCGAACGTCCCGGCAGCGGTGAACTCGTAGTCGTCGTGATGCGCGTGTAAAAAGAGAGCCTTCATAATTGCCAGTCGGTCGTTCGTCCGTAATGTGCGCACAACATTGATCAACGCCGCACTGAAGTGAAGAACGACCTCGACTCGATCTGCTCGCTCCGTGTCCTTGGTATCATGTCCGGCACCAGCCTCGACGGCGTGGACTGCGCCCTCTGCCAGGTGGGCCCCGACGTGGAGTTGCTGAAACTCTGGAGCGTCCCCTTCCCGAAGCCACTCCACAGACGCCTCCACCTCGCCGCGAGCGGCGAGGCCACGGGCTGGGAGACCGCGCAACTTCACCACGACCTCGGTCGCTTCTACGCCACCGCCGCCCAGCGCGATCCCGCCGCCCGCCGCGCGCAACTCATTGGCCTCCACGGCCAGACCCTCTTCCACCACCCACATCCCACCCGGCCCGCCACGTTGCAAATCGGCGAACCCGCTTATCTCGCCGAGTCCCTGCGCGTTCCGGTCGTCAGCAACTTCCGCGTCGCCGACCTCGCGGCAGGCGGACAGGGCGCGCCGCTGGCGTCGCTTTTTCACCAAGTCCACTTCTGCTGGGCCGGCCAGCACGTCTGCTTCCACAACCTTGGCGGCATCAGCAACGTCACTTCGATGACCTTGCGACGTGGGCAAGCCCCACGCCTGCGCGCCTTCGATACCGGCCCCGCGAACGTCCTGCTCGATCTCGCGATGCGCCACTTCACGAACGGACGCCAGCACTGCGACCGCGACGGGCAGTTCGCAGCCCGCGGACTCGTCTGCGAGCCACTGGTGAAGCGGTGGCTGAAACACCCCTACTTCCGCAAAGCCCCGCCGAAGAGCACGGGCCGCGAGCTCTTCGGCGAGAAGTTTCTCCAACCCGCCCTCGCCGAGATGAAGCGCCTGCGACTTTCACCGCAGGACTTTGTCGCCACGCTCACCGAGTTCACCGCCCGTTCCATTGCATTGAACTACCGACTCCACCTGCCCTCGCCGCCCGACCGCGTGGTGGTAGCCGGTGGCGGCACGGCGAACTCCACGCTGTGCCACGCCATCCAGCGCGAACTCACCGCACTGAACCCCCGCCTTCATTTCTCCCACTGCAAAGAATACGGCTGGCCCGCGCAAGCCATCGAGCCCGCAGCCTTCGCGCTCCTCGCATGGCGGCGTTGGTTTGGCTTGCACGGCAACATTCCGGGCACCACCGGCGCGCGCCGCTCCGTCGTCTGCGGTCAAATCACTGCACACTGAAAGGAGCGCGGCAGCCCACGTCCGCAGCCAGTTTCATCTGCCGAGCAGAGTTGAGAGAGAGGATGGAAGAGAGAGGTGCTGACGCGGTTCTTCGCCACCTTCTAGCCTCTATCCGCTCGCATCTTTCCTCGCCTCGCCTCCTCACCTGTCGTATCCACACCTCCATGCATCCGCACGCGCGAGCCTTCGCCCTGCAACTCCTTCTCGTTGCCACTGTCCTTCCCGCCGCCGATTGGCCGCAATACCTCGGCCCCACCCGCAATGCCACCTACGCCGGCACGGACCTCGCCGACGGGTGGCCCAAGGAAGGCCCGCCGCTCGCATGGCAGAAAAAGCTCGGCACGGGCTGGGCTGGGCCGGTTGTGGCGGGCGGCAAAGTCATCGTCTTCCACCGCGTCGCGGACGAGGAGCTTGTCGAGTGCCTTGATGCGAAGACCGGCAAGGAGCTTTGGAAGCAAGCATTCCCCACCCGTTACACCGACCGCTTCGGATTCGACAACGGCCCGCGCGCCACGCCCTGCATCGCCGACGGACGGGTTTTTGTGTTTGGCGCGAACGGCAACTTGCGCGCGCTGGACTTCGCCACCGGCAAACCCCTGTGGAGTGTGGACGCTCAAAAGGACTTTGGCGCGGACCCGGGCTTCTTTGGCTTCGCCTGCTCGCCGCTCGTGGAGGGGAAGAAATTGCTCGTCAACATCGGCGGGAAGAACGGCGCGGGCATCCTCGCCTTCGACCCCAGCACTGGAAAAGTGCTCTGGCAAGCGCCCGACGACGAAGCTAGTTATTCTGCACCCATCGCGGCCACCTTCCTCGGCCAACGCCACACCCTCTTCTTTGCGCGGCACAAACTCGTCTCCCTCGACCCCGCGAGTGGCAAAGTCCACTTCACCTTCCCGTGGGGCCCCAAGATGCAGGCATCCGTCAGCGCGGCCGTGCCCGTCGTGTCCGGCGACACCGTGTTCATCTCCGCCGGATACGGAGCCGGGGCGGCGTTGCTGCGCGTGCAGGCCGGCGGGGTGGAGAAACTCTGGTCCGGCGAGGAACAACTCACTGCGCAATACGTCACCCCCGTTCTGCGCGATGGCTTCCTCTACGGCTTCGAGGGCCGCGTGGACACCGGCCCCAAGCCGGAGCTGCGCTGCGTGGAACTCGCCACTGGCAAAGTGCGCTGGAGCACGGCACGCGTCACGCATGGCGGTATCATTCTCGCTGGTGCCGACCTCCTCATCGCCTCCGACAGCGGTGAACTCGTCCGGGTAGCCGCCGAGCCGAATGGCTTCTTGGAGAAAACCCGCGCGCAAATCCTCGGCCGCGAAGGCCGCGCCCAACCGGCCCTCGCTGACGGCCTCCTGCTCGCCCGTGACAAAGGCAAGCTCGTGGCGGTGGACCTGCGCAAACGTCTCGACTGAACGGCTCCGTCATTTCAGTCAGGAGTCAGCAGTTTTAGCACACGCAGCAGCCCAATTTTGACAGTTGCACGACATTGTTTAGAAAAACTTTTGACAAAGCCCCGAGCCATTCCATAACGTGCGCGCCGCACTGACTGGTTGGGGTCGTAGCTCAGTTGGTAGAGCACCACAATGGCATTGTGGGGGTCAGGGGTTCGAATCCCTTCGGCTCCACCATTTTCAGGCGAACGGAGGGGAATGTAGTTTTGTTAAAAACTCGCTACTTCTCCCCGCACGTTCTCACTTTTCGGTCAGCAGTTTCTCCACCTTCTTCTCCAAGCCCTCGCGGGCGTTCATGTCCACGAGGTTGCCCTTCTTATCCACGAGCCACATCGTCGGAATGGAGCTGACGCCGTATTCCTTGGCGAAGCGGTTCTCGTCCTTCTCGGACTCAAAGTGCTGCGGCCAGGGGAGCTGCTTCTGCTTCACGAAGGCTTGGAGCGCGGCCTTGTCGTCGTCGAGGCTGATGCCGATGACCTCGAAGCCTTTGGGGTTCAGCTTCGCGTAAGTCTCCTTGATGTGCGGAATCTCGGCGACGCACGGACCACACCACGTTGCCCAGAAATCAATCAGCACCACCTTGCCCTTGAGCTTGGCCAGCTCGACTTTGCGCCCGTCCAGCGCGGTGAACTTGATGTCCAGCGGCTTGCCCACGCGTTCCGATTTTTTGAGCAGCGCGGCGGCGGCTTCCTTCACCTGCGGTTCGGCTCCGCTGGCGGCAATTTCCTTCGCGAGGGCGGCGGCTTTGGGTGCGTCCGAGCGCATGGCGACGGCGTAGAGCATCTCAAAGACTTCTTTGCGGTCGGGAAATTCCTTCTGCAACGAGCGCGCGCCCTTCTCGAATTCTCCCAACATCGCGTCCATCCCCTCGCTTTGCTTCAGGCCGGCCTTGCGGTCCACGCCTTGCATACGCAGGCGGAACTTGCCCTCCGCGTCCAGCTTGGGGTCGGCGAGCATTTCAGTTTCCACCTTTTCAAGCTGCTCCAGCCGGGAAGTGTCGCCGCGACGGATGGCGCTGGAGAGAAGCTGGTGCCGCTGCTCGCGCGCCTCGCCTGCCTTGGCGTGCGTCGGAAAGCGCGTGGTGAACTCACCGGCGATGTCCGCCGCTCGGATGGCGGCGGCGGTCTGCTTCACGCGGAACGCGGAGATTTCCTCCGGCGTGGGAAGGCGCCCCTGCCACTCGGCGGGTTGGGCGGGCGGCGCGGCGGCCTTCTCCAATTGTGCCAGGAGCGTGTCGGCGTCGGCCGGGGCTTGGGCGTGCGCGGGGCCGCTGGCGAAGGCGGCGAGGATCAGCGTGGCGGCGAGGGCGCGGAGGGCGGTTCGTTTCATGAGCGTTTTTGACGGCCGGGCGGCCGGGTTATTCCCCGGCCGCAGGATTGGTAACTGGGGCAAATGCCTGAAGCTTCTCCCGCAGCAGCAGCAGCAGGCGCGGGTTGTCGGCAGCGGATAAGTCGCCTTCGCGTTGGCCGGCAGGCGGATGCGCCAGCGCGGTTTCCAGTGCGACGAGGAGCGATGCCACTTCGGAGTGCGCGAGCGTGACCACAGGTTTGCGCTCCTCCTGCTCGAGGCGCACGGCCTTGCGCGCGAACTCCATCAGCACGGCGCACGGTTCGAGGCAGGGGATAACACACTTTGCGTCGGCTGCGTCAGGCGCGAGGCCGTCCACAGTCCAGAGTCGGCGCTTGAGGCAGAGTCGCGCGTCGCAACCCGCCCGGATGACCGGCGCGGCCTGCGTGTCGGAGAGCATCGTCGTGATGCGATACATCCCGGTCTGGCGGGCAGTGAACGCGCGGTAATGCGTAACCGGCGGCGCGGGTTGCTGCGCGGCGAACCAGTCGGGAATCGCGCCGGGGTAAAGCTGGCTCAAGGCGGATTCCAGTTCCGCTTCGGAAACGACGCGGCAAAGCCAGCCGGGGCGGAGATTCGGCGCGGTCTTGAGCGGGCGGAAGGCTCCGGTGGAAGTGTGGTTCGCCAGTGCGCGCAACTCGGTGACGGCCACGGGCTGCAAACCTTCCGCTGCCGTTTCGCGGTCGCTGATGTGACGCAGTTCGAAGCCCATTGCCAGCCGCCGCACGAGCACTTGCGCCAGCACCAGTTCGGGAGCGAGCAGGGCGCAGAACGCGGCGAATGCGGGGTTGTTCACGGCAGCCATAACAGCACAAAACCGAGGGTTGGGCTCATTTCGCTGAGGCTAAACGCCCCTTCACCCAGCCCACCACAGTCTCCACCATTGGTGCGGTGTGGTCGCCGGCGAAGACGTGATTCGAGCCTTTCAGCGGGGCGAACTTCACGTCGTGGCCCGCGCGGATGAGGATGTCTTGCGAGTCTTGGATGGGCACCACGTCGTCCTCGCTGCCGTGGACGAGGAGCCACGGGGCTTTCACCTTCGGAGCGGCGTCGAGCACAGTGCCGATTTGCGTGAGATCGTCCATGTAGGCTTGCGAGAGCGGGCAGGCCTCGTCGTCCCACATGAAGCCTGCGCCCGGCTTCACGGTGCCGAACTCGCGCTGCGCGAAGGCGGCGGTGCGCACCATGCCTGCGAGCGAAACGAGCCAGCGGATGCGCGGGTCTTGGCTGGCGCGTAACACGCCCACCGCGCCGCCCATGCTGTGGCCGATGTAGCAGACCTTCCGGCCCGCACAGGCGTCGAGCACGGAGCCCAGGTCGGCGACTTCCTTCGAGATGGTGGCGTCCACGAAGCGCCCGCCGGACGCGCCGTTGCCCGTGAAAGAGAAGCGCAGTGTGTTGAGTCCAGCGGCGGCGAGTGCCTCGGCGAGGGTGACGAGGAAGGGGCGGTCCTTGTTGCCGGTCACGCCGTGGCCGAGGAGGATGAGGTTTTTCGACTTCGCATCGCCCTGATGGAAGGTGTGGTCAATGCGCTCGCCGTGGATATTTTTGATTTCGCCAAACATGGTGTGGCTTTTCTAGCCGCGCAGCGACTTAGCGGCAAACGCAAAGTGCTGCCTCACCTCCCCGTATTCGCCGTCACGTAGTCGCTCAACGTCGCCATGTTCGCGTTGAACACTTCGCTGGCGAGGAACTTGAAGCCCGGGGCGAATTTGGGCTGGCCGACGAGTCGCTTGCCGTCCCCGGCCGTGCTCACCCAGCGACCTTCGAGGTCGAGGTCGCGGAGGATTTGACGCACGCGGTCCTCTGCCGGCGGTGTGGACGGCTTGCGCGGAACCTTACCCTCTTGCGCGGTGCGGAAGCGGCGTTCGAGGAGTTCGATGTTCGAGGGACCTGTCCAACCGTAGTGCGAAGGCGCGTCCGCGTCGCTGTAGGTGAGTTGGTAATCAGCGGTCATGTAGAGCGGCTTGTTTGTCCGCAGCTCGTAGAAGCGGGCCACTTTGCCATCGGGCAAGCGCGAGCGTTTGAGCCAGTCCAGTGCGCTTGGGAATGGCACGAGATACTTCGCGTCGCCGGTGATGCGGTGGATGTGGAGCAACGTCTCGAGGGCATCCTGTGACTCGCGGCCCGCGAGCGAGGGCGGCTCGAATTTCCGCGCCCAGATGGGTCGCATCTTGAAATCGTATTGCTGCGCCCAGCCCGACTGCGGCTCGGGCATTTGCGCGAGTATCAGGAAGTCGCCGAGCCGCGCTAGCGCTGCGCGGCAACGCTCATCTTTGTAAATGGTCCAGCCGTCCTCCAGCGTGCGCGCGACGTCGCTGCACAAGTCGTCGTTGAGCGTGGGGAAGTCCCAATAGTTTTTGTGGCGGTTCTCCGTGCGCCACTCGTAGTCGGGGAAGTTGGCCTTCGCCGCCGGGTATTGCGGGGCGGGACCGCTCCAGACCTGCGGAAACGCACCGTTGGGATGCTGCGCGGCGAGCAGTGACTTGCGGCCAAACTCGCTGGCCTCGTGAATCGCCGCGTGCTTGAAGCCCAACGCGCGGTCCGCGTGCATCAGGAAACTCAGCGCGCTCTGCGTGGCTCCGTCGTCGAGCGTCGAGAGGTTGCGACCGCGTGATTTCCCGCTGCGGTAAAGGCCGGTCTTGGTGCCGCGCGGATTGAAATCCACGACCTGTGCCCAGCCGCCGGATTCAAGCTGCCCGCCCACCAGCGCCTCGGCGGTGGCTTGTGCGGCGTCGAGGTAGGCCTTGTCCCCCGTCGCCGTGTGCGCTTTCAGGAAAGCCATGCCCACGGCCGGTGTGCCGGGCGGTTGGATGAAGATTTGGTCCAGCGTCGCCTTGCCCTCGCCCCAGCGCTCGGAGAAATCCAGCGCGTAGTAATAGACGTAGCCGCCGTGGGCCGCCGCCTTCGCGCGGTAAAACTCAGCAGCGCGCTTCATCCCAGCGAGCGCCTGATCGCGCAGCAGCGGCTCTGCGGCGGAGGTGCCGCAGGGGACACACACAAGCGCAACGAGGAGCGTGACTGCGGCTTGTGAGATTGAGTTCAATTTGCCGCCCCCCAGATTTTGACCAACGCCTCGTGGAGCGTCGGGTCGTGCTCCTTCAGCTCGGCACGGACGAATGGGTAGAAATCATTCCTATAAAAATAAGCCTCCGTGCCTTCGGCGAAGTATTCCTTGTGGTTGCTCAGGCCGTAGTGCTTCACCTTCTTGCCGGTGTAGAGGAGCACGCTTTCGTAAGTGCCCGCCTCCTTCGCCTTGTTGTAGGCAGCGAGCACCTCCGCATGCTCGAAGCTAAGAATCTGGTCGTGGTAGGCGTGTGCCAGCTCATGAAGAATGACCGCCGGATGCTTGAGCAGCTGGCTGCGAGAAATCAACTCGCGGGCCTGCGGGATGTGGACCTTGCGGGTGAGGCGCGGGTCGTGGCCGTTGGCGACGAGCCAGCTCTTGCTCGGGTGATACTGCATCGACTTGAGCAGCGGGTGGCTGTGCTCGATCCAGATTTCGAGGGTCTGCATTTTCGCCAGCGGCTCGGCTGGCACGAGGATTTTGATGCGCTGCAAATGGTTGGCCAGCATGACGAGCGCCTTCGTTCCCTCCTCACGGTGTTCCCCCTCCAGCAGCGCCGGATCGATGTGAATCTTCCAGCCCTCGATATCCCGCAGCACCGGGTCAAACCGCGCGGGCGACGGGGCTTTCGCCGTGTCGGCAGCCTTCGCCCCGGGGACCTGCGCGGATGCGGTGGACTGGACTAAGGGGAGGGCACAGGCAGCCAGCGCTGCGAGAAGTCGAGTGACGTATTTCATGCCATCAGTGTTTCCTCGCCCTCGCATCCTGTCGAGCGGACATCGCGGGTCGGTGCGCCGCATTCCAAGTTTCATTCCGTTAAACCGTCGCGAAGCGTCGGTGAAGCGTCGGTTGACAGCCCCATGTCAGGGGCGCACGGTGGGAAAAGCTCAACGCATCCACTTATGAAAATGTCCCCCCTCGCGCTTGCTATTATCACCATTCTGACCGCTTCCAACGCTCTCGGGCAGGGCGCTGCGGTCATTATCAAGCAACGCGCGAAGGAGTCCGCTGGCCGCCCGCTCAACCTTCCGCCCGCCCCCGGCGCGCAACCCGCCGTTGCCGCGCCTGCGCCGCAAGGCACCGCCGTCGCCCAGTCGAATGTCGCAAAAATCATCTCCGACCTTTCGAGCATCAAGATTCGCCCGCAAGCCACGCAGGAACACAAGGATAAGCTCGCGACCGACCTTGGGAGCCTGGCCCTCGGTGCGAACAAGCCTTCCGCAGAAGCCGTGCAGGCGCTCGCCAACGCGGTGGCCGACGCGTTCGCAGGCAAAAAGCTTTCCTCCGCAGATCAGGCCGCTCTCGCGAGCGCGCTGGTGAGCGCTCTGAACGCTGCCGCCGGTTCACCGCAGCTCGCCGCCGCCATTCAGGGGGTGAAGGACGGCCTTGTGATCGCGGGTGCGAATGACGCCGCCGTTGCGACTGTTGCCAAGGCGTTGATGGGCCTGTCCACAAAGGCGAAGTAACCGGGAGTCTTTTCGCGTGAGCGATTCCCCCAGGTCAGTCAGCGGCTTTTCATCCGCCGAGTTTTTCCCGTTGTTGCGGGTGCTGTCCCTCCCGTTCGCCGTCTGCCTGCTATTTTTCTGTGTCACGCCGGCGGGCATTCAGCCGTTGCAACGCAGTTCGACGGAGGTGAGGCGGCAGGTTGTCGGAGTCGTTGAGTCACAGTTCGCTGCGTTTCGTGACGGGGACTATGCTCGGGCTTATTCCTTTGCGGCGGTGGGGCTTCAGCAGCAGTTCACCGTGGCCGCCTTCGAGCGGATGGTGAAGGACGGTTTCCCCATCATTGCCTACTGGCGCACCGTTTCGTTCGTCGAGGTGGAGGATAACGGACGCGAGGCGGCGGTGCGGGTCTCGGTGCAGGGGCGTGCCGGACGCTCGCGGACCTTCCGCTACTTGCTTATCCGCGAGGCCAACGCGTGGCGGATCAGTGGCGTGGTGGAAGTGCAAATGCCGCCAGCGGTGCAGGGACAGTTGGCGTGATTTTGACCGGAACGATGCAGTCGGCCGCGGCACCCTTAGCTGCGACGCGTCGCAGCTACGAGCAGGCCGTCGGTCGATCTTCTCAAGTGCAGCGTTCCTGCTTAAACGGCAGTCGAGCTGCGGACCAAACGCAGGCTGTGTGTCGGTAGGTGTGTCGGCAGGCTGGCGGAAACGCGTGCAGCCAATTAGCCTAGGCTTGCACGATGTCACCAGAACTTGCATCCCCCACGAGCGACCCAAACCGCTCACCGAACGAGCGCGTCGACATGACGGCGCAAATTAAGGCCGCGACCGAGTTGCTTGAAAAGGTCGCCGTCAACCGAGCGTTGCTGGCGCATCTCACAACTGAGGAACGCACGCGACTGCTCACCGTGGCGGGGGAAATCTACTGCCCGGACTTGAAAGATCGGAGGCGCCTGGTGAAGGCGCGGGTGAAGCAGCGCAAGGCTGACAAGCTTCAGCGCGATCAGGCCAAGCTCAACGAAACCGGCATCCGAAAGCTGCGCCGCGAAAAGGTGTTTATGACGCCGAATGTCTTCCCGCCGGACAACTTTCAGCAGCGGGAGATCACGGGCGATGTGGAGTACCGCGAAGTGGTCGAGCCGCAGAATTGTTACATCTGCAAACAGGATTACTCGACGATCCATCACTTTTACGACCAGCTCTGCCCGCCGTGCGCGGAGTTGAACTTCCGCAAGCGCACGGAGTCGGCGGACTTGCGCGGCCGGGTGGCGTTGCTGACGGGCGGCCGTGTGAAGATCGGCTATCAGGCGGGGATTAAGCTATTGCGTGCGGGGGCAACGGTGATCGTGAGCACGCGGTTTCCACGCGACTCGGCGCTACGCTACGCAGCGGAGCCGGACTTCCAGGAGTGGGGGCATCGGCTGGAAATCTTCGGCCTCGATCTGCGACACACCCCGAGCGTGGAGGCCTTCTGCCGGCACCTCCTGGCCACCCGGTCGCGCCTAGATTACATCATCAACAACGCCTGCCAGACGGTTCGGCGTCCGCCAGACTTTTATGAGCACATGATGAAAGGCGAGACGGCTTCTCTGGGCACGATCCCAGAGGCCGCGCGGCATTTGCTCGGCGCTTACGAGGGTTTGCGTGGCTACCATATGTTGCCGGAGGGCACGGCCGTTTTGGCGCAGCAGAAGATGTCCGCCGTGGCCGGTCTGACGCACGCGGCGGAGTTGTCCCAGGTGCCCTTGCTGGCGGATGAACTGGCGGCCCAGCAGGGTTTGTTTCCCGAGGGGCGGCTCGATCAGGATTTGCAACAGGTGGACTTGCGTGAGCGCAACTCGTGGCGGCTCATGATGCACGAGGTGCCCGCAGTCGAGTTACTCGAAGTGCAGCTGGTGAATGCCGTTGCCCCCTTCATCATTAATGCGCGCCTCAAGCCGCTGATGCTGCGCACGCAGGAGCGGGACAAGCACATCGTCAACGTCTCCGCTGTCGAAGGTCAGTTCTACCGGAAATTCAAGACGACACGGCATCCGCACACCAACATGGCCAAGGCGGCGCTGAACATGATGACGCGCACCGCCGCAGCTGACTACCATGTGGACGGCATCCACATGAACGCGGTGGACACCGGATGGGTGACAGACGAGGACCCGGTGCAGATCGCGGAGCGCAAGCAGCAGCAGCATCGTTTCCATCCGCCCTTGGACATCGTGGACGGCGCGGCGCGGATCGTGGACCCGATCATCGCGGGGGTGAACGCAGGCGAACACGTGTGGGGAAAGTTTTTGAAGGACTACGTGCCGACAGATTGGTGAGCGAGGTAAGCAACGCGGCTCAATCTGAGCCGAGTTGGCTCAAATCAAATCACGCCGATTGGCTTTTGCTGCGCGGCCCGCTGCCGGCTGGCGTTCATCTGTGGACTTCGGCGGTCAACTCCACTAAAAAGGAAGCATGCGCCCGTCTACACCCGGTCTTCACCAGCTTGGGCTAGTCCCCGGCCAGCAGGCTTGAAAGATTTATGACGCCCCATAACGACGACCGTTCCAGCGAGCCGCCCGCAGCGGTGCCCACCTACTTCAAGTATCTGCTGGTCGCCTCGGCCCTGTTCATCGCCGGGGTCTCGGCGTTCTTCTCGGTGCAGGGGTTGGGCTTCCTATTTGCCGGCTCGGCGGTGGCGGTGATGATCATGGCGTCCAGTCTGGAAGTGGGCAAACTCGTCGCCGCCTCCTTCCTGTCGCGCTACTGGGACGTGACGAACCGGGTGCTGAAATTCTACCTCGTCCTCGCGGTGCTGGCACTCATCGCGATCACTTCGCTGGGCAACTATGGTTATCTCGCGCGGGCTTATGAGCGCACACACACACAGATCAATTTGTTCGAGAGCCAGATTGCCAGCATCGAGAAGGAGATCGTGGACACGCAGCGCCAAATTGATGGCGGGCGTGGGTCGCTCGCGAAGAGCGGCGAGGTCAATCGTGAGGACATCGGCAAGCTCCAGCAGCGGATCACGGCGGGCAACGAGTCACTGAATCAGGTGCTGGGCCGCATCCAAGAGCGGCGCAAGACGGCTCAGGACCGGCGCGACCGGGACTTGCAGGTGCCCGCGCAACGCACGGCGGATCAAGGAGAGGTGCTGAAGCGGTCTATTGCCATAGAGGAGGCGGCGTTCACGAGCCTCAATGAACGGTTGGGCGTTCTGGACAAGGCGGGCAGCCCGCGCTTCGCGGTGGAGGAGGCGGCAATCACGAGTCTTAACGAACGGTTGGCGACGCTGGACCGGGCCCCGGCTCCGAAGTTCACCGTCGAGGAGGCCGCGATGGCCACGCTCAATGAACGGCTGGCGGCGATGGACAAGGCCGAGGGGCCGAAGTTCGTCGCCGAGGATTCGGCGATCGCCACGCTCAACGAACGGTTGGCCGTGCTGGACCGCGCGGTGGACGCTTACACGAAGCTGGGGGCGGGCGGGCTGTTCCAGTTCGACAAGATCAAGAAGGGCCAGGAGCTGCAAGCGCAGCAGCGTCCGGCGCGCGAAGCCATTTCAGCGGAGCTTGCGACGCAGCGGGCGCGCATCGAAGAGTTGCGCCTCGAACACCTCAAGCAGCAGGCCAAGGCGCGCGAAGTCATCACCTCGGACCTCGCCGCCCAGCGCATGCACATCGAGCAGTTGCGCGCGGACCACGCGAAGCAGCAGGTCAAGGCGCGGGCGGACATCACGACGGAACTCGCCGCGCTGCGGGCGCGCATCGAGCAGTTGCGCACGGAGCACGCGAAGCAGCAGGTGAAGACACGGGAAACCATCACGACGGAACTGGTGGAGCGGCGTGCGACCATTGACCAATTGCGCAGCGGCTATGCGAAGCAGGTGGACGCGGCGGACCGCGAGGTCGTCGCCGTGCGCGAGCGCTTCACGCAGGAGACGGCGCGGCTGGACGCGGAGGAACAGGAGAGTCGCAAGACGGGCGTGGCGGAGCTCGCCGAGGTCGAGAAGCAGTTGAAGGCGATGCAATCGCAGGGGCTGGCGACGGTCTCGACGGGCGACTCACAGTCCGAGTCGCTGTATCAGCGCATCCGCACGCGCAACGAGGACATCCACCGGTTGCGCGGACAGATCGCGGCGGTGGACATCGGGTCGTATCGCTTCGTGGCGCGTGCGTTCGATGCGACGGCGGACGGCGTGGTGAAATGGCTGATGCTCGCGCTGGTGCTCGTCTTCGATCCGCTGGCGGTGTCGCTAGTGGTCGGGTTCAACGTGAGCTTGCTGGTGGAGCGGTCGGGGCAACGCGCGCGTTCGACTGCGGGGGCTGCGCTGCGGGAAAACGGTGATGGGATTTCGCCGGCTGCGGAGCCGCGTCATAAGGCGATGGCAAGGCGGCTTGGCTTGCTCTTGATCATCGCCACTTTGGGAGCGGTGGGGTTCGTTGGCCTCTGCGGCACGAACGCGTTCCGCGACAAAGCACGCGCGGGACACGGCAGCTTGATTCCCGGCGGGAGTTTCGCGGTGATGACGTTTCGACCCGATGACTTGAGCCAGTCGGCCCAGGGACAAACGTTCGCCGATTGGTTGGGAGCGTCCGGCGGCAAGGCGGTTTCCGACACGGTCGCGGAGCTGATGACCAATGGTTTTGATCCCAAGGCCGACCTCTACGCGTTCGCCAAATTCCCGTCGCAGGAGGCGACAGGGAAGAGCGACCGGCCCGTGATGTTGTGCGGCTTCGTGGCGCGCGTGACGGATCCGGTGGCGGTCGAGGCGGCTCTCTCGCGCATCGCGGACCAGGTCAGCAGCAGTCTGCGCACGTCGTCGAACGCCGCGCCGTCGCGGGTGCGCAGCCGGGCGATGATTCGGCACGAGACGGGGCGCTACATGGACCCCGAGGGCGGTTACTTCACGTTTGGACTGATCGGGCAGGCGGTCATCCTGCTGATTGAGTTCGAGGGCGACCCGCAAGCCCCGTGTGTGGAAGATGAGATCCGCCGCTGCCTCGCTCCGGGGGTCGCGTCCACCACGAGCATCGCGACGGAAGCGCGCGAGCAGTTGCCGCCGCGCGCCCGCAGTCGCGACGGGGCAATTTCGTTGTGGTTCGATGCGGGGCGGTTTTGCAAGCACCTGCCCAAGAACGCGGCGGCGCAGACGCGGTATCAGCAGTTGGAGAAACATCTCGGCTTCGATCTGCTGCTGTCGGTCAAGCCGACCTTGAGCGGGCAATTGAACTTGATCGCCGACTACGCTTATCAGGCCGAGCGCTTTAAAGACCGCCAGCAGCCCACGCCCCTCCAACTGCTCTCGAAGATTGGCGTGGCGGACCAGGCGGGCATCGGCGGGCGGCTGATGGACCGGTGCATGGACACGCTCGACTACGACTCGCTCATCGAGCGCCTGCGTGCGGCGTTGGGCGGGACCAACGCCACGAGCGCGCAGCAGGTGCTGATTGAAAAGACGTTCAGCTCGGAGCGGGACGCGCGGTTTGTCCTGAGCGCGCGTTACGGCGAGCAAGCCGGGCCCCCGCTCCTCGCGGCCATGCAAACGCTCTTCCAGTGAACCCACCGTCATGCGTCGGCACCTGACATTTCTCCTCCTCGCGGGAGTTGTCGCGCTGTCCGCGTGTCGGTCCAAGCCGAAGAAGAAGGTCGCGGAGTTCCCAGAGGAGTCGCCGGTGGTCGGGCACTCTGGAAAAGTCCGACTCCGCTCGGTGGAGTCGGAGTCCGAAGCAGGGAAGGGGTCAGCGGGACGGGCCAAGCCCAAGGCGGGCGTGACCGAGACGGCTCCGGCAGCACCTGTGATGAAGAAGGACATGGAGCCGAAGCTGCCCATCGTTGCCAAACCTGACAACGCGCCCGTCCCGCCCCCTGCGCCCAGTCAGCCTCCGAAGGTGAAAGCGGTGGAGGTTGCGAAGCCGGGCGATTCGCCGATGAACGCACCGGCCAAAGTTCCGGCTGCGTCGGAGAAGGGGAGCCAGCCAGTCAGCGTGAAAGTCATTCCTGTCGCGGTCGAACAGCCCGCGACCGTGCCGCAGGAGCCGAGCAGCCCGGCGGCTGTCCGCAACGTGAAACCAGCCGATGGGCGGCCGGTCGAACTCAGTGTTCCCGCAAAATCACCGGCGACCGCTCTTACTGCGGCCCCGTTGCGAACGATGGTCCCAACTCCCGTTGCGACTGAACCTAAACCAGCAGCGGTCGGGCCGATGCTGGGGCTGATCGGAATTGAACCTCGACCTCGCGTGGGGGGCGCGCGAAGCCTGCCTTTGCCGACCGGCGGAGGAGTTGCGGATTCGGGGCCGCCGATTCCACCGCTGGCATTGCAGTTCGGTCAAGGCACGAACCCGCCGTCGTTGACCAACGGAGGGTTCAAAGCCATCGGCGTTGATCCCTTGCTGCAAGGCACTGGGTGGCGCGAAGAGCAACTCGCTCGGCAAGCCGCCGAACAAAAGGCACGCGAGGAAGAGCAGCAGAAGCTGAAGGGCGCGCTGTATCGGTTCCTGTTCAAGGGCGGCACCAACCGCTGACAGGGAGGAGGTGACCGCACCGCAGACTTCCGAATGACGGGCGTCTGTCGCCCTCACGGAGCGTGTTACATGCTTGCCGGCTGCGCTTCCAGGGTCGTGCCAGCCAACCCGACGGGCGTCTCGTTGAAATGGCCGAAGTTTCGGAATTTCCCGTAGCGCTGACGCAGCCGTTCGCTGACTGAGAGTGCGTCGAGTTGGGCGAGTTGTTTGAGCAAATGCTTTTTCACGGTGGCGGCGGTCGTGGCTGGGTCGTTGTGCGCGCCGCCGAGGGGTTCGGGGATGATTTCGTCCACGAGGCCGAGTTCGAGCAAGTCTTTGGCGGTGATGCGCAGCGCCTCCGCGGCCTTCGCTGCGGCTGCGCGGTCCTTCCACAGAATCGCCGCGCAACCTTCGGGGCTGATGACCGAGTAATAGGCGTTTTCCAGAATCAGCACCCGGTCCGCCACGCCGATGCCCAGCGCGCCGCCGGAGCCGCCTTCGCCGATGACGGCGGCGATGATGGGCACTTCGAGCAAGGTCATCTCGCGTAAGTTGACGGCGATGGCTTCCGCGATGTGCCGCTCTTCCGCGCCGATGCCCGGATACGCGCCGGCCGTGTCAATCAACGTGATGATGGGCAGGCCGAATTTGTCCGCCAAGCGCATGAGCCGCAGCGCCTTGCGGTAGCCTTCCGGGTGCGCGGAGCCGAAGTTGCGCAGGATGTTT
Organism: Klebsiella pneumoniae; assembly: GCA_943330855.2. Lineage (GTDB taxonomy): Bacteria > Verrucomicrobiota > Verrucomicrobiia > Limisphaerales > SXTU01 > SXTU01. The sequence goes on from CALQJI020000002.1 coordinate 65,664, forward strand.
TCCTTCGTGTCGCGGCCCTTCTGGGTGCCGATGACCATGACGGGTCGGCCCGCTAGTTTGGCGAAGCCCGCGACCATCGCGCGGTCGTCGGAGAAGAGCCGGTCGCCGTGCAGTTCGGAGAAGTCCGTGAAGACCGAGTGGAAGTAGTCGAGCGTGTAGGGTCGTTTGGGATGGCGCGCGAGCATGACCCGCTGCCAAGGCGTGAGGTTCTGGTAAATCTGCTTCCGTGTCTCTTCGAGCTTCACTTCCATCAACTGGATTTCCTGATCCAGATTGATGCCCATGGAGTGCTTCTCCGGGTGCTTCTTCAACTCGTCGAGCTTTCGCTGCAACTCGATGACGGGCTTCTCGAACTCGAGCTGATGTTTCATGCGCGGGCGAGCCTAGGGAGCTGCCGAATGGGTGGCAACGCGAATTCCCGGCGCACGCAACCTCGGGGCACATCTCGATTCTTGCACAACGCAGGACTGCTCTCATTGGCCCCCGGCTTCAGCCGGGTGGAAAGGCTACCAGCGCAGCACAAACCGTGATTCATCCGGAACGATGCAGTCGGCCACTGCACCCGTAGCTGCGACGCTGACGGCGGTGGCCGCCTCTCCCAACTGCATCGTTTCGGCTCAGTTCGGCTTCACAGGCCAGTCAGGCTGAAAGCGCAGCCGCACTTCGCTTCGAGAAGGTGGCAATCGCCAATCCCCAGAAGAGACCCAGCCAGTGACTCAAGTGGCTCCGCACAACCGCCACGGAATCAAACTCAACGCCCATCGCGCCCAAGCCCAAGGAATCGAGCGAGAATTTCCCGGCCCCCACCGCGAGCAGCGCCATTGCAAACACGCGCTGACGTCCGCCCATCTGAAACCACCGCAGCACGAGCCAGCCCATCAGCAGCGCGTTCAATCCGGAAAGTCCTCCGTAGCGTGCAAGCGAAGAATCGCAGGCCATCAAGCTTGTGCTCAAGGCCGCCCCTCCAATTAGCAACACCCGCGCGAAACCGCACTCGCCCGCGCAGCGGAGCGCACCGACCAGCAACACGAAGACCACCGCATCCACGAGCAGATGACTCGCCGAGAAGTGCGCAAAATGCCCGGCCCACAGCCGCCACACTTCGGCAGATGCCAGCGCGTCTCGGTCCAGCACGCACCACGCATGAAAGGCCGGTTGAACCGTCGCCATCACCGCCAGACCAACCAACCCAGCGAGCGAGAGCACTTCGCGGATGAGCGGGTGAACCCCAAGCCGAGGTTGAACCACTAACCGGCACTGACCTGCTCGCATGGGAATGACCGCCGGCCGCTGGTCCGCGACCTCATCAGGAGCGGAAGTGAAGCAGTTTTCCATGAGTGCAGGGTAGTGCCAGTGAGTGGTTAAAAAGCAGCGCCTCCATTGCTTGAGCGGGCGGTTTCAATCTTACGCGCGAGGCCGTTGCAGCAGCATTCCCAGCAGCACCACGCCGGCCAGCAACCCCGCGTCTCCCCAGCCCAGCGCCCCGCCGCCCGTGTAGCCCGGCGAGCGAATGATGCGAGCGGTCTCCGGCCGTTCCTTGATGCGCTGTTGGAAGGCGGCGAGTTCCAATTCCAAATTCGCGACCATGTTTGTCGAGGCTTGGGCGAAGCCTTGATCGCTCTTTACTCGCAAACGGTCGTCCGTGCGGATCGGCGTCGCAAGTCCCTCGGACTTGCTCGTGCCCGGCGCGCGGAAGAGGAGCTGCCGACTCGCGATGTCGAAGACCGCCGCGTCCACCATCGTGTGCGTGCGGTTCGCCTCGGCGGGGATTATGTAGGCACCCACGATGGTCCAGTAGAGCACCGACAGCTCCGTGCTGTCCGAGGTCTGCAACTGGTCAAAGGACAACAGCGCAATCACGTCCACGCCCAGCAAGGCCTTGAGCTGGTCGAGATTCTCAAACCCGACGCCCGGCGTCAGGTAGGCCGTGGGGATCGTCTGGATGGAGCTGATGAAGGGATACTTCTTGAAGTGCGGGATGACGGCCTCGGCCAGTTCCTTGCGCCGTGCCTCGGTGAGCACCGGGTCGTGGTGGCGATAAGCGTCCTTGCCGCCGCCCAGTTCCGGCACCCACGCGATGCCGACCTTCAGCGGCAACGTGAGCGTGGGCACGGAGGGCTTCGTCGGGCGGTCGTGATTGCCGCGCGGGTAGAGATAATCCACGAGGCTGGAGTTGTGCCGCTTGCGGGTGCCGCCATCGAAGACATGGCAACCGGCTGCGAGCAGCGCGACGGTTGCGAGCAACGCCGCGAGCCGCAGGTGGAAAGGGGAGGACGAGGAGGTGCGAGGTGAACGAGACGTTTTCATGCCCGCGACGCTGAAGGCCCGCGCGCCGGGAGCGTGAATCGAAGTTTCTGCGTCGGCTGTTGAGCGAAGTGATTGCAGCCGGTAGCCGCCGAGGTCAGAAGGCGGATTTGTTGGCGCTCGAAAGAATCCGCCTCCTCACCTCGGCGGCTACGGCGTTGGCATCCGCGTCCACTGCGAGCGGCACGCGTTCCACGGGCAACTGGCTCCGGAACCACGTCCCCTGCCGGCGGGCGAATTGCCACGTCTTGGTTTTCACCAGCGCGACGGTTTCGCCCAGCCCGCATTCCCCTGTCAGGTGCGCCGCCACCTGCCGGTAGCCGAGGGCTTGCATCGCGTGGCGATGGCCCGCCAAGCCGTGCGCAAGGAGTCCGCGCGTCTCTTCCACCAAGCCGGCGGCGAACATCAAGTCCACGCGTGCGTCGATGCGGGCGCGGAGGTCGGCGGGTTCGCGGGAGAAACAGAAAATGACTTCTGACTTCTGACTTCTGACTTCTGGATTCCAGTTCGCGCGCTGGGCGGAGAAGGGCTTGCCCGTGAGCCGGATGACTTCCACAGCGCGGATGACACGACGGGGGTTTTGTCGGTCAATCCGCTCGTAAGTCAGCGGGTCGCGTTGCTCCAACTCGATGATCAAATCAGCCAGCGGAGTCGCCTCTAACTCTGCCCGCACGCGCGCGTCGGAGGGTGGCGCTTCGCCGAGGCCTTCGAGCCATGCCTTGAAATACAAACCGGTGCCGCCGCAAAAAATCGGGACGTGACCCCGGCCTTGGATGTCCTTCACTGCGGCTTCCGCTCGGCGCAGGAACTGCGCGGCGTCGAACGCTTCCGACAGCTCCACCACGTCCAGCAAGTGATGCGGCACGCGGGCGCGCTCGGCGCTGGAGGGCTTCGCCGTGCCGAGGTCGAGGCCGCGATAGACCTGCATTGAATCCACCGAGATGATTTCGCCGCCGAGCGACTCGGCGAGCGCGAGCGCGACGGCGCTTTTCCCTGCGGCTGTGGGGCCGGCGAGGAAAATTGGGGCGAGTGGAGACCGTGCGTTGCCGTCGTGCATCGCTGCGGCTTTACGCGAAGCGCGCCGGGAGGCAAGCCCGCAGTGACGGGACGCGTCGAGCGGACGGGGTTCGCGGCTGGGCATGATTACCATTGTCGCCCACTGACCGGGGCCGTAGGTTGGCAGGAATGCACAGCCCCACGATCACGCTTCACGGCGGCCCGGTCCGCCACTGCGACGGTCTCCAACGGCGCAGCTTCCTGAAGGCCGGCGCGCTCGGGTTCGGGGCGCTGACGTTGACGGACATCTTGCGCGGTGAGGCGACTGCGGGAATTCGCTCGTCCAACAAGGCGATTATCAACATCCACCTCGACGGTGGGCCGCCGCAGATGGACTTGATCGATCCGAAACCCAACGCGCCCGTGGAGATTCGCGGCGAGTTCGGGTCCATCCGCACCAAGATTCCCGGCGTGCACCTCACCGAGCTGCTTCCCCGGCTCGCGGCTCACGCGGACAAATACGTTTTCCTCCGGTCGCTCGTGGGCGCGGACGGCAAGCACGACGCCTTCCAATGCCAGTCGGGGTTCACGGACAAGGATCTGCCCGGCGTCGGCGGACGGCCCGCGATGGGCTGCGTCTTGAACAAGCTGCTGGACAAGTCCGGGGACACCGCGCCGGGGTTCGTGGACTTGATGCAGGGGCGGCCCTTCGTGCGCAACAGCGCGCGCCCCGGATTTATTGGCGTGACGCACTCGGCGTATCGCCCCGACATCTCGCACCTGTTTCCGCTGGCGCTCTCGGTGGGCATGAAAGCTGAGGTCGAGAAACAGAGCTTCGGTCGCAGCGAGAGTCTGGCGCTGTCCCAAGGCTTGACCGCCAGCCGGCTGGAAGATCGAGCGGCCTTGCGGCAAGGCCTCGACGGCATCCGGCGCGAACTCGACGCCCACGGCTCCATGTCGGCGTTCGACAAATTCACCCAGCTCTCACTGGGCATCCTGACCTCGGGCAAGTTTGCGGACGCGCTGGACCTGGCGAAGGAGAATCCGAAGGTGCTCGCCCGCTACACGCCCAGGATCGTGGCACCCGAATGGACCGGCAACGTGGGTGACACGATGGAAAGTCCCCAGGCTGCTCAAAAATTCCTGCTGGCCCGCCGGTTGGTCGAGGCCGGGGTGCGCTGCGTGAGCCTCTCGATCGGCGACTTCGACACGCATGAGGCGAATTTTCCCCGCATACGCTACCTCGGGCCGCTGCTGGACCACGCGCTCGACACGCTGGTGACGGACCTGGATGAGCGCGGAATGCTGGATGACGTGTTGATCGTCGTGTGGGGCGAGTTCGGTCGTTCCCCCAAGATTAGTGCAAATGGCGGGCGCGAACATTGGCCGCAAGTGGCGATGGGCATCCTGGCCGGCGGCGGCCTCAAGACTGGTCAGGTCATCGGCAGCACGGATCGCCACGCCGCCGCAGTGGCCTCCCGGCCGGTGCATTATCAAGACGTGTTCGCGATGATGTATCGCCACCTCGGCATCGACGCGCAGAGCACGATCCTCACGGACTCGACCGGCCGGCCGCATAATCTTCTGGATGTTGGCCAAGTGATCGAAGAGTTGATCTGACGGGCAGCCGTGCTGGCGGGTGCATTCCTCCCTCCCGCCCATCTCGACGCAACCGGCGCGCTGTGCTAGCAACTCCCCGATGCCCGATACCGCTCCGCCAACTCCGCCTGCCGCCGCGTGAAACGGAACTGGTTTTATTTCCCGCTCGCCGGTTTGGTCGCGCTGGCGCTGCTTGTGTGGGTGGGCAGGCAGGCGTTCAAGTCAGTAGAGAAACCGCCGCCAGTTTCGGTTCCTGTCCCCGTTGAGAAGAAGGCCGCGTCCCCCGCTCCGGCTGTCGAGATACACCGCTTCCCCGGCGTGGTGGGGCCGACGAACCTTTCCCAAATCCTCTCGCCAGTGCCCACCGACTGGCGGCGCTACAGCACCGGTGGCACGAACCGCCTCGCCATCCTGCTTACGGACACCGACTCCGCGTGGCTCGGGCTCGCGCATGGGCTGCGCAGCATCGGCGTGCCGTTCGTGCTCACCACGAACACCGCGCAGGCGCTCACCCACCGCGTCGTGTTCGTGTATCCGCGCTTGTCCGGAGCCGTGCTCACCGCGCCGGAACTCCGCGCGCTGGCGGCGCATCCCCGGACGGGCGGCACGCTCATCGCGGCGAACGTGCTCGGCGGCGGCTTGGAAGAACTCTTCGGCTTCGCACAAGCTGTCCCTTCGCAGCAGCACTACGAAATCGGCTTCGCCGCGCCGCACCCGCTCACCGCGAGCTTCACGCACGCGCGCGAACGCATCATCCGCGTGGCCGAGCCGAAGAACCCCGCCGCCATCGCCGGCAAGCATCACTACACGGAGCCCGCCGCGCCGCCGCTGGCGATTTACGAGGACGGCACCGCCGCGATTCTCCTGCGCCCGTGGGAAGCCGGCTACGCGTGCGCGCTCGGCTTCGACCCCGGCTACTTGCTCCTGCTCGGCTACAATAACCGCGAGGAAGGCATCGCGCGCGCCTACGTGAATCAGTTCGAGCCCTCGCTGGACGTGCTGCTGCGGCTGTTCAAGGAACTCTACCGCGCCACCGCCACGGCCCCCGTCACGCTCGGCACGGTGCCCTTCGGACGGCAACTCCCCGTGCTCATCACGCACGACGTGGACTACACGCGCTCGCTGACGAACGCGCTGGCTTACGCGGAGCTCGAGGCGAGCGTCGGCGTGCGCGCGACCTACTTCACGCAGGTCAAATACCTTCGCGACTTCAACGACACCGCCTTCTTCAACGACACCGCGCCGCCCATCCTGCAACGCCTCCGCGCGCTCGGCCACGAGCTGGCCAGCCACACCGTCTGCCACTCGCTGAACTTCGCGAAGTTCCCGCTGGGCACCGGCACGGAGCGCTACCCGGATTACCAGCCCTTCGTCCGCACGCCCATCCTGACCCTCGGCGGCTCGGTCTTCGGCGAACTGCGCGCGAGCAAGTTCCTGCTGGAGAAATTCGGCGGGCAGGAAGTCGTCTCGTTCCGTCCCGGCCACTTGAGCAACCCCTACTCGCTCCCGCAGGCGCTCGTGGCCACCGGCTATCGCCACAGTTCGTCCGTGACCGCGAACGACTCGCTCACGCACCTGCCCTTCCAGCTCAACCACGACCGCGCGCGCGCCGCCGAGACGCCCATCTTCGAGTTCCCCGTGACCATCGAGGACGAGGAGAAGCCGCCGCTGGGCGAGCGCGTGCAGGCCGCGCTCGACGTGGCGCGCGAGCTGGCCCGCTACGGTGGCTTGATGAACGTGCTCATCCACCCGGACATCACCGGCCACAAGCTTCAGTTCGAGCGCGACTTCATCACCGCGCTGAAACCCGTCGCGTGGTTCGGCACCGTGAACGACTTCGCGACGTGGTGGGCCGCGCGCAACGAAGTCGCCGTGGACGTGGAACTCTCCGCGAACTTCGCCGCCGTCACGCTCGCCGCCCCGCAGCCGCTCAACGGCCTCGTGCTGCAAGTGCCCGCCGGCTGGCGCTTGGAATCCGTCGAGCCCACCGGCCTGAAACTCACCCCGGCCGCCACCGGCTGGGTCTTCGACCAGGTTCCACCCCACGCCCGGATTTACTTCCGGCGGTGAAACTCTTTTACACCCTCCTCGCCTCACCACTAGAGTCCGCCCCACATTCAACATCCACTTATGCCCGACGCGCCCGCCCCCGCTCTCCAAGTCTCCGATTCCGATGTCGCCGCCATTGACGCGATGCGCACGCTGCACGCGCAGCTCCGCACCGAGATTGCGAAGGTCATTATCGGGCAGGAAGCCGTCATCGAGGAGTTGCTCATCGCCATCCTCTCGCGCGGCCACGCGCTGCTGATGGGCGTGCCCGGCCTCGCCAAGACCACGATGGTTCAAGCCATTTCCGAGGTGATGAGCCTCCAGTTCAACCGCATCCAGTTCACGCCCGACCTGATGCCCAGCGACATCACCGGCACCGACATCCTCCAAGAGACCGACATCCCCGGCAAACGCGGCTTCGTCTTCCTGAAAGGGCCGCTGTTCTCGAACATCGTGCTCGCCGACGAAATCAACCGCACGCCGCCCAAGACCCAGTCCGCGCTGCTCGAAGCCATGCAGGAGCACAAGGTCACGGCCAGCGGCAAGGTGTTCAAACTGCCCGAGCCGTTCTTCGTGTTGGCCACGCAGAATCCCATCGAGCAGGAAGGCACTTACCAGCTCCCCGAGGCGCAGCTCGATCGCTTCATGTTCTTCATCCACGTGCATTACCCCAGCCTGGAGGAAGAGCGCCAAATCGCCCGCGCCACGACTGGTTCCGCGCCGCCCGCGCTGGAGAAGCTCATCACGGGCGAGCAAGTCATCGCGTTCCAGCAGCTCATCCAGCGCGTGCCGGTGCCCGACCACATTTACGACACCGCCGTGGACCTCGTCCGCATGACGCGCCCGGCTGATGCGTCCGCGCCCGCGTGGATTAAGAAGTGGGTGACGTGGGGAGCCGGCCCGCGCGCTGTGCAGTATCTCATCCGTGGCGCGAAGGCCCACGCCGTCCTGAACGGCAGCTACCTCGTCCGCATGGAAGACATCGAAGCCGTCGCCCAGCCCGTGCTGACGCACCGCATCTTGACGAACTTCCAGGCTCAGACCGAAGGCATGACGAGCCCGAAGATTATCGAGCGGCTGCTGGGGGAACTGCGGGGGAAGGGAAGCGGCGGGAAGAAGTAGTTTTGACCTGACGCGACCTTGCCGAACGGCCTGTCGAATTTGCGCGGGAGAACGCACGCCAAGGCGCACTTGCCCGCTGCGTGACTTTCAGCAGACCTTCCCGAGGTCGCCCAGCGCACACCAATTACATGAACTCAGCGCTCCTCCGCTTCGCCCTGCTCTCCGTCCTCGCCGTGTCCCTCACCGCCTGCCTCTCCAGCAAGGAGACCGTCTATCGTGAGACCGAGCGCACGAAGGTTGAGTTCGAGAACGACACTGCCGCGCGGAATTTTTACGAGGCGTTCAGCAAGTCTCCCGAGTCGCGCCAGCGCAACGAGAAGACCACCACCTTCACCATCCCGATCATCATCCACACGCAGCGCACCGAGAAGGATTCGGAGAACTCCGCCTTCAACGCCGCCGTCCGCCGCTGTGACACCAACGCCGATGGCAAAATCACCGAGTCAGAGGCGCGGATCTTCGCCGCGCAGCAGAAGTGAGGGCGGTGAAATACCCAAGTCCCAATTCCCCGACGATTGACCCCTGTCCCAATGGCCGGCGAGTGATTAGGTCTTCGTCATGGGTCATGGCCGCAACCGCGCCCTGCCCCCGATAGCCCACGGGCCGGAGCGCGGGCGTCCCGCCCGCAGCACGCAGGAGAAGTCCGTGGGCTATGAGCTTTCAAAACCGTGCGCGAATAACCGTGCGCGAATCACCCGCGGCGGCCCGGAGTGCCGTGCTCCGGGGCTGTGCGCGAATGCGCCCATTGGTGATTCTTCGACAATTCCCGGCTGGATTTTCCACCAACCCACCGCCAAGGTATCGACATGAAGTTGATTCTCTCCACTCACAACGTCACGCTCACCAAGGCCATCGAGGAGCACATCCTCGTCAAAATCGAGAAGCTCGAACACTTCGATCGCTGGACCATTGATGCCCGTGTCACCATCGAACACGACGACACCCGCGACCCGGACCAGGCCTTCGGCTGCTCCATGCGAATCGGCGTGCGCGGCCCTGACCTGTTCGCCGAGGACCACGAGGCTGACCTCTACGCGGCCATCGACGCCGTGACCAAGAAGATCGAGCAGCAGATCCGCAAGCGTCACGGGAAGACCAAGGCGAAGACCCACAGTGTCGCCGCCCGTAGCAAGGAACGCCGTCGCGCCGTCTGATGGCTGGACCCCAGTTCGTCGCACTCCGCGCCCGAGTCATTTTGCCGGTTTCGCAACCGGCGATTGAGGACGGCGCGGTTTTCATTTCCCGGGGTCGGATCGCCGCCGTCGGGCGCTGGCGCGACCTCCGCACGAAGGCCCCCGCTCAGGTGCGCGACCTCGGTGAGGCCATACTCCTGCCCGGCCTCGTCAACGCCCATTGTCACCTCGATTACACCGACATGGCGGGCGCGATCCCGCCGCCCAAGACCTTTCTCGATTGGATTGAAGGCATCGTCGCGCTGAAGTCTTCGTGGGGTTACACGGAGTTCGCGCAATCCTGGCTCAATGGAGCGCGCCAACTCCTGCGCTCCGGCTGCACCACCGTTGCCGACATCGAGGCCATCCCCGAATTGCTGCCGGAGGTGTGGGCTGCCACGCCCTTGCGGGTTCTGTCCTGCCTCGAACTTCTCTCCGTCCGCCGCCGCCAGCGCCCAGTCACGCTCGTGCGGCAGGCTGTTCAAAAAATTCGCTCCCTCCCTCCCGGACGCAGCCGTGCGGTGCTCTCCCCGCACGCGCTCTACACCACGAATCCCGAGTTGCTGAAACTCGCACGCCGCATCTCCCGCCATGCGCGATGGCCGCTCACGATGCACGTGGCGGAATCTGAGTCGGAGTTCGAGATGGTCCGCCACGGGCGCGGAGCCCTGTTCAATTGGCTGCGCAAAAATGGCCGCGACATGAGCGATTGCGGCGCGCGCTCGCCTGTGCAGCAACTCGCCTTTCTCAAGCTGCTCGACGCGCGCTTCCTCGCCGTCCACGTCAATCACCTCGCTCCCGGCGACGCCGACCTCCTCGCCCGCGCGAACGCCCATGTGGTGCACTGCCCGCGCAGCCATGCTTACTTCCGCCACGCGCCCTTCCCCTTCGGCGAGTTGCACGACGCCGGTGTGAACCTCTGCCTCGGCACCGACAGTCTCGCCAGCATTGGCAAGGTCGGCCGCCGCAGACCGGAGTTGGACCTCTTCGCCGAGCTTCGCGCCTTTGCCCTCACGCAACCCGGTCTTGCACCAGAGGAATTTCTCGACCTCGTCACCCGCAACGCCGCCAACGCGCTGGGCCAGCGCGGTCAAGCCGGCGAACTCACCCGTCGTGCCCACGCCGACCTGCTCGTCCTGCGCTCCGACGCCACGCCCGCACTTGCGACGGAAGCTGTCGTCCACTGCGCGCCCGAAATCTCCGGCGTGATGATCGGCGGCGACTGGGCCATCGAGCCCCCACGCTAAAGCAGAAGCACTCCACAGAAGCGCAGGGCAAGATTTCCACCTTCGGTTCCGTGTTCCATCCGCGTCCTTTCGCGGCCATTCCGGTTCAGCGCTCGGGCAAGCACGGCATTCCCGTGCTTCCCGTGCGTTGCATCGGTTCACGTTTCTCCCCAAACTCCCGCCGTGGCCATCACGAACCGCATCTGGAAACTGCTGCTCGCCGTCGCGCTGACCTACATCGTTGGCATCCTCGGCTACGAGATCATCGAGGGTTGGAGCTTCCTCGATGCCTCCTACATGACGGTCATCACGCTGGCGACCATCGGCTACGGCGAGACACACCCGCTCTCCAGCACGGGCCGCATCTTTACTATCTTCTTGATCCTCGGCGGCATGACGACCGTATCTTACGGCGCACTGACCCTCACCGCACTCGTGGCGGATGGTGAGCTGGCGCAGTTGCTCAAGCGCCGCCGCATGGACAAAGCCATCACCAAACTCCAGGACCACTACATCATCTGCGGCTTGGGCAAGACCGGCGAACACGTCGCCGCCGAGTTGCTCAAGACGGGCAATCAGATCGTGGTGGTGGACCGCAATCCCGAGCACCTCACTTGCTTCAATTCGCGCGAAGCCATCCGTGAACGCTTCGGCCCCGGCGTCGCCGCGAACCAAGTCAACTACGTCTCGGGCGACGCCGCCTCCGACCACATTCTGCTCGAAGCTGGCATCGCACGCGCCACCGGCATCTTCTGCGCCTTGGCCTCGGACAAGGACAACCTCTTCGTCGTCCTCACCGCCCGTGGCTTGAACCCGCGCATCCGCATCATCAGCAAGTGCGAGGACGACGAGACCGAGCAGAAGCTCCTGCGCGCCGGTGCCGACAGCGTCGTTTCTTCCAAGCGCATCGGCGGCCTGCGCATGGCCTCGGAGATGATTCGGCCAGCGGTCGTCTCCTTCCTCGACATCATGGTGCGGGACCCACAGGGCTACCGCTTTGAGGAAGTGGAAGTGAAGGCCAGCTCGCCGTTTTTGGGCCGGACAGTGCGCGAAAGTCCGGCCAGCCAAGTCCCGGAGCTCCGGCTGGTGGCGGTGGCCAACCCGTCCGGTGGCTACCAATACAATCCCTCGGAGGAAACCGTGTTGGCCGTCGGCCAGCGGCTGGTGTTCCTCGGTCGCAGCGAGCAGGTGGAACAACTCCGCGCGGTCATCAACGCAAATAGGTAGTTTATCCGGAACCATCCAGTTGCACTTGGAGAACCCCCTTCAACGCAGAGACGCGGAGGACGCAAAGTTGCGCAGCGAACAGAAGGGTGAAGGCCACTAAACCGTGATCGGTGTCGGCTTTGCCCAGCTCGGCGTTCCTCCGCGTTCTTTGCGTCTCTGCGTTAATGGGAACGCCACCTTCAACTGCATCGATCCGATTTATACCAGCCCCTTGATCGGTTCGCCGCCGGTCAAGGTATCCAAGAGCGACTTCGGCAGGCCGTCCAGCACGCGGACTTCGCCGAGGTCCAGCAGGGTGTGCATGACGGTGGCGAGGAGGTTTTGCATGGTCACCGGGCTGTCGGCGGGGGAGCCCCCGTCGCGGGAGGAGGCCCCGATGACCTTGCCCATTTGCAGGCCACCTCCGTAGAGCATCAGCGGGGCGAGGCCGCCCCAGTGGTCGCGTCCGCCCTTGGCATTGATGCGCGGGGTGCGGCCCATCTCGCCGCAGCAGACGAGGAGAATCTTGTCCCGCAGGCCGCGCGCCTCGCAGTCCTCGATGAAGGCGGAGACGGCGTGGTCGAAGGGGCGGCCCACGTAGTCCATGCCGGTGATCATGGGGGCGTTGTTCACGTCGGCGTGCATGTCCCACACGAAGCTGGTGGTGACGGTGACGAAGCCCGCGCCGCGTTCGCACAGGCGGCGGGCGAGGAGGAGGAGCTTGCCCAGGGTGGCGGAGTTGTCGGCGTAGTGCTCGCGGTTCTTCCACGCGGGACTGAAGCGGTCGCGCGAAGCGAGCGGCGCGGTGTCGTAACGGGCGACGGTGCGCGGGTCTTCGCGGGTGAGGTCGAAGGCGTCGGAGATGCCGCCTTCGAGGGTGGCGAAGGCTTGTTGCTGGAAGGCGTCGAGGCCTTCGAACGCGCCGCTGGCTTCGGCTCGGCGCTTCCATTGGTCGAGGGAGCCGAGTAGCTCGCGGCGGTCGTTGAGGCGCGACTGTGGCAGGTTGAGTTTCATGTCCGCTTGCAAGCCGCCGCCCGCACCGGGGACGAAGGGTGCGTAGGCGGAGCCGAACTCACCGGTGGACTCGAAGTTGCCGAACTGCGTGATGGCGGGGCCAGACGCCATGTCCACCGCGCGGGGGAAGAGCGCGATGTTCGTGGGCATGGCGGTGTCGGGGCGCAGGACGCCGGCGACGCGGGAGTAGAGGGTGCCCATGTTGGCGCGCAGGGTATCGCGTCCGACGATGGGTTTAATGTCGTGGTTGGCGTCGCCGGTGGCGAAAGAGCGGACGATGGAGAACTTGTCGTTGAGCTTCGCCAGGCGCTCGAAGGTGGAGCCGAAGGTGATGCCGGGGATGCGAGTCGGGATTTCGCCGGTGGCGGAGCGTATCTCGCGGGGCGCGTCCATCTTCGGATCGAACGTCTCGAACTGGGAGGGGCCGCCGTGCTGGAAGAGGAAGATGACGGACTTGTCGCGGAGGGCGAGCTTGTTGGCCTTGGCGTGGGCCTTCACGGCGAGCCAGTCGGCGAGGGTGATGCCGCCCAGTGAGAGGCCGCCGACGCGGAGGAACTGGCGGCGGTGGAGGCGGTCTTGCAGCGTGAGCATGAGTGCGGCGTTGGACGGCGGGCGCGGGCGAACCATTGAACTGGCCCGCGAATCACGCGAATGGAGCGGCAGTCGTCGGGCGCATCCGCGTTGGTTCGCGTGATTCGCTGGCAAACTCATTTGATCCGGGCCAAGCGCTGAATTGACGCCTTCGCGTTCATGTCTAGTTTGGCCCCGTGAACCACCTGATTCGTCTGCTCCTCCCGCTGCTCGCGTGGGGGCTCGGCCCCGCCCTCCACGCCGCCACGGCGCACGACGGGTTGCCCTCCGGCTTGGAGAAGCGCATCCCGCTCACCACCTCGCGTGTCGTCGGCTCGCCGGAGCCACCGCTTATGCTGCGGGCCAAGCGCGCCTGGCCGGGGTTGGACTTCAAGAAGCCGCTCTTCCTCGGGCGTGACGCGGCCAGCGACCGCTTCCTTGTCGTCGAGCAAGCCGCGCGCATCCTCGCGATCCCGCGCGACCAGTCCCAAAGCACCACGAACCTGTTCCTCGAAATCGCGGACCATGACTTCTACTCGTTCCACTTCCACCCCGGCTTCGCGACGAACCGCTTCCTCTTCGTCTTCGCCAACGGGCCGAACAAGTTGCAGACCAACAGCACGGGCGTGGTGCTGGGCGGGACGAACAAGTTCAACCGCATCCTGCGCTACACCGTCACGCCCGAGGGCAATGCAAACCCGGCGTCGGAGTATGAGATCATCAAGTGGTGGTCCAACGGGCACAACGGCGGCGAGATGGCGTTCGGCCTCGATGGGATGCTCTACATCACCTCCGGCGACGGCACGAGCGACTCGGACGGCAACAACTCCGGGCAGGACATTTCCGATCTGAACTCTGGCGTGCTGCGGCTGGACATCGAGCGGCCTGATGCGGGCAAGGCGTTTTCCATCCCGAAAGACAACCCGTTCTGGGACATCCCCAAGGCGCGGCCTGAGCTGTGGGCCTACGGCTTCCGCAACCCGTGGCGCATGACGATGGACCCGGCGGACGGCGCGCTGCTGGTCGGCGACATCGGGCAGGATTTGTGGGAGATGATTCAGCTCGTGACGCGCGGCGCGAACTTCGGGTGGAGCGTGCGCGAGGGGAATCATCCGTTCCACGCGCAGCGCGTGCCTGGCCCGCACCCGATCAAGCCGCCGCTCATCGAGCATCATCACGCCGAGGCGCGCTCCATCACGGGCGGCGTGGTTTATCAGGGCAGCAAGTTTCCGGAACTCCGCGGCGCTTACATTTACGGCGACTACGGCACAGGAAAGATTTGGGCGCTCAAGCGCAAGGGCGACAAGGTGACGTGGTCGCGCGAAATCGCCGACACGCAGCACGCAATGGTCGGCTTCAGCGAAGGCCGCGCGGGGGAAATCTTCTATGTGGATTACGCGGGCCAGCTCTACGAGCTGGAGCTAACCCCGCCCGTGACGAAGAAACGGCCGCCGTTCCCGAAGAAGCTCAGTGACAGCGGACTCTTCGCAAAGGTGAAGGGCCACGTGATCCAGCCCGCGCTGATTCCGTATTCCGTGAACTCGCAGTTGTGGTCCGACGGGGCGCACAAGGAGCGGTTCATCGCGCTGCCGGGCGAGTCGCAGATCGCCTTCGCGGAAGGAGGCGGGTGGAAGTTTCCTGAGGAGACCGTGCTGGTGAAGAGCTTCGCGCTCGACCTCGAGGCCGGGAACCCGAAGTCGCGCAAGTGGGTGGAGACGCGCTTCATGCTCTTTGAGCAAAACGAATGGGTGGGCTACAGCTACCGCTGGAACGACTCGCAGACCGACGCGGAACTCGTCGAGGCCAAGGGCGCGGACCGCGACTATAAAATCAAGGATGCCCGCGCGCCCGGCGGTTCGCGCAAGCAGACGTGGCATTATCCCAGCCGCGCCGAGTGCATGACCTGCCACAGCCGCGCCGCCCAATATGTGCTCGGGGTGAACACGCTTCAGATGAACCGCGACCACGACTACGCGGGCGGAAAGGCGAACCAGCTCCGCACGCTCGCGCACATCGGCGCGTTCACGCTGAAGCCCGACAAGGCCGGCGTGGTGAAGCTGCCCAAGCCGCCGGAGAAAATGGCGAGCCTGCCGAATCCTTATGACGAGACGGCGGACTTGACCCTCCGCGCCCGCTCCTACCTGCACGCGAACTGTGCGCATTGCCACGTCGAGGCCGGCGGCGGCAACTCCGCCATCACGTTGAACTGGAGCACCACGCCGGAGAAGATGCGCCTCATCGGCGTCGCGCCGCAGCACGACAAGTTCGGACTCGCGGACGCGCTGATCGTCGCGCCCGGCGCGCCGGAGCGAAGCACGCTGATGCAGCGCATGCTCCGGGTGGGGCAGGGCGGAATGCCGCCACTCGCGAAGTCACTCGTGGACGAGCCAGCGTTAAAGATGCTGGGCGAGTGGATCAAACAGGTGAAGTAGCGCCCCCGGTTGAGGTAGCCCCCGAGGTGAGGAGGTTGACTTCACGGCGAGCGAACGATTCCGCCTCCTTACCGCGGCGGCTACGAGCTTCACCGCGGCTCGGTGCGCCCTCGATGAGCTTGTAGGCAACGATGCTGTCGCTAAATCCCTTGAGCTGCATCGGGTCCATCTGCTCAACCGTAATGCGCTCGTCGAGCTGCGCGCGGGTGGCGGGGCCGATGACGATTTCGCCGCGCCCGGCGACGCTGCACAGGCGTGCGGCGAGGTTCACGCGCTCGCCCAGCACCGTGTAGTTCGAGCGGTCGGCGGAACCCATATTGCCCGCCAGCACTTGTCCCGTGGCGAGGCCGATGCCCATCTGGAGCTGGTAGCGCGAGGTTTCGTTGAGCTTGGCGCGCTCGGCCATCATCTGCTGCGCGCACCGGACGGCGTTGAGCGTGTCGTCGCCGTAGCTCTTGGGTGCGCCGAAGAGGGCCATGATGGAATCGCCGATGAACTTATCCACGACGCCGTGGTGCTCGGTGACGATCTTGGTGAGCACGGTCATGTGCTCGTTGAGCAGGGCGATGACCTCGGCGGGGTTCATGTTCTGCGTGAGGGCGGTGAAGCCGCGGATGTCGCAGAACATTACGGTGGTTTCGCGTAGCTCGCCGCCGAGGGCGATTTTCCCCTCAATGAGCTGCTGGGCCACATCCTTGTCGGCAATCGTGTGGAGGATGGAGTGATACTTCTCCTTGAGCGCGAGGTCGGCGGCCATCGCGTTGAAGGATTTGGCCAGCCGGCCGAGGTCGTCCTGACTGCGGACGGGGACGCGCACGGTGAAGTTGCCTTCGCCGATTTGCTCCGTTGCCCCCACCAACTCACGGATGGGCACGGAGAGGCCGTGGGCGAGCGCGAGGCTCACGAGCAGCGCAATGACCACGGCTACGGCGGTGAAGCCGAGAATCTGCCGCCGTAAATCTGCCTGCGCCGCCATCGCCGATTCCCAGGAGTAGAGGCCTATCTTGTGGGCAACCGGCAGCGCGGATTGCTCGTTCAGCGGCGTATAAAAGACGCGGTGCGGCACACCGCGAATGTGGACAAAAAAATCCGATCGCGCATCCGGGTGGAGCGGGATCTCCACTGCCAGCTGCTGGGTCAGGTCCGCCCGCACGTCTTCGGGGATGCTGCGGGTGTAGAGCTTTCCTTCGTGGAAGGTGCCGCTCTCAATGTCCATGATGTCCTCGAAAACCTTTTCGTTGGCGTCCGTTGCCACGTCGAAGAAGGGGATGCCATACACCACGGCTCCGACGAGCTTTTCATCATCGCGCACGGGCGTGACGATGACCTCGGTGAGTCGGCCGTTGCGCAGTTCGAGGTAGCCCACCTGTTGTTCCTGCAATTGGCCGACGATTTTTCCGAAACGCCCGATGCGGTCGAGGAAGAACCGGCGCTCGGCCGTGAGGAAGCGCGCGAGATCGGGGGCTTCAAGAACCTTGCCGTCGGCGTCGAGGAAACCGAGATACGGCACGCGCGGGGCGCGGGCTGGGTTGGCGGCGGCTAGCTTGCGCGCAAGGGTGGTGCGGAGCTTGTCCGGCGGGCTGCCGGGCTTGGCGGGCTTGAGTTTTTCCGCGGGCGCAGGCGGCGGCGGGAGCTGGAAGCCGGCGTTGGTCGAGACCTCGTCGCTGCCGAGGATGACCCGCAGCTCATCCTGAGCTGTTAGGTAAAGCTGTTCCACGTCGCGTTCCTCCAGGAGGGCGAAAATCCGCCGCGACCCGGCGAAGCGCGCGCACGCCTTCTTGATTTCGCCGATGCGGAATTCCTGCTCGCGCGGGACGTGCGTGAGTTGCTCCTCGAGCTTGTCCTCGAAAAGTTTGTCGTAAGCGGCCTGCACGCGCACTTGCGTGAGGAAGAGCGTGACGCCGGAGACCCCGCCCACGACGAGCATCATCGCGACGAGGAGCTTGAGACGGAAGCTGAGGCGGGGCATGAGCGGGGCGGCGGCTTTACTTACGGCGAACCGGGGAAGTTGACGCGGGTGGTCGCGCCCGCTTTCAAGTCCACCGGCTGTTCATGCACCAGCTTCTCGTCCACCCACGCCTTGAGTTTGAACTGCCCGGCGGGCAGGCCAGTGAGGCGGAAGACGCCGTTCGTGTCGGTCTTCACGAAGTAAGGCGTCTCTAGCACGAGCACCGTGCCGCGCATGTGCTCGTGGATTTCGCAGTAGAGTTTCACCACGCCGGGCTGGTCGAAGGTGACGGCGGCGGGCTTCTCGTCTTTCAGGAAGCGGCCCAAGTCGAAGCGCTTGGCCTTCGAGTAGGAAAAGACGTTGTGGTAAAAGTCGTCGGCGTTCGGAAATTCGACGCGCGTGCCCTTGCGCACCGCGAGGAGGCCGGGGCCGAACTGCATCCCCTTTTGCACGATTTGCACGAGGTTCGTGGTGGGGTTGTCCTCGGTGGGCAGCGGCGCGCCTACGAGGACGACCACCGCGGTCGGCGGCTCCGGCGCGATGAGCACGCCCGCCTGGCCGGAGTAACGCGGGTTGATTTTCGGCGCTGGTGGCGGCTTCGGCAGCGTGACCGTGCCTTCGACGGACGCGGTGCCTTGCGCGGCGGCGGCGAACACGGGCAGCAGCAGCGCGACGGCGAGGGAAGTGATGGCTGTCAGGGACATAGATGAAGCGGGCGGTCTGACGTCAGGACGCTACCAACCCAGCGGTTGATTTCAGTAACAAACTTCCGGGCGGCAACTCAGGGGCGCATCTCAATTTCTTGCAACCCGGTTCTGCATTCGGAGCTGTTCTCCCTCACCCCAGCCCTCTCCCGCTGGGAGAGGGCTGGGGTGAGGGGAAAAGCGTGCGGCGGCTCGTCAGCAGCGAACTCACTACTTCTGCGGTGGCCTGCAAGGAACTGAACTGCGCCCCAACTCACAGGGGGCTGCCGACAGCCAGCCCTCCCCCCGGTTCAAGCACACTTCGCCACTTGCGTAGGTGCCGCGTTCGCTCGCTCTGGCTCGCGCCACAGCAGGATCAACGCGACGAAGCCAATCAACGGCGTCAGCCCCGCGAGCGCGATGCCTTCGTTGAACGAGCCGGTCTGGTCCGCGAGCCGGCCAAAGTATTTTTGGCACGGCGACGACGTGGCCCACGCGACGGTGCCGAGGATGCCCGTGACTTTCCCCTGATGCTTCGTGCTGAGTTCCTGGCTGAACGAGTAGTAGCACGGGAACAAGCCCAGCGACGCCGCCGCGACCACGAGCAAAATCCCGAGCAGCCCCCACCCGCGTGGGAGATGCGCCGCCAGCGCCGTCAGCGAGGTGAGCAGCGCGCACACGCCGAAGACCGTCACGCGCGAGCGGTGGACATCCCAGCCGCGCTTCACCAGCCACAGCGCCGCCGCGCCCGCCGCGAGGCAACCGATGTCCGTGGCGATGTAGTAGAGCGAGTTGAAGCGCAACGCGTCGGCCTCTAGGTAGCCCTTGCCCTCGATGAGAAACTTCGGCAGCCATGCGCGGACGATCTGCCAGCAGACGTTGATGGCCGCCACCACCACGACCAGGGCCCAGAACCGGCGGTCGGAGAAGATGGCAAAGAAGTTCGCGTCAGCGCCGGTGGCTGGAACAGCACCTGACTGCTGACCGCTGACCGCTGGCTGCTCCTCGGAAAAATCTCTTTCTTTTAGCAGCGCAAACCAACCCACCACCCACACCACGCCGATGGCTCCGATGACGAGGAACGGCTGCCGCCACACGCCCGGCTCCGTGCGTCCGGCGAGCATGAACGTCATCACCAGCGGCGTGAGGATGGCGCCGATACTCGCGCCGCTTTGCAGCACGCTGTTGCCCATCGTCCGCTCCTCACGCGCGAGCAGACGCTGCGTGGTCTTCAGCGCGCACGGCCAGTGGCCGGCCTCGAAGAAGCCCAGCAACGTGCGGCAGAGCAGCAACCCTTCGTAATCCTTCACCAACCCGGTGAGGAAGCCCATCGCCGACCACGCGAGCACCAGCGCTGGGTAAAGCCAGCGCACGCTCCACTTGTCCGCCACGCAACCCCACAGGAACGCGCCGACGGCGAACGCGTAGCCGAAATACATCTCCACGTCGCCATACTGCTCCTGCTTGAGGTTGAACTCCTTCGTCACGCGCGTCGCCACGTTCGGCAGCGTCTGCCGGTCCATGTAGAGCAGCATGGAGGCGAAGAGCAGCAGGCCGCAGACAAGCCACTTCCAATGCGCGGGGCGGGCGGGGTTCGGGGAAGTCACGGAGAACGGACGGCGCGAAGGCTGGAGTGTTCAGTCGGCCGCGTTGGCAGGAGCCGTGGGTGACGACGACTGACTACTGAACACTGCTTACTTTCCCGACCCATCACTTCCCCATCCCCGGCATCCCGCCCATGCGGCCCATCATCTTCGAGAATTTCCCCATCTTCTTCATCATCTGCTGCATCTGGGCGAACTGCTGGAGGAGGCTGTTGACCTCGGTGACGGTTACGCCGCTGCCTTTGGCGATGCGGATGCGGCGCTTGGCGTTGAGGAGGTTCACGTTGCGACGCTCGGTCAGAGTCATCGCGCAGATGATGCCTTCCTTGCGGCGGAAATCCTTCTCGGCCTTGGCAAAGTCAGTGCCTTTCGACATCGCCGCACCGCCGGGGAGCATGCCCATGATGTCTTGCAACGGACCCATCTTCTTCATCTCGCGGAGCTGCATGAGGAAGTCTTCCAGCGTGAACTGGCCTTTCCGCATCTTCTCCTCCAGTGCCATCGCGGAGTCCTGGTCGATGCGCTCGGCGGCCTTCTCGACGAGCGACACCACGTCGCCCATGCCGAGGATGCGCTGGGCCATGCGCTCGGGATGGAACGGCTCGAAGGCGTCGAGCTTCTCGCCGACGCCCATGAACTTGATGGGCTTGCCGGTGACTTCGCGCAGACTCAGGGCCGCGCCGCCGCGCGCGTCGCCGTCGAGCTTGGTGAGGATGGAGCCGGTGAGGTTGAGCGCCTGGTCGAAGTGCGTGGCGACGTTGACGGCTTCCTGGCCGGTGGCGGCGTCGAGGACGAGGAGAATTTCCTGCGGCTGAACGAGGTCGCGCAGGTGGACCAGTTCCTGCACGAGCACCTCGTCAATTTGCAGGCGGCCCGCCGTGTCGAAGATGATGACGTTGCGGCTGGTGAGCTTGGCGAGCTGCAGGGAGTCGCGGGCAATCTTGAGCACGTCGGTCTCGCCGCGCTTGAGGAAGACGGGGACATCGAGCTGCTTGCCCAGCGTGTCGAGTTGGTCCATCGCAGCGGGGCGATAGACGTCGCAGCCGACGAGGAGGGGTTGGCGACCTTGCTTCTTGAGCCAGCTCGCGAGCTTGCCGGAGCTGGTCGTCTTGCCGGAGCCGTGGAGGCCGACCATGAGGATGCAGGTCGGGTTGGAGCTGAGGTTCAGGCCGGCGTTCTGCGAGCCGAGCAGCGTGACCAGCTCGTCGCTGATGAGCTTAATGATCTGCTGGCCGGGGTGGATGCTCTGGATGACCTGCTGGCCGAGGGCCTTCTCCTTCACGCGCTCGATGAAGTCGCGCGCGACCTTGAAGTTCACGTCGGCGTCGAGCAGCGCCACGCGCACGTCGCGGAGGGAATCGCTGACGTTGGAGTCGGAGATTTTGCCGAGGCCGCGGAGGTTGCGGAAGACGTTCTGGAGCTTGCCGGACAGCGAATCAAACATGGGCGTGGAATCTAGGAAGCGGCGGAAAAACTGCCAGCCCTTTCGTTGTGCGCTGGCGTGGCAATCCGGGCTTGCACGCACTGTGCGATTCCCTTAGCAATCCCGCCGCTCGCGCTGTTGTCGCGGGCTAACTACACATCACTACGCTTATGCCCGCTTTCCCCGACATCGCAAAAATTGCCTACGAAGGTCCGCAGTCCAAGAACCCGCTCGCCTTCAAACACTACGACGCCAAGGCCGTCCTCGAGGGCAAGACGATGGCCGAGCACCTTCGCTTCTCCGTCGTCTATTGGCACACCATGTGTGGTCAGGGCGCGGACATGTTCGGCGGCGGCACGGCCATCCGCCCGTGGGAAGCCGGCCTCACCGGCCTCGATCTCGCCAAGGCCCGCGTCCCCGTCTTCTTCGAGATTTGCGAGAAGCTCGGCGCGCCCTACTACGCCTTCCACGACCGCGACGTCTCCCCGCACGGCGCGACCCTCAAGCAGTCGAACCAATGGCTCGACACCATCACCAAGCTCCTCAAGGCCCAGCAGAAGAAGACCGGCATCAAGCTCCTCTGGGGCACCGCCCAGCTCTTCGCCCATCCTCGCTACGCGCACGGAGCCGCCACGAGCTGCGACGCCAACGCCTTCGCCTACGGCGCTGCTCAGGTGAAGAAAGCCCTCGAAGTCACCCACGAGTTGGGCGGCGAAGGCTACACCTTCTGGGGTGGACGCGAAGGCTACTCGACCCTTTGGAACACCAACATGAAGCGCGAGCTCGAGCACCTCGCCAAGTTCCTCCACATGGCCGTCGCCTACAAAAAGGAGATCGGCTTCAAGGGCCAGTTCTACATTGAGCCCAAGCCCAAAGAGCCCACCAAGCACCAATACGACTCCGACGCCGCCGCGTGCCTGAACTTCCTCCGCGAATACGACCTCATGGACCACCTCAAGCTCAACCTTGAGACCAACCACGCCACCCTCGCCGGTCACTCCATGCAGCACGAGTTGGAAGTCGCCGGCGCCGCCGGTGCCCTCGGCTCCATCGACGCCAACACCGGCGACCTCATGCTCGGCTGGGACACCGACCAGTTCCCCACCGACATTTACCTCACCACGCAGTGCATGTTGAGCATCCTGAAATACGGCGGCCTCAAGACCGGCGGCGTGAACTTCGACGCCAAGGTGCGCCGCGAGAGCTTCGAGCCGGTGGACCTCTTCCACGCGCACATCGGCGGCATGGACGCCTTCGCTCGCGGCTTGAAGATCGCCGCCGCCATCCGCGCCGACGGCCGCCTCGACTCCTTCGTGAAGAACCGCTACCGCACCTGGGACACCGGACTGGGCAAGGACATTGAGCAGGGCAAAGTCGGCTTCGCTCAACTCGAAGCCCACGTCCTCAAGCACGGTGAACCCAAGCTGGAAAGCGGTCGCCAAGAGTTCTTGGAGAACTTGATCAACGAGTTCATCTGATACGCGGCGCGCGGTCTCAATCCCCTCTCCCCCATCGGGGGAGAGGGTTAGGGTGAGGAGGCAGGCTACTTGCGCAGTGGGATGTTCAGCTTGTCCGCACGCTTCACCCCCTCACCCCGGCCCTCTCCCCGCCGCGCTTGCCGCTGTGCCGCCCCGCCACTAGCCTTGCGCACCGTGAAAAAGCCCTCTCGCCCCGAGATTCCGCGCAAGGCGGTCTATCGCCTCTCCATCTACCTGCGCTGCCTGCTGCGCTTGAAGGAAAACGGCCTGCCCACCATCGCCAGCGAGGCCCTCGCACGCGCGGCGGGCGTGAAGTCCACCCAGCTCCGTAAAGACCTCGCCTACTTCGGCACCTTCGGCACGCGCGGCCTGGGCTACGAGGTGGAGCAACTCGCCGGCATGATCTCAAAAGTGCTCGGCACGACTCGCCTCCAACCCGTCGTGCTCGTGGGCGTGGGCAATCTCGGCGCGGCCCTCTTGACCTACCAAGGCTTCGGACCCGAGGGCTTCGAAGTCGTCGCCGCCTTCGACGCCGAACCGCTCAAGGCGCGCACCCGCACCCCCTTCCCCCACATCCTACCGATGTCCGACCTGCCGCGAATCATCCGCGAGCGCGGCGTGCGCATGGCCATCCTCACTGTGCCCGTCACGGCGGCGCAGGCGGTGGCGAACCAGCTGGTCGAGGCCGGCATCGTCGGCGTGCTGAACTTCGCCCCCATCGTGATCCAAGTGCCCGAGGAAGTGACCGTCAACAGCGTCAACCTCGCCATCGAGCTGGAGAACCTCAGCTATTTCATCCAAGGCTGAGGGCAGGGGAGAGAAGAGAGAGGATAGCGGATAGAGGAGAGAGGATAGCGGATAGAGGAGAGAGGATAGCGGATAGAGGAGAGAGGATAGCGGATAGAGGAGAGAAGATAGCGGATAGAGTCGTCGCTATTCTCTCTCCTCTCTCTTCTCTCCTCTCTCTTCTATCCTCTCTCCTCTATTCTGTAGTTTCATCAGGTGTCCATCCGTGGCCAACTAATTATCTAACATGAACTGGGTCCACCTTCACCTCGCCCTCAACCACCTCCCCGTCCTGGGCGCACTCTTTTGTGCCCTCCTCCTCGCCGTGGGGCTGGTGCGGCGCAGCGACGAGCTACAACGCGTGAGCCTGTGGGCGCTCGCGCTGCTGGCCGCCGTGTCCATCCCCATCAAGTTCACCGGCGACTTTGCCAGCGAGGCGCTCGCGGCGAGACCCGGGGTGCCGGCGGTCGTGGAGTTTGAACCCAAGCTGCTCAACGCCCATGAACAAGCCGCCGACCAGGCCACCACCGGCATCTTCCTCCTCGGACTCGTGGCGGCGGGCGGTCTCTTCGCGGCGCGTGGGGGCAGGCCCCTGCCCAAGTGGGCGGTGCTGGCTTCGCTGATCCTTGCGCTCGTCACCTTCCTCCTGATGGCGCGCACGGCGAACCTCGGCGGGCAGCTCCGGCACCCGGAGATTCGGGGCGCAGTGCAGTTGGTTCCGCTTCAGGCAGCCCCCGGAGCGGCTCTCTGCAGCCTATTGTTAGCCGTTTGGTCCGATTGAAATTGCGACACGTTGTTAAGAAGTCTTGCGCCTAAACCATTTCCACGGTTCAAAGAAGAGAAGTGAACTGGCTAGCCCAATAACGGAAAATCCCCACCCCACCCAAGTTTCGGGCAGCTCGACTTTACTGTTGGAAGGGACGGTGCGTTGATAATAGACAGTAATGCTTTGGGAAGACGGAGGAGTGCGGACGCTGTCACGGCCTGAGTAGTGCTGCCCGGCGACCTTGTAAGCGTAATCGACGTAATACTCAGTGTGGCGGGTTCTGCGGCCGCCAACGGTATGACTAACTGGAGGTGAAGTCACGATCCCGATCGTTTGGGAGGACGCCCAAACAAACGAATAGTCGCTCCACAGCGACCACAGTCCCCCGAAAAGGAACAGAAGAGCTCCAGCCTTGTAGAAAAACCCCCGAATACCCTTCATGTCCGGATCATCGTCGCCCTCGACCGATTGGCAAGTTATGGGCTTCTTTTCGGGGGGCACGTCTTCCTGTGAGTCAGGAGGTAGAGGAGGAGGGGTTGTGGCGTAAACTCCCGGAATTGTTGTCAGTCTAACCCACTCGTTTAGCCCGGGTTGCCAAGCGAGTTCACTACCTGTTAGGTCGTGCGTCGCCAGAAGGCGATTGACCTGATCGAGCGACATTTGCTGAACAGGCTGGTTTGGGCGCTTGACGTGAAGCATTTTAAAACATGCGCGGCGATGGCCGGGTTAGATGCGCATGGTTGGCCATTCGGTCATGATGGTGGGGTGCCCCATATCTGCTCTCGGTGTTCTCTGAATTCCGGTGTGCGCTCGATCTCTACTCGGTCGTAGCAGAGAAAATCGTAGCCCGTCGCTTTTGATGCTCGCTTGGCGGCTTGGTCGGGCTGCAATCGCCGATGCTCCATGTTGTAGATAAACGCATGAAATCCTGCAGTAAGGTCGGGGGCAGTCAGTCTCCAGCGTGCTCCACAGACGAACTGTATCTTGTCGCAGCCAGCGAAGATGTCATAGCTAACCTGCCGAACTCCGCCGCGGCAGCAGGCCAACAGAAAAACGGCATTGTGAGCAATGACGTCGATCGGACAGATTGTCTGAGCGAAATCATACCAAGAGACGAAATACCCACCCTCACCTCCGTCTCCAAAGCCGTCAGGATTTGCGTGCGTCGCAAGATAAACGTAATCGAACTGCTTCTTGTAGTCGGCAAGTTTGGCAAGCGAATCTGGGGCAGCTACTACGTGCACAATCGTGTCCATGTCGTGCATCTTGGCAATCGTCTGGATCTGGCTGACTTCAACGTCACAAACGTCTTTGCTGGCGCGAAGAATCAGCAGTGTTTTCACAAGGCGTAGAACGGCCTAACAGGCATTCGACCGCACTTTGCGGCCTGGCAAAATGGTGGCGGTGGTGAACATGACCGCAAGGTTATTGGCGGTTTCCGGCCTGTCCAGCAGCATTTCCAGCGTTTCAGCCATGCGTTGCGGATGCGTTGCCTCGCTGAGGGATGCCATCTCCTGACCTCGGCGGCTACATCACCTCGGCCAAGTCCACTAGGCGGCTGCGCTCGTTCACGGACTTGGCGGCGGCGGCGATGATGGCGGTGACTTCGAGGATTTCCTGGTAGGGGACTGGCTCCACTTTGCTCTCGGCCATCTTTAGGAAGGTGTGGGCCATGCGGAAGATTTGATAGTGGTGGCCAAACCAGTAGTTGCCATCAATGGCGGGGGTCCACGCGTGGGTCTTCTTGGCGAAGTGCGCGCTGGTGCTGCAATAGGTGGGCGTCACGTCGGGGCGGCCATACCAGACCTCGGCGGGCATGCGGTCTTCGTAGGTGATGAGGGCGTGGCAGGTGGCTTCGCGGGCATACATGGAGACGGCTTTCACGCCGGCGCCGCAGAGGGTCATGCACATCCAGACGGGGTGCTGGCCGTAGATGAACCAGCTGGGGTAGCTGTAGCCGCCGCCCTGGCTGGCGATGACGTATTGGAGGGTGCCGAAGTCGCCGCTGGCCTTCATGCGGAGGGCTTCCTCGGTGCCCCATTGGTGGCGGTAGAGGCTGGAGGACATGATGGGGGCGTTGTGCTTCTTGGCGAAGTCGAGGATGCGGCGGGTCTCGATGACGGTGCCGCCGATGGGCTTGTCGCAGAAGGTGGGGAGGCCCTTCGCTAGGCCGGGGGCGCAGAGGTCGAAGTGGTCTTCGCCGCGCCCGCTGGCGTCGCCCACCCAGATGGCGTCGGAGTTCTTCACGAGTTCGTCGAGGCTGCGGGCGACTTCGACGCCGGGGAAGCAGTCGGCGAACATCTGGGCGCTGGCGGGGTCGGCGTCGTAGTAGCAGGAGATGACGGTGTTGTCGAAGGGCTGCTTGGCGAAGTCTTCCTTGGGGTTGCGGAAGTGGGATTTGAAAAGGTCCACGGGGCCTTTGCTGAGATGCTTTTCAATCATCTTGAGGTCCATGGTCGGGTGGAAGCCGTGGGCGAAGTGGTAGGTGTGGCCGTTGGTCTTCTGCGGTTTCCCGCCGATGCTCGAGGAGATGACGCCGATGCGCATCGGCTTGGCGGGGCCGTAGGTGGTGAGGGGGCTGGTGGCGGCGGAAGCGGCGGCGGCGAGGACGGTGGAGCCGGTGGCGGCGAGGAAGTCGCGGCGGGAGGTGGGGGAGGAAGAATTCATGAGCGCAAAAACCGACGCGCTTGCCAGCGCGGAAGTTCACTCCTACTTTCCCGCGCCTATGGAAAATGTCGTTGTCATCGGGTCGGGGTGCGCGGGCTGGACGGCGGCGCTCTATACGGCGCGCGCGAGCTTGAATCCCCTCGTCGTCACGGGCGCGTCGCCGGGTGGATTGCTCACGACCACGAGCATTGTGGAGAATTTCCCCGGCTTCCCTGAAGGAGTGGACGGCACGGAGCTGATGATGAAGATGCAGGCGCAGGCGGAACGCTTCGGTGCGCGCGTGCGGTTCGGCTCGACGGTCGAGGCGGTGGACCTGAGCAAGCGGCCGTTCGTCGTCAATGTGGACGGCGAGCTGGTGGAGACGAAGTGCGTCATCATCGCGACGGGCGCGGGCCACAAACACCTCGGGGTGCCGGGCGAGGATGAGCTGGAGAAGAAGGGCGTGACGTATTGCGCGACGTGCGATGGGGCGCTGCCGATGTTCCGCAACCAGCCGCTCGTCGTCGTGGGCGGCGGCGACTCGGCGTGTGAGGAGGCGACTTACCTGACGCGCTTTGCGTCGGTGGTTTACCTCGTGCATCGCCGCGATTCGCTGCGGGCCTCGAAGGTCATGGCCGAGCGCGCGTTGTCGAACCCCAAGCTCAAGCCGGTCTGGGACTCGGTGGTGACGGAAGTGCTCGACGTGGCGGCGGGGAAGGTCACGGGCGTGAAACTGAAGAATCTGAAGACGGGCGCGGAGAGCACGGTGGCGTGCGCGGGGGTGTTTGCGGCGATTGGGCATTATCCGAACACCCAGCTCTTCAAGGGGCAAATCGCGCTGGATGAAAACGGCTACGTGGTGCGTGAGAAGGGTTCGCAGACGACGGTGGAGGGCGTGTTCGTCGCGGGCGATTGCTCGGACCACGTTTACCGGCAAGCCATCACCGCGGCAGGCATGGGCTGCGCGGCGGCGATTGACGCGGAGCGGTATCTGGGGTCGCTGGACCAGTAGCCACTTATGACACCAGCCCAGCGCGAAGCCATCCTCGCCGAGGTCAAAGGCGGAAACAAAATCGCGGCCATCAAGCTGTGCCGCGAGGCGACAGGCATGGGCTTGGCGGAGTCGAAGGAGTGGGTGGAGCGGCTGGAGACTTCGCCGGACACGGCGGTGATGGGAGCTGTGGAAGCCGGCGCTTTGTCGCCCGTTGCTGACCTGCTCTTTGCCGGGCAGAAGATTCAGGCCATCAAACTCTATCGCGAGCAGCTCAAGCCGGGCGTGGGGCTCGCGGAGGCGAAGGAGGCGGTGGAACAGTTGGAAGCCGGGCTGCGCGCGCAGCACCCTGAGAAGTTCACGGCGAAAGCCAAGTCTGGTTGCACCACAGTGCTCGCTGTGCTGATGGTCCTCTTCGTTGCGTTGGTCTGGTTACGCTCATGACGCCCATTGAACTTGCCGCGCGCCTCGGTGCGCCGAACCCGCCGCGCCTGCTGGATGTGCGGCAGCCGGATGAATTCACCATCGTGGCGTTGCCGGGCGCGAAGCTGATTCCGCTGAACGAGCTGCCGGAGCGCGTCGGCGAGCTGGCGGGCTGGCGCGAGCAGGAGGTGGTCGTTTATTGCCACCACGGGATGCGCAGTGCGCACGCGATTGCATGGCTGCGGCATCAGGGTTTTACGAACTTGCACAACCTCAGCGGCGGCGTGGATCGGTGGTCGCTCGAAGTGGATGCGAATGCGCCGCGTTACTGAGTCGTCTGCAAACGGTCCCGAAAAGTGTGCCGACGTAGTTTCAACTTCTTTTCGGACGGCATTGCTTTAGAAATAGCCCATGAGTCAACGGCAGGCGCGAATTCGTCGCGCAACCCACGAGACGCAAATTAGTCTCGACCTGAATGTGGATGGCACCGGCAAGGCCGCCATCCGCACGGGCGTGCCGTTTTTCGACCACATGCTCACGCTCTTCGCGAAGCACGCGGTGATGGACCTCAAGCTGCGTTGCAAGGGAGACATTGAGGTGGACGCGCACCACACGGTGGAGGACTGCGGTATCGCGCTGGGGCAGGCGTTCGTGCAGGCGCTCGGGGAGAAGAAGGGAATCCGCCGCTATGGGACGGGCTTCGATCCGCGCAATCCGTTCACCGGCGAGGCTTACGTGCCGATGGACGAGTGCCTGACGCGGTGCGTGATTGATTTCAGCGGACGGCCATTTCTCGTCTGGCGCGGGATGGATGACCTTGCGCAGAAGAAAATTTCCGTCGCTGAACGCACGCAGGATATGTCGAGCGCGTTTCGCTTCGGGCTGGCGCGGGAATTTTTCCAAGGCTTCGCGAATGAGGCGCGTTGCAATCTGCATCTCGAACTCGTCTACGGGGGCGAGCCGCATCATGTGGTGGAAGGGCTGTTCAAGGCATTCGCCAAGGCGACGGACTTTGCCTGCCAGCGGGACGCGCGGATTGCCGGGCAGATTCCGAGCACGAAGGGTAAGCTCTAGCCGTAATGCCGCAGCCTCCTGACTACACGACGACGCTCGACGTCCAGCTGGTGGCCTCCTCCCAGGCTGGCGACATGGTCGCGTTCGAGGAGCTGGTCGCGCGGCACCGCGACAAGATTTACGCGCGTGCCTTCAGCATGATGCGGAACGAGGAAGATGCGATCGACCTCTCGCAGGAGGCGTGGGTCAAGGCGTGGCAACGGCTCAAGCAGTTTCAAGGTGACTCCAGCTTCGCCACATGGATGACACGCATCGTCATTAATCTCTGTTTGGACCAGCTCCGGCGGCAAAAACGGACGCGTGCGGAGTCCATCGAGCAGCTGGATGAAGAGCTCGGTGGAGTGGAACGTCAGATGCCGGTAGTTGCGTCAAATCCGACTGAAGGACTGGAACGAGCCGAGCTGCGGAGGCGGATAGACAAGGCGATGGTTCAGCTTTCCTACGAGCATCGCACCGTGCTGATTCTGCATGAGTTTGAAGAGATGGAATATAAGCAGATTGCGAAGGTGATGAATTGCTCCATCGGGACAGTGATGTCCCGGCTATTTTATGCGCGGCGCCGGTTGGCGTCGTTGCTACAGAGTTTGAAGAAAGAACAACAAAGTTGAACACGAAGGCAGTTATGAACACGGAATTGAAGTTGCAGGCCCTATTGGACGGCGCGCTTGACGCCCGCGAGATTCGGGAAATCGAAGCCGTTATCGCACAGGACATCCAGAGCGCAGCGCTGATGCAGGAGCTCAAGTGGATGAAGGCCGCCGTGGCTGGCAATGATGTCGAGGCCAAGCTCCCAGACAGCCGCGAATTTTACTGGAGCAAAGTCGAGCGCGGTATCGCCGCTGAGGAGAGGAAAGCCGCTGCGGCCCCCGCCGAGCGTTCTTGGTGGCTCAAGTTCCTGTATCCGGCCACCGGTCTCGCAGCGACGGTTGCAGTGATGTTTGTCATCAGTGGCGAACGCTCCATCGATGGGGCGGATAGCGAGAGCGTGCAGGAAGACGTGAACGCCATCAGCTTCCGTTCTGAGACGGAGGCCATGTCCGTCGTCTACGTCGCCGACGAAAATGGCACCTTTAGCCCCGTTAGCCAAGAAGTGAACAATGAGCCTGAAGCAGACAAGTAAACTGTCGCGCTGGCAGTTCATCGTCCTGCTTCTGACATTCGTGTCAGCTCAGCTTGGCGCTGCTTCCGCCCCGATTGAACCCCGCGTCCAAGCCGTCCTCGTGTGGGGCACAGACGAGGCCAATCCCACTGGCAAGAATCTAAAGGAAGTGGACGCGAAGCTCCGTGACCGGCTGGCCAATGTCTTTAAGTGGAAGAACTATTTCGAGGTTAACCGCCAGACCGCGCCCCTGCCTTCTGCGGCCAAGGTGCAGACCCTCAAGCTGAGTGATGAATGCTCTGTGGAGGTGAAGCTTCTGCCGGACAACGTGGC
Organism: Klebsiella pneumoniae; assembly: GCA_943330855.2. Taxonomy (GTDB): domain Bacteria; phylum Verrucomicrobiota; class Verrucomicrobiia; order Limisphaerales; family SXTU01; genus SXTU01. Next base: position 96,608 of record CALQJI020000002.1, read on the forward strand.
CGAGGTGAAATTGATCGGCAAAGGCAAAGCTCTTGTCACCCGCCGCCACTCCCTCGCCAAGCCCGACGCTCTCGTCCTCGCCGGTGACGATAAGAACAAAACTGCTTGGTTCGTGGTCTTGAACTTCAACTGAGTCGGCGGTCAGTTCGGCGGTGGGTTTAATCGCCGCTTCCTTTCCCGAACGCAGCCCTTCAAGGCGCTCGCAGTGAGCCGCCACACCCCTACGGTAGTATCAAGCGCAGCGGTTCCGCTTGGCCCTCGATGGTGAGCACGACTGCGCTGCGTTCGATCTCGGTGCATCGGGCTTTGAGTTGGGCACCACCGGAGGGGAAGACGAGTTCTGTGCCGGCTGAAACGGTATAGCTGGCTGGGCCAATTTGCAGGAGGGCCGAGCTACGCTTCGCCGTGATGGTGATGTTCTTCACGCTAATGGCGTGATCGCCGAGCTTGGTTTCGGGCAGTCGGTGGATTGGGGTGGAGATGGCGTTGGTGTTCGTGCGCGGGAGTGTTGTCGCGACGACGGGGACGTTGGGGTTTACCGGCGCGGCGGTGCCGCTCTCGCCGACGAGGCGGGCGATCTTGTCGTTGAGGGCCACGGCTCCGGTCACGTCACGGATGATGCCTTGCTTGTCCACGAGCCACATCGTTGGAAAGTGCTTCACCCCGTAGCGCCGGAGGTTGGGCGCTTCCCCGCTGCGCCCCTCAAAGTGCTGCGGCCACTTCAATGATTTTTCGCGCACGACACGCTCCAACTCTCCGCGCGTTTCGTCCGCGCTGACGCCAATGATCTCGAAGCCCTGTGAGTTGAAGCGCTCATAAACGGCCTTCACGTTCGGAATTTCCGCCATGCAGGGCGGGCACCAGGTGGCCCAGAAATCAATCAGCAGCACGCGCCCGCGCAGTTTGTCGGTGTCTACCTGCCGGCCATCAATGGCGATAAACTTCAGCGGCGGGAAGGGTTTGCCTAGCCAGTGCAAATAAACGGCGTCTTGTGGAGCCCCGGGTGGCGCGATGGGGCCTCCGGGCGTGGTGTTGGGTTTCACCGGTTCGTTACCACTTTTGTCGAGTGCGGCTTTGTTCTCGAACACTCCGCGCGCGGCGGTGACTGGGTTGGCGCTTTCCTTGAGCAGGGCGGTGATTTTACGTTCCAGTCCCGCGCCAGCGCTGATGTGGCGGATGACGCCGTTGCGGTCGAGCAGCCACATGGAGGGCCAGTGTTGGATGCCAAATGCCTTCCCCGGTGCGGCGTCGCGCCCCGCCCCATCGAAGTATTGCGGCCACTTGATGCTCTCTCGCTTCACGATGTCATCGAGCCGCTGCCGGTCGGTGTCGAAGCTGACGCCGACAATCTCGAAGCCTTCCTTGTTGAAGCGCTCGTAAGCCGCCCGGACATTAGGGATTTCCTCGATGCAGGGAGGGCACCAGGTGGCCCAGAAGTCGAGGAGGACGACTTTGCCACGCAGCTTTTCCAAGTCCACCTCACGCCCGTCGAGGGCCTTGAATTTCAGCGGCGGGCTGGGCTTGCCCACCATCGGCAGGTAGCGCTCGTCGGACTTGGTGCGCAGTTCCTCTTTGCCGCTGGGCTTGCAGCCTATGATGGCGACCACGAGCGAAGCGAGCAGTAGCGGGAGTCGGGACGAGCAAACCTTCTGCATCCTCCATCTGTATCCGTCCCGAATTTGTGGGGTGTTCATGAATGAAATGCTCTCAGGCCGTGGCCGCCGACTTGCCGCCGAAGCCGCACAGCTCGGCGATGAAGCGGCCGACGGCCTTGAGCCCGGCGATGATGCCCACATCCGTCGGCGGGCCCCATCCGTAGATTTGTGAGAGCGCCTCTTCGTGCGTGCTGTAACGCGGGGGCAGCGTGAAGACGGCGGTTTGTTCCTCTCCATTGACTGCGACGATCTCGCTGTGGAAGACGCCCCTGCCCACGGCATAAGTCGCCGTCGGCAGCGCGAGCGTGCGCGGCGCGAGCACGAGCCACGGGCGGTAGGAAAAGACTAGTTCACCCGTCGCGTTGCGTGCGAGCATGCCGTAGGTGCGGATGGGCACCCTCTCGATTTCCCGCGCGAGGAACATTGAGTTTCCCTGTGCATTCGGCTTGCAACGCGTGCGTCCGAAAGTGAGGTAATCCCAGATGAATTGCGTGCCGCACACCATGAGCCGGAACGACCAGCCCGCGAGGAAATAGCTGGCGACGATGATGACGAGCGACCACGCCGCCCCGACCATCGGGTTCGCAAATCCGGCGATGGTGACAGTCGAGAGTAGGAACGTGCGGAACACCTTCAGCCCCGCGTCCACTGTGGCGAAGGGGCTGATGAGGATGAGCATGTTGATGGCGTGGGCGGAGAGCCACACGACGGCGAACGCGATGATGGCGAAGGGGACCATCAGCACGTTGAAGAGGTCGGAGATGCCCAACGAGGCGAGCATGGCGTTGCCCGCGGCCGCTTGCTGCACTGCGTCCGAGCCGAACACGCTGGCGATGATGGGCACAAACGCACCGGCGGCGACGAGGCCGCTGACTTTGTTCTCCAGCGCTTCGGCGACATCGAGCGGCTTCTTCAGCGCGGTCGGGATGACGATACCACTCGTGTCCTTCAAGGCGACGACTCCCACTAGCGCGAGGGCCGGCAACCAGAACCATACTTGAGCGAACCACGGCAGCTTGCCGCGCTGGCTCGCTTCAGTGTGCCACCATTTGAAGGCTCCATAGCCACTGACGCCCAGCAACGGCGAGATGGCCACGCCGGTGATGGTGGTGATGGTTTGGGCGATCTCCATGCCGGGCGCGGGTTTGGCCGCTGGCTTGGCGGGCGCTGGTGCGGCGGTGGATTGAGCCGCGTGAGCAACCACGAGGGCGAAGCAGAGCACCGCCGCGATGAGCATCCAGAAATTTTTCTTCACTCGGGCAAGGTTTGCCAGCGCCCCTCGTTTAGCAAGTCGGCAGTCGGCACCGATGGCAGTCGGGGCGCCGCCCCAATCCTTTCGCTTGCGTTCGCGCGGGCGAATTGGGTTAATAGGCGATGCAATTTACTCAGCCTGGCTCGCGTTTTTCACCTCGCCAGATCGTCTCCACCCTCCTTGCCACCGCTGCCGTCCTGCTGGTCGCGGCTGGGTCGACGCGGGCAGAAATCCTCGTGAAGGACGGCCAGACGGTCGGGTTCATGGGCGACTCCATCACCGCTGGCGGTTGGGGCAGTCCCGGTGGTTACGTGCGGCTCGTGGTCGCAGGTTTGGCGGCCAACGGAGTCAAGGTCACGCCGGTGCCCGCGGGCATCAGTGGCCACAAGTCCGACCAAATGCTGGCGCGGCTCAACAAGGACGTGCTCGAGAAAAAGCCCAAGGCCGATTGGATGACCTTGAGCTGTGGCGTGAACGACGTGTGGCACGGCGCGCGCGGTATCCCGCTGGAGCAATACAAGACCAACATCACGGCCATGCTTGACCAATGCCAGACCTTCGGCACCAAGGTCGTCCTCCTCACCGCCACCGTCATCAACGAAGAACTGGACGGCGAGAACAACAAGAAGCTGGAGACCTACAACGACTTCCTCCGCACCCTTGCCAAGGAGCGCAAAGCCCCGATCGCGGACCTCTACACGCAGTTCGCCACGTTCCTCAAGGCCCACCCCAATACCACCGGCAAGCCGGGTCGCCAGCTCACTTCCGATGGCGTCCACATGGCCCCCGCTGGTGATCAGATGATGGCGCGCGGGGTTCTGCAAGCGCTCGGCCTAGATGCCGCGCAGCTTAAGAAGGCCGAATCCGCGTGGGCGGACATTCCTGGCGGTGCCAGCTTCCGCGTGCGGTTTGATGCGGGGCAGGGGAAGTCGTTCCAAGGCACGGCCAAGCTCTCCGTCCGCCAGCGCGAACAACTCGCCGCGCAAGCCGCCAAGAGCGGCAAATCCCTCGACGCCATGCTCACCGCTGCTTACGCCGGAGAGGTCAACGCGTTGGTCAAGCCCGGCGGAGAGTTTGAGTCCGCCGCCGCCGTCTTCGAGGGGAAGAAGGACAAGGACGTGCAGGCGAAGCTCCAAACCAAGTTCGACCAGCGCGTCGAGACGATGCTCAAGCACTGAATGAGTCGGGGCTCTCGGTGCGCTGCCAGAGTTGGTTGCAACCATCCAAATCAGGGGGTTGCCAAGTTGCAGTCCATCCGTAGTATCCCGCCGCAATCAAGCAAATGCGACAGTTCATCACCATCGCGACGAACGCATTTATGGAGCTGGTCCGGCAGCCGATTTTTCTGCTGCTCACGACCTTGTCGTCCCTATTCATCGTGTTTCTCGCCGCCGTGCCCTACTTCGCCATGGGCGAGGATGGCAAGATGGTGAAGGACAGCGCACTCGCGGTCATGCTCATGATCGGGCTGTTCGTGGCGGTCCTGAGCGCGTCGTCGTCGGTGGCGCATGAGATTCGCACGGGGACGGCGCTGGCGGTGCTGGCCAAACCAGTCGGACGCGCGAAATTCCTCCTCGCCAAATACTGTGGACTGGCCGCCGCGCTCGTGGTCCTAGCTTATGTGAACACGCTCGCGACGCTGCTCGCGAGTCGTATGGCGTTCGATGCCTACGGCGAGGCGGATTTGGTCGGGACGGGAATATATTTCGGGGCCGTGGCTCTGGCTTACGTGCTGGCTGGTTTCACCAACTACTTTTTGCGCCGACCGTTCGTGTCGGACGCGGTGCTGTTCGTCACGGTGCTGACGACGGTCGCGTTCATTACGCTGGCCTTCTTTGTAGAACTCACCCGGCCGGGTGCCGCGTCCGAACCGGGTATGTATAAGGTGGACTGGCGGCTTCTGCCCGCGTGCGTGCTGGTGCTGCTGGCGCTGCTGCTTCTGGCTGGCTTGGCGCTGGCCTGCTCGACGCGCTACGATGTGGTGCCGACGCTGGTCATCTGCACGGGCTTGTTTCTGCTCGGATTGATGAGTGATTACCTTTTTGGCAAGCGGGCCGAGGCGGGTTCGTGGTGGGCGACGGTTTTTCACACGGTCCTCCCGAACTGGCAGTTATTCTGGCTGGCGGATGCGATTGAAGGCACCCGGTCGCACGCGATTGCGGGCGTCTGGGGCTATGTGGGCAAGGCCACCGGGTATGTGGTCGGCTATTTGGGCGCGTCGCTGGCCGTCGCGCTAATGTTGTTTGAAGACCGTGAGCTAAGTTGAACAGATGGAACGCAACTTGAAACCAACCGGGCTGCTCAACCTCCTTATTGCCCTCGCCGCTGCCGGCGTCGGCACTTTCATCGCGCGCGCCTCTGCGTCGGTCACTGACGAGGTGGTCAGCGTCTTCCTAGGGCTGGGCTTACTCGTCGCACTCTTCAGCTACTTTCAGATGCGGATGGAGGCGCGAGAGAAGCTCGAAAAGCTCGAACTCGACGAACTCGCCAAGTCCGCGCGCAGCACGACCCTCTTTGAGGGCACAGACGCTGAGGCTTTCCCTGCGCGCCGTGCCCGCGAGCAGTTCGAGCGCTGGCTGGTGCCGGCGTTCTGCTTCGTGTTGCTGGCGCTGCAAGTGGCTGCGGCGATCTGGCTCGGCAAGCAGTTGCTCAATCCCGATGCGCGAGAAGTGCGGGCCTCCCTGCCGATGGTTGCGGCCTTCTTTGGGTTCCTTTTCTTCCTGCAATTCCTTCCCGGTCGCTACTCGGTGAACGTCGCGCGGCTGGAAGGCCAGCGGCTGCTGCAACCGGCGGGCAGCTACCTCCTCCTCGGCGCGTATCTGAGCCTGCTGGCGGCGGTAGGCAACGTGGCGATGCACTTCGGACACTCGAAGGTGGACCTCTTCCTCGCCCGCGCCTTGTGTGTAATTCTCGCGCTCGCGGCGGTCGAAAACCTCTTCACGCTCATCCTGGAAATTTATCGTCCGCGCGTCCGGGGCCAGGCGGCGCGGGTGCTTTACGAGAGCCGCCTCGTCGGCCTGCTGGGCCAGCCCGAGAGTGTCTTCACCACGGCGGCGCACGCGCTGGATTACCAATTCGGCTTCAAGGTCTCCGAGACGTGGTTCTTCCAGTTCCTGCAAAAGGCATTCGTATGGTTGTTGCTGATTCAGTCCGGCCTGCTGTGGCTTTCCACCAGCTTCGTCTTCATCGATCCGGATGAGCAGGCATTGCTTGAGCGCTGTGGTAAACCGGTCGGGACCACGGCGCTGAACCCCGGCTTCCACCTGAAGTGCCCGTGGCCGATTGACTCGGTGTATCGCTTCCAATCGCACCGCATTCAGACCTTCACCGTCGGCGTCGTGACCAAGGACGACGACCACGGCGGCGCGACGGCGGAGAACACGATTGTCTGGACCAAGAGCCATTACAAAGAGGAGTTTAACCTCCCCGTCGCAAACAAAGAGCAGGACAGCGCCTCGAGCACCAACGCCGCCGGGGAGAAGTCCGCGCCGCCCGCCAATCTCATCACCGCCAGCGTCCCCGTTCAGTATCAAATCAAGGACATCGTCGCCTGGGCACGCAACCACGCGAACCCGAACGAGCTGCTGGAGCGTGTCGCGACCCGCGAAGTCGTGCGTCATCTCGTGAGTGTGGATTTCTTCGAGTTCATGTCCGTGGGTCGGAAGAAGTCCGCCGAGGCGCTCCGGGCGAACATTCAGAAGTCCGCCGACGACGCGCAGTTGGGCGTGGACATCCTCTTCGTCGGCTTGCAGGACGTGCACCCGCCGGTGAGCGTGGCCGAGGCGTTCGAGGCCGTCATCGGCGCGCAGCAGACGCGCGAAGCCAAGACGCTTACCGCCAAGGGTGAGGCAACCAAGTTAGGCGCGATGGTCGAGGGCGAGGCGCAGAAGGTGAAGGACACCGCCGCCGCCTTCGCCGTTCGGCGCGTTGCCGAGGCTGGGGCGATTGGCGCGCAGTTCGAGCATCAGATGGCCGCCTTCGCCGCCGCCCCGACGGTCTATCCGCAGCGGATTTATTTGCAGACCTACGCCAAGGCCATTGCCAAGTCCCGGAAATACATCATCGCCACGACCAACGCGCAGGAGATGATTCAACTCAACCTCGAAGACAAGATCCGCGAGGACCTCTTGAGCTTGGAAATCCCCGCGAAGAAATAATCCGCCTCGCCACTTTCTGACCCACTGACTATGCGCAACCCAGCAACCTTCGTCGTCGGCCTCGTCATCCTCCTCATCTTTGGCTCCATCTCGTTCCTCTTTCAGGTGCGCGAGAGCGAGGTTGCGTTCCTCACCACCTTCGGCAAGGCGGACGAGGCGGTCATCAAGCCCGGCCTCCGCTTCAAGCTCCCGTGGCCCATCCAGAAGGTCCACCGCTTCGACGCCCGCGTGCATAACTTCGAGGGCAAGTTCGAGGAGGCCATGACTCTCGACCAGCGCAACGTCCTCGTGCTCGTCTACGTCGGCTGGAAAATTACCGAACCGCAGAAGTTCAACCGCAGCTTCCCCGGTGGCGTGGACGACGCGAAGCGCAACCTCGAGAGCCTCGTCCGCAGTGCCAAGAACGCCACCGTTGGCACGCACAACTTCAGCGATTTCATCAACACCGACCCCGCCAAGCTCAAGTTCGATGAAATCGAAAAGGAGATCCTCTTGCAGGTGGCCGGCACGGCGAAGGAGAAGTTCGGCCTCGAAGTGAAATCCCTCGGCATCAAGCGCCTCGGCTTCCCCGAGAGCGTCACGCAGAAGGTCTTTGAGCGCATGAAGGAAGAGCGTCAGCGCCTCGTGAAGCAGTTCGAGGGTGAAGGCGACCGCGATGCCACCAAGATTCGCTCCAGCGCCGAGCGCGAACGCAGCGAGAAACTCGCCGACGCCGAGGCTGCGGCCACGCGCAGTCGGGGCGAGGCCGAGAAGGAAGCCGCGAAGGCCTACAAGACGCTGGAGCAAAACAAGGAACTAGCCGTGTTCCTCCAGAAGCTCGCCTCGATGGAAGCCATCGCGAAGGAGCGGACCACGCTGATTCTCGACCAGAACTCCTCGCCCTTCGATCTGCTCCGCTCCACCAACTCCCTCGTTCGCCCCGCTGGCACCAAGTAAGCGCCTGTCATGAGCGACCACGATCATTCCCACTCCCACGGGCCGAACGACCACAGCCACAGCCACGGGCCGGGGCCGGACGATCACGCGCATTCTCACTCCCACGGCCCCGGCGACGCGCCTGTGCCGCCGCCCGAAGCGCCGATGGAGGACTCCAGCACGCAGGCTTTGTCCGACGCGCTGAAGAGCAGCTTCCTTGTCGTTCGCGTCGTGATGGCGGGCCTCATCGTGCTCTTCTTCGCCTCCGGCATTTTCACCGTTGGCCCGCAGGAAGTCGCCATCAAGCTCCTCTTCGGCGCGTCCACCGGCAAAGGCGAGGCCGCGTTGCTCAAGCCCGGCCTTCACTGGTCCTTCCCGTTTCCGATCAACGAGATTGTCAAAATCCCGAAAGACCAGGTCCACACCGTCATCTCCAGCGCGGGTTGGTATCCGGTGACGCCGCAGCAAGAGCTTGCCGGCCAGGAACCGCCCGCCGGTCCAACGCTCAATCCATCCGCCGACGGCTACACGCTCACCGCCGACGGCAACATCATGCACGTCAAGGCCACGTTGCGTTACCGCATCAGCGACCCCGAGGCGTATGTGTTCCAGTTCGCCGCCGTCTCAAACCTCGTGCAGAACGCGCTGAACAACGCGCTCCACCACGCCTCCGGCCAATTCACGGTGGATAAAGCCACGCGGCAGGACATCGCCGGTTTCAAGGAAAAGCTGATGAGCCGCGTGCAAGCGCTCGTCACCGCGCAGAGCCTCGGCATCGAGTTCGACCCGCGCGGCTGCGATGTCGTCGCCATCCCGCCCCGCCAGGTGAAGGCCGCCTTCGACGCCGTGCTCGAGGCCGAGAACGACAAGCGCAAGGCCATCAACACCGCCGAAGGTGATGCCAACACCACCCGCACCAAGGCCGAGGCAGAAGCCGACGCCATCCGCAACGCGGGCCGCGCCGATGCCACGCGCATCGTGCAATCCGCCAAGGCCGATGCGGATTACTTCCTCGCGCGCCTGCCGGAGTTCACCAGCAACCCGCAGCTCTTCCGCGACCGTCGCCTGACCGAGACCATGTCCACCGTCCTCGCCAACGCGCAGGAGAAGTATTTCCTCGTCGAGCGCACCGACGGGACGCCGCGCGAGTTGCGCATCCTTTTGAACCGCGAGCCGTTGAAGCCGGCTGCGCCGAAGCAACCCTGATAAACTCCCGATGCAAGTAACCAGCCTTCTCAGCCAGCAGGAACACAACCACACCGACGGCGAGCGATGCTCCACGTGTGGGACCGACCACGAGCACGCCACGCAACAGCTCGGCGTCACGCTCTTCGGCCTCATCCTCGTCATCAACTCGTTCATCATCGAATGGTTCACGGCCAACGGGAAGACCGCCGCCGACCTCAGCGCGGGACTCGGAGCCATCGTGCTGGGCTGGCCCATTGTCGTCGTGGCGGTGAAGGACTTGAAGCGCGGCAACCTCACTACGAACGAACTCGTCGCCCTCGCCGTCCTCGCGTCCTTCGCCAGCGGGCACTATCAGGAAGCGGGCGTCGTAAGCTTCTTCATGTTGCTGGGCCAGATTATCGAGAGCCGCACCGCCGAGGGCGCGCGCCTCTCCATTGAGTCGCTCATCAAGCTCACGCCCACCAAAGCCCGGCGCATCGTCGGCGGCAAAGAAGAGGAAGTCGCCGTGCACGAACTCAAGAACGGCGATGTCATCCGCGTCCGCCCCGGCGACAACGTGGCTGCCGACGGCCAAATCCTTTCGGGCGAAGGCTCCATCAACCAAGCGAACATCACCGGCGAATCGCTCCCCGTGGACAAAAAACCCGGCGACCAAGCGTTCGCCGGCACTATCAACCTCACCGGCGTTCTCGAAATCAAAGTCACTCGCGCCGGCACCGACTCCACGCTCAACCGCGTGCGCGAACTCATCTTGGCCGCCGAGAAAACCAAGCTGCCGATCATGCGCATCGTGGACCAATACATGAGCTTTTACACACCGCTCGTGCTGGTCATCGGCGCGCTGGTGTGGGCGTTCACGGGTGAGTTGAGCCGCGTCATCGCCGTCTTCATCGTCGCCTGTCCGTGCGCCTTCGTCCTCGCCACGCCCACCGCGATGGTCGCCGCGCTCTCCGCCGCCGCCCGCCTCGGTATCCTCATCAAAAACGTCGCCGACATCGAGTTGGCCGCGAAAATCAACGCCTTCGTCTTCGACAAGACCGGCACGTTGACGACCGGCAAGCTCGCCGTGAGCCGCCTCGCTCCCGCCAGCGGCACGGCCCCTGCCGAGTTGCTCCGCATCGCCGCGAGCGCCGAGCAGTTCAGCAATCACCCGACGGCCAAAGCGCTCACCGCGCTGGCGCTGGAAGCGGGCGTTCCGCTGAGTGACCCGAAAAACTTCGCCGAGACCGCCGGACGCGGCGTGAAGGCGAACGTGGACGGCACCGTGGTCCTCGTGGGCCGCGCGCAATGGCTCAAGGACAACGGCGTGACCGGCGATTTCCTCCAGACCGTGGATGTGGACGAAACCGCTGGCTACAGCCTGCTCTTCATCGCCCGCAACGGCGCGTGCATCGGCTGGGTGGGTTTGCAGGACGAGACGCGTCACGAGGCGAAAGAGGCGTTGCACGACCTGAAGGATACCGGTGTCCGCCGTATCGCGATGGTCTCCGGCGACCGCCAACCCGTCGCCGCCCGCGTGGCGAAGGAAATCGGTGTCGAGGAAGTCGCCGCCGAGTGTTTGCCGCAAAACAAGGTTGAGTATGTGAAGGCCTTGCGCGCCAAAGGATACCGCGTCGCCGTGGTCGGCGACGGCGTGAACGACGCCCCAGCGCTGGCCGCCGGCGACCTCGGCATCGCGATGGGCGCGGCCGGCAGCGAGGTGGCCATCCACAGCGCGACCATCGCGCTGATGAACAGCGACCTGCGCCGCCTGCCCTTCCTCATCCGCCTCTCTCGCATGACCCGCAGCGTCATCAATCAGAACTTCCTCTTCGGCATCGTCTTCGTCATCGGCGGCTTGGTGCTAGCCGCATTGAATTACATCAACCCCATCGTGGCGGCGCTGATGCACGTGGCCGGCTCGCTCATCGTCGTCTTCAACAGCGCCCGCCTTGTGCGCCAGGGCGAGGAGCTCGAACCCTTCCAGGCCGGAGCGCCCGCGAACCCGCCGCCCGCCGGTGGCGCGAGCAAACACGAAGCCGCCGGCCAGTTGCAGCCGAAACTGGCGTGAGGGACTAAGGTTGAAATGATTGTTGCAGAGAAACCTCGTTCTCGGGGGGCGCGCAGCCGCAAGGTCGTCGCCATCGAGTTGGCGAGCTACGTCGCTCCGTATCGACTGCGGCTCCGCTTCGATGACGGGAAAGAAAATCTGGTGGACTTCGAGCCGTTCCTGAGCGCCTCGGCGCATCCCTCCATCCGCGCGTATCTGGACAAGGCGCGGTTCAAGGAGTTCACGGTGGAAGACGGATTTCTGCATTGGGACGACTTTGAGTTGGTATTTCCCATGATGGACCTCTATGAGGGAACCATTCGCTGACTGAACCTTGGAAGGCACCCATGACCGCCCTCGACACCCTCCAGCCCGACTCCGCCGCGCGCACCACCAACGAGGCCGTCATCTCCGTGCGCGGCCTCACCAAGGTTTTTACGGATTTCTGGGGCCGGCCCAAGGCCCGCGCGGTGGACACCGTCAACTTCGAGGTCCGGCGTGGCGAAGTCTTTGGCCTGCTCGGGCCCAACGGCTCCGGCAAGTCCACCACCATCAAGATGCTGCTGGGGCTGCTCTACCCAACCAAGGGCCACATCGAGATTTTCGGCCACTCGCCGCGCCACGTGCAGACCAAGGCGCGCATCGGCTACCTGCCCGAGGAGAGCTACCTCTACAAGTATCTCGACTCCCGCGAGACGCTGGACTTCTTCGGCAACCTTTTCCAGCTCCCGCCCGAGCAGCGCGACCAGCGCACCGAGCAACTTCTTGAAATGGTCGGCCTCAACCAGGTCCGCAGCCGCACCGTGGGCGAGTTCTCGAAGGGCATGCAGCGCCGCATCGGCCTCGCGCAGGCGCTCATCAACGACCCCGACCTCGTCATCCTCGACGAACCGACCGCCGGCCTCGACCCGCTCGGCTGCCGCGAGGTCAAGGACGTCATCCTCGCGCTGAAGAATCGCGGCAAGACGGTCATCCTCTCCAGCCACCTTCTCAGCGACGTGGAGGACGTGTGCGACCGCGTGGTGATTTACTACGGCGGCAAGATTCAGGCCGACGGCACGCTCAAGGAACTTCTCACCGAGCGCAGTTCCGTCCGCATCACCTTCCCCTCGCTGCCGCGCGAGTCGATGGAGAACATCATCGGCACCATCCGCCGCGATGTGGCCGCCGATCGCATCCAGCTCGATAACCCAACGCAGAACTTGGAGAGCTACTTCCTCGGCGTGGTGAACCGCGCCCGCGCCAGCGAACAAAACACCTCCGGCGCGACCTCCGGCAGCCAGGTTGCCGAGTATTTGAGGGGCAGTGCGGAAGCCGGTGCGCAGCAGCAAGCGCGCGTGCTGGACCGTCTCGTCGCCACCGCACCCGTTGCGGAAGCTTCCGCACCCGTCGTCGTGATCCCGACCGCTGCCGAGGCCGAGTCACAGAAGAAGCTCGCCGCCCTCGCCGCGCCGACCGCTGCGGCCCCCGAACCGAAAACCGAAGTCGCCCCGAAGCCCGTGCTCGACGAAGTAAAGGCCAACGAGAAGCTCGCGAACCTGCTGGGCAAGCCGAAGTAGTCCGCCATGTCCGCCCACTTTGAAATCCTGAAGCACCCGCACCAGGGACTGGCTGCGGTGAAGCACGGCTTCTCTTGGCCAGCGGCGGTCCTCGGCTGGGTGTGGGCTTTCGCACGGCGGCTCTGGGTTCCCGCGCTGGCGTTGCTCGTGGTTCACGTGGTGCTCGCACTCATTGCCACCAAGCTCATCAGCGAGAACCCCGCTTTGATCATCGCCATCGGCGTTGGTCTGCAAGCCATCTTCGGTGCCCGTGCGAACTATCTTTTGAGCCGCGCCTATCAAGAGCGCGACTTTCATTACATGGGTCTCGTCCCGGCCACTTCAGCCTCCGACGCCATCGCTAAGTTCAAGGCCGTCGGCGAGAACGCGCCGGCCGCGTGGCGGTTGGGCGTCGCACCGGCGCTGTTCAACGTGCCGACGGACCTGCGGCAGATTCTTGCCATTGCGCGACTCACCATTAAGGCCGTTGTGCGCTATCGCTTGCTGCCCGTGCTCGCCGTGCTGCTGGTGCTCGTCGTTGTCGGCCTGCCGCTCATGCTCAAGCACGACGGCACTGCGCGCGCGCTGGTGCAAATTGTCATCACTTACACTCTCAGCGCGGTCACGGCCATTCTCGGCCTCGTCACGCTCTGGCTCGCCACCGGCACGCTGGCGCGCGACGTGGAGGATTGCTCGATGCAGATGGTCGCGGTGAAGCCCATCGCCCGCTGGCAAATCTGGCTGGGCAAATGGCTCGGCATCATGGGGCTGAACCTTGCCTTGCTCGGCCTCTCCGGCCTTTCGATTTACCTGCTCATCCAGTGGCGCGCCGCTGGCCTGCCGGACAAGCAACAGGCCATCTTGAAGAACGAACTACTCATCGCGCGCGGCTCGCTTAAGGAGGTGCCGCCCGATCTCGATGCCGACGTGGAGAAAATCCTCAAGGAGCGGCTCAAGGAAATTGGAGCGTTGGCCAATGGCGCGGACCTCGCCACCGTGCGCAAGGACGTGAAGGAGTCCCTCAAGGCGCGGTATCAGGCCGTGCCGCCGAAGCAGGTCCGGCGCTGGGTGATTGAGACCAGAATGGTGCGCGAGCAGTTGGAGAACACGCCGGTCTACCTCCGAGTAAAATTCCGCTCGTCGCAATACAGCTCCAAGCCGGAGCCTTACGAGACTCGTTGGGAAATCGGACCGCCCAATGCCACGAATCGCGTCCGCATCATCCGTGGGCTTACCACCGACACCTTTCACGAGTTCGGTGTCAACTTGACCGATGCAAAAGGGATGCCGGTGGGCGAACCGTTCAAAGGCGGCCAGTTCAAGAACCTGCTCGATGACCAAGGCCGACTGGTTATCGTCTTCGGCAATCCCAATAACGCTGCGTTGCTCTTCGACCTCGATGAAGGGTTGGAGGTGCTCTATCGCGAGAGCGGCTTCGGTCTGAACTTCGCGCGGGGTGTGGGCATCCTCTTCATCTGGCTGGGTCTGCTCGCGGCGGTCGGGCTGGCGGGAGCGAGCTATCTGTCCTTTCCGGTCGCGGCGTTTTTCTCCATCACCATGCTCATCGTGGGTCTGAGCAGCGGGACCATCGCGACGGTGGTCAAGGATGGCACCTTCGGCAGCACGAACCACGACACCGGCGTGCCCGAGGGCGTGCTGGGTGCGGTGGACTTCATCATGGTGCCGATCTTCAAGGCCGCTCACGACGTGCTGACGCTGGTGAATTCCTTCTCGCCGATTGACGCGTTGAGCACGGGCCGCAGCGTGACGTGGATGACTCTCTTGCGGGCGGTGCTGCAAATCTGGGGCCTCATCGGCGGCCTCTTCGCCGCGTTCGGTATTCTCGCGTTCACGCGGCGCGAACTGGCGACGGCACAGGGCAAGGGCTGACATGAACGACCGCCGCTTTTTCAAACCCCTGCTCACGCTGCTCACTGTAGTGCTGCTGGTGGGCGTCCACTTCGCACAGCGCGAGCTGACCTCCGAGCGCAACCGACTCAAGCTTACGCGCGTCGAGGCCATCGAGAGCATGCCTCCGGCGATGGCCTTCACCGCCGTGGCGTTGGGCGGCTTCCGCGGACTGATTTCCAACGCGCTCTGGATTCGCCTCAACGACCTCCAGATCGACGAGAAATATTTCGAGATGGTCCAGCTCTCCGACTGGATTACGAAGATGCAGCCGCACTTCGTCGCCGTCTGGGTGCATCAGGCGTGGAACCTTTCTTACAACATCTCGGTGAAGTTTCCCGACCCGAACGACCGCTGGTTTTGGGTGAACCGCGGCATCGAACTGCTGCGCGACGAGGCGTTGAAATACAATCCGAACGAGACGCTCATCTACCGCGAGCTGGCGTGGCACTTCCAGCACAAGATGGGCGCGAACCTCGACAACGCCCACATGACCTACAAGCGCGAGTGGGCGCGGCAAATGACCGAGGTGTTTGGTAACCAGCATACTCCCAACTGGGAGGAGCTCATCAACCCGCAGACCGACGAGGCGAAGCAGCGCACGAAAGTCCTGCGCGAGCGATACAAGATGGACCCCAAGGTCGCCCGCGAGGTGGACGCAAAGTATGGTCCGCTGGAATGGCGGCTGCCGGAGACGCACGCGATTTACTGGGCCTCCCTCGGCCTGAAGAACTCCAAGCCCGAGCAGCTCATCACCCTGCGCCGCGTCGTTTACCAGTCCATGCAGCTCGCCGCGCAGCGCGGTCGGCTCATCTACAACCCGGTGGACAAATACTTCGAGTTCGGCCCGAACCTCGTTGCGATTCCGATGGCGAACGAGGGCTACGAGGACATGCAGACCGGCGACCCGGCCAACCTCGACAACGTGAAGAACGCCCACGCGAACTTCCTCAAGCAGGCCATCACCGACCTTTACCTGCACAACCGGGAGCAGGATGCCGCGCGCTGGCACGACTACCTTGCGAAGAAATATCCCAACCGCTACACGCGGCCAGGTCAGACCGTCACTGAGTTCGTGATGGAGCGTTACAAGGAGTTGATGGACCTCGGCAAGGACAAGGTGCAGAGCGCCATCGAGGGCATGCTCATGCGTCACTTCTACGAACTGGCCATTGGTGAGGACGACCGCGCGCAAGGCTATGTGCGGCTCATCCAGCAGATTCACCGCGAATACGGCAAGAAGGTGGAACGCTCCGAGCGCGACCGCGTGGACTTGCCGCCGCTGCCCAAGCTGCGCCAGTTGGTGTTGGACCGACTCATCGACGCGCCGCCCGGCGAGGGCTGGAGCCCTCAGATGCGCCTGCAACTCCTGACCTCTTTGAACCTGCCGGTGCCTAAGAACGCACCGTGGCTCACTGCGCCTGTCGTCGCCACCACGCCGGGAATGCTGACAGCCCAAGGTGTCACCAACCGCCCGACGTCATTCAATCCCCCCACGGTGGACACGAAGGAAGCGGCCGAGATCAACCTCAAGGCTGGCAAGGAATTCCTCGCGAAGAACAAGCAGCAGGCCGACATCGTCGAGCGCCCCAGCGGCTTGCAATACCGCATCGTCACGGCGGGCACCGGCAAGCGGCCCACGGAGAAGGACCAAGTGCGCGTCCACTACACCGGCAAGGTGATAGACAAGAAAACCCTCCAGCCCGGGGGCGTCTTCGACAGTTCCTACGAAAAGAACTCGCCGTTGGAATTTGGCGTGACTGGCGTCATTCAAGGTTGGACTGAAGCGCTGTTGCTCATGCCCAAGGGCAGCAAGTGGCAGCTCTTCATCCCCCACTATCTCGCATACAAAGAGCGCGGCAGTCCGCCCGGCATCGGTCCGAACGAAGTGCTCTACTTTGAGGTCGAGCTGCTCGAAGTCCTCGGCAAGTGATCGGCCGGAGCCGCCCCGGCAGAAAAAGTTTCCTCCCCTGCCGCTTTGTCCTATTCTGTTGCCCACAAAGCAGCAGAAGAAAGACCCTTGGGTTTGCCACGAAATAGACGAAATGGTTGGTGGCCGGAGCATCTGCGCCGCATGGGAGCGGCGTATCTAGTGCTCGTAATTTCCCTTGTTCCAACCGTGCTGGCCTACCAGCGCGTCAAGGAAAACGCCCGCGAGCGCGACAACGAACGCTTCGACCAGATCGCCCGCGCCAAGCACGACACGATGGAGCGTCGCGTCGTTCGTTACGTGGACGAAATCGTCAGCTTGGGCGGCTTCTTCACCGCCAACGAGTCTCTTGATGTGGCGGAATGGAACCGCTTCACCCGCAGCGTCGCTGTGGGCGCGCGTTTCCCCGGTTTCCAACTGCTTGGTTTCGCGGAAGTCGTGCCTGCTGCTGCCCGCGCCGCGCATGATGCGAAGTGGCGGTCGCTTGCAGGCACGGATTACGTCATCAGTCCTCCGGGCCAGCGCGAGAGTTACTGCCCTGTGGTGCTGTTGAACAAGCTTGATGCGACCAACCGCTTGGCGCTCGGTGCGGACTCATTTGCCGATGCCGCTCTGCGCCCGATTTTGGAGCAGTCGTTGGAGGCGGGGAGGGTTGCGATTAGCGGGCGTGTGATTTTTCCTTGGTTGGCAGCCAAGTCGTCACAACGTGTCGTGGTTGTTCAACCCGTTTTCTTCGCCGGCCGGCCCGTCGCGACGAAGGAGGAGCGGAAGGCGGCGTTGCGCGGGTATGTTTTTGGCGTGCTGGACTTGCCCCGGCTGCTGGAGGGGGTTTTTGGTTCGCCAGCGGATCTGGGTCTGCGCGCAGAAATCTTTGATGGCAAACAGCCCTTGCCGTCCCATTCCTTGTTCACCTCCGGCAGCGGGGAGCAGAGTCAGGCGCAGTTCCGTCGTGAAACTCGTGTGCGCGTGGCGGAACGCGAGTGGCTGATGGTGATGGAGTCCTCGCTGGCCTTCGAGGCTGGCCTCTACAAAGGACTCCCGCCCGTCGTGCTTGGGTTGGGCATCTCGCTGAACCTTTTGCTGTTCGGCATCGCCTGGGCGCAGGCGCGCGCGCGCCTCGAGGCCGAAAGGCTCGCGGAGGATTTGCGGCAGGTGCAGGAACGGGACCGCCTGCTCGAGCGCGCCACCAACGACGCGATCTGGGACTGGGACATCGCCGCCGGTCGCGTCGCGTGGAATGAGGCGGTGCAGGCCATGTTCCGCTACGCCGGAGATGCGGTCGCGCCGCAGATTGATTGGTGGATGGAGCGCCTGCATTCGGAGGACCGCCGCCGCGTGTGGAATGGACGCGAGGCAGCCGTGCAAACTGGCGGCGAATTTTGGGCGGATGAATACCGCTTCCGCCGCGGTGACGGCACCTTCGCCTACGTCATTGACCGCGGCTTCATCATCCACGACCGGCAGGGTGTGGCCGTGCGGATGATCGGTTCGATGGTGGACATCTCAGCGCAGCGCGAAGCGGAAGAGGCACGTCAGCAATCCGAGCGCAAGCTCGCGCTCCACATTCAGCAGACACCGCTGGCCGTCATCGAGTGGAATCTCAACTTCCAAGTCACTTCGTGGAACCCGGCGGCGGAACGCATCTTCGGCTACCCCGCACGCGAAGCGATGGGCCGACACGCAGCGGAACTCATCCTCCTCTCCTCCGAAAAGAAGGAGCCGGGAACGAACCTTTTCACCAACCTGCTCGCCGGCGTTCAGCTCTCCGAGGAAGCCCGGGAACACGTCCAACGCACTTGGCGCACTGTGTTGAGAGACACGCCCGCCGACCCCGCGAAATTCGAAGCGGGCAAGCGCCAAAGCATCAACGCTTTCGCCGTCACCAACTGCACCAAGAGCCAGCATTCCATCCTCTGTGACTGGTATAACACCCCGCTTGTCGATGCCACCGGCCAGATCATCGGAGTCGCCTCGCTCGTGCTAGACGTGACTGGTCGCAAGCACGCCGAGGATGCGCTTGCTGCCGAAAAGGAGCGCCTTACCGTCACACTGCGATCCATCGGTGACGGCGTGATCGCCACCGACATAGATGGCCGGGTCAGCATCATCAACAAACACGCCGAAGACCTCACTGGTTGGCGGCAGGGCGATGCAGTGGGGCAGCCCTTGGCCACCGTGTTTAGCGTCGTCCACCAGCGCACACGGCAGACCTTCCGCAATCCGGTTTCCCAAGTGCTGGCGGCAGGCGAGATCGTGGATCTGCCAGACCAGAGCATGCTCCTCTCCCGCACCGGAGCAGAGCGGTTGATCGCCGCCAGCGCAGCGCCCATCCGCGACCAAGCCAGCAAGATCATCGGCTCCGTGCTCGTCTTTCGCGACATCAGCGACCAGCAGGCCATCATGGAAGAGCGCGTGCGCGCTAGTAAGTTGGACTCGCTGGGCATCCTCGCCGGCGGCATCGCTCACGACTTCAACAACATACTCACCGCCGTCATCGGCAACATCTCCTTCGCCCGCCTCTTTTGCCAGCCAGGCGAGAAGCAGTTCGAGCGCTTGGAAGAAGCGGAAAAAGCCGCGATGCGCGCGAAGGACCTCGCGACGCAGCTGCTCACCTTCGCCAAGGGCGGCGCGCCCGTGCGCCAAACCGCCTCGCTCACCGAGTCCATCCGCGACTCGACCAGCTTCGTGCTGCGCGGCTCGAACGTGCGCTGCGAACTTCAGGCCGCACCAGGATTGTGGCCCGTCGAGGTGGACCAAGGCCAGTTCAGCCAAGTCATCCAAAACCTTGTTATCAACTCCGTGCAAGCCATGCCCACCGGCGGCGTCGTGCGCATCACCGCCGACAACGTCACGCTGTTGCCAGACTCACCGCTCGGGCTGGCCCCTGGCCGCTACTGCCGCATCTCCGTCAAAGACCATGGCATAGGCATCAATCTGGATCATCTCGGCAAGGTCTTCGACCCCTATTTCACTACCAAGGAAAAGGGCACTGGTCTGGGCCTCGCTACCTCCTACTCCATCGTGAAAAAGCATGACGGCATCATCACCGTGGACTCGACCCTCGGTGCCGGTGCTGAATTTCACGTCTATCTACCCGCCTCAGAAAATCAGGTGAAGCCCGTGCTGTCTGAACCCGCCGCGCCCGTTCAGGGTCACGGACGAGTGCTCGTGATGGATGATGAGGAACTGATCCGGGAGCTGGCGCAGACAGCCTTGGAGTTCCTCGGCTATCAGGTGGACGGTGTGGCCAATGGTGACGCGTGCATTCAGGCATATACCGCTGCGCGTGCCGAGGGCCGACCCTACGCTGCCGTCATCATGGACCTTACTATCCCCGGCGGCATGGGCGGCAAGGAAGCCATTCAGCGCCTGCTGGAGATTGACCCCGACGTGCGCGCCATCGTCTCCAGCGGTTATTCTCACGGTCCCGAGATGGCCAACCACAAGCAACACGGATTCCGTGGCATGGTGGGCAAGCCCTATAAGGTCGAGGAACTCGCGCGCGAGATCATCGCCGTCGTTAACGGCAAGGGAGCGTGAGGGGGAGCGGGGAGGGATGAGGAAATAGGGAATAGGAGATGGGGGAAAGGGCGGCAGCGGTTTCCTCCTATTCCCTATTCCCCATTCCCTATTCCCTTCGCTGCCACAGGAACATCCGCTCCAGCCCGGTGCGATTTTGATACGACCGTGGGGTCCATTCGGCCAGCAGTTCAAAGTGCGGCGAGAACCGCGCCCAAATCTCGTCCCGGTCCACGCCGAACGGTGGGCCGTCCGTGTCCGGGATGAAGTAGTTCACGGCGAGGTAATGACCGCCCGGCTTGAGCCAGCGGAGCACCGCCCGCACGTAATCATCTCGGAGGACGGGCTGGATAGCGCAGAAGCACGTGTGTTCAAAAACCCGGTCGAACAGCGCGAACGGCTCGTCCGCGAGGAAATCGCCGAGCCGAAACTCGGTCCGCTCGTTCTCACCTGCGGCCATCGCCCGCTCCACCGCGCTCGGCGCGATGTCCAAGCCCGTTGCTGAAAATCCCGCCGCCGCCCAAGCCCGCACGTCATGTCCCAGCCCGCAGCCCGGCACCAGCGCGGTGCCGCGCGTGGCGTGCGGTTCGGTCGCAAGCCAGTCCACGAGGCCGGGTGAAGCTTCGCCCTTGTCCCACGGCGTGTCCTTCGCCTGATACTGAGCTTCCCAATCGGTGTTGTTCGGCGGAGTTTCCATTTGCGGAGATTCGCGTGATTCGCGGGCCACTGTGCCTCAATCATTTCGTCTCGCTACCACGAACGCGCACAGCATCCCGTAGCGCAGCGGCGTGAGATTCAGCAGCCAATCCAGCGGCGCAAACACGTTGCGGTCCGTGCAGAGAGTTTGCTCCACCGCGCAGTCGAGCCGTTCGAGTTGGAAGGCCATTTCCAAGGCGTTGGTCATGATGATGGCGTCGTCGTCCGGCTCGAAGGGCGTCTTGACCACCGGAGCCACCCGCTCGAAACGCACTTGGTCCGGGGCCTCCTGCATCTGCCGCCGCTTCGCCAGCAGCCGCTGAAGGTTCTGCCACTTATTGCCCAGCCCGCGCATCCGGTAGTGGTAGTCGCGCAGGCCGATGACGCGCAGAAAGTTTGGGCTGGAGACGATGACCTTGCCGCCCGGCTCGGTCACTCGCACCAGTTCGGCGAGGAACGCCTCTGGTTCGTCCACGTGTTCGAGCACGTTCAGCGCGCCGACGCGCGCGAAGTGCCGGTCGGGGAAGGGCAGTCGCTTGCCATCGTAAAGCTGGCACCGCTCACTGACCCCCCGCGCCCGCGCGACGTTTGGCCCCGACACATCCACGCCGTGCGCCTCCACGCCATCGCGCGTCAGTGCAGCCACCACCTGCCCCACGCCACAGCCCACGTCCAGCGCGCGCCCCTCTTTGAGGTCTGGCCGGAGCGCGTTGGTGTATTTGCCGTAAAACGCAGGGTCCCAGCCCGCGAGAAACTCCGCGTAAGCTTCGTTGTTCTGGTAGAAAGACTCGTGCTGGCCCATGCCGCGCGGACTATCTGGGCAGTGCGGGGCTGGGGGCAAGGGCAACTTGGAATCATCCGGCCTGGCCCGTTGGTTTTCCTCACGGACAAACCGCTATCCGATCCTACCCGCCGTGCAACCGAGTCGAATCCTTCACGCTTCATCCCATCAAGCTTTCAACAGCGTTAGCGGATCAAACCCTCTGTGGAAAAAAAGAAGAAGCGAGCAGCGATTGCTCGCCACTCGCTTCCAACCCCAACAACCAAACCAACTGCGCCCTAACTGACGCATGCCTCCGAGTCGGCTTCAAAAATTTCGCTTTCGGGAGCATAAATCTTTATCCAGCCCGCTCGAAGGGGAGATTCAAGTGTCCAAAGCCACTCAAACCTGTTCTGTTCCTGCCATGCGAATCCGCAATCTCAACCCCGCCTCCGACATTGGGGCAAGCGCGTGGTGGCTCGAACTCGACGGCCATCGCTTACTCATGGACGCCGGCATTCACCCCAAGCACGAAGGGCTGGATGGCCTGCCCTTGCTCGACCTCGTGAAGGACACCGAGCTGGACGCCATCGCACTCACGCACTGCCATCACGACCACGTCGGCAGCCTGCCCGTCGCTATCCGCCAGCACCGGCGTGCGCACGTTTTGATGACGGAGTTGAGCTATTTCCTGATTGAGCGCGTGCTCCACAACTCGGTGAACGTCATGAAACGCCAGCGCGAGGAGTCCGGCATCCGCGACTACCCGCTCTACACGCACGATGAGCTGGATGAAATCGCGCCGCTTTTCCAAGGTTACAAATACAACCGCGAGATTCCGTGGGCTTTCCAAAAATCGCGGGCCGACGCCTCTTCGCCCACGCTGGAATTCTTCGACGCAGGCCATGCCCTCGGCTCCGCCGGCATCCTCGTGCGCGGCAAGCGGGAGACGCTCTTTTACACGGGCGACGTTTGCTTCCATGATCAAACCCTCCTCAAAGGCGCGCGTTTCGATGACGTGAAAGCCGACGTCCTCATCATGGAAACCACGCGCGGCAACCGTGCCGTGTCGCCCACCTTCAGCCGCGAGGCCGAGCTGGCGCGGCTCATCGAAGCCATCCGCGAGACGCTCAAGCGCAAGGGCAGCGTGCTCATCCCAACCTTCGCGCTGGGCCGCACGCAGGAAATCCTCGCGGCCCTCGCCCTCGCGACCAAAGCCGGGAAGCTTAAGCACCAGCCCATTTACATCGGCGGCCTTGGGCGCGTTTTCACGGAGATTTACGACCTCGAAGCCCATCGCGCGAACCGCCTGCATACCAACCTCAAACTCAATGAGGCGTTGAACTTGATCGTGCTGGAGAAGGGGCAGGCTGAAATCATGAGGCTCACCGGGGGGCGCATCTTCGTCATTACCGCCGGCATGATGAGCGAGCACACCGCCGCGCACGACCTCGCCGCGCGCATGATGGGGGACGAGCGCCACGGCATCTTCTTCGTGGGCTACGCGGACCCCGAGACGCCCGGTGGACACCTCAAAGCCAGCCAACTCGGGGAACCGTTCCTCTTCAGCCCGAGCGCCGGCCAGTTGACCCGCAAGTGCGAAATTCGGGACTTCGACCTCTCCGCCCATGCGAATCGGGGCGAACTGCTCGACTTCGTCGGCCAAGTTTCGCCCCGCACCATCCTCCTTGGTCATGGCGACGACGCGGCGCGCGGTTGGTTCGCGGAGCAAATCGCCGAGCGTCACCCGAAAATCAAAGTGATCCAGCCCACTCCCGGCCAACTCGTGGAAGTGTGAGCGGGCGCTTGACCCGCCCGGATCGTTTTCTTACATTCCGTCCCGTGCGACTGGTGGTCGTAGCTCAATGGTAGAGTCCAGGCTTGTGGAGCCTGTTGTTGCGGGTTCGAATCCCGTCGGCCACCCCACCTCCCTCCGTTTCCCGTGCGCCCCGCTGGTTTCTGGCAGTGAGGGCAGACGGCGATTCACTTTCAGTCTGCTTATGGCCGAACCCTTCAAACTCACTCGCCTTCCCTCCCTCAAAACCGTCGCTGACTTCCGCGCGCACTGCGCTGGCCTCGGCATTGAGTTGCCGTGCGAGGACACCATCGCCGCTGGTAACTCACCGCTCGCCGAGCCGGTGCCTAACGTCACCGTCAACGGTAAGCGCATCGGCAACCGCATTGCACTCCACCCGATGGAGGGCTGGGACGGCACGACGACGGGCGGCTTGAGCGAGGAGATGCGTCGGCGGTGGCAGCGCTTCGGCGAGAGCGGCGCGAAGCTGATTTGCGGCGCAGAGGCGATGGCCGTGCGCCCCGACGGCCGCGCGAACCCGAACCAGCTCATCCTCATCGAGCAGAACAAAGCCGGCATCGCCGAGCTGGTCGGCCTCCTGAAGGGCGCGCACGCCGAGCGCTACGGCACGACAAATGACCTCGTCCTCGGCTTCCAGCTCACGCACTCGGGGCGCTTCTGCAAGCCCAACGGCAAGACCACCTACGAGCCGCGCGTCGCCTTCCGCCATCCGATTCTCGACCCGAAGTTCAAGGTCACGAGCGACGCCCAAGTCTTCACCGACGAAGAGATTGAGCGGCTCATCGAGGACTTCATCCGCGCGGCGCAGCTCGCGTGGGACGTGGGCGCGGACTTCGTGGACCTGAAGCATTGCCACGGCTATCTGCTGCACGAGTTCCTCGGTGCGCACACGCGGCCGGGCAAGTTCGGCGGCAGCTTCGAGAATCGCACGCGTATCCTGCGCGACCTCATCGCGGGCATCCGCGCGAGTGGAAACCCCATCGAGTTCGCCGTGCGCCTGAGCTGCTTTGACAAGGTGCCGCACAAGCCCGACCCCGCGCTCTCGGTGCCCGGCAAGCTCGGCCCCGGCATCCCGGAGGAGCACGCGCACTGCCTGCCCTACCGCTACGGATTCGGCGTGAACCAGAGCGACCCGACGCAGATTGACCTCACGGAGACCTTCCAGTTCGCCGAGCTTTGCGCGCAACTCGGCGTGAAGATTCTCAACACCACCGCCGGCTCGCCCTACTACACGCCGCATCTCCAGCGTCCCGCCGCGTATCCGCCGAGTGACGGGTATCCGCCGGCCTACGACCCACTCATTGACTTGGAGCGGCAGGTGCAGGTCGTGCGGAAGCTCAAGGCGCACTTGTCAGAAGTCAGAAGTCAGAAGCCAGAAGCCAGCACGCCGCTGCTGGTCGCGTCGGGGTTGAGCTACTTGCAGGAATATCTCCCGCACGTTTCGCAATACCTCCTGCGCCACGGGTGGGCGGACTTGGTGGGCATGGGCCGCGCGGTCTTGAGCTACCCGACGATGCTCGCCGACGCGGCGACGAAGGGGGAGCTGGAGAAGCGCCTCATCTGCCGCACGTTCAGCGACTGCACCACCGCCCCGCGCAACGGCCTCATCTCCGGCTGCTACCCGCTGGACAAGTATTACGTCGCCAAGCCCGAGGCGGCGCAGTTGAAGGAACTCAAGAAACGCGTCGGGGGGTGATTCCCGTCCGGGCAGTCACAGCCTCAGTGCGCGGCCGCAACTGGAATTCTCTGCTTTCCAAGCCGGGGCGATTTTCTAAGCTCCCGCCTCATCGCATGAAACGACTTCTGTTCCTCGCCGCGTTCGTCCTCACCACCACCGTTGCTGTCCTCGCTGCGGACGCGCCACGCAAGCTCATCATCATCGCCGGCAAGCCCAGCCACGGCCCGCTGGCGCACGAGTTCCGCGCTGGTTCGCTCTTGCTGGAGAAATGTCTGCAAGGCGTGCCCGGCCTCAGTGTCGAGGTCCACACGAACGGCTGGGTGCGCGATGAAAAAGTCCTCGCGGGCGCGGACGCGGTGGTCATTTACGCCGACGGCGGCGGCGGCCATCCCGCCGTGCAAGGTAACCACAAGGAAACCATCGCCGGACTCATCAAGCGTGGCGTGGGTTTCGGCGCGATGCACTACGGCGTCGAGGTCGTGCCGGCGCAGGCGGGCGCGGAGTTCAACGATTGGCTTGGCGGGCACTACGCGAAGGACCTCTCGGTGAATCCGATGTGGGAGCCGGACTATCAGAAGTTCCCCGAGCACCCCATCACGCGCGGCGTGAAGCCGTTCACGACGAAGGACGAATGGTATTTCAACATCCAGTTCCGCGACGGCATGACGGGCGTGAAACCCATCCTCGTGGCCAAGCCCAGCGACGCGACGCGCGACGGCCCCTACGTTTATCCGCGCGGCCCGTATCCCCACATCCAAGCGGCGAAAGGGCGCGACGAAACCATGATGTGGACTTACGAACGGCCCGGCGGCGGGCGCAGCTTCGGCTTCACCGGCGGACATTTCCACCTCAACTGGGCCAACGACAACCAGCGCAAGGTCGTGCTGAACGCACTGCTCTGGCTGGCGAAGGTCGAGGTGCCCAAGAGCGGCGTTGAGTCCAAAATCACCGAGGCTGAACTCATGGCGAACCTCGATCCGAAGGGCGCGCCCAAGCCGCCGCAACCGAAGAAGGTGGAGCCGAAGTCGGACAAATAAGCCGCGCAGTCACCGTGAAGTTCCCATTCAACCCTCCGTCGAAGTCAGCCGTATGAAAAATCAACTCGCCCTGACCGCCGCACTTCTTTGCGTCGCTCTCCCTGTCTTTGCCGCCGACGCGCCGAAGGAAAAAACAAAAGCGGACGCCAAAGCCGTCGCTGCCGCCGCGCCCGACCGCGACTCCGCCAACGCCCTCGCGGGCCTCGACGCCGGCACTGGCCTTAAGGCCCAGCTCTTCGCCGCCGAACCGCTGCTCCTCAGCCCCTCGAACGTCGAGGTGGACCACTTGGGCCGCATCTGGGTGTGCGAGGTGGTGAACTATCGCGGCCGCAAGGGCAGCCGTCCCGAGGGCGACCGCATCATCGTCCTCGAAGACACCGATGGCGATGGCAAGGCTGACAAGCAAACCGTCTTCTACCAGGGCACCGACATTGATTCCGCGCTCGGCATCTGCGTGCTCCCCAGCCTCGACGGCAAGTCCACCAAGGTCATCGTTTCCTGCGCGCCCAACGTCTTCATCTTCACCGACACCGACGGCGACTTGAAGTCCGACAAGAAGGAACTGCTCTTCACCAAGGTCGGCCAGCCGCAGCATGACCACTCCACGCACGCGTTCGTCGTCGGCCCCGACGGCAAGCTCTACTGGAACTTCGGCAACACCGGCAAAGGCATCTCCGACAAGGACGGCAACCCCATCGTGGACCTCGCCGGCAATACCGTGAACGACGGCGGCAAACCCTACCGCCAAGGCATGGCCTTCCGCTGTAACCCCGACGGCTCGCAGCTCGAAGTGCTCGGCCACAACTTCCGCAACAACTACGAGGTCTCCGTGGACTCCTTCGGCACGCTCTGGCAGTCCGACAACGACGACGACGGCAACAAGTCCGTCCGCATCAACTACGTCATGGAGTTCGGCAACTACGGCTACGTGGATGAACTGACGGGCGCGGGATGGAGCACCGCTTGGAAGAAAGCCAACGAGAAGACCAAGGTCTCCGACGACGAAAAACCCCGCTACCACTGGCACCTCGACGACCCCGGCGTGATGCCCACGATGCTCGTCACCGGTGCTGGCTCGCCCACGGGCATCGCGGTCTATGAAGGCGACTTGCTCCCCGCGCCCTTCCGCAATCAAGTCATCCACTGCGACGCCGGCCCGAACATCGTCCGCGCTTATCCCGCGAAGACCGCCGGGGCCGGCTACACCGCGAGCATGGAGCCGGTGCTCACCGGCACGCGCGACAAGTGGTTCCGCCCCGCCGACGTGTGCGTCGCGCCGGACGGCTCGCTCATCGTCGCCGATTGGTATGACCCCGGTGTCGGCGGCCACGCGATGGGCGACCTCACGCGCGGTCGCATCTTCCGTGTGACCGTGCCCGGCGCGGAGAAATACACCGTGCCGAAGCTCGACCTTACCACGCCCGCCGGAGCCGTGGCCGCGCTGAAGAGCCCGAACCTGACCGCGCGTTACCTCGGCTACACCGCGCTCAAAGCCTCCGGCGCGAAGGGCGAAGCCGAGTTGGTGAAACTCTTCAAGAGTGACAACGCCCGTCACCGAGCCCGCGCTCTGTGGCTGCTCGCGCAATTGCCCAACGGCAAGACCCACCTCGCCGGTGCCTTGAAGGACAAGGACGCGGACATCCGCATCACCGCCTTGCGCGCCGCTCGCCGCTACAACCTCGACGCCCACGCCGCCACTGTGCAGCTCATCAGCGACAGCTCACCCGCCGTCCGCCGCGAGTGCGCCATTGCCCTGCGCCACAGCAAGGCTAGTGAGGCCCCCGCGCTCTGGACCAAGCTCGCGCAACAATACGACGGGAAGGACCGCTGGTATCTCGAGGCCCTCGGCCTCGCCGCAGACCGGAATGAAGCCGCGACGTTCGCCGCGTGGCAGGCTGCATCTGGTGCAAACTGGAACACGCCCGCGGGCCGCGACATCGTCTGGCGCAGCCGCACGCCGGCTGCCGCCCCGTTGTTGAGCAAGCTCGTGCTCGACGCGAAGACTTCGACTGAGGACAAAGCCCGTTTCCTCCGCGCGCTGGACTTCATCCCCAAGTGCAAGGAGAAGGACGACGCGCTCGCTGCTATCGCGCTCGGAGCGCTGTAACCGTTCAGCTGACAAAGTAAAAAGGCCCGGCATCATTGCCGGGCCTTTCGCTTTCTGAGTTCGCTGAACTCAGCGAATGTCGTGGGCGAGGCTCCGCCGAGGCCCCCCATGGACTACGCGACCGAAATATCCCGTGCGCGGACGGCGGCCGGATTCGTCTGCCCCAGCGTCGCGAGAAATCCGCCCGCTTTCGCGAGCGTCTCGTCGTATTCCGCCGCCGCTGCCGAATCCGCCACGATGCCCGCGCCGACGTGGAAGTAAGTTTGCTCTTCGGTCCGCACCGCCGTTCGGATGGTGATGCTCAACTGGCTCTCGCGATTGAAACCCAGATAGCCGTGGCAGCCGCAGTAAGGCCCGCGCGTCACCGACTCCAGCTCATCAATGATTTCCATCGCGCGGAACTTCGGCGCGCCGGTGATGCTGCCACCGGGGAAGCAGGACGCGAACGCTGCGAAGTGCGTCACGTCCGCGCGCAGCCGACCCTCGACCGTGCTGACCAAGTGCTGCACCTGCGAGTAGCGTTCCAACCGAACCAGCTCCGGCACTTGCACCGAGCCGTATTCGCAGACGCGCCCGAGGTCGTTGCGGAGCAGGTCGGTGATCATCACCAGCTCGGACATTTCCTTCGCGCTGGTCTGGAGTTCGTAGGTGAGCTGGGCATCGCGCGTCGGGTCGGCGGAGCGCGGGCGGGTGCCCTTGATGGGGCGCGTGGTGATATGAGGGCCGCTGAGGCGAAGGAAAAGTTCCGGTGACGACGAGGCGATTTGAAACTCGCCGCAATCCAAGTAAGCCGCGAACGGAGCGGGCGAAACATCCATCAGCCGCTCGAAGAGTTCCCAGCCGGTGAACTGCGTCGGTGCGCTGAGGCGTTGCGAGAGGTTCACCTGGTAAATGTCCCCCGCGCGAATGTAGCGCTGCGCCTGCGCCACGCGGGCGATGAACGCGTCGCGTGTGAAGGTCGAAGTCACACCGTCGGCGCAACCTTCAGGTTGCGAATCCGTCGGCGTCTCCACGCGCCGGCTGAATCCTGCGACTAAGTCGGCCAGTCGCTCCCGCCACCAGTCCGCTTGCTCCTTTGCCCGCGCTTCACTGCGCGAGCCGTCTACATCGAGTCCGGTGGAGACTATCCACGTCTTGCCGAGCCGGTGGTCGAAGACGACGAGGCTGTCGTGAAAGCCGACGTGGCAGTCGGGCAGCTCAAGATCGTTCACCGCTCGGCGCGGGAGCTTCGGCTCGACGAAGTGTTTTAGGTCGTAACCCCAGTAGCCGAAGCAGCCGCCGAGCGGAAAGGGCAGGTCCACCTCGTCGAGCAACTCGTAGCGCGACATCAGTTCGTCGAGCACGCGCCAGGGGTTTCCAAAGCGGGTTTGGGTGCTGGCGTTTGGGGTCTGGGGAGTGGTGAGTTCGCAGCGGGTGTCGAACGAGCGGAAGGTCAGAAACGGACGCGCGGCGACAAACGAGTAGCGCGCGTGAGGCGAGTCGAGTCCGGCGCTGCGGAGTAAAGCCACGCCCGGCTGGCCGGCTAGCGAGGCGGCCAGCGTCTCCGGTGTGGAGCTGGTTTCCACTTCGAAAAGCAGCGGTGTCTTCATGCGCAGCAGTGCGGAGTCTGCGCGCCTGCGAGAGGTAATGCAACTGGGCGGGAGATGGGGCTATTGAAGGGGCTATTGAAGGTTGAATCCGAGGGAGTGCTTGCATAGCCTCGGGACAAGCCTGTCTTCGGACTGGTGAACCCATATTCTCACAATGAAAATCAACTTCACGCGACGCCATGCCCTTGCCGCGATGGCCGTTTCCACCGGCTCCCTCCTCACCGCTTGCAAAAAATCCGACGAACCGGTCAAGGGCGGCGATGTCGGCAAAGGTTCCGCCGGCGAGAGCATCAAGGTCGGCGAGTTCGCCTCGCTCACGGGCAAGGAAGCCACGTTCGGCCAGTCGTCGCACAAGGGCACGTTGCTCGCCATCGAGGAGCTGAACGCCGCTGGGGGCGTGCTGGGCCGGAAGTTCGAGCTCATCACCGAAGACACGCAGTCCAAGCAGGGCGAGTCCGCCAGCGTCGTGCGCAAGCTCGTCTCGCGCGACAAGGTCATCGCGGTGCTCGGTGAGGTCGCATCGGGCCGCTCGCTCGAGGCCGCGCCCATCTGCCAGAACGCCAAGGTGCCGATGATTTCGCCCAGCTCGACGAACCCCAAGGTCACCGAGGTCGGTGACTTCGTCTTCCGCGTCTGCTTCATCGACCCCTTCCAAGGCACGGTGATGGCGCTCTTCGCCAAGAACACGCTCAAGGCCAAGAACGTCGCCGTGCTCACCGACGCCGCCGCGCCCTACAGCGTCGGCCTCGCTACGTTCTTCAAGGAGAAGTTCGTCGCGGACGGCGGGAAGATTTCCGTTGAGCAGAAGTTCAGCAGCGGCGACAAGGACTTCAAAGCCCAACTCACCGCCATCAAGGCGTCGAACCCCGACGCCATCTTCGCGCCGTGCTACTACACCGAGGCCGGGCTCATCACGCAGCAGGCCCGCCAGCTCGGCATCAACCTGCCCATCTTCGGCGGCGACGGCTGGGAAGCGCCGGAGCTGCTGCAAATCGGCGGCAAGGCGATGGACGGCACGTTTTACTCCACGCACTACTCGCCCGAGGACAAGGCCGAGATGGTCCAGACCTTCGTGAAGAAGTTCAAAGCCCGCTGGAACAACGAAGTCCCCGACGCCATGGCCGCGCTCGGCTACGACTCCGCGCTGGTCCTCGCCGACGCCATCAAACGCGCCGGCGGCACCGACGGCCCGAAGCTCCGCGACGCCCTCGCCGCGACGAAGGATTTCGTCGGCATCACCGGCAAGACCACGCTCGACGCCAAGCGCAACGCGACGAAGCCAGCGGTCATCATCGAGGTGAAGGACGGGAAGTTTGTTTACAAGGAGACCGTCAACCCGTGAGGGGCGGGGTGTTGAGAGTTGAGAGTTGAGAGAAGGGCCGGTGCTTATGTTCAACTTCGAGAAGCTCGACTTTTGGCACAAGGCGATTGAGTTCGCCGACACGGTCTATTCGGTGACGAAGTCTTTCCCGAGCGACGAACGGTTCGGCCTGACCAACCAGATGCGTCGTGCTGCGGTGTCCGTCTCCGCGAACCTTGCTGAAGGCACCTCACGCTCGTCCCGAGGCGACTACGCTCGGTTCGTAGAAATCGCCGCCGGCTCGCTCTTCGAGGTGGTCTCCCAATGGGTCATCTCCAAGCGGCAAGGCTTTCTGTCCGAAGCCGACTACGCCCGCATCTACGTCGCCGCCCAAGAGCAGAGCCGGATCTTAAGCGGCCTCCGACGCTCCCTTTTAGACCATTGACGCCCGAACTAAATCGGCCCTCTCAACCTTCAACTCTCAACACCCCTCCCTCTGTCCGAGTTCCTCCAACAGCTCATCAACGGCCTCTCGCTCGGTGCGATCTACGCGCTCATCGCGCTGGGCTACACGATGGTTTACGGCGTGCTGCGCTTCATCAACTTCGCCCATAGCGACGTGTTCATGGTTGGGTCGTTCGCCGGGTTTTACATTGGGCGCGGGATGCCGAAAGAGTCGTTCGTGACGGGCTTTCTCGCACTCACCGGAGCGATGTTTGCGTGCGCCGTGCTGGGCGTCGTGATTGAGCGGCTCGCCTATCGACCGTTGCGCAACCGCTCCAAGCTCACCGTGCTCATCACCGCTATCGGCGTTTCCTTGCTGCTGGAGAATCTCGGCCAGTTCGTCTTCGGCGCAGCTCCGAAGGCTTTCCCCACGCTCTTCCCCGTCCACACGTTCAACGTCGCGGGCCTCGTCATCGGGTCGAACCAAATCGTCGTGCTCGTCGTCGCGCTCGCGCTGCTGGGCGCACTACAATACATCGTGCTGCGGACGAAGGTCGGCACAGCGATGCGCGCGGTATCTTTCAACCCGCAGGCCGCGTCGCTCGTGGGCATCAACAACGACCGCATCATCTCCTTCACCTTCGCGCTTGGCTCGGCCCTGGCGGCGGCGGGGGGCATCCTCTACTCACTGAACTATCAGGCCATTGACCCGCTCATGGGCGTGCTACCGGGGCTGAAGGCGTTCGTCGCGGCGGTGCTCGGCGGCATCGGGAACATCCCTGGCGCGGCGCTCGGCGGGTTGCTGCTGGGCGTGGTCGAGACCTTCGTGAACGGCAGCCGCTTCAGCACCTTCACCGACGCGATTGCCTTCGCCATTTTGATTGTCATCCTCTTGTTCCGCCCGGCGGGCTTGCTGGGCAAGCTGCAGGTGGAAAAAGTTTAGCCACGGATGAAACACGGATTTAACACGGATTGGGAAATCTATAAGGCGAGCAGGAAGGTGGGAGAGAAAGTCGTTTTCCTCCTGTCTTCCTGCCCGCCTTATCAATCCCAGCTCCCCCATCTGTGTTTCATCTGTGTTTCATCCGTGGCTCAGAAGAAATGATTCCTCGCTCCCAAATCGTCCTCGTCTCCGCCATCGCCGTGGCTGGTTTGCTGGCCGCTTCCGCGTCGCGCATCGACGACTACTTCGCGCTCATCATTTCGAACATCGGCATCAACATCATCCTCGCGGTCAGCCTGAACCTCATCAACGGTTACACCGGGCAGTTCTCGCTCGGACACGCGGGCTTTATGGCGGTGGGAGCGTATGCGGCGGCCGCCATCACCATGTTTGGTGCGCCGAAATTCGCGCCCGGACTTACGGCGGGCGCGGGCGTTCATCTACTTTTCCCGCTCGCGCTGGTGGGCGGCGGACTCGCCGCCGCGCTGGCGGGCGTGCTTGTGGGCGCCCCGTCGTTGCGGCTCAAAGGCGATTACCTCGCCATCGTCACGCTGGGCTTCGGCGAGATCATCCGCGTGCTCTTCCGCAATGTGGACTCGCTCGGCGGCGCGCTGGGGCTGAACGGCATTCCCGCCTACACGAACCTCTTCTGGGTCTACGCCTTCGCCGCGTTGACGGTCTATGTCGTCGTCAGCCTAGTGGACTCCACCTACGGCCGCGGCTTCCTCGCCGTGCATGACGACGAGATCGCCGCCGAGGCGATGGGCATCAACACCACGCGCTACAAGATCACCGCGTTCGTCGTGGGGGCGTTCTTCGCGGGCGTGGCGGGTGGGCTGTATGGGCACTCTATCCTCACCATTGCGCCGACGGGTTTCGACTTCATGCGCTCCATCGAGATCGTGGTGATGGTCATCCTCGGCGGCATGGGGAACACGATGGGGGTGATCATCGCCGCCGTGCTGCTGACGCTCCTTCCCGAGGGCTTGCGAATGCTGGCGGGCGCACCGGTGTCACTGCCCTTCTCCGCGCCGTTCAACAACCTCAAGTGGATCGCCGACACGCGGATGATCATCTACTCGCTGCTGGTGATCGTGCTGATGCTCGCGCGCCCGCAAGGATTGTTCTCATGGACTAAGCGCAGCAAAGCCACGCCGAAGGGCTAGCCCTCGCTCACTGGTAAAGCCGTTCCTCGCGCGGCAAGTCGTCAATTTTCCACGCGCTGGGCCAGAGGCGGATGATGCGTTTCGGGCGGAAGCCTTCGATGAGTAGCTCGGACTTGAACTTCACCTGGAGCCCGCTGCTGCCGGGCGTAGCGGGGACCTCCTTCACTTCGAGCAAGGTGCCGCGCTTGCGGTCATTGATCTGGTCCCAGGTGCGGAGGTTATCCTCGGCAGTGGCAGCTATGACCGTGTCGTTGGTCGTCTGCGTCACTCGGAACATCTCCTTCAACTTCGGGTCGAAGGCGCTGAAGAGCGTGACGGTCACGATGGCCTGCTGGTTGTCCACCGCGTCAATCCACCCGGCGAACCCGCGCTCGCGTAGCGACTGCCGATGCGCCTCCCTCTGGTGCGCCGTGGCCAGCGCGCGGCTTTCCGCGTCGAGCCAGATGTCCGTGCAACGGCCCGGCCCCTTGAGCGTAGCGTAGGTAAGATTGATGACCACCGACTGACCTGCCGCGAGGTCCGTCAGCGCGCCGAAACCGCGCCCCTTCCACGCGCGCGTGCCCGGCACGAGCTGGAAAACCGTCGCCTTGGCATCGGCCTTGCCCGCCGTGATGCCCGTGGTGGTGAGTGTGAACTTCTCCAAATCCACCGCATCCACGCGCCACACCCGCTGTTCCCGTGCGAGAAAACTGAAGTCGTCCTCCAACCGCGCGACGAGGCTGAACGCAGCGTCTATGCCCATGCGTTCATACCTGGGCACCACGGCCTTCGCGGCGGCGCGCTTTGCCTTCGCGTCCTTCGCGTCCTTCGGCTCCTTCGGTTCGGCGGGGGGTTGGTAAAACCACCCGTGCAAATGCGTGCCGATGGGAATATCCCGCAGCTCCGCCGACGCGCCGCGATACTGCAACGACCCGAACGGC
The DNA here is from genome assembly GCA_943330855.2 of Klebsiella pneumoniae. GTDB lineage: Bacteria > Verrucomicrobiota > Verrucomicrobiia > Limisphaerales > SXTU01 > SXTU01. Next base: position 131,155 of record CALQJI020000002.1, read on the forward strand.
AGCAGCGTGAACGGATGCGGCAGGTCCCAATCCCCGCGCCGCTGCGCATCCGTGCGATCGGGGCGCAGCACACCCGTGCGGTTCACGTGGTCGAGCGCGACCAACTCGCCGGCAACGTAGTGTGCCGAGCCGGGCGGCGGGAACTCGCCGGGCCTGAGCTGGAACGGAGCCTCGGCGGCGAAGGATGAAGGTTGAAGGATGAAGGTTGAAAGCAGGCCGGCGAAGGCAAGCAGTCTTGGGAGAACGCGAAGTCGGAGAGAACAGTTCATGCGCGTGCGGTCGGCGGATTCGCTATTCAAAATTCGCCGTTCACAATTTCCATCACACCACTTCCGACACCGGGCCGAGGCTGTCGGCGAACTTCTCGGTGTTCACCTCCATCTTGTGGAGCATGGTGAGTAGGAGGTTCGTCAGGCGGGCGTTGCTGCTGATGGGGCGGCTGCACACGGAGTAGTGGCCAGCGGCGTTGGCGAGGTCGTAGCTCTTCAAACTCGGCAGGTTGTAGTCCACATGCGCGCCGTGTTTGAGGCCGAGGGATTTGCCGCCGGCGAGGATGGTCGGGAGGTTCGCGTTGCCGTGGCTGTGGCCGTAGGCCATGCCGCTGCCGAAGAGGACCATCGTGCGGTCGAGCAGGGTTTCCTCGCCGTCTTTCACCGCCTGCAACTGGTCGAGGAAGTAAGTGAACTGCTCGGTGATGAAGGCGTCGCTGCGGCTGAGACGGGCCATTTGCTCGGGGTCGCCGTTGTGGTGCGACAGCTCGTGGCGCGTTTGCGGAATGCCGATTTCGGGAATCGCCAGGCCGTGGCTCTCGCTGCCGCTCATGTAGGTGATGACGCGTGTCATGTCGGTGCGCAGGGCGAGCACCATGAGGTCATACATCGTGCGGTAGTAATCGCCGGCCTCGGTCTTGGAGACGTTGCGGGTGAGGTTGGCGGCGGTCTTGCCGTCCACCGTCGGCTTGGGGACGTTGAGCCAGGAATCCAGCCGCTCGGTGCGCACCTCGACCTCGCGGACGGCGGTGAGGTATTCGTCGAGCTTCATGCGGTCTTCGCCGCCGATGCTGCGGCGAAACTGCTTCGCATCCTCCAGCACCAGGTCCAGCACGCTGTGGCGGCGGTTCAGGCGGCGACGTTGCACGTCCAAGCCGCCCGGCTCCGCGCCGAAGAGGCGGGTGAAGACGGTCTTGGGATTGTCCTCCGCCGGCAGCGGCACGCCATCGCGCGACCACGCGAGCGTGGTGGTGCCGCGCGAGATGGACAGCTCCAGCGAGCTGAAACGCGTCTGCGGCGCAGTGACCTCGGCCATGAGTTGGTCGGCGGAAACGGTGTTGCGGAACGCGCCGCCTTCCTGGCTAACCTTCGCGGCGGTGAGCCAGACCTTCTGGCATTCGTGCGCCTGCCCGATGCCGTTCGGGTGGTGCAGGCCGCTGATGGGCGTGATGTTCGCGCGGTGCTTCTCCAAGGACTTGAGCGGCGTGCTCAACTCGTAGTCACGGCCGGCCTTCGTGATTTGCCAGGTGAGCACGTTTACGCCGTTGGGGATGTAGATGAACACGCTGCGGCGCGGCTTGGCGGCTGGAGCGGTCGCGGCCCGGAGTGGCACCATGGAATTGAGCAGCGGCAGGGCGATGGTCGCGCCGAGTCCGCGCAGGGCGTGCCGGCGGCTGAGCAGCCATTTTTGCGAGAGGATGTTACTCATAGTGTTGGGCGGCGGTTCAGCGTTTCTGGAAAAGGTCTGACAACGCGAGGGCTTCGACGATGGCTGGCAGCCGATAGTCAGCCGCTTTGCTCTGTTGGGCGAGGCTCGCCAGCGCGTCGCGGTCATCCACCGTCAGCACGCGGCGCAGGGCAAAGATGGTGAGCTTCTCGGTGAAGGCGGCGTTGAACTTGTCGAGGTCTTCCACGAGCAACTTCCGGAATCCCACTGCGTCGGCGAACTTCCGCCCGTCAATCAACTCCCCGCTCGCGTCCACCTTCGGGTTCGCGCCCTGGCCATCACCCACGACCTCCTCCGTGCGCCAACGACCGATGGCGTCGTAGTGGTCAAAGGCCAGCCCCAGCGGGTCAATCTTCGCGTGGCAGGCGGCGCAGCTATCGTTGCGTTTGTGAGCGTCGAGCTTGTTGCGCAGCGTCGCCTTCGGCTGCGTGGCGGGCGTGGGCTCGATGGCCGGGACATTCGCGGGCGGCGGCGGCGGCGACTTGCCGAGGATGGATTCCAGCACCCACTTGCCGCGATGCACCGGGCGATGTCGCGTGCCGTCGGAGGTGAGGCTGAGAATCGCCGCGTGCGTCAGCAAGCCGCCGCGATGGTCCTCGGGCCGCAGGCTGACGCGCTGGAACTGGTCGCTGTTGACCTCGGACATCCCGTAGTGCCCGGCGAGCCGCGCATTCAGCATCGTCCAGTTCGAGTCGAGGAATTCGCGCAGGCTCAGGTTCTTGTCCAACACCTCGCGGAAGAAGGCCGTCGTCTCGCCCACCATGCTCTTCTCCAGATACGCGTCGTAGTCGGGGTAAAGTTTCTTGTCTGGCGGGAACATCCCGACGTTGCGGAGCTGCAGCCAGTCGCGCGGAAACGCCTCGGCGAACCGCGCCGCCTTTGGGTCGCGGAGCATCCGCTGCACCTGCGCGCGCAGCACGGCGGCTTCGTGCAACGTGCCCGCGCGCGCGGCGTCGAGCAGCGCGGCATCCGGCATCGTGCTCCAGAGGAAATACGACAGCCGTGACGCCAGTTCGAAATCCGTGAGCCGCACGCTCTGCTCCGTCGCGCGGCCCTCGACGAGGTAGAGAAATTCCTTCGAGCACAGCACCGCTTGGAACGCCGCCTTCATCGCCGCGTCCAGCTTCTCGCCCGCTTTGACCTCGCTCTCGACGAGCTTCACCAACCGGTCCACCTCGTCCGCCTGCACCGGGCGACGGAACGCGCGCTCGGCCAGCTTCGTGAGTTTCTCCCGCGCCCCGGCCAAGTCCGCCGGCATGAACTCGCGCTGCGCGTAAGTCGGGCCTTCCTCCGCGAGGGGTCCGCTCCACTCCAGCCAGTCCACGATGAGAAACGGATACAGCGGCTCGCCCTCCTCGTCCGTGAGCTTCATCTGCCACACGTGGCGACCGTCCTTGATGCTGAAGAACGGTTTGTTCCCTGCGCGCCCCGAGCGTGGCAAGTTCGACGGCCCCGGCGTCTCGTTGCTAAAGCGCACGTTCAGAAAACCCGCCGGCAAGTGCGTGGTGAACTCCACGATGATGGGCTTGTCCTCCGGCGCGAGCACGTCCTGCTCGTGGAGCATCCGGTCCAAGTTCACCGCATACACCGCGAGGTGCGGCGCGCGACCGCCCTTGGGCTTCAGCCCGCTCAACTGAACGCGCATCTTGTAATTGCCCGCGACGGGGATGTTGCCCGGACTCGCACGCGTGAGGTCGTGGCCCGGCCACATCTCCACGCGCACTTTGTCCGCGAGACCCTGTGCCTCCAGTTCGGCCTTGTTCGGTCCGCCGCGCAGGTCCGCGCCCGCCAAGCGCCGGTCCAGCGGCTTCACGGGCACGACCTTTTTCTGCCGGTCCAGCACGACCTCCGGGAATGCCTCCGCCAGCACCATATCCGCCGCCGTGAGATACTTTTCTACATGAGACGGCGACACCGACAACACCGACCCGATGCGCCCGAAGCCATTCCAAGCATCGTCCTCCGACAGCCCCGTCGGGTCCGCCGCATCGAACGTGACGCCCAACAAATCGCGCACCGAATTCGCATACTCCTCGCGCGTGAGCTTGTGGAACGACACGCGCTCGCGCTTGGCCAGCCGCACCGCCTCGCCCTCCTTCAGCCGCGCCGCGAGCCACTCGACCACCTGCGAGCCTTCAGCCGCCGACGGCTTCTTCTCGCCCTTGGGCGGCATCTCGCCGGAGCTGATGCGGTCCATGACCTCGGCCCACTTCGCCGCTGAGCCACCCTTGAGAAAGTCGGTGGAAAGATTGTCCACACGGAACTCGCCCTTGTGCTTTTTCTCATCGTGGCAGCGATTGCAATGCTCCGCGAGGAAGGGCGCGACGGCCTGTTTGAAGTTTGACGCAGCCACGGGCGCAGCCGCCCCGGCGGGCAGCGCCGAGCCGAGCAACAGCAGGCCGCACCAGCGGAACATCGCGCGCCCGGCGAAGGCCTGGCCCGAGGTTCGTTGCGTGGAAGTTTTCCCAATCACGGGCTGTCTGACGCGTCCGGGTGCGCTGGGGTTCAGACGGATTGGTTCCCAAGTCAGGCGAGACGCGTTGAGCCGTTTTGCCCGGTAGCCGCCGAGGTCAGGAGGCGGATTTCTTCGTGCGCCAAAGGGTCCGCCTCCTAACCTCGGCGGCTACCCCGGCACATCAGAACTTCACTTGCCCGAGGAACTTCAGCGTCTGCGGAATCTGCTCCACGACGGTCGGGGACTCGTCTTCGATGAAGTAGTATTTCACGCCGCTCTCCTGCGCGGCCTTGAGGATGGCGGGCCAGTTCATCTGACCGGTGCCCAGCGGCACGTCGTTGGTCACGTCCGTCTTGCCGGAGAGGTCGCCGGTCTTGACGCCTTTCTTCAGGTCCTTGAGGTGCATCAACTCCCAGCGGCCGGGATACTTCTTGAGCCATTGCACCGGGTCTTGGCCGGGGAAGACGACCCAGAGCACGTCCATCTGGAAGCTCACGTGTTTGGGGTTGGTCTCCTTGATGAGCAGGTCCATGAGCGTGCCGTCGCCGTGTTTGTGAAACTCGAAGCCGTGCGCGTGGTAGAAGACTTTAATGCCGAGCTTCGCGCCGAGTTCGCCGGCCTTGTTGAACACGTCGATGGCGTCGCGCGCGGCCACTTCGCTGAACGGGGCCTTGTGGGTAATCCACGCGCAGCCTGCGTATTGCAGGCCGATGGCTTGGGCCTCGGCGAGGACTTTCTCCGGCTCGGACTTCCAACGGTCGTAGGGGAAGTGGCCGCTGATGGGTTTCAAGCCGTGCTCGGCGAGGAGGGCCTTGAACTTCTCCGGCGGCAAATTATAGGTGCCGGCGGTCTCGACGAGCGTGAGGCCGAAGGCCTTGGTCTGCGTGAGGGCCTTGGGCGGGTTCTGCGTGGCGATGCCGCGCAGGCTGTAGAGCTGGAGGCCGACGGGGCCTTTGAAGCTCGCGCCAGTGCCGGTGTCAGCGGCGGTGGCGGCGAGGCTGATGAGCGAGACGAGCGCGAGCGAGCGGAGGACGAATTTCATGCGCCTCGTATAGCGGGCGGCGCGGCGGAGGGGAAGGGGGTTTCCTTAATTGCCCACCATCGGCAACACCGTGGTGGCCGGCAGCACCATGTGGGTCGAGTCGCTGAAATCTTCGCGGCGCAACGTCCGCGTCTCCTCCAACGGCGTCATGAGCTCCTGCATAAACCGCCGCAGGCTCTCGGTGTTCGGTCCCACGCGGTTGATGAAGAGATAGCGCTCCACGTCGTTCATCATCGCTTCGGCCCCGGCGTAGCGCTTGGCGGGATCGCGTTCGAGCGACTTGCGGAGGATGTCGCACAACTCCCCGTCCACCCGGCTGTCCAACACGGTGAAGTCCGGCAGCGGCGCGGTCGTGATGCGGCGGCGCGTGTCCTCCAGGTCTTCCCCGGCGAAGGGATTGTGATTCAACAGCAACGTCGCCAGCGCCACGCCGGCGGTGAACACATCCGAACGCTGGTCCAGCGGCTGCCCGGTGATTTGCTCCGGGCTCATGAAGTCCGGCCGGCCGATGATGACGTCCGGGTTGTCCTTGGGCAGGAAGCCCTGTGCGCGGGCGATGCCGAAGTCGGTGAGCTTCACGTCGCCTTGATAGCTCACGAGAATGTTCCGCAAGTGCGCGTCCCGATGCACGAGCCCCAGCGGCTTGCCGTCCTCGCCAGAAATGTCATGCGCGTAAGCCAGCCCGCGCAGCACGCGGTGGACGATGTAAACCGCGAAGTCCCGGGGCAGCCGCGCGCCCTGCGCGGCCAGTCGCGCGAGCAAATCCTGGCAGTTCAGCCCGTGGATGTGCTCCATCACGATGAAGATGTGGTTCGCGGTGCGGCCCAGATTATAGACCTGCGCGATGTTCGGATGGACGAGCCGGGCGACCAACCGCGCCTCGCCGATGAACGCCTTGATGACCTCGGCCTGCCCGGAGGTGGACGGCTCGATGAGCTTGAGCGCGACCTTCTTGGCGAAGCCGTACGCGCCGATTTGCTCGGCCTCATAGACCACGCCCATGCCGCCCTTGGCGATGAGTTTGCCCAGGCGGAAGCGCGCCGTGGCCTTCAGCTCTTCGCCGTCGTCCACCAGTCCACGAATCAAATCAACGAAGCTAGCCATGGTTCAAATCTCGGTTCATCCGTCGGCGTCGGGGATATGGGGTTGGTTTAAACCTGTCGCATCCCGGCCCCTCGATATCTGAGACGATGCACAAGCCTGCTGCGGGGCACAAGGCTTGGCTTGGGCGGAAAGGAGTCTGCGAGATCAGGAGGCGGGACAGACGCAGAGGCGCTACGGGATTACCAGACAATCGCCGCGAAGACGAAGGCGCACACGACGGCGAAGAACACGGCCATGCGGCGCACGGGCAGCCAGAATGATTCCAGCGAGCGGCGGAAGCCCGCCAAACCGAGGAAGTAGAGCCACACCGCAAGGCAACTCCAGCCGATGAGCCAGCGGTGTTCGTGAGTAGGGCGGAGGTAATCTGGTGGCAGCGAATAAACTGCTCCGGGGACTTTGTATATGTCGTGCTCGTTCGGGTAGGAGGCGGCGAGATAGTCCGCGAAGTTCAAGACCAGCGCCCCGGCGACGAACAGGACGATGGCGCCGACAAGGGCGCGCATGGAGTTAGCAGAGACGGTCGAGGCGTAGAGCGCGCCGCAGAAGAGGACGGCGTTGGCGATGAGGAAATGCAGCTCACCGTTGTGAACCCCAAGCTCCAAGGGTTGGCCGTTCAGCAAGCCACCCGCTGCTTGGGCAAGCACGCCCGGCAACAGAATGCCCAGCCCAACGTTCACGCCGAGGGCGACGAGGACTTTGATGAACCATTGCCGTCGGGCGGAGACGGGCAGCGTGAGGTGCCAGTCCAGCAGGCCCAGGCCGCGCTCCTCCGCCGTGGACACGATGCCCGCGATGACGGGAATGCCGAGGCCAAGCAACACGACGGGCAGAAGCAGGAAACCCTTGTTCAAGGTCGGGCTGATGAACATGGCAGCCTGCAACGCCAGCCACATCGCCACCAAGCCCGACGCCACCACGAACGCTGGCAGGTGCAGCCGCACTTCCTTCCGGACGAGGTGACCCAGCGCGCTGCCGTGCCCCAGTGTGAACCGTCCGGTAAACTCGGCGAACGGCTTCGTCAGCACCGCCGGGAGGGAGAGTTCTTGTCCGTGACCGTGGCGGTCCTCCAAGCACTGGAAGCGCCGGCAGCCCCAGAGAAGCATCAGGCCGGCATAGATGCCAAATGCTGCGATGAAGACGATGACGTTGAGAACCCAGCGTCGTGGCGAATCAAGCCCGTCCGGAAGAAACCACAGGCAGAGTATGAATACACCGAACGGACACATGAACGTCAACGCGACGCCCCCGATGGTGCCGCGTGCCAGCGAGGTCAGCCCCGGCCCGGTGCAGAAGCCAAGGAGCAATGGCAGAATCCAAACGGCAGTCGCAGCAAGTGCGTCGTCACTCGACCCGAATTTCGTGTTGGTCGCGCTCCACCGAAAGTATCCGAGCACCGTGAGCCACAGGCACAGACCTACCAAGGCCGCTCCCAAAACGAGCAGCTTCTCTCCCCAGATGCGTAGCCTCGGGACGGGCTGGGAAAGCAGCAGGCCCATGGTGCGATGCTGGAACTCTTGGCCAACGACAAATGACCCCAGCAGAACGCAGCCAAAGGCGTAAACTGACCAGGAGAAAGCCAGCGCATCGAAGCGTTCGATGAGCAGTGACAAGCCCATCAAGCCAGCTATCGCCGCCCACATCGGCAGCAGCGCGCGGGTTTCCTTCCACAGTCGCAGGCGGGTGTTCGCGTTCATGGGCGGCGGGGGCTGAAATCCACGTAGGTGACGACGTGAGGAGTCTCTAACTTTTTTGGGAGCGCAGCGAATCCCAGCACCGGACCCGAGGAGATTAAAGACTCGTCACCTCGTCTCCTACGCTGGCATGGGCGTTCGCTGGGTTGAATCAGGGCAGTCATGTTATTGCAGCGTGACCATGAAGATTTCCTCCAGCGTGAGCGCCTCGGTCACGAGTTCGGCGGGCTTCAGCGCGCGGAGTTGCTCCAGAATTGCGGCGGACGAACCATTCGCGATGAGTTCCAGTTCGCGACCCGTCACGCGGGACTGGAGCACGCCGGGGAACTTGAGCTCCGGCGGCGTTTCCCCAAAGCGGGCGCGGATCCGCTGGTAACGCGCGCGGGCGTCGTCGGCTTCCAATGTCAGCACGGCGCGGCCCGCGTCCACGATGGTGAACTCATCAATCAACCCCTCGAACTCGCTGATGAGATGCGTGGAGACGAAGACCGTGCGCCGCCCCGGGTCCGCCTCCTGATACGCGCCGATGACGGTTTGGATGAACTCGCGGCGCACGATGGGGTCGAGGCCGCTGGTCGGTTCGTCGAGCACGAGCAGCTCCGGCTCGGCGGCGATGGCTCCGATGAGCGCGAGCTGCGTGCGCTGGCCTTTGGAGAGCGAGCCGGTCTTCTTCGAGGCGTCGAGGCGGAACTGGCCGAGGAGGTCGGCCTCAGATTTGCGGTTCCAATGCGCGCGGAAGGAGGCGAGGTAATCGAGCGTCTCGCGCACGGTCATCCACGGGTAGAACGCGACCTGATCGGGCACGTAGGCGAGGCGGGACTTCACCGCCACCTCGTCGCGCTCGGGGTCGAGGCCGAAGACGCGCACGGAGCCGGCGTCGGGGCGCAGGAGGTTGAGGAGGCACTTGATGGTGGTGGTCTTGCCCGCGCCGTTGCGGCCGAAGAGGCCGTAGCAGCGGCCCGGACGCACGGTAAGGTCGAGGTCGTTGACGGCGTCGTGCTTGCCGTAGCGGCGGACGAGTCCGGTGAGGGCGATGGCGGGGGTGTCAGTGTTCATGGGAGTTCCTTTCACTCGGGGTTCTCGTGGGCTTCCTTGCGTTCAGCGAAGGCGTCGAGGCGCTGGCGGAAGAGCTTGAGCAGCTCGGCGTCGGCGACTTGGTAGTGGTGGGCCTGAACAATCGCGGCGTCGAGCAACTCGCCGAGGGCGTGGTGCTTGGCGTCCTTCTTGAGCGGGGAAGCACCTTCCTTCACAAAGCAGCCCTTGCCCGCCGCTGTCTCGATGACGCCCTCGCTCTCCAGCTCCGTGTAAGCCTTCGCCACGGTGTTCCGGTTCACGCGCAGCTCCTCGGCCAGCGAGCGGATGCCGGGCAGCGGGTCGCCTGCCCGCAACGCGCCGGAGGCCGCCGCCGCCTTCACCTGCTCGACGATTTGCAGGTAAACCGGGAGGCCGGACTTGAAGTTGACTTGGAGGAGCATGGCGGCGCGGTGTCTAGTATCATAGGACTGTATGACAGACAGTGGGGGAGTCAACTGCCAATTCCGGGAGGCAACTTTCGCGCATCCGACTGCCTAAATCGGAGCCATGCAGTGGACGGAGCTTCGGCTTCCAGACGGCTTACGACCTGGCAGGGACAAGCGCAGCGGGTCAGTCGGTGGTTTTGGGTTCAACCTTCGGTGTCCACGCCACGTGCAAGCCCAAGTTCACACTTTCGTGGTCTGGACGATTTAAGTCGGCTGGAAGCCGCCGCTCCATGAACCGCGTGCCACGCGGCGGTTCCACTCGGTAGGCGACCGAGATAATCGGGGGCATTCGTTTCCATCGTTGGTATGAGGGCGGGATTAGCGGGGTTCGCAAAAACAAAAAAGCATCCTTGTCTCTGCCTCGGACGAGGAGGACTCTGTGCTGCGGAAATTGCTAGTATGACACCTCAAAATATCGCGCGCACGGTCGGCCTCGCCCTCCTGATTTTTTGCGCCGTCATCATGGCGTCGTCGGGCACCTATGTGGTGCAGCCCGGCTATCGCGGCGTGGAAGTGACGATGGGCAAGGTTTCGCCGGCCTTCAAACCCGAGGGCTTTGGTATGAAGGTGCCGGTCGTGACGCTCATCCATCCCGTCTCCATCCGGCAGCAGACGGCGGAGGACAAGGCGGATTGCTACTCGTCGGACTTGCAGCAAATCCACGTTGAGCTGCGCGTGCTCTTCCGCATCCCGGAGGCGTCGGTGGTGAAGCTCTTTCAGGAGTATTACGGCCAGCCCTTCGAGAGCCTCATCGCCCCGCGCGTCCACGAGGCGCTCAAGGAAGTGACGGCCCTCCAGAGCGCAGAGCAGATCGTGAAGAACCGCGAGAAGATCAAGACCGACGCCCTCGAGATCGCCCGGAAGAAGGTCGGCACGCTGCTCGTCATAGAGGACATTGTCATTCAGGACATCGCGCTCTCGAAGGAGTTGGGCCACGCCATTGAGGCCAAGATGGTGCAGGAGCAGGAGGCCTCGAAGTCCAAGTTCCTTCAGCAGCGGGCGCAGATCGAGGCCGACACCGCCGTCATCCAAGCCAAGGGCGAGGCCGAGTCCATCCGCATCCGTGGCGAAGCTCTCAAGGACAACCCGGCGTTCGTGGACTTGAAGATCGTGGACAAGTGGGATGGCTTCACGCCGCTGATCATCGGTGGCGGGGACAAGATACTACTCTCACTCCAAGACGCCGAACGCCAACGCCAAGCCCGACCCAATGCCTCGCCCACCATTCAACCGCCCGCCGTTCGCCGCACCACCAAGTAGCGCGATGAACCCGATCTTTCTGCCCAAACTCATCGGCACAGCCGTGCTGGTGTTTGTGCTCGTCACCCTCGGCTCGTCCTCCAGCTATATGGTTGACCCGGGCACGCGCGGCATCAAGGTCACGCTCGGCAAGACCGCCGAGCAGTTCCTGCCAGAAGGCTTCGGCTTCAAGGCCCCGTTCATCACCACCATCGTGCCGGTGAACATCCGGCAGAAGACCATGGCCGTGAAGGCCGACTGCTTCTCCTCGGACTTGCAGCAGGTCAGCCTCGAAGTGCGCGTGCTCTACCGCGTGCCGGAATCCTCGGTCGTGCAGATTTACAAGGAGTTCGCCGGCGACCCCTTCGACAGCCTCATCGCCCCGCGGGTGCAGGAAGCGCTCAAGGAAGTCACGGCCTCGCAGACCGCCGAGCAAATCGTGAAGAACCGCGAGGAGATCAAGCAGAAGGCCATCACCGCCGCGAAGCTGAAGATCGGCACGCTGCTCACCCTCGTGGACGTCGTCATCCGCAACATTGACCTCTCGCCCGAGCTGGAGCGCGCCATCGAGGCGAAGATGGTGGCCGAGCAGCAGGCCGCGCAGGCGCGCTTCACGCAGGTGCAGACCCAGACCGAGGCCGAGACCGCGATCATCCGCGCGAGCGGCGAGGCCAAGGCCATCACCGTGCGCGGCGAGGCCCTCAAGCTGAATCCCGCCTTCCTGCGGCTGCAAATCGTCGAGCGCTGGAACGGCAAATCCCCGCTGGTCGTCCCGGCTGACGCCAACAACACGGGTGCCGCGTTGCTCCTCCCGCTCGGCCCGGCTGAGAAACCCGCCGCCCCATGAACCCACGGGTCCGCGCCGCGCTCCGATGGTTGGTCCTCATCGCCGTGCTGGTGCTGCTGGCTCTGCTGTTCAAGCCGGTGCTGGCCTTCGTCGAGATGGCGGCGCTCGAGCTGCGTTACTTTTGGTGGCTCATCCTCCTCGTGGCGCTGGCCGTCTGGCTCATCTGGGGCGTGGGGCGGAAGCCGAAGGAATAACCTTTCGCGTCGGCTCGTCAGTGGAGGGCAACTTTTAAGCACCACTATGTTAAACCTCTTCGGCCAGCGCATCGCCGGCAACGCCCACTGCGACGGGATGGCCCGCCGCGAATTCCTCAAGATCGGTGGCATGGCCGCCGGCGGCTTGTCCCTCGCGCAGTTGCTCAAGCTCGAAGCGCTCGCCGGCACCGGCAAGTCGCACAAGGCCGTCATCAACATCTATCTCCCCGGCGGGCCGTCGCACATCGACATGTTCGACCTCAAGCCCAACGCGCCCAGTGAGGTCCGCGGCGAGTTCCGGCCCATCGGCACCAACGTCCCCGGCATGGAGATTTGCGAGCTGTTCCCGCGCCTCGCCAAGCAGGCCGACCAGTTCGCCCTCATCCGTTCGCTCGCCGACTCCGACGGCGCGCACGACTGCTTCCAGTGCATGACGGGCCGGACGCAGAAGGAGAAACGCACCGCGCCCGCCGGCGGCTGGCCCAGCTTCGGCGCGTTCGTCTCGAAGGCGCTCGGGGCCGCGCCCGGCGCACCTGCGCACACCTCGTTGATGTATCCGACCGGCAACCGCACCTGGGGCGAACCCGGCGAAGGCGGCTTCCTCGGCCACGCGCATTCGCCGATGCAGCTCGTCGCGAAAGACCCGAATGCGCGCGTGCAAAATCTGACGCTCCAAGGCATGTCACTTGACCGCCTCCAGGACCGCGAACGCCTGCGCACCGCCGTGGACCAGTTCCGCAAGGACGCGGACACCACCGGCCAGATGAACGGCCTCGACAGCTACAACCAGCAGGCGCTCGGCATCCTCTCCGACTCCAAGCTCACCGCCGCGCTGGACTTGTCGAAGGAGCACCCGTCCGTCGCCGCTCGCTACGGCCTCAACGACGACCGCTACCTTCGCGACGGCGCGCCGCGCATGATTCGCAACTTCCTCCTTGCCCGCCGCCTCGTGGAAGCCGGCGCGCGCGTGGTCTCGCTTAACTACAGCCGTTGGGATTGGCACGGCAGCGACGGCATGAACTTCCCCAGCTCCCGCGAGGAGTTCCCGCTCCTCGACCAGGGCCTCTCCGCGCTGCTCACCGACTTGAAGGAACGCGGCTTGGACCGCGACGTGGCCGTGGTGATGTGGGGCGAGTTCGGTCGGACGCCGAAGATCAACAACATGAACAGCCGCGACCACTGGCCGCGCGCGAACTTCGCCCTCGTCGCCGGTGGCGGCATGAAGACCGGCCAAGTCATCGGCTCCACCGACCGCATCGGGGCCGACGTGGCGGACCGCCCGGTGAAGTTCCAAGAAGTCTTCGCCACGCTCTACCACTGCCTCGGCATCGACACCGCCACGGCGACGATGACCGACACCTCCGGTCGCCCCCAATACCTCGTGGACTCCGGCATCACGCCCATCCGCGAGTTGGTGGGCTGACCTCCCGCAGCCGCACGACTTCTCTCTGCAACCTGTCGCGGGTGAAACCTTGAGTTTTCGCGCGGCCCCCGGTATCGAATTGGTATGACTTGGTTTTACGCCGTCGGACAACAGCAGCAGGGACCGGTCACCGAGGACCAACTGCACGCGCTCGCCAAGGACGGCGTCGTCACCCCTGACACGCTGGTCTGGTGCGAGGGGATGGCGAACTGGCAGCCCTACCGCAGCGTCGCGCCGGTCGCGCCGGTCGCGGCTCCGCTGCCGCCCGCAATGCCCGGCGCAGCCACGGTGCCGGAGCCAGTCGTTAGCGGGGGAGTGAGCGAGGAGGAAATCCTCACGCGCGAATACCGCGTGGACATCGGCGAGGCCTTGAGCCAGGCGTGGAAAGTCTTCGCTGCGAACCCAGGCGTCATCATTGGCGCGTGCATGGTCCTCTTCCTCGTGACGCTGGGAATCACCATGATCGGCGGGGTGATTGGGCTCTTGGTGCCCTTTGCGAACGTCTTCATCAGCATGTTTGTCAACGGCGTGGCGTCGGGCGGCGCGTTGTGGTTCTTCCTGCGGATGGTGCGCGGCGAAACTGGGCAGTTTAACGATGTGTTCGCGGGGTTTGGGCCACGCTTCTGGCAGTTGGGGCTGGCCTCGCTCGTGCAAGGCATCATCAACCTCGTGATCATGGTGCCGGGGGTGGTGACGGCAATCGTCCTGGGCGTTTTCTCCTTCGCGAACCTGAAGTCGGGGCAGATGCCCGACTTCAAGATGGAGGCCTTCGGGCTCGTGGTGGTCATCGCGGCCGTCACGGTGCTCGTGCTGGTGTATGTGAGCTTGCTCTGGACGTTCTCCATCCTGCTGGTGATGGACAAGGGCTATGAATTCTGGCCCGCGATGCAGTTGAGCCGGCGGATGGTGAGCCGGCGGTGGTGGATGACCTTTCTGTTCCTGTTCGTGGGCGGGCTGATTTCCATGCTGGGTGCGCTCGCGTGCTTTGTCGGCCTGCTGGTTACGGTGCCGCTCTTCTACGGCATGACCGCCCACTTCTACGAGGCGAACTTCCGCGACCTAGCCCCGGCGCGGAAGTGAGTAGTCAGCTCCCCGCCGCGAGCCGCCGCAGGATGCGCCGGTGCGCGCTCGTGAAGGGCAGGGCGTGCAACCCCTCCAAGTCCAGCCACCGAGTGTCCGTCGGGATGCCGCTCGCCGCCGCTGCCGAACGAACCCGAAATACCCGCTGTGTGATGCGGTAGCGCGTGATGGTGTGCCGGACCTCGCAGAGTGGCTCGCACCGGGCGGTGAGTTCCAACAGCAGTTTCAACGAGTCGGCTGGCAGGCGGGTTTCTCCCGTGACTTCTAGGTTTGGAAATTCCCACAAGCCCGCGTTCACACCGCTCGCGGGCCGCTGCGTCACGAGAAATTCCCCGTCCCGCTCCACCACGAAGGCGTGAAATTCCCGTGCTGTGGCAGCCGCGCGCGGTCCGAGGTTCGGCAGCTCATCCACGCGGCCCTCGCGCAGCGCGGCACAGTGCGAGCGCACGGGGCACTGTGGGCACTTCGCGTTTTGCGGTGTGCAGAGGGTGGCCCCGAGCTCCATGAGGGACTGGTTCACGGTGGAGCAAGGGCCAGCGGTGCAGAGTGAGGAGTGAAGGGTGAAGCCCGAAGCGTGAGGGGCGGCGGCTTGGACGAGTTGGGTGGCGAGGTGCCACAGCCGGTCGTTCGTTGGTTTGTCACGGGGGTTTTCGCGGATGTCAAAGAGGCGGGTGAGGACGCGTATGACGTTGCCGTCGAGGATCGGTGTGGGGGCGTTGTAGGCGATGCTGCTGATCGCCCCGGCGGTGTAGCGGCCCACGCCGGGCAAGGCCAGCACCGCCTCGTAGTCACGCGGGAACCGGCCGTCGTGCTGCGCCATGATTTGCTGTGCCGCCCTTTGCAGGTTGCGGGCGCGCGTGTAATAGCCCAGGCCCTCCCAGAGTTTCAGCACGCGCTGCTCGGGCGCGGTGGCGAGCGTGCTCACGTCCGGCAATTCGCGCATCCAGCGCTCCCAATACGGGATGACGGTCTTCACCTGCGTCTGTTGCAGCATGATTTCCGACACCCAAATCGCGTAGGGGTCCAGCGTGCGCCGCCACGGCAGGTCACGCGCGGCGGTGGTGAACCAGCCGAGCAGGGAGGAGACCAGCGAAGGGGGAAGGGGGAAGGGGGAAGGGGGAATAGGAGAGCGACGCGGCTTTGGCTTTATGTCTTTGAACTTTGAACGATCGGTCGGGCTCGGCACGCGGGCGTAGTTTGCGCTCGAAACTCGAATCCCGAAACTCGAAACTCACCCCGTGAAACCGCTTACGATGCACACGTGCAAGCTCACGGACCCGCAGGCCGCCGCGCTGGACGCCCACCTGCGCGAACATGGGTTCACGCCGCGCACCGTGCCTTACGCGCGCTTCGCCGCAGAGAAGGACAAGCTCAACGTCGTGTTTTACGAGAGCGGCAAGCTGGTCTTGCAGGGCAAAGGCACGCAGGAATTCGTCGAGTTCGTGTTGGAGCCGGAGATTTTGAAACGCGCGGAGGTGGGTTACGAGGAGGTGTTACATCCCGAGATGTTTGTGGCGCGCATTGGCGTAGATGAGTCGGGCAAGGGCGATTTCTTCGGGCCCTTGTGCGTAGCGGCGGTGTATGTGAACGACTCCGTGGTGCGCGCGTGGCAGGACGCGGGCATCCAAGATTCCAAGAACATCGGCAGCGACCGGCGCATCGCGGACTTGGCCAAAGTCATCCGCGAGACCCCCGGCTGCCACAACGAGGTGCTCACGCTGGGCGGTATGAATTACAACCAGCGCTATCGCGACATCGGCAGCCTCAATCCACTGCTCGCCAAGGGCCATGTGAACTCCATCCTCGCCGTCCTCGCGCCGGCGCATCACCTCGCCCCGCCGCCGGAGCACGCTATTATTGATCAGTTCGCCGCGACGGAGACGACGGTGGCCCGCGAGGCGAAGGCGCGCGGGTTAAAGCTGAAGATTGTGCAACGCCACAAGGCGGAGGCGGACCTCGCGGTGGCAGCCGCCTCCATCTTGGCGCGGCACGCGTTCGTCACGGGGTTGGCAGCCATGGGCCGGGAGATCGGCGTGGAGCTGCCGAAGGGGGCGTCCTCCGCCGTGGACAAAGTGGCCAAGACAATTTTCGAGCAGCACGGCGTCGCGACGCTGGCGCGGGTGGGAAAGATGCACTTCCGCACCGCACTGCGGGCCCAAGGCTTGCCCGAGCCGCCGAAGGTGGAGTGGCGTCGGAAGTAGGCCGCCCCAGTGGCGCTCCATTGGCGCCGGTGCGCTTGAAGCCTTTAGCCCGCCGAGGTGAGGCGGCGGATGCGACTGCGTGCGGACAGTTCCGCCCCCTTACCTCGGCGGCTACGAGGTCAATGGGAGAGGGGAGCGCCCAGCGCACGGCAACGCACCGAGGACATTCTCCCGCACGACCCGGTTGTGGCTGCTCGGACTGAACCCTCAGTTGAACTTGTTTGTCCGATACGCGCCCATTGCGGGGGCGTTCGGGTTCACCTCGGGGCCGAAGTAGCGCAACGTCACGAGCGGCTCTGTCTCGCTGGTGTTCTCGAACGTCACGCCGTTCTTCGCGCCGTCCTCGGTGCAGAAGTATTCGTCCTCCGTGAGTTCGTGGAAGCGGATCAGCTTGGGGCTGACCAGCGGCTGGCCATTGATCTTCCCAGAGCCTTGCACGCAGATAAGACCGTAAGCGCCGGTGTCCTTGATGGTCACCTTCGTGCCGGGGTCCACGGTCAGTTCCTTCGCCGTGAAGAGCTGCTCGCCAGCCACCTTGCCGTAGACGATCCACCGGTCCACAAAGCCCTCGCTCCGCGTGTCCGCCACGGGCACCGGTTCGAGGTAATGGTTATCCTTGAAGTTCGGGTCCACGTTCTTCTCCCAGTCGAGCTGGTCCACGATGAAGTCGAAGTCCTGATGCTTCGCCTTGGGCATATCCTTCACGAGGAGGGACCACGGCACTTCGCGGCCCTCGACAAGATTCTGATACATCCCGAAGACATCACTGCCCCACTGCGGCTCATAAGTGCAGAGGCTGCCCGGCGCGTGCAGGATGCAGGGGTCAATGAGCCAGCCCGAGCCCACCTTCAGCCGGTAAGCCTTCGACAGGTCCAAGATGCCGTTGTCCCCCTTGTTCCAATTCTCGATACACTTGCGCACCTGCGCCTTCGTCGTGCCGGGCTCGAAGCCCATGAAGGTGTAGGGGAAATTATTTCCGACATTGTTGTGCTGCGGCGGGAAGTAATAGCTCTCCGGCTTGCCTTCCTGACCCACCAGCTTGGCCTGCTTCGCCGACTGGTGCATGTGGTGGGGGATGGGCCCCATGTTGTCGAAGAACTTCGAGTAGACCGGCCACTTCCCATACTTCTTCCAGATGGCATTACCCACCAGCGTCGCGCCCGTGTCCTCCACCGCCTGCTTGAGCGTGAAGCGTTCCTGGCCCACCACGCAGTAGTTCAAGCCCTCGTCCGCCGCGCGCCCCTGATTGGCGGTGACGGTCGTGCTCGCGAACCAACGCTCATCAATCCCGCCGCGATTCAGGCCGTAAGCGTAGGTATCATCCGGGTGCAACTTGATGCGCAAGCCCGGCTGGAGGAAAGAGCGCGGCACCCACGCGGGGGCCAAGCGCAGCAAGCCGCCGGTGCGGGACAGCTCGGCCCCGACCTTGGCGGCCGTGTTCTTCTTAATCGTCTTGAGTTGGGAAACAGTGTTCATGAGTGAGGTTGCAGCGCTGCTGAGTTATACAAATACCAAGTGGTCGTAGAACGCGGAGCCAATCCTATCGGCAGCGAAACGCGGCCAGCAAGTTTTCTTCTCCAACGCACCTACTTGCCAAGCCTCAACTCGCCCCGCAGCATCTCGCGCCAATGGACTTCCGGGACAAAATCATTCCCTTCGCCAACGTCGCGGCGTGGCGCGAGCGGATGCGGGCGGCGGGCAAACGGCTGGTCGTGACGAACGGCTGCTTCGACATCCTCCACGCCGGGCACGTCACTTACCTCGCAGCGGCGCGGGAGCTTGGCGATGGGTTGCTCGTCGGCTTGAACAGTGATGCCTCGGTGCGGGCGCTCAAGGGCGCGGGCCGGCCGGTGAACCCCGAGGGAGATCGCGCGACGGTCATGGCTGCACTCGCGGCGGTGGACGGCGTGTGTCTGTTTGAGGAAGTGGACGCGCTGCGTCTCCTCGCCGAGGTGAAGCCGGACATTTACGCGAAGGGCGGCGACTACACGCTCGATACGATCAACCAACCCGAGCGTCGGCTCATCGAGGGCTTCGGCGGGAAGGTGGTCATCCTCCCGGGTGTGCCGGGGCGCTCCACGAGCAACGTGCTGGCGAAGATCGCGAAGGGCTGACGGGGCAGGGGAGTTGAGCTCCACAACGGACGTCACGCACGCAACGCATGTCGGCAGCAGCGCCGCCGCACAAAACGTTCCGTCGCTGCTTTTGCGCTTCCCTCGCCCGGCTGGAACCGAAAAGCTCGGGGGATGAAATCATTGTTCGCCGCCGTCTGTTTGGCTGCCTTACTCACCGGCTGCTCCAAGCAAGACTCGGTTAAAGACGCGCCCTCGCGCATCGAGGGGAAGATGGTTCTCCTGCGCGGCAACGGTTCCGAGCCGGCGGACCTGGATCCGCAAATTGTCACCGGTGTGCCGGAGCACATGATTCTCATGGGCCTCTTCGAGTGCCTCACCGGCGAGGACCCGAAGGACTTGCACCCCGTGCCCGCCGCCGCCGAGCGCTGGGAAATCTCCGCCGACCAGCTCACTTACACCTTCTTCCTCCGCAAGTCCGCCAAATGGTCCAACGGCGACCCCGTCACCGCGCGCGACTTTCATCAATCCTTCCGCCGTATCCTCGAGCCCACGCTGGCGGCGCAATACGCCTACATGCACCACGTCGTGAAGGGCGCCCAGGCTTACAACGAGGGAAAACTGAAGGACTTTGCCCAGGTCGGTTATCGCGTCATCGACGAACACACCTTCCAAGTCAGCCTCGTCGGCCCCACGCCCTACTTTCTCTCGCTCATCAACCACACCTCGTGGATGCCCGTCCACTTACCCACCATCGAGAAGCACGGCAAGGCCTACGAACGCGGCGGCAAGTGGACGCGCCCCGGGAACTTCGTCGGCAACGGCCTCTTCGTGCTCGGCAAGTGGGAGGTGAACCAGTTCATCAGCATCGTGCGCAACCCCAAGCATTGGAACGCCGCCGCGCTGAAGCTCGACGAAATCCGCTTCCTCCCCATCTCGGACCAAGGGACCGAGGAGCGCATGTTCCGCGACGGCAAACTGCACGTCACCGACACCGTGCCGCCGACCAAAATCGCCGTGTATCAGCAGAACAACCCCGGCCACATCCGCATTGACCCCTACCTCTCCACCTACTTCTACCGGCTCAACATCACCAAGGCCCCGCTCAACGACAAGCGCGTGCGGCAGGCCCTCGCCATGTCCCTGGATCGCGAGAGTATCGTGAAATTTGTCACCAAGGCCGGCCAAATCCCCGCTCTGAACCTCACCCCGCCCGGCACCGCCGGCTACACCTCCCGCACCCGGCTCAACCCCAGCATCGTCGAGGCCAAAAAGCTCCTCGCCGACGCCGGCTTCCCCGACGGCAAGGGCTTCCCGCCCGTCGAAATCCTCTACAACACGCAGGACACCCACCGCAGCGTCGCCGAAGCCATCCAACAGATGTGGAAGAAGAACCTCGGCATCGAGGTCAAGCTGCTGAACCAAGAGTGGAAGGTCTATTTGGATTCGCAGCGCCAGCTCAACTACCAGATTTGCCGCGCCGGCTGGACCGGCGACTACGTGGACCCGAACACCTTCCTCGACATGTGGCTCACCGACGGCGGCCAGAACGAGACCGGCTGGAGCAACAAGGAATACGACCGCCTCATCGCCGAGGCCGGCCGCACTGCGGATGCCGCCGCCCGGCTCGAACTCTTCCAAAAAGCCGAAGCCATCCTCATGGACGAGATGCCCATCATCCCCATCTACCACTACACCCGCCCGCACCTCATCAGCCCCAAGCTCAAGGGCTGGCACCCGACCCTGCTCGACCACCACCCCTACGAGCACCTGAGCATCGAGTAGCCGCCGAATCGAATCTA
This sequence comes from Klebsiella pneumoniae, assembly GCA_943330855.2. Lineage (GTDB taxonomy): Bacteria > Verrucomicrobiota > Verrucomicrobiia > Limisphaerales > SXTU01 > SXTU01. The sequence continues at coordinate 151,541 of CALQJI020000002.1, forward strand.
GCCACGGATGAAACACGGATTGAACACGGAGAAGAGTTCTCAGCCGCCGTCTGCCATCCGTGTTTCATTCGTGTTTCATCCGTGGCCAACAGCCGCTTTAACTGTGCCCATCTGTGGCTAAAAACTAGTGGCCCGCTTCCTCCTCCTCCGCCTGCTGCAAACGCTCCCGGTCCTCTGGGCAGTGGCCACGCTCACCTTCTTCATGGTGCGCTACGCCCCGGGCGGGCCCTTCACTGCGGAGAAGAACGTCCCGCCTGAAATCCTCAAACGCCTAGAAGCCCACTACGGTTTGGACAAACCGCTCGGCGAGCAATACGTCGCCTTCCTCAAATCCCTCGTCACCGGCGAGCAGCCGTCCATCCGCCACGCGAACCGCACCGTCGGGGAGATCATCCGGGCGTCCTTCCCCGTCTCGTTGGAGCTGGGCGCGTGGGCGCTCCTCATCGCGCTGGCCATCGGGCTGCCCGCAGGGATGCTCGCCGCGCAAAAACCCAACAGCGCACAAGACTACGTGCCCATGTCCGCCGCGATGGTCGGCGTGTGCCTGCCCACGTTCGTGCTCGGGCCGATGGTGGTGCTCTTCTTCGCGCTCCAGCTCGGCTGGTTCCACACCTCCGGCTGGAACACGCCCGGCGACCGCGTGCTGCCCGCGCTCACGCTGGGCTTCCACCTCGCCGCCTACATCGCGCGGCTCACGCGCGGCGGGATGCTGGAGATCATGGGCCAAGACTTCATCCGCACGGCGCGCGCGAAGGGCGCGTCCGGCCTGCGCATTCTCTCGCGACACGCGTTGCGCGGCGGGCTGCTGCCGGTCGTGACGTATCTCGGCCCGGCGGCGGCGGGCCTCATCACCGGTTCGTTCGTCATCGAGACGGTTTTCAACATCCCCGGTCTGGGCAAATACTTCGTCGGCTCCGTCTTCGACCGCGACATCCCGGTGGTGGGCGGCACGGTGTTCTTCTTCTCCGCCATCATCCTGTTCTTCAACCTGCTGGTGGACGTGGCGCAGGCCTGGCTCAACCCGAAGGTGCGCCTCGAATAGGATTTTCCTTTAGCCACAGATGAAACACAGATTGAACACAGATGAAGCGAAGAAGGCTTATAAGGAAAGCAGGAGGGCAGGAACAAAACTGTCGCCTACGGGAGTCCTCCCCTCATGCTTTCCTGCTCTCCTGATAAATCTCCCCGTCTGTGTTCCATCCGTGTTTCATCCGTGGCCAAAAAGGGTTTCCCGATGACCACCGCGACTTCTCCTGAGCCAGTCGAGGCCGGCCATTCTTTATGGCAGGACGCCTGGGCGCGCTTGCGGAAGAACAAACTCGCGCTCGCCAGCGCTTTCATCGTCACCGCGCTGGGCCTGATTTGCGTCGCCGCGCCTTGGGTATCGCCGCACGCCTACGACACGCAAGACCTGGCGCTCGGTGCGGCCCCGCCGTCCGCGAAGCACTGGCTCGGCACCGACCATCTCGGGCGCGACCAGTTCACGCGGCTGCTCTACGGCGGGCGCGTGTCGCTCATGGTCGGCACGTGCGCCACGGGCGTGGCGCTCTCCATCGGCGTGCTCTACGGCGCCATCTCCGGCTTCATCGGCGGCAAGCTCGACGCGTTGATGATGCGGCTCGTGGACATCCTCTACGCGCTGCCGTTCACCCTCTTTGTCATCCTGCTGACCGTGTGGCTGGGCAACCACCTGTGGTTACTCTTCGCCGCCATTGGCGCGGTGGAATGGCTCACGATGGCGCGCATCGTGCGCGGACAGGTGGCGTCGCTGAAGCGGATGGAATTCGTCGAGGCCGCGCACGCGCTGGGCTTGCGCAAGCGCCGCATCATCCTGCGCCACATGATTCCCAACGTGCTCGGCCCGGTCATCGTTTACACCACGCTCACCGTGCCGGCGGTGATGTTGCTCGAAGCCTTCCTGAGCTTCCTCGGCCTTGGCGTGCAACCACCGATGAGCTCGTGGGGCTCGATGATCAAAGACGGCGCGGACCGCATGGAGGAATCCTGGTGGATGCTGGTCTTCCCCGCCGGCGCGTTCAGCACGACGCTCTTCTGCCTGAACTTCCTCGGCGACGGCCTGCGCGATGCGCTGGATGTGCGGGCGAGCAAGGACTGAAACATTTTTAGCCACAGATGAAACACAGATGGAACACAGATAAGGAAAGCAGGAGGGCAGGAGATAATACGTCTGCGCTGGCTGCTGGCTTGCCACCGCTTACCTGCCTTCCTGACAAAAACTCCTTGGGTGAAATTGACTTTGCCAACTGACTTGGCCAGCGTTTCCACATGAGCGTCACCCTTACTGCCCGACAGGAAAAGCTCGTCGCGAACCTGGTTGAAACTGGCCGCTACCACAACCGCGGCGAGGTCGTGCGCACCGCCTTGCGGTTGCTCGAAGAGCACGAAGTGAAGGCCCAGGAATCCGCGCTCGATGACTTCCTGCGCGTGCGCGACGCCGAGCCGGGCTTTACTCCCACGGCCAAGGACTGGGCGGAGATGCGCAAGCGGGTCCGCGCCCGCGTCAACCAGCACCGCAATGCTCAAGCTGGTCGTTAAGTCGTCCGCTTGGGCTGACATCGAGGCCGCCGCCGAATGGTTCGAGGAATTCAACCCGGACGTGGCGGACAAGTTTTTCACCGCGGTGGAGAAGACCTTCACAGAACTGCGCCGGCACCCCGAACTGGGGCGCCCTCGGCCCAGCCTCGCCGGAATCCGCTCGTGGCGGCTGCGGGACTTCGAGAACTACTTGAGCTTCTACCGACACGCAGAAGGGGAAATCAGCATCCTCGCCGTGCTGCACGGCGCGCGTGACTTGCCACGCATCTTGGGCCACCGCTATTAACCATGTCCCTCCTCGAAGTCCAAAATCTCCGGGCCTACTTCCACACGCGCAACGGCATCGTGCGTGCGGTGGATGGGGTGTCGTTCAGCGTGGAGAAGGGCGAGACGCTGGGCATCGTGGGCGAGAGCGGCTCGGGAAAATCCGTGACGTGCTACTCGCTGATGGGGCTGATTCCCAAGCCGCCGGGGCGCATCGAGTCCGGCACCGCGCGCTTCGACGGCGCGGACTTGCTCGCGATGAACGAGGCGGAGCTGAACAAGATTCGCGGCAAGCGCATCGCGATGATTTTCCAGGACCCGATGACCTCGCTGAACCCGTATCTGCGCATCGAGGAACAGCTCATCGAGCCGCTGCTCATTCACGAGAATATGCCGCGCGCCGAGGCCGTGAAGCGCGCCATTCGCGCGCTCGAAGAGGTGGGCGTGCCGGACGCCGCGCGGCGCATCCGCAGCCACCCGCATGAGTTTAGCGGCGGGATGCGGCAGCGCGTGATGATTGCGATGGCGCTCATCACGCAGCCGGATTTGCTCATCGCCGACGAGCCGACCACCGCGCTCGACGTGACCGTGCAGGCGCAAATCCTCGACCTCATCGCGCGGCTCCAGCGCGAGCGCGGCATGGCGGTCATCTGGATTTCGCACGACCTCGGCGTGGTGGCGGGCTTTTGCCGGCGCGTGCTGGTGATGTATGCGGGCCGCGTGGTGGAGTCGGGTCGCGTGGAGGACATCTTCGCGCGCCCGCTGCACCCCTACAACCGCGCGCTCCAGCGCAGCATCCCCGCGCTGCAAGGCAAGGGCGCGGAACTTTACACCATCCCCGGCCTGCCGCCGGACGTGTCCAAGCCCCTGCCCGCCTGCGCCTTCGCGGAGCGCTGCGAGTTTGCCGAGCCGGGTTGCCGGACGGGTGAAGTGGCGCTGAAGGAAATCGAGCCGGGCCACGCCAGCGCGTGCGTGCGCGTCCAGCGTGGGGAACTGAAACTTTAGCCACAGATGAAACACAGATTGAACACAGATGAGGGAATTTATAAGGAAGACACGAGGGCAGGAAGGGAAGGGGCTTTCTTCCTCCTGCCCTCCAGCCTTCGTTATCAGGCTCTGTCTTCTTGTCTGTGTTTCATCCGTGTTCAATCCGTGGCTCAAACACAATGAACCCCTCCTTCCTCGAACTGCGTGACGTGAAGACCCACTTTCCGGTGGAGCACGGCCTTGTGTTCCGCAAGCGCGTGGGGACGGTGCGGGCGGTGGATGGCGTGTCGCTGGCGCTGCGGCAGGGAGAAATCCTCGGGCTGGTGGGTGAGTCGGGGTGCGGCAAGTCCACGCTGGGGCGGACGATTCTTCAACTCCTCCCGGCGAGCGAGGGCACGGTGGTGCTGGGCGGGCGGAATTTGACGGCGTTGCGCGGCGCGGAGTTGCGGGCGGCGCGCGCGGACTTCCAGATGATTTTCCAAGACCCCTACGCGTCGCTGAACCCGCGCATGACGGTGTTTGACACGCTGGCGGAGGCGATCCGCGCACACCACGTGCTGCCAGCAGGCGAGTTGCCCGCGCGCGTGGCGGCGCTGATGGAGAAGGTCGGCCTCGCGCCGCGTTACCAACGGAAGTATCCGCATGAGTTCAGCGGCGGCCAGCGGCAGCGCATCGCCATCGCGCGCGCGCTGGCGGTGGAGTCGAAGTTGATCGTCGCGGACGAGCCGGTGTCGGCGCTGGATGTTTCGATTCAGGCGCAGATCATCAACCTGCTCGCCAAGCTCTCGCGCGAGATGGGGCTGACGCTGGTCTTCATCTCGCACGATCTCTCGGTGGTGCGGCACATCGCGGACCGCATCGCGGTGATGTATTTGGGGAAGATCGTCGAGCTGGGGCTGGCGGCGGAGGTGTTCGACCGCCCGTTGCATCCTTACACGCAGGCGCTGGTCAGCGCGGTGCCGGTGCCGGACCCGGCGCGGGAGAAGCTGCGGCAGCGCGTCGTGCTCGCGGGCGATCCGCCGTCGCCGCTGAACCCGCCGAGCGGCTGCGCGTTTCACCCGCGTTGCCAGTTTGCGGTGGAGTCTTGCAAGGGGGCTGTGCCGGGGCTTGAACTGATTTACCCCAGACGCGAGGTGGCGTGTCTCCGGGCACGGGAGATTCAGCCAGCTTCGTAGGCGGGAGCTTCGGGTTGAGGGTTCATGCGGAGTCAAAAGCGCCGCATTTTGCCATTGGAAAAAATCCATCCAGCCCTTATCCCATGACCGCTAAACACGCCATACTCAACCTACTGACATGATCGGAACGATGCCGCCATCCAGGCCCGCCACCCCGCCGGGCATCAATGCCACCGACTATTCGGTGATGGTGTTGCTGGTGGACGATCAGGTCATGGTCGCGGAGGCCATCCGCCGCTGCCTAGCGAATCAGCCGAACATTGATTTTCACTACTGTATCGACCCCACGGAGGCGGTGCGACTGGCGAACCAGATCAAGCCCACGGTCATCCTACAGGACCTCGTCATGCCGGGCATTGACGGCCTCACGCTCGTGCGCCAGTTCCGCGCGAACCCCGGCACGCAGGAGACGCCCATCATCGTTCTCTCCACGAAGGAAGAGCCGACCATAAAGGCGCAGGCCTTCGCCGCCGGTGCGAACGACTATCTCGTAAAACTCCCCGACAAGGTGGAGCTGATCGCGCGCATCCGCTATCATTCCAAGGCGTATCAGTCTGCGGTGCAGCGAGACGAGGCTTACCGGGCGTTGCGCGAGAGCCAGCAACAGCTCGTGGACAGCAACACGGCGCTGATCACGCTGAACCAAAAACTCGAGGAAGCCACCCGCGCCAAGTCCGAATTCCTCGCCAACACCAGCCACGAAATCCGCACGCCGATGAATGGCATCATCGGCATGACCTCGCTGCTGATGGACACCGAGTTGACCAACGAGCAACGGGACTTTGTCGAGACGGTCCGCAGCTCCGCCGACTCTCTGTTGAACATCATCAACGACATTCTCGACTTCTCAAAGATCGAGGCCGGCAAGCTGGACCTCGAACGCAATCCCTTTGAGTTGCGCACCTGCCTCGAAGAGGCGCTGGACCTGCTCACGCCCCGCGCAGCGGAGAAGAAAATTGATCTCGTCTATGCGGTGGAAGACAACCTCCCGGCCATCATCGAGGGCGATGTCACCCGCCTGCGGCAGGTCATCGTCAACCTCGTCAGCAATGCGCTGAAGTTCACCGCCCAGGGCGAGGTAGCGCTCTCCGTCAGCCGTGAGACAAACCCCGGCGACCTCGCGGCGGGCGGCGAGTTTGCGTTCGAACCTGATACGTTTTTCATCCGCATCTCCGTCCGTGACACGGGCATCGGCATCCCGGCGAACAAGATGGACCGGCTCTTCAAGTCGTTCAGCCAGGTGGACAGCTCGACCACGCGGCAATTCGGCGGCACAGGTTTGGGGCTGGCGATTTGCAAGCGGCTCACCGAGCTGATGGGTGGAAGAATTTGGGTCGAGAGTGAGGCGGGCAAAGGCTCCACCTTCCATCTCATCATGCGCACCCAGCTCGCACGCACTGATGTGCCCGCCACCGTGGTTGCGCCTGCTGAGAAACTCAAAGGGAAGAAAATCCTCGTCGTCGAAGACAACGCTTCCAATCGCAAGGCATTCGTTCAATACGCCCGCTGGGCCGGGGCCGACTTGCGCGCTGTGGGCACGAGCAAAGAGGCGCTCGATATCCTCGCTGGCGGGGCGGCCTTCGACGCGATTGTGGTAGATCTACAACTGCCCGAGATGGATGGCCTCACGCTCGCGCAGTTCATCCGCCGCGTGCCCGGTTGCGAAACAACGCCCCTGCTGTTGCTGACCGACGTGCGGCTGCGCTCAGATGACACCCGGCCCGGCACAGTTGGAGTGACGCTTTTCATCTACAAGCCGCTGCGGCCTGCGCAGATTTTCGACGCCCTCGTCCGGGCGGTGGACCATATGCCGCGCACGGAAAAGAAGGCCCCCCCCAGCTCGGAGTTCGATTCCGCCATGGCCGAGCGCCTGCCGCTGCGGCTGCTGCTCGCCGACGACAATCTTATCAACCAGAAGGTCGGCGTGAAGATGCTCCAACGCCTCGGCTATCGGCCCGAGGTCGCCGCCAACGGCGTCGAGGTCATGAAACTCCTCGAACAACAGCCCTTCGACCTCATCTTCCTCGACGTGCAGATGCCGGAGATGGACGGCCTCGAGGCCGCCCGCCGCATCAACGCCCAGTGGCCGGACGCCCGCCGCCCTCGGCTCGTGGCCATGACCGGCAATGCGCTGGATGGCGACCGTGAGAAATGCATCGCTGCGGGTATGGATGACTATGTGGCCAAGCCGGTCCGCATCGCGGAGCTGCAAGGCGTCATCGAGCGCTGGGGCATGGAGCGGCGGACAACCGCAGCGGGTGGAGCGGTTGTGGTGTCCCCTGTGGCCAGTCCTGCGCCCGTCGCCGTGGCCGTCCTTGACGAGACCATTATTGCCGAGCTGAACGACATGAAGTCAAAAGACGGGGTGCCGCTGTTGCACGAGCTGATCGACCTCTTCGCCCAGAACGCGCCCAAGCACTTGGAGCAGATCAAGAACGCTGGGGACAATCTCGAACAGCTCGGCTTTGCTGCACACGTCTTTCGCGGCATGAGTCTGAACCTCGGCGCGAATGCCTTGGGCAACCTTTGCCAAGAGTTGGAAACCCTCGCCCTCGGGGGTAACACGTTCGGCATCCCCGCGCTCATCCCCAAGATCGAGGCGGCGTTTAAGGATACAAGCGTGGCCTTCGCACGCATCCGCTCCGGGCAGGCGTAAGAAGACGGAGGGAGGAATTTAGAATCGGGGCAGCGGTGGGCCTGCTGTCCTCTGTTTCGTAACCGCTCTCCATTCCGCAACCCGCTGTTGCACCGCAACAGCGCACACGCAGCCCCGACTTCCGCTACTTCTCTGCCCGCTTTCGGAAGAGGATAATGTGTTGGCGCGGCAGCGTGCGGACGGTCTCCACGTGTTCCAGCGGCTGCGCGGACATTTCCTTCCTTACCTGCGCCTCGGTCATCTTATGCAATGGCTTGATGGGCACCTCAGGGTCTTCGCCGCGATACTCCACAAACGCCACGCGCCCGCCGGGCTTTAACTGCCGGGCCACCGCCGCCATCATCTCGAAGGGGTGATCGAACTCATGATAGACATCCACCATGATGACGAGGTCCACGGGCGCGGGCAGCTTCGGGTCCGTCGTGGTGCCCAGCACACCCAACACGTTCGTCACGCCGCGCTCCTTCATCTTCACCGCGAGGTGGGCGAGCATCTCCGGCTGGATCTCGACGCCATAAACGACGCCCTTCGCGCCGACCACCTGGGCCATGCGCCAACTGAAATAACCCGTGCCGCAGCCGAGGTCCGCCACCGCATCACCCGGTTTGAGCGCGAGCGCCTTCATCAAGAGGTCGGGCCGCTCCTCCTGATCCCGTTCCGGCCGGTCCAGCCACGGCGCGCCGAGGTGCGTCATGTAGTGGGCAATTTCCCGCCCGAAATAATACTTACCGATGCCATCCAGCGTTCGGCGGCCAGTTTCGTAGCGGTGGGCGGTCTTCGGCCCATCCTCCGCTGCGTTCTGCGCCACACTGGTGCCAGCCGTGAGCGCGACGCACACGCCAACGAGGAATCCCGGAACGAAACGAACTAAATAAGACGGGCGGTTCATGGGTCAACTTTCCGAGCGGCCAAATTCCTTGGCAAGGGCAATCGCCTTCTGCCGCGCCCCGGCCCTCTGCCTTCCTCGTGGCCAGACCGAGACATAGTGGACGAGGGTGTGGGGACGCGGCGGAGGACTCGCGGACGTGGGCGTCCGCACACCCCCGATCCTGTGCCAGCGACTTGCCGGCGCCCTCCGGCTTCAGCTCATCAGGCAATCCACGGCTGGCGTAGGCCAATTTCCAGCGCGGGCTTGGTGGCGTTCTGCTCGTCCCACTTCCGACGTCTTGTGTTGAAGCCACCTTGCCAACTTCGCCGCTCGCTCGCCGGAACCGCTCTCTTGGTTCTCGCTGGGCTGGCACCCGTCGCCCACGCAGCGCAGGCCGCCCCCGTCCCGCTCGCCGAACTCCGCGCCGCCGTCAGCAAGGCGCTGCCGCTGCTGGAGCGCAGTTCCGCCTTCGCCTTGCAGGAGCGCACGTGCTTCACCTGTCACCACGGTGCGCACGCGTCGCTGGTCATCAACGACGCCTGGGCGCGCGGCTTCACCATCAACCCCGGCAACTTCCAGGACCAGTTAACCCGCGCCTATCTCGGCCTGATCGAGGACCGTCCGCGCTTCAAACAAGGCTGGTCCATCGCTGGCACAACCGACGGACCGGGCACGGCGCTGTGGCTGCTCGAAGTCGCTGGCTGGAAGCCCGACGCCACGACCGCAGCGGTGGCGGAATTCTTTCTGGACCAGAACAAAAATCTCGATCACTGGGCACCCGCCATGCGCCGTCCGCCCACAGTCGGCAGCGAGTTCACCACCACTTACCTCGTGCTGCGCGGCCTGCGCACCCACAGCCCGCCCGCGCTCGCCGCTCGCACCGGTGCCCGCACCATCGCCGCCGGGCAGTGGCTCCTCGCCGCACCCGCGCGCAACACTGAGGACAGCGTGCATCGCCTCCGCGCGCTGCATCTGCTGGACGTGGACGTGGCGGCCTTCAAGAAGGAAGCGGCCGAGCTCCTCGCCGTGCAAGCGGACGACGGCGGCTGGCCGCAGAAGCTCGACACCGCCAGCGACGCCTACGCCACCGGCACCGTGCTCGCCGCGCTCCACGACACCGGCGTAGTCACGGCGAAGGATGCCGCCTTCCAGCGCGGCCTGCGCTACCTCCTTCAGTCCCAGGCCGCCGAAGGCTCGTGGTATGTCCGCAAGCGCACGCATGACGTGCAGCCGTTCTTCGACAGCAACTTCCCCCACGGGGTAGATCAGTTCATCTCCATCTCTGCCACGAGCTGGGCCGCCTATTCCCTGCTTCGCGCCCTGCCGAAGACGGAGCGAAAGCCTTACCTCGCCACGCATCCGCAGGCCGTGGCACAAATTCTCGCGGGCGCAAAGCCCGACGCGGCCAAGTAAGCTGGCGGCAACCGGGGCAGGCATGGAGCGCGGACGCCTACGTCCGCCAGAACTGGCCGCCGCCGACTACGGACGTGGGCGTCCGCGCTCCTCCGAGCCCGTGCCGGCGATTACCAATCCCAGGCACCTCAGCCCGCCCGTCGCGCCCAGCGCAGCTTCGCCGCAGACGAGCGCGAGTTGTCGCGCCGCTCCGCCTCTGCGGGACGGATAACCTCGTGCGCGATGTCCGCGTAAACCCCTTCGCGCAAACCCGCCACGAACGCCTTCTTCACCCGCCGGTCCTCGCCCGAGTGGAACGTGAGTATCGCCACGCGCCCGCCGGGATTCAGGCATACAGGCAGGTGGCGCAGCAACGTGTCCAGCGCGCCAAACTCGTCGTTCACCGCGATGCGCAAGGCTTGGAAGACGCGCCGCACGGTGAGGTCGGAGTCGTCTTTGTTTAGCTTTGGCAGCGCGGCCCGGATGGCCTCGACGAGCTCGCGTGTGCGGGCGTAAGTGCGGCCAGCCAGAGCAGCCGCGAGTTCGGTCGCGCGTGGCTCGTCGGCATTTTCCAAGAGCAGTTCCGCGAGCGCGGCGGGCGAAGTCTTCGCCAGAAGTGTGGCGGCCGACTGGCCGCGCTGCGGGTTCATACGCATGTCCAGCGGGCCGTTGCCCTTCGTGGAGAAACCGCGCGCCGGGTCGTCGAGCTGCATCGAGGACACGCCAAGGTCCGCGAGGATGCAGTCCGCGCCCACCCAGAGCGCGGCTGTCCCAGCCGCAGCGGCCACGAACGCAGCAGCGGTGCCGGTCTGCTCTAAACCGTCTGAAGCTCCACGTTGCTGCGGCTCGGAGAGCCGCGCTCCAAGCGCTGCCAGCGCCTGCTGCAGCCCGGCGAAGTTGCTGCGAACGACCGAGAACACGTCCGGTCCAAACCCCGACTCACGCAAGCGCGCCTCCGTCTTCGGCAGCTCAATCGGGTCCGCGTCCAAGCCGAGCAAGTGGCCGCCGGGCTGGAGCTGCGCGAGCAGTTCACGCGCGTGACCGCCGTAGCCGAGCGTGCAGTCCACCGCCACCTCGCCGGGCTTGGGCGCGAGCACTTCGAGAATCTCCGCGACCATGATGGGTCGGTGTGTCCCCGCCGGCGTCTTGCCCGAGGCGAGCACTTTCGCGACCGTTTCGCCGTAACGCTGCGGGTCGTGCTCCTTGTATTTTTCCTCGAACCGCCGTGGGTTCTTGCCCGAGTAGCGCGGACGCCGGCGGTGCGGAGGCGGGGATGAAGGGCTGTCGGGCGATGGTAAAGGTGAGTCGGTCACGTTGCTGGCGAGTATGTGCGTAAGGAGGGCGATGTGCAACGGAAGCACCTTGCTGGCTCGCAAGAACGCACCCGGAAGCGCGGCGGTGAACGCGCCGCAGTCCAGACGCTTCGCGAGTCCCGGGGTGCCGGAGTTCGCGCCAGCGTCTGGACTGCGGTGGCTTCAGCACCGCTTTTTCGGCGGCTTGGGAGTAACGCATCTGCCCTCAGGCCGAGCTGCTCGCTGCGCTCGCGCCTCCTGCGTCGGCACATGGGGTTCGACGGAGTCTCACCCTACCGGGGAAGCTCGTTCAGCGTGTAGTGCAACGTGTCGTTCCTTAGGACCTCGCCGCGATTGTTCTTCAACCCCAGCGCGCGGAGCATCACGACGTGGCGGGGTTTCAGGCCTTCGAGCGTCAGACGCACGGAGAGCTTGTCGGAGGCGACTTCGGCCTTCAGCACGCGCACGGGCGGGCCGGGGATTTTCTCGTCGCGATCTTTCTCGGGCGCGTTGTGCTGGCCGGCGTAGGCGTAGGTGTATTGCGTCGCGTCCCAGGTCTCGGCGGTGCCCGCGAGGGCGGCGTCCACGGCCTGCGTGAAGGCCAGCTCGAAGCCGTTCGTGCGCGCGGACACGGTCTTGAACTCGAAGGGCACGCGGCCGGAAAACTTCACGCGGTCCAGCGAGTGCGGCTGCGGCGCGATGCTCGTCCAGTGGCCCATGCGCAAGCCGCCCACGTAGAGCCGCGAGTCCGGCCCGTAGGCGAGGCGGTTCACGCCGGACGCGAAGCCCTTCACGAATGGCATCACCGCGCCCTGCCACTGGCCGTTCACCTTCTCCAGCGCGACGCGGAAGACGGCGGCGTTCTGGAACTCGCCCACGAGCATCTGCCCGCCGAACGGCCCGAAGCGGAAGTCGCCGATGGTCGCGAGGCCGCTGGCGGAGCGCACCCAGGCGTAGGGAAACCACACGGCGGGCGGCGTGAAGTTCGGGTCGCCGGCGAAGTGTTTTTCGGTCCAGCCGGAATCCGCCTCCTCACCACGGCGGCTACTGGGTGGGGCGCTGGGGTGGCCGTAGAAGTTGGTGAGTTGAAGGTGGTTCAGTTTGTTCGCCGCGACCCAGTGGCCTTGGTTGTCGGTGGTGAAGAGGTCGCCGTGATGTTCGCCGAAGCCGTTGGGCACGCGCATGCCAGACGCGAACGGGTCGGTCCGCCATGTGTCGGTGAAGGGGATTTTGCCGGTGTTTACCGGGTGCGGGGAAATCTTCAGACACCAGCCCATCGCGGGGACTTCGCGCATCGCGCGGTGGCCGGTGATGAGGACGCCGAGGAGACCACTCTCGTCCACGAGCGGGCCGGTGGCGAAGGAGTGGTAGTTGCCCGTGTAGCCCCACGCGTCGCTCACGCACTCGAAGACATCCGCCAGGCCGTCGCCGTCCGCGTCGCGCAGGCGCGTCAGCTCGCACTTCTGCATCACGTAGATGAGGCCGTCCACCACGCGCAGGCCGCCCGGCTCATTGAGGCCGCGCGCGAACCGCCGCCACTTCGCGGCCTTCGGGTCGCCGGTCACGCCCTCGACGATGAAGATTTCGCCCTGGTAGGTCGCGATGGCGAGGTTGCCGTCCGGAAGGAAGTCCAGGCCGGCGACGGTGAGCTTGATGTCCTTCGGCACGGGGATGTTCTCGATGGTGTAGAACTCATCGCCGCGTGGCTTGTCGAAGAAACTCGCGTCTAGGAAGGCGACGGGGGGAGGCGGGCGCGTGGCGGAAGGCGTGGGCCATTTCTCCAGGGGCTTGGCAAGCTGCCTCGCGAGTGCACTCGCGGCGTTCAAGTCGGCGACGACCGCGGAGGCGATTTCAAAGGTCTGCGGCTGCTCGTTGGGCGGGATGCCGACGCGTAACGTGACCTTGCGCCCGGTAACCACGTTCGTGACGAGCGCGGAGTAAGGCCCCTTGCCATCGCGCTCGCTGACGAGGATTTCCGTGACCGGTGTGCTGGTGACGAGCGGGAGAAAATTGCCACCCGGCAAGCCGCGCAGCACGGCGACGAGCACGCCCGCTGGGGTGCGGATGCCTTGCGCGCCGGCGACGCCGAAGATGTTGATCGGGTCGCCGGGTTCATCGTGCGCGTTGAGGCGGACGCGCCGGGCGAGCGGACCGATTTCAAATCGGCGGATGACAATGCGGTGTTCGCCCACGCGCTCCAGCCGGGGCGATTCGATGACGGCAACGGGTGAGTCGCCGGGCGGATATAGCTCATACACGAACGCCGCCGCGCCGCAGACGGTGCTGTGGCCTTTGAAGCGGGTGAGCGGCCCGTCCGTGTCTGCCGCGACGGCATCGAAGGTCCACGGACTACGCGCGAGGCTGCCCCAGAGACGGGTGCCGGTGAAGTCGCACACGAAGCGCGTGGCCGTGCCGGTGTAGGGCGGGCCGAAGAGGTTGAGCGAATCGCCCTGCCAGACGGTGTGCGTGCGGAGGAGCTGGGCGTCGAAGGCGAGGTGGAGGTTCGTCGCCAGCGGGATGACGAGGCTGCGGCTGGCTTGCGCCATCGGCGCGCGGCGGAAGGGGATGTCCGCGGAGTCGTGCACCGCGACGGCACTGGCGGGGGACGCTGGTTGTGGCGGCGACTGGGCGGGTGTGCGAGGCGGGAGCGAAAACAGGAGCGCCGCGCAGACGAAGTTCAATGGAAGCGGCACGAACGCAGCGTAACGGAGCCGTCCCGGGCGGCGAGCGGGAAGTGTAGCTAGGTCGGCGTTCGCGCTCTCTCATGAACACAAAACCAAGGTTGACCCTTACCGGACACTTGCTACATTGCGCGCCCTTTGACGGCAAATTTGAGCCGTCAGCCTTATGCGACACACAATTTCAGTGCTGGTGGAAAACAAGTTCGGCGTGCTCACGCGCGTGGCCGGCCTCTTCTCGGGGCGTGGCTACAACATCGACACGCTCAACGTCGCGCCCACGCAGGACGCCAGTGTCTCGCGCATGACCATCGTCACGCGCGGCGACGACGCCACGCTCGAGCAGATCGTCAAGCAGCTCAACAAGCTGGTTGAGGTGCTCAAGGTCATTGATTTCCGGGACGGCGAATACATCGACCGCGAGCTGGTGCTGGTGAAGGTGGGCGTGGACTCGAAGTCCCGCGCCGAGGTGATGCAGATCACCGACATCTTCCGCGCTAAGATCGTGGATGTGCAGCCCAAGAGCCTAACCATCGAGATCACCGGCAACGAAAGCAAAGTGGAGAAGTTCCTCGTGCTTATGCAGAACTTCGGCGTGCTCGACCTCACGCGCACGGGCAAGGTGGCTTTGCCCCGCAAGTAGTCAGAATTCAGCAGTCAGTTTTCAGCAACGCAACCTGTAACCCGTAACACACTCATGCCCGCAAAAGTTTATTCCGACAAAGACGCTGACCTCGGCGTGCTCAAAACCAAGACCCTCGCCGTCCTCGGCTTCGGCTCGCAGGGCCACGCCCACGCGCTGAACCTCAAGGACAGCGGCCTCACCGTCATCATCGGGCTCTACGAAGGCTCCAAGTCCATCGCCGTCGCGCGCGAAAAAGGCTTTGAGGTCGTCACGACCGCCGAGGCCGTGAAGCGCGCCGACGTCATCATGGTCGCGTTGCCGGACACGAAGCAGGCGGCCGCTTACGAGAAGGACATCGCGCCCAACCTCACCAAGGGCAAGACCCTCCTCTTCAGCCACGGCTTCGCCATCCACTTCAAAACCGTCGTGGTGCCGAAGAACGTGAACGTGATCATGGTCGCGCCGAAAGGCCCCGGCCACATCGTCCGCCGCCAATACACCGAGGGCAAAGGCGTGCCCGCGCTCATCGCGGTGCATCAAGGCGGCAGCGCGGCGAAGAAGGTCGCGCTCGCATGGGCCAAGGGCATCGGCGGCACCCGCGCCGGCGTCATCGAGACTGATTTCAAGGAGGAGACCGAGACCGACCTATTCGGCGAGCAGACCGTTCTCTGCGGCGGTTGCACCGCGCTGGTGAAGGCCGGTTACGAAGTGCTGGTCGAGGCGGGTTACTCGCCGGAGATGGCTTACTTCGAGTGCTTGCACGAGTTGAAGCTCATCGTGGACTTGATGAACGAAAAGGGCATCGCCGGGATGCGCTTCTCCATCAGCGAGACGGCCAAGTGGGGCGATGTGAGCGTCGGTCCGAAGATCATTGATGCCTCCGTGAAGAAGCGGATGAAGAAGGCGCTCAAGGAAATCCAGTCCGGCAAGTTCGCCAAGGACTGGGTCGCTGAATACAAGGGCGGCTACAAGAAATACAACGCGCTGCTCAAGGCCGACGAGAACCACGGCATTGAGAAAACCGGCGAACGCCTCCGTGGCCTGATGCCGTGGATGCCCAAGCGCTCGATCAAGGGCGTGCAGGCCGCTTACTGAGCGACGCAACGAAGGAACTTTAAACCGCCGGGAGCGAAAGCTGCCGGCGGTTTTTTCATAAGGAGAGTCGGAAGCTCGGAGTGAAATGGCGATAGGTTGGTAGCCGTCTGGTTTCGGTCCCGCCCTCCTGCCTTCCTAATAAACATTCCCTCTCCCCTCGGCGGGAATGTGCTTGAACCCGCACCCGGCTCCGGTGTCCATTGCGCGGCAACTTTTGATTCTATGGCTCTCTATACCTACGAAACGATTCCCACGAACCCGAAACAGAAACCGCGTCGCTTCGAGGTGCAGCAGAGTATGAAAGACGCGGCGCTCACCAAAGACCCAAAGACTGGCCTGCCAGTGCGCCGCGTCATCACCGGTGGCTCTGGCAATTGCTTCCGCGGCCTGAGCATCCTCTCGATGAATCGGCCGAAGAGGAAATAGCGGGTAGCGGTCAGCGGCCGGCTACCAGCATGACAGGCTTTAGCTGACTGCTGACGGTTGAGCATTATTTTCGCATCGGCATCCAACCCTTGCCGGGAATGAACTCCCGGCTGCCGCCGTCGGTTTTGCAGCCGACGAAGGTGAGTGTGGTGGCCACCGCCACGAGCAATAGGAAACGCTTCATGGCGCGAGCATAAACGGGGTTGTCAGCCTCGCAAGCGTGTTGCAAATTTTCTGCGGAAGTCACGATGCCGGGCAAATTCAAATCTCTGAAGGGCCAGTTTCTGCTCGATGGCGGAAAGCTTGCGGGTTCCTTCTTCCATCGCACCGTCGTCCTCATTTGCCAGCACGACCGTGAGGGGGCCTTTGGCCTCATCTTGAACCGCCCGACTGACAAGCACGTCGGTGAGGCGCTCGCGGCCAACCTTCCAGTCAAACTCAAGGAGCAGGCACTTTTCTTGGGTGGCCCTGTGCAGCCGCAGGCATTGAGCTATCTGCACTCCGACGCCTTCCTGCCTGCGGCGAACGTGCTGCCAAACCTCCACCTCGATCACTCACTTGATGACTTGGTGGAGGTCGGCGAGTCCGGCTCGCCCACACAGAAATTGAAGGTGTTCGCCGGTTACGCGGGTTGGTCTCCAGGCCAGCTCGACGACGAGATGAAGAGTGGTGCGTGGCTTACGCATCCGGCCTCCGTGGAGTTGGTCTTCAGCCCGCAGGACAAGCAACTGTGGGTCCACCTCGTCCGGCAAAAGGGTTGGCAATACCGGCTGCTGTCCGAGCAGCCGGAGGACTTGAACTGGAATTGAACCCCGTTCGTAGCGCTGCGGCCGCTGGCTGCGGCCGCGAGCGTTAATCCACGGTGTCCAACTGCGCGCCCCCGCTCCGGCTGCCGCAGACCTTCGCTTCGTGGGAGGCATTGGGCCGGAGCATCCGCTTCTGGCGCTCACGGTCGCCTGCGCCGCGCACCACGGTGATGGGTTCGCCGGTGTTGATGTCCAGCTCGGTGACATACATCGCGGCCGAGCCGGTCATGGGCAGCGGGATGAAATCCTGCACTTGTTGGAGGTTCCACTTCTCCTCCTTGAGGAACTGCTCGACCGCGCCCATCTCCTTCTCCGTGCAGCCAGGGAAGCTGGAGATGAAATACGGCACGAGATACTGCTCTTTGCCGGCCTCTTCGCTGAGTTCGAAAAACTTTTCCATGAAGCCTTGGAAGTCCCCAGCGGGCTTGCGCATCCGGCGCAATACGGAGGGGTCCATGTGCTCGGGCGCGACCTTCATGTGGCCGGAGACGTGGTGCTGCACCAGCTCCTTCGTGTATTCGGGCGTGAGCAGCGCCACATCCATGCGGATGCCTGACTGCACGAAGACGTGCTTCACCCCCGGCTGCGCTCGCGAGCCGCGGAGCAAGTCGAGGCCAGCCTTTTCATCAATGCTGAAGACCGGACAGATGCTGGGCCAGAGGCAGCTCGGGCGGTGGCATTTCTTACACTCGGGCGCGTGACCGTTCTTCGCGCCGTAGAGGTTCGCCGTCGGCCCGCCGAGGTCGGAGACGGTGCCCCGAAAGGTGTCGGACTCGGTAAGCTTTCGAATCTCCTTCATCACCGATTCCTGGCTGCGGCTGGAGAGGAACTTGCCTTGATGGAAGCCGAGTCCGCAAAACGTGCAGCCGCCCGCACAGCCGCGCGAGACGATGATGGAGTCCTTGATAGTCGCGAAGCCCGGCACCGGCTCCGCGTAGCTCGGGTGCGATGCGCGCTGAAACGGCAGCTCGTAAAGTGCGTCGAGGTCCGGGCCGTCCACGGGGAACTCCGGCGCCTCCTGAAATACGGCGCGGTTGCCGTGCATCTGCACGAGGCGCTTGCCGCTGTAAGGGGTCTGTTGGGCCTCGACCACTTTCGTCAGCCGCATCAAATGCTTTTTGTCTGCCTGCAATTCCTCCCACGAGGGCAGGATGATGCAGTCGCTGAAGTCCGCCGCCGCCGTGGCCTTGGCCCCGAGGAAGAGTGCCGTGCCGCGAATGCCGGTGAAGTCCCGCCGCCCTGAGCGCAGGCGCTTCACGATCTCGCGCACCGGCACTTCGCCCATGCCATACACGAGCACGTCCGCCTTCGCGTCGGCCATGATCGAGGGCTTGAGTTTGTCCTCCCAGTAATCGTAATGCGCCACGCGTCGCATGGAGGCCTCCATACCGCCGAGCACCACCGGCACGCCGGGGAACGCGCGCCGCGCCATTTGCGAATAGACCACCGCCGCGTGATTTGGGCGTTTGCCCGGCACGCCGCCCGCGCTGTAAACGTCTTCCTTCCGCTTGTGCCGCGCGGCGGTGTAGTTGGACAGCATCGAGTCGAGGTTGCCCGCCGTGACGCCGACGAAGAGCGTCGGCGTGCCCATCTCCTGGATTGACTCGATCTTCGTCCAGTCCGGCTGCGCGATGATGCCCACGCGCAAGCCCTCCGCTTCCAGCACGCGCCCGATCATCGCCGCGCCGAAGGACGGATGGTCCACGTAGGCGTCGCCGGTGATGAGAAGCACGTCGAGTTCGTCCCACCCGCGCGCGTCCATTTCGGCGCGCGACATGGGCAGAAACGCGGTGAGGTCCGGTGCGGGTTGTTTGCGGGCAGAAGCCATACGATTAAGAGAGTGTGACTGTTGCGCTGATTATGCAACAGGAGGGCTGATAACAAGTCGTTCTCAGGCCCGACCGTAAAGAATTTTCAACTGGTCGGCGTTGTAACTGCGGATGGTGCCGGTCGGGGACTGCACCTTGAGCGAGCCTCTGACAATTTCCACCACCACGCCCTGATAGCCGGGAATGTCCACGTGCTTGCCGTAGGCGCATTGCGGGAAATCCACCTGGCTTACGTAAGTCCGAATTGCCCGGACGGGCACGGAAAAATCGGGCTCGGAGATGTGAACGCGTGCCGACGGCTCTGGCTCCGGTTCGTCATCCACCGGCTTCGGTTGGGCGACGGGTATGGGCCGTTCCATGGACAGTGTCTCTGGGGTCGGCTTGGTGCGCTCTGGCGGGGCGAAGAGCGTCTTGAGCCGATACGCATTGAACCGCTGTGATTTTCCATCGGGTGAAACCACCTTGATCGACTGGTTAATAATCTCCACCAACACCCCCGCGAAACCGTGGATGCTCACGTATGCGCCCAGCGCGCACTGGGGGAAGTCCGCGCGCTCGGTCCACTGACCGATTGGCTGCGGGGTGCCTGAGAAGTCTGGCTCGGTGATCGCTTTGCGCGAGGGCGTTGACGGTGTGGCTTCGGATTCAGGTTCGGATGTCGTGGGTGACTGCATGGGCCGGGCAGCGTGGCTGGCTCGCACCGAGATTGCGAATGGTTTTTAGCTCCAATTCCCAAGTGGGCTGCAAAGAACTCAAGAAGTCGCAAAAGGAACGAGGCTTCCGGCTTGGGGCTTGGACCAAATCCACCCCTCCCCTGATTCCCCGGAATGCCTTCTCTTTACGTCTCGTTGCGTTCTTTGCGACAAATCCATTTCGGCAAGTTCAGCGACCGCTTTAGCGAGGGTCGCTTGCAGCGCAGCACACAGCCATCGCGGAGCATGGGCACCGCTATTTGCCGCCACTTCCGCCCACAAGCTGCGCCCCCTCACGGCGGCACAGCGTGACGAACTCCTCCTCCGACATGCTGAGCCGCCGACCGCGCCGGTGCAGCACGCCCCAGTTGCGCGTGAGCTTGCGCCGGCCCAACGGCAGCGCCACGAGCTTGCCGCTGGCGATGTCCTCCCGCGCCACCCACGGCGCGAGGATGCTCACGCCCAGGCCGCGACCAACCATCTCGCGGATGGCGCTCATGCTGCCGACCTCCATCATCTTGAGCAGCGTCATGTCCTCGTGGCGGAAGTAGCCTTCCACGAGGCGCGAGGTGTAGCTCGACCGGCTGTAGAGGATGTAGGGCTGCGTGGGAATCTCCTCGCGCACCACACGCCCCGCGACCGCCCACGGATGCTGCGCGCTGACGAGGAATTGCAACTCATCGCTGAACAGCGGGATGAACTCCACGCCCGCCTCCGGCCCCGGTTCCAAACTCAGCACCAAGTCCGCGTGACCGTTGTGCAGCAGTTCAATAGCCTCGCTCATGTCCGCCGAGGCCACGGTGACCTGGCATTGCGGAAACTTTTCCTTCTGCGTCACGAGGACGTTCGGCAGCAGCGCCTCGCACGCCGCCTCGCTCGTCGCCAGCCGCAAGTGCGTGCGTCCCCACTTGCCCAAATGCTCCAGGGCCTCCCGCGCGCGCGTCATTTCTTCGAGAATTCCTTTGGCGTGATGCAAAAGTTGTTCACCCGCCGGCGTGAGCGCCACGGATTTGCCCACCCTGTCAAAAAGACGACAGCCCACATCCTCCTCCAGCGACTTGATGGCGTGGCTGATGGCGGACTGCGTGAGGAACAAATCCTTCCCGGTGCGCGTGAAACTGCCTGTTTTTGCTAGGGTGACGAAGGCGCGGAGCTGTCGGCTATCAAGGGGTTCACTCATGCTAAGAATTTGGTTCATCCGAAACTGGAATCTCTTTCAGCAGCCATCGGGCCAGCGCTTGGCACGGCTGGCATCGCGCCCGCTAAAGCAGGATTCACGAGCACAAAACCGCTCACTGGAACTCTGTTGAACATGAACACAACTAAACAACCGCTCCCCACCCACACCTCCTCCCGCCGCCGCTTCCTCACGCGGGTCGGCCACACCCTCGGCGCGGGCGCACTGCTCGGCGGCCTGCCGCGCGGCTGGGTCGGCAGTGTCTATGCCAGCGACGCGCCGGAAACCGCCAAGCTCCGCTGCGGCATGATTGCGCTGACGGACTGCTCGCCGTTCGTCATCGGCGCGGAAAAGGGCTTCTTCAAGAAATACGGCCTCGACGTGACCGTGGCCAAGGGCGCGAACTGGGCGGCCATTCGTGACTCGCTCTCCACAGGCGACAATCAGTTCACCCACATGCTCGTGGGCATGCCCATCGCCAGCACGATGGGCCTGCTCGGTTCGCCGAAGAAGCCGATGATTATTCCGTGGCTGGTCAATCGCAACGGCCAGGCCATCACGCTCAAGGCCGAGTTGAAAGGCAAAGTCGGCGCGGACCCGAAGGCGTTAAAACCCTTCGTCGAGAAGGCCAAGAAGCTCGGCGAACCACTCACCTTCGCGATGACGTTCCCGCCCGGCACGCACGCGATGTGGATGCGCTACTACCTCGCCGCTGGCGGCATCAACCCGGACAAGGACGTATCGCTCATCACCGTCCCGCCGCCACAGATGGTGGCGAACATGAAGATCGGCAAGATGGACGGCTTCTGCGTCGGCGAGCCGTGGAACGCCCGTGCCATCGCGGACAAGATTGGGTTCACCAGCGTCACCACGCAGGATATGTGGAAGGACCACGTCGAGAAGGTCGCCGCCTTCACGCTGGAGTTTGCCGAGAAGAATCCGAAGACCGTCAAAGCCGTGCTCAAGGGCCTGCACGAGGCCAGCGTGTGGCTCGACGACCTGAAGAACCGCCCCGAGCAATGCGACATCGTCAGCAAGCCCAACTA
The DNA here is from genome assembly GCA_943330855.2 of Klebsiella pneumoniae. GTDB lineage: Bacteria > Verrucomicrobiota > Verrucomicrobiia > Limisphaerales > SXTU01 > SXTU01. Next base: position 173,105 of record CALQJI020000002.1, read on the forward strand.
CATTAACTGCGACAAGGACATCATCCTGGGCCGCCTGCTGGGCAAGCTCGATTACGGCGACGGTCGCCCGCCCGTGACCGACGAGTTCCCCATGCACTTCAGCAAACGCAACTGCAACTTCCCGCAGCCGAAGTTCGCCAAGTGGTGGCTGACGCAGTTCCGCCGTTGGGGCATGGTCACGGGCAAGCCCGACTACGACGGCGTCGCCAAGCAAGTTATGCGCGGCGACATCTACACCGAGGCGATGAAGGAAATCGGCGTGACTGACCGCACGATGGATGACTCCGGCTGGGAGATGTTCGACGGCTTCAAGTTCGACCCGAAGGGTGACCTCGAAGCTTACGCCAAGGGCTTCCCCGTGAGCGGTTTGAAAGGCTGACCAAACCATACCGCGGGTTGCGCGTGACCCGCGCAACACGCGGTGCCTGACCTCTAAATGATTCTTCGCCATGCGCCAATCCCTCTGGATGCAAGCATTTCGCCAGGCTTCCGTCTGGCGTCGGGCTGCGGTGGTCGGGCTTCCGATAGGCGTTTTGCAGGCCGTCATCAATCAGGGCGACGTGTGGCTGCGCCACGAGCAGACGGCCGGCACGGTCATCAAAACGCTCGTCTCGCCGCTGGTGACCTTCTCCGTGGCGCTCATTTCCGCCGCCGGGGTGTGGGTGGAGCAGCGGCGGCGGATGCCCGAGGAATCCCAAACCTTGAAGCCATGAGCCCCGCCGCCAATCGCCGCGCACTTTGGGCACAAGCCTTCCGCCAGCGTTCCGTGTGGCTGCGAGCGCTCCGGCTGGGCTTATCCGTCGGCTTCCTTCAAGCAGTCGTCAACCAGGGCGACCATTGGATGAGCGGCTCGGTGGACCGGACCGTTCTCCTCAAGAGCATCGTCTCCCCGCTGATTGGCTTCGCGCTCGTGCTGGTGTCCGCCGCCGAGACCTGGGTGCAACGCAGCGAAGAGCAGCTTCAATCCTGACCAAGTTTCAATTCAGCAATTTCCAACCATGAAAGCATTCAAACTCGACTGGCTCATCCTCCCGCTCCTCGGCATCGCGGTGGTGCTGCTCGCGTGGCAAATCTCCAGCAAGACTTGGGCGAAGGAACTGCCCACGCCGCACAAGACGTGGGAGGCCAGCAAGGACTACGTTCTCAAGCCGTTCGAGAAGCGCGGCGAGATGGACCAGGGCATCCTGCGGTTCACTTGGTATTCGCTCATCCTCGTCGCCAAGGGCTACGCCATCGCGCTCATCGTCGGCACGCCGATTGGATTCTGCCTCGGCCTTTCGAAGGCGTTCACCAAGACTTTCGACCCCATCATTCAGGTGTTACGCCCCGTCTCGCCGCTCGCGTGGCTCCCGCTCGGGTTGGTGTTGTTCCTCGGCGCGGGCAAGCAGGCCAGCGAGCTGGGCGCGCTCTTCACCATCGCGATTTGCTCGATGTGGCCCACCGTGCTGAATACCGCCGTCGGCGTCCGCGCCGTGCCGCAGGACTACTTGAACGTCGCGAAGGTGCTCAAGCTCTCGCGGTGGAAGACGCTTACCAAGGTGCTCATCCCCGCGACGATGCCCTACATGTTCACCGGCTTTCGCCTCAGTCTGGGCATCGCGTGGCTCGTCATCGTCGCCGCCGAGATGCTCACGGGCCGGCCCGGCGTGGGCGGCTTCCTCTGGCAGGAATACAACGCGCTCATCTACGAGCACATCATCCTGTGCATCATCACGATTGGCGTCGTGGGCTTCATCCTCGACCGCCTGATGAGCGTGGTGGAGTCGCGTTTCAAAACTGCTTGAACCTATGAAAACCCATAAAGTCTCCGACCGCTCACCGAAGGCCACGCGCTCGTTCGCGAAGAAATCCGCCGCCGCGCTCGGCCAAGTTGTGCGCGTGCTCAAGAACCCGTTCAACGGGGTGAAGCCCTTCACCGGCCCGGCTCCCGTCGCGCTCAAGCTGCGCGCGCCTGCGGCCAAGGAAGTCTTCGTCGCCGGATCGTTCAACGGCTGGCAGGTCGGCGCGACGCCGCTGCACCCAGCCAAAGGCGGCGAGTGGCAGGGGGAGTTGAAGCTCACCCCCGGCCGCTACGAATACCTCTTCGTCGTGGACGGCACCTGGCTGCCCGACCCAGGTGCCCGCGAGGCCGCGCCGAACCCATTCGGCGGGTGGAACTCCGTTTTGTCGGTGAAGTAAAACACAACATGAAATCAGCAACGCTTCACGCAAAGGCACAGAGTGCGCTAAGGAGGATGGGATTCCTTCCCTCATGTCGGACACCACACCCCACCGTCCGCTTCCACATCACTGCGCACCCCGAGGCCTTTGCGTGAAGCCCTTACCTTTCCATGCCCTACCTTGAACTGAAATCCGTCTCCAAAGCCTACGGCGTGAACGGCTCGCGCAACGAGGTCTTGGAAAACGTCAACCTCGCCATCGAGCAGGGTGAGTTCGTCGCCATCGTCGGCTACTCGGGCGCGGGCAAGACAACGCTCATGTCCATCCTCGCCGGACTCATCAAGCCCGACACCGGCAGCGTCACGCTCGAAGGCCGCGAGATGATCGGACCGGGTCCCGACCGCGGCTTGGTGTTCCAGAACTACTCGCTGCTCCCGTGGCTCACCGTGTTAGAGAACGTCCGGCTCGCCGTGGACCAAGTCTTCCCCGAGAAGTCCGAGGCCGAACGCGTTGCCCACACGATGGAGTTCATTGAGCTGGTGAACCTCTCCCCCGCCCGCGACAAGCGCCCGCACGAGCTGTCCGGCGGCATGAGGCAGCGCGTCAGCGTCGCCCGCACGCTCGCGACGAACCCCAAGGTTCTTTTACTCGATGAGCCGTTGAGCGCGCTCGACGCGCTCACCCGCGCAAACCTCCAGGACGAAATCACCCGCATCCGCACGCTCCACAAGCAGACCGTCGTCCTCATCACCAACGACCCCGACGAAGCCATCCTGCTCGCTGACCGCGTCGTCCCGCTCACCGCCGGACCGAACGCCACGCTGGGCGGGTCCTTCATCGTGGACCTCCCGCATCCGCGCGACCGCAAGGCGCTCAATCAGAACGTGCGATTCCGCCAGCTCCGGCGCGACATCTCCGAGTATCTACTGAACTCCCGCCGCGAGCGGCACCAGACCGTCCTGCGGAAACTCACCTTGCCAGACATCGAGCCGGAGGACTTGAGCATCCCGCTCGCGATGCTCGGTCGCAGCCGACCGCTGCGTTCCAGCGAGCGCAAAGAAGCCATTGTCGAAATCCCTTCCTGACATGAGCCACCACGTCGAACTCTCCGACCTCTCCAAAGTCTATTTCACGACCAAGGGGCCGAACGTCATCGTGCAGGACTTCAACCTCCGCATTGCGAAGGGCGAGTTCGTCACCCTCATCGGCCACTCCGGCTGCGGCAAATCCACCGTGCTCTCCATGCTCGCCGGCCTGAACGAAATCACCGGCGGCGTCATCGTCTTGGGCGGCAAGGAACTCGTCGGCGCGGGGCCGGACCGGGGCGTCGTCTTCCAATCACCGTCGCTGCTGCCGTGGTTTACCGCGTTTGAGAACGTGATGCTCGGAGTGGAACAGGTGTTCTTCACCGCCACTGCCGAGGAGCGCCGGGAGATTGTGGAGTATTACCTCACCGTCGTGGGGTTGGGCGATTCCATGCACAAGCGCCCGGCGGAACTTTCCCAAGGCATGAGGCAACGCGTCGGCATCGCCCGCGCCTTTGCGCTCAAGCCCAAGATGCTGTTGCTCGACGAGCCGTTCGGGATGCTCGACTCGCTCACGCGCTACGAATTGCAAGCCGTCCTGCTCAAGCTCTGGCGCGAGAACCGCATCACCACGCTAATGGTCACGCACGACGTGGACGAGGCACTCTACCTCAGCGACCGCATCGTCTGCATGACCGACGGCCCCGAGGCCGAAGTCGGCGACATCATCCCCGTGACCTTCCCGCGTCCGCGCGAGCGCCAGGTGGTGATGGACCACCCGGACTATTACCCACTGCGCGAGCGGCTCATCGAGTTCCTCGAAATTCACGCGCACAAGCGCAAGGTCCCGGTCGCCCTCCACACGGAACGCCTGCCCAAGCCGGCGCTGAATCAGGCGCAGCCCGCTGCCCCCGCAGCGCAGTTTTCCAAACCTGCTGTGTCGCCGATTTCCAACTCGGCAGCGCCTACGGCATCCCAAAGCGTGCCGCGCGAGCCACGGTCCGCGGGTTTGGAAACCCGCGACACAGCCGACTTGGAAGTCTGCGCTACGACCCGCGCGCCTCTTTGAACCCTGTCCCCACCACTGAAACTGTTCCTGTCTCCTGAAACTGAACCCATGAAAAAAACCCTACCCCTGCTCACGACCGGCGCGCTTGCGCTGGCCGCCACCACCGCCACGGCGCAATACGCGCCCCCGCCGCCCACTCAGCCGTTCCCCGGCTTCCTGAACCAAGAGTTGCGCGCCGCCGACCCGTATTGGGCCAACTGGGATTTCGGCGGACTGCTCCGCTTGCGCTTCGAGGGCAAGGACAACGCCGGCTTCACCGCCGCTGGCTTCGGTGGCGACTTCCGCAAAGCCGGCGTGGACAACAACAATTCCTATTTCATGTCCAAGCTGCTGCTGCGCACCGGCTACACCGACAAATGGTGGAGCGCCTTCCTGCAAGGCCGCAGCAGCACCACGACCGGCGATGACCGCAATCCCAACGCCGAGTCCGACGGCCCGCTGGACTTGCACCAAGCCTTCGTGACCGTGGGCAACCACAAGGAGTTTCCCGTGTCCGTCAAGGTGGGTCGCCAGGAACTCAGCTACGGTGACGAGCGGCTCGTCGGCGCGTTTGCGTGGAACAACATTGGGCGCGTCTTTGACGCCGCGAAAGTCCGCTGGCAGCACGAGCACTTCACCGCCGAGGCCTTCACCAGCCGCGTCGTCATCCCGGACGACAACAACGCGAACGTGAGCAACGACTACGACCTCTTCAGCGGTCTCTACGTCACGACCAAGGCCGTTCCGAAGCAGACCTCGGACTTCTACCTTCTTGCCCGCAACGCTTCCGCCGGCTCGCCTACCGCGCTAGGCACTGGCTTGGCCGCTGCACTCAACGGCCCGTCCGCTCGCGACATCTACACGCTCGGCACGCGCGGCAAGTCCGACCCTGGCGCATTCGGAAACTGGGATTACACCTACGAAGCGATGGCGCAGTTCGGTCACTTCAACGAACGCGTGGGCGCGGTCATCCGCAGCCAGAAGCAGGAGGCTTACGCCCTCGTGTTGAACGGTGGCTACACCTTCGCCGACGCGCCGTGGAGCCCGCGCCTCGGCCTCGAATACAGCTTCGCCAGCGGCGACAGCGACGCGACCGATGGTAAGCACGAGACCTTTGAAAACCTGTTCCCGACGAACCACAAGTTCTACGGCTACATGGATTTCTTCTCGCTCCAGAACCTCCACGACGTGCGCTTCATCGTCACCGCCAAGCCCACGCCGCGCCTCAGTCTCGCCCTCGAAGGCCACCTCTTCTGGCTCGCCGACGACCGCGACAGCCTCTACGCCGTCAACGGCACGCCGCGCGGCGGACTCGTCAGCACGCCGGGCACGGGCTATGGCCTGAACTCCGGCTACAGCAAGTTCGTCGGCGGCGAAATTGACCTGATCGCCGGCTACGCGTTGACGAAGAACGCCTCGCTCGAAGCCGGCTTCGGCCACTTCTTTACCGGCGGCTACCTGCAATCCACGTTCAGGACTGCCGCCAACCAGGGCGCGACGGACGCGAACTGGTTCTACCTGCAAACGACGATGACCTTCTGAGTCGGCTTTGGGCCACAGGGCTCACACGCGCAAGCCACGCAAGCTACGGGCTTACTACCCCTGCTGCGAACTCAGTCGGAACGATGCGTTGCAGGAACTCCGTAGCCGCATCATGCACACGTGCTACAGCGTTAGCCGGCGCTGGCATAACTTTCCCGTGGCTTGGGTTGCGTGGTGTGGATGGGCTTGCTACCAGTGGCGGGAATGAAATTACCCTTGCTCGTAGCCCTTGCCGCTTCACTCGCACTCGGCTCCGCGCAGGAGACGAAGAAGGCCGGCGAGCCGCCCCTGCCGTTTCCGCGCAAGGGCAAATACGGCTACCGCGATAAGGTCGGCGAGTTCGTCATCCAACCGCAGTTCGACTACGCCGGCGAGTTCAGCGAGGGGCTGGCGGTGGTGGGCTTGGGCAAGTTTCCGACCACGAAATGGGGCTACATCAATCTCCAGGGCAACCTCGTCATCCCCGTGCAGTTCGAGGGCGCGCACGACTTCTCCGAGGGCATGGCGGCGGTGAGTTTCAGCGGCAAACTCGGCTACATTGACCGCACCGGGAAGCTCGTCGTGCCCGTGAATTTCGACGAGGCGCAAAAGTTCAAGGACGGCCGGGCCCGCGTCCGCATCATCACGGAGGGCTACGGCTACATCAACAAGCAGGGTGAGCTCGTCGTGCCGTTGCAACGCTGAACCGGCATGCCCCCACCCATCTTCGCCGTCCCGCCGCGCCCCGCTGTCCGGCTCATCAACGTCACCAAGACCTTCGGTGCGCACACCGCCGTCCGCGACCTCTCCCTCACCGTCCCCACCGGCTGCACCTACGGCTTCATCGGCCCCAACGGCTCCGGCAAGACCACCACCATCCGCATCCTCCTCCACATCTTCCACCCCGACTCCGGCGA
>CALQJI020000003.1 GCA_943330855.2 Klebsiella pneumoniae
AGCGCCCGGCGGGCCAGCCAGCGCTCGGTAAAGTTCATCCGGTGGTTGCGCCATGCGCTGCAAGAAAACCTCACGGAAGCCGCCGCCGTGCCCCGCCTGACCACTCTCTATGCCTCACTTTGACACACCTTCACTGGACACCGTTGCTGCCCGGGTTCAACCCCGCCAGCACCTACACATGGACCATCGCCCAAGCCGGCAGCGTGCCCGAGTTTGCGGCGAATGCCTTCACGCTGGATACGACCGGCTTCGTGAGTCCCACGGCGGGCGGCACCTTCGCCCTCCAGTTGTCCGGGGGCAATGTGCAGGTGAAGTTCACACCGGCGACCGTGGTGGCCCCGGTGCTGGCCATCCAGCGCGGGAGCGGCAACGTGACGATCAGCTGGCCGGTGCCCACGGGCACGTTCAACCTCCAAAGCACGGCCACGCCGCAGTTGCCCGGTTCCTGGACCCCGGTCGTGGAGCAGCCAACGGTGACCAACGGCACGAACTACCTGACCGTGCCCGTGCTCCCCGCGCCGCCAGCGGCGGTGCGCCTCTTCTACCGGCTCAGGACGCCGTAACGGGGTCGGTTCACTTTGCTCGTCCGTGTGGACGGGCCACGGGCGGGAGTGTGAGCCTTCGTGTGCCACTCCCGCCCGTGCTGTTTCGGAGCAGCCGTTCGGGGCTACGAAGAGCAGTCCACGCGGCTCGGCGGTTGCAAGCGGCCGGCCCGGTCAACTCTTGGGCTTGAGTCGCCCTGCGCTCGCTCGTATATCATCTGCCGCGCGTCGCGTTGCTCCCGGCGCGTTTTGAAAGAACTGAAAATGAACCAACCCAAGATGCGCGCGGTGGCCGTCGTCCCGTCCCAGCGCCAGGTCGCCCAGGTCGAACACGCTCACCCCGAGCTTTCCCAGCCCACTCACCTCAAGGTCCGCACCCTCGACGTCGGCATCTGTGGCACGGACCGCGAGATTTGCACCTTCGTCTATGGCGCGCCGCCCGCCGGCTCCGACTACCTCGTGCTCGGTCACGAGGCGCTCGGCGAAGTCGTCGAGGTCGGCGCGGGCGTGAAGCAGCTCAAGGTCGGCGACCTCGTCGTGCCTTCTGTGCGCCGCCCGTGCCCGGACCCGAACTGCCGTCCGTGCCAGATGGACCGGCAGGATTTTTGCGCGACGTGGAAGTTCAACGAGCGCGGCATCAACCAGCACCACGGCTACATGACCGAGTTCTTCGTGGACGACGAAAAGAACTTCGTCGTCGTGCCGAAGGAGTTGCGCCAGTTCGCCGTGCTGGCCGAGCCGCTGACCATTGCCGAGAAGGGCCTCGCGCAAGTCTGGGAAATCCAGAAGCGCCTCCCGTGGGCGTGCGAAGAACCCGGCCAGCCCAAGGGCAAGGGCCTCCGCGCCGTCGTGCTCGGGGCCGGCCCCATCGGCATCCTCGGCGCGATGACCTGCGTGCTCAACGGCTTCGACACCTACGTTTATTCCCGCTCGCCCAAGCCCAACGACAAGGCCGCGCTCGTCGAGTCCTTCGGCGCGAAATACCTCTCCATCACCGACACCACGCCGGCCCAGCTCGCCGAGCGCGTGGGGAACATTGACCTCGTCTATGAGGCCGTGGGCGTGGCGAAAACGTCCTTCGACGTGATGATGCACCTGGGGTTGAACGGGGTGTTTGTCTTCACCGGCATCCCTGCGCCGGAGGGCCACGTCGAGCTGGAGGGCAACCAGCTCATGCGTAATCTCGTGCTGAAGAACCAAATCGTCCTCGGCACGGTGAACGCCGACAAAGCCGCCTTCCAAGCCGCCATCCGCGACCTCGGTGAGTTTCAAAAGCGCTGGCCCGACGCGTTGGCGAAGGTCATCTCCGCCCGCCATCCCATCGAGAGTTTCCGCGAGCTGCTCACGGGCAAGGCGACGGGCATCAAGAACGTCATCGCGTTCGGGAAGTAGCGCGCCCGCCCCACTCCAAAAAAACCGGACACGCGGCGCCCGCGAGTGGGGCCATCGTAACTCGCCCCCTTAACGCCCAAGCCCTTTTCTCATTAAGAATTCCAGAACATGAACCCACCCGAATCCCATCAGTTCCAGGCCGAGATTCAGCAGTTGCTGAACATCGTCATCCACTCCCTCTACACGGACAAAGAGATCTTCGTGCGCGAGCTGATCTCCAACGCGGCGGACGCGTGCGAGAAGCTGCGCTTCCATCAAGCTTCGGGCGGCCCCGTGCACCAGTCGGAGGTCGCGCCGGCCATCACCGTCACCACGGATGAAACCGCCGGCACCATCACGATCACCGACACCGGGTTGGGCATGACGCACGGTGAGTTGGTGCAGAACCTCGGCACCATCGCGCACTCGGGGACGAAGGCGTTTCTCAAGCAGCTCGCGGAGAGCCAGAAGCCGGACGTGGGGCTGATCGGCCAGTTCGGCGTGGGCTTTTACTCGGCCTTCATGGTCGCCAAAAAGGTGACGGTGTTGAGCCGGTCCTTCGCCCCGGAGGAAGCGGGTTGGCAGTGGACCAGCGAGGGCATGGGCGGTTACGAGCTGGCGCCGGCGGCGGACCTGCCGCGCGGCACGAAGATCACGTTGGAGCTGAAAGACGACGCCAAGGAATTCGCGGCGGAGGGCAAGACAGAGCAAATCATCCAGCGCTACTCCAGCTTCGTCCCGTTCCCCATCGAGCTGAACAGCAAGCGGCTGAACACGGTGCAAGCCATCTGGGCCCGCAGCAAAAACGAGATCAAGGAGGAGGAATACAACGAGTTCTACACGTTCGTCGGCCACGACCACGAGGCCCCGCGTTTCCGCCTGCACTTCAGCGCCGACGCGCCGCTGGCGATTCAGGCACTGGTCTTCGTGCCGCAGCGCAACTTCGAGACGCTGGGCATGGGGCGGATTGATTCCGAGGTGAACCTGTATTGCCGCAAGGTGCTCATCCAGGCGAAGGCGAAGGGCTTGCTCCCCGAGTGGCTGCGGTTCCTCAAGGGCGTGGTGGACAGCGAAGACCTGCCGCTCAACATCTCGCGCGAGACGATGCAGGACACCTCGCTCATGCAGAAGCTCAACAAGGTGCTGACCGGGCGGTTCCTCAAGTTCCTCGACGAGCAGGCCGGCAAAGACTCCGAGAGCTACGACAAGTTTTACCAAGAGTATCAGCGCTTCCTGAAGGAAGGCGTCGTCACCGACTTCACGCACAAAGAGGCGCTGGGCAAGCTGCTGCGCTTCGAGTCCTCCACGCTGGACAAGGGCAAACTCACGTCGCTCACCGACTACGTGAAGCGCATGCCGTCCGAGCAAAAAGACATTTACTGCCTGCTCGCCCCGAACCGCGCGGCGGCCGAGGCCAGCCCGTATTACGAGGTGTTTCGCGACCGGAAGTTCGAGGTGCTCTTCCTCTACGACGCGTGGGATGAGTTCGTGACCGACCACTTGCACACCTTCGAGGGCAAGATGCTCAAGCTGGCCGAAAAGGCCGATCTGAACGTGAACGAACCGAAGCAGGACGGCGCGCTGTCCGAGGACGCCGCGAAGTCCCTCTCCCAGTGGCTCAAGGAATCACTCGGCGAGAAGGTCGGCGAAGTGCGGAGCTCGCTGCGACTCGTTGAAAGCCCGGCGGTCGTTGTGGACGCCGACAAGTTCATGACCGCGAATATGCGCCGCATGATGAAGGCCATGAAGAAGGACGCGGGCGATGACGAGCCATTGAAGCACGACTTCGAGATCAACCCGGCGCATCCCATCATCACACGCCTTGAGGCGATGCGGCAGACCGACCCCGCCCTGGCCGCGAGCGTCGCCGAGCAGGTGCTGGACAACGCGCGCGTCGCCGCCGGCGTGCTCGAAGACCCGCGCACGATGCTGAACCGCCTGAACCAGTTGCTCGAACGGGTGCTGACCACGAAGGCGTAAGGCCCCCCAACGCATCCGCGAGAAATCTCCTTCCTTCACTGGCGTCCCACCCCTAATCCTCTCCTCACATTTATGGCTAAACCTTGGATCGACATCACCGTGGAAATGCGTGACGGCATGGTGCAGTGGCCCGGCGACCCCGTCTGCCGCGTCAGCCTGCACGTCAAGCTGGGCGACCCCATCCCCGGCCAGCCCGGCAAGACCATCCCTTGCAACCTCACCAAGCTCGCCCTGAGCGCGCACACCGGCACGCACATGGACGCCCCGCGCCACTTCGTTGCGAAGGGCACCACGATGGAGACGATGCCGCTCGACGCCGTGCTGGGTCGGTGCCGCGTCATCGAGCTGAAGCACAAGACCGCCATCACCGTGGAGGAGCTGAAGCCCCACAAACTCAAGCGCGGCGAACGCGTCCTCTTCAAGACCCGCAACTCCACCAAGAGCTGGCGCATGGCGAAGACCTCCACCTTCGACGAGGACTTCATCTACATCCCGGCGACCACCGCGCAATACCTCGTGGACACCGGCGTGATGACCGTGGGCGTGGATTACCTCAGCGTGGGCGGCTTCAACAAAGACGGCGTCGAGTGCCACCAGATCATGCTCGGAGCGAAGCAGCCCATCTGGATCATCGAAGGCCTGAACCTCGCGAAGGTGAAGCCCGGCCACTACGAACTCGCCTGCCTCCCGCTGAAAATCGTCGGTGCCGACGGCGCGCCGTGCCGCGCGGTGTTGCGTCCCCTGTGAGCGTGGGTTGATGGCTTCGGGACGGAATTGTCGATTGACTTTTGGCTGTTAGAAAATTGCAATCCTGCGACACCGCAATGAGTTCATTACCCGCCCGCGATTTCACCAATCCCCGCGCCAAGCACGGCTTTCAAGGGCGCACCTGCTCTGTCACCGGCGTCGGGGCTTACTTGCCCGAGCGCGTAGTGACCAATGCGGACCTGGAGAAGGTCGTCGAGACGACGGACCAGTGGATCACCAGCCGCACGGGCATCAAGGCGCGGCGCTTTGCAGCGGACGATGAGTTTTGCTCCGACCTCGCGGCCAAGGCGGCGGAGCGCGCGATGGCTCAGGCCGGGGTGACGGCGGAGCAGATTGATCTCATCATTGTCGCCACCATCACGCCGGACATGCCGTTCCCGTCCACGGCGTGCTTGGTGCAGCACAAGATTGGGGCCAAGCGCGCGGCGGCCTTCGACCTCGAGGCGGCTTGCTCGGGTTTCATTTACGCGCTGGAGGTCGGCCAGCAGTTCATTATGTCCCGCACGAGCGAGTGTGTGCTGGTCATCGGCGCGGAGAAGCTTTCATCCATCATTGATTGGAAGGACCGCACGACGTGCGTGCTCTTCGGCGACGGTGCGGGCGCGGCGATTCTGCAGCACCGCCCCGACTCGCACGGCTTGCTCACCGCCTGCATGGGCGCGGACGGCGGGAAGGCTGGCCTGCTCTCGCAGCCCGGTGGCGGCTGCCGCTTTCCTGCCACGCACGAGAGCGTGGACCAGCGGTTGCATTTCCTAAAAATGGACGGCAAGGAGGTTTTCAAAAACGCCGTCAACGCGATGTGCACCGCCGCGCGCGAGGCGCTGGCGCGCTGTGAACTCACCGTCAGCCAGATCAAGTGTGTCATCCCGCACCAGGCCAACCAGCGCATCATTGATGCTGTGGCCGAACGACTGGACGCGAAGCCGGAGCAGATGTTTGTGAACCTCGATAAGTATGGGAACACCTCTGCTGCCAGCGTGGCCATCGCACTGGATGAAGCCGTTAGCATTGGCAGGATTCAGCGGGGCGACCTCGTGTTGCTCGTGGTCTTCGGAGCGGGTCTGACGTGGGGCGCGGCGGTGATCGAGTGGTGACGCCCGCCGTCGGCTACGACTTGGCGGCAAGAAACGCGCGGACTTGGGCGAGGGCTTCCTCGGCTTTCACCAACTGCACGGCCCCGCCGCGCGGCTTGAGTTCCACTTCTCCGTTCGCCAATGACTTCTCGCCGATGCTGACGCGGAGCGGGAAGCCCACGAGGTCGGCGTCCTTGAACTTCACGCCGGGCCGGTCGTCGCGGTCGTCGAGGATGACTTCCACGCCAGCAGCGGTGAGTTCGGCGTAAATCTTTTCGGCGAGCTGCATCACGGCGGACTCCGGCGCGACGCTGAGCGGGGTGATGCAGACGGCGAAGGGCGCGACGGACAGCGGCCAGACGATGCCATCCTTGTCGTTGCTCTGCTCGATGACGGCTTGCAGCGTGCGCGTGACGCCGATGCCGTAGCAGCCCATGACGCAGGGCTTGGACTTGCCGTCGGCGTCGAGGAAGTAGGCGTTGAGCTTCTCGCTGTATTTGGTGCCGAGCTTGAAGACATGGCCGACCTCGATGGCGCGCTGAATTTTCAGCGGCTTGGCGCACTTGGCGCACGGCTCGCCGACGGTGACGGTGCGGAGGTCAAACCACTCGGTCACTTTGATGTCGCGCTCAATGCTGACGGCGCGGAGGTGGAAGCCGTCTTCGTTCGCGCCGGTGGTCATGTCGTTCGCGCCGCGCAGGCGTTCGTCGGCAAGAATCTTCACGGTGGCCGGGACGTTGACGACCGCGCCGAGAGAGCCGGGCTTCGCGCCGAGGGTCGCAGCGCATTCCTCCGGAGTCGCCGGGCGGGCGGCGAGCGCGCCGGTGCGGGCGAGGAATTTGGTTTCGTTCAACTGGTCGTCGCCCCGGATCAAGATCAGGACCGGCTGGCTGTCGGCGATGTAAACGAGCGTCTTGATCTGGCGGTTCGCCGGCACGCTGTAGGGGGCTTTGCTCAAGGCCTCGATGGTCACGACGCCGGGCGTGGCGAATTTTTCGGTGCCCGCACCCAGCTCGCGCGCGGCGGTCTTCGGGAGGCCGCTGGTGGCCTTCTCGATGTTCGCCGCGTAGCCGCAGGCCTCGCAATAGACCACGTCGTTTTCGCCGGTCACCGCCGGCACCATGAACTCGTGGGAGTGGCTGCCGCCGATGACGCCGGTGTCGGCCTCGACGGGGAAGTTTTTCAGGCCGCAGCGGTTGAAGATGCGGGCGTAGGCGTCATACATCTTCCGGTAGCTGACCATCGCGCCCTCGTCCGTGGCATCGAAGGAATAGGCGTCCTTCATGATGAACTCCTTCGCGCGCATGAGGCCGAAGCGGGGGCGGATCTCGTCGCGGAATTTGACCTGGACCTGGTAGAAGTTTTTGGGCAGCTGCCGGTAGCTGGAGATTTCCCCGGCGGCGAGGGTGGTGATGACTTCTTCGTGCGTGGGGCCGAGGACCCATTCCTTGTTCGAGCGGTCTTTGACTTTGTAGAGCACGTCGCGGGCGGTCTCGTAGCGGCCGGATTGCTGCCAGATGTCGGTCGGCTGGAGCGCGGGCATGAGCACTTCAATCGCGCCCGAGCGGTTCATCTCCTCGCGGATGATGTTTTCGATTTTGCGCATTACGCGCAGGCCCAGTGGCAGGAAGGTGTAGAGGCCGCCGGTGAGTTTGCGGACGAGGCCAGCGCGGAGCAGGAGCTTGTGCGAAAGGATTTCCGCATCGGCGGGGGATTCCTTGAGGGTTGGGATGAAGTATTGGGACCAGCGCATGGAAATGGAGTTGTTTCAGAAAGAAGGCCGTCGAGAAGTAGTTCCCGACGGCCTTGAGAGTGATGTGACGGGTTACTTGACGGTGTTGACCAGCGGGGCGAGTCCCTGGATGCGAACTTCGAGGCGGTCGCCAGATTCAATCGGACCAACGCCGCTCGGGGTGCCGGTGAGGATGATGTCGCCGGGCAGCAGTGTCATGTTCGTGGAGACGAAGCTGACGATCTGGTAGCAGTTGAAGATGAGCTGGCTGGTGTTCGAGTTCTGCCGGAGCTGGCCGTTCTGGAAGAGCTGGATGGTCAGGTCATGCGGGTCGATCTTTGTCTCCACATACGGCCCGAGCGGCGTGAAGGTGTCGAAGGACTTGCAGCGTGCCCACTGGCTTTCGGAGTTCTGGATGGTGCGGTCGCTGATGTCCTCGGCGGCGGTGTAGCCGAAGATGTATCTGGCTGCGGCGGCGGGGGTGACGTTGCGCACACGGCGGCCGATGACGATGGCCAGCTCGGCCTCGAAGTCGGTGCGGTGATTCGGAAAGGGGATTTCGACTTTCGCACCATCGGGAATGAGGGAGGTGGGCGCTTTCAGCCAGAACAGGGGTTCTTTCGGAAGCGGCTTGCCAGATTCGCGCGCGTGGTCGGCGTAATTCAGGCCAACGGCGATCACTTTAGAAGGCTGCACCGGGATGAGGGTCTTGATGCCCTTGACCGAGAGCGGCTTCTTGTCGAAGGACGGCGATCCAAACACATCGCCGTGGAGCCGGAACAGTTCCCCGTCCACGACTTTGGCGTAGAAAATTTCGTCGCCCTTTTGGAATCGTCCGATAGCTGACATAATTATTAGTTGATACTAACAACCGTAAAGGTGGCATCGCAAGTTGATTTTTCAGGCGTTTTGAGCCTCTTTCAAACGACTGGCGGGGCGCTCGCTCGCTCTCTTCCACCAACCGTCCAGTTTTCCGGGGGGAGCAGTGGAAGCCAGCGTGCCAACGGTTGCCGGGGTTTCCACTGGATTTCACCCCGAGTTGGGCCCGCTACACAGGGCGTCGCTGCGGCCTTTGGGGATTCGTCCGAGATGGTAGATGAGGAATCCGTGGAGGAACTGGCGCAGCTCCATTTCCTGGCCGGCGCTTAACTTGAGGAGCGCCAGATCCGGCCAGGATTGCGTCTCGAGGCGTTCGTAAATCTGCCGACTGCCGGGACTGAATTTTACCTCGTCCATGTCCGGCTGCTGGCCCAGCTCCACGAGCAATTTCGCCTCGAAGGTTAGCACGGTGCGTGGCTGGCCCATGCCTTGCGTCACCTCAGTGAGGAAGGATTTAAACAGGGCGTGGAGCGTTGGGATGGGCGTCTCGGTCTCGGTGGTCTGCTCGAGCAGCGCCGTGCAATAAGCGGCCTGCTGGAGTGCGTGCAGGTCCTCACGGAAGCGCGGGTGCGTCTGGCGCAGACTGACTTCTCGCAGTGTGTGTAACTCGCTCCGACGGCTGCGGGCAAAGCTGAAGTCGGCTTCGTAGAAGAGGTCCAGCTTGCCGCGAAAGGGGGAGTTTGCACGGCGCGCCCCCTTCGCGACCGTTGCCACGCGGCCAAGCTCCGGTGTGAGCCACTGGACAATGAGGCTCGTCTCCGTCAGCGGACGGGTGCGCAAGATGAGGCCGCTGGCGAGTTCAGAGTTCAGAGTTCGGGGTTCTGACGGGTTGCCCGCGAATCACGCGAATGGGGCAGGGGAATGCGGCCGGCTTGCGGAGGCGCGTTCATTTGCGTGATTTGCGGGCAACTTGTTTCTCCAAGTCGCTGAGGTCGAAGGCTGGGGCAAGTCCGCGCAGGAGGCGGTTTTCCTCGCGCTTCATCACACGGCGTTTCGCGGGCTGCAAGTCGTCGTAGCCGCGCAGGTGTAGCACGGCATGGATGGCGTAGCGGACGACTTCGCTCTGCCAGTTCGTCTTAAACTCCTGCGCCTGCTTCACCGCGTCTGCCACGCAGATGAAGGCTTCGCCAGAGAGAGGGGATGGGGGATGGCGTCTGGGGTCTGGGGAAGGGGCCGTCGGTTGCGAGTGGTCGAAAGTGATGACGTCCGTGGAACCCTCGTGTTGGAGGAACTGCCAGTTCACTCGGGCCATCTCCTCGGTGGTGACGAAGTGGAAGCAGAGGTCGTGGGTGGGTGCCGGAAGTTGCTCGGCGAGGAGGTGGTGGAGGACGCGGCGGAGGAAGGGGAGGTTGAGGCGTCGGTCGCGCTGGCGGTTGGTGAAAGTCAGCGTGCTCCGCGCGGCGTGTCCTTTGTCGGAAGGGTTGTCGGATACTGAACACTGAGCACCGAACACTTTTTTTGCCCTCACCCGTTCCTCGCCTTCCCGCGATGCTCCTCGTAGGCCACGATGATGCGTTGCACGAGCGGGTGGCGCACGATGTCACGCCGGGAGAATTCGACAACGGCGATGCCTTCGACTTGGTCGAGCACCTTGACCGCCTCACGCAGGCCGGAGGTCTTATGCTGCGGCAGGTCGGTCTGCGTGGGGTCACCGGTGACAACAGCCTTGGAGTTGAAGCCCAGCCGCGTGAGAAACATCAGCATCTGCTCGGGCGTGGTGTTCTGCGCCTCGTCGAGCACGATGAAGGCGTGGTTCAATGTGCGCCCTCTCATGTAGGCCAGCGGCGCGACCTCGATGACGCCTCGCTCCATGAGCTTCTCAATTTCCTCGCCGGGCAGCATATCGTGCAGCGCGTCGTAGAGCGGGCGGAGGTAGGGCGTGAGTTTCTCGTGCAGGTCACCCGGCAGGAAGCCTAGCGCCTCGCCTGCCTCGACCGCCGGGCGCGTGAGGATGATGCGCGAGACGGTGCCCTCGCGCAGCGCGGAGACGGCCATGGCCATGGCGAGGTAGGTCTTGCCGGTGCCGGCGGGGCCGATGCCCAGCGTCACGTCGTGCGTGCGGATGGCTTGGATATATTTCTTCTGGCCAGTGGTCTTGGGCAGGACCGTGCTCTTCTTCTGCGAGGTCTGGATGCGTTCGGAGTGAAGTCCTTGCAGCGCGGCCACGCCCTCGTGTTTCACGATTTCCAGTGCGGAGGTGAAGTCTCGCTGGTTGATGGCCGACCCCATTTTCAACGACGCCTCCAACTGCTGGAAGAGATGGCGCGCTTGTTCGACGGCCTCGGCCTCGCCTTCGAGCTTGATCCACGCGTCACGCGAAGTGGCCTTCACGCCGAGCTGCGTTTCCAGTGACTTGAGATTGCGTGGGTCGTTGTGGAAAAGCTGTTGGGCGAAGCGCGCGTTTTCGAAGTGGAGAGTTTCGGAGGGCATGGGTCAGTGGATTTCCGCCAGCGCGGCTCGGAGCCTGGCAGCGGTTTCATCCAACGCCTCGGGCAGCACAGCCGTGCTGCCGGTGATGGGCATGAAGTTGGTATCGCCCGTCCAGCGGGGGACGATGTGCCAGTGCAGGTGCTCGACGATGCCAGCCCCGGCGACCCTGCCGAGGTTCAGGCCGAGGTTGAATCCCTCCGGGCGCATGACTTGCCGGATGGCCGCCTGCACGCGTCGGAGCAGGGTTTGCATTTCCATCGTCTCCGCGTCGGTCAACTCCGGCAGGTCAGCCACCTGCCGATACGGGCAGACGAGCGTGTGGCCAGCGCTATAGGGATAGGTGTTGAGCACTGCGTAGGAAACTTTGCCGCGTCCGATGACATGGTTGGTCACGTCATCGCTCGACTGGCCGATGGCGGCGAAGATCGAGCGCCCATCGGCATCGGTCTGCTTTGGCCCGAGGATGTAACGGATGCGCCACGGTGAGTGGAGTGTGTCCATGGGCGGACGCTAGCGAGCGAGCCTCGGGAAGTCAAAGCGGTGCGTGGCGTCGAGACACGGCCAACCGGTCGCGGTGCCTGCGGTCTTGGCCCTACTGCGACTCCCTTACTGGAGCGGCTCGATTTCGTCGCCGTGTCCCGCGTGGCACTTGTGGTGCAGTGCAAAGCGAAACTTTAACCACCGCGCCCCAGATGAACACGCTCACCACCTCCGCCCCGCGCTGGTTCGTCGTGGACGACGAATCCATGATCAGCAGCCTCGTCGAGCAAGTGCTCCGCAGGTTCTCCATTGCCGATGTGCGCGCGTGTGCCGACCCGTGCGATGCCCTCGACCGGATGAACGCTGCGCCCGCCGCATCCGCACCCTCGCTCCGCGTGCGAAGATACTGCTCACCACCGGCCGTGCGCTGGCGATGCCCGACGAGCGCACCCTGCGGTCGTATGGCGTGGATTTATTCCTGCCCAAACCCTTCGGCGTGCAAGAGCTGATGTCCGCGGTGCGCAAACTCTGCGGGGAGGGCAGCCTGCGGAGTGTGTGAGAACTCTGCGAAGTCGGTGAGCAGGTGGGAAAGCGAGAAAGTGAGAGAGTGAGATGGGGGGAGTGTTCCGCGATTCTAACTCTCCCACTTTCTCACCTGCACACCGGCTCCCCTCCCCGACACTGCGCACTTGCGCGTGGACGCAGGCAAGCGGTGGAAATAATGTCGGCCCACGACATGAGCAGTCACGCGCCGCAACTTAGCCCGCCGGCCAAGGCCAACATCCCCACTCACATCGCCATCATCATGGATGGCAACGGCCGCTGGGCCAAGACCCGCGGCCTCCCGCGTGTCGAGGGCCACCGCAACGGCGTCGAGTCCGTCCGGGCCACCGTGCGCGCGTGCGGCGAGCTGGGCGTGAAGTATCTCACCCTCTACGCCTTCTCCGTTGAGAACTGGAACCGCCCCAAGGACGAGGTGGACACCCTCATGAAATACCTCGCGCGCTTTCTGAAGAACGAGATCGGCGAGCTGAACAAAAGCAACGTCCGCCTCGAAGCCGTCGGGCAGATCTACCGCCTGCCTGAGTTCGTGCAGGAACAACTCGCCAAGACCCAGGCCGCGCTGGCCAAGAACACCGGACTGACCCTCATCTTGGCCCTCAGCTACGGCGGTCGCACGGAGATCGTCGAGGCCACACGCGCCATCGCCCAGCAGGTGAAGGCCGGCAAGCTCGACCCGGCGGAAATCAACGAGCAAGTCATCGCGCGGAACCTTTACACCCATAGCTACCCCGACCCCGACCTGCTCATCCGCACCAGCGGCGAGCTGCGCGTGAGCAACTTCCTCCTGTGGCAAATCTCCTACGCGGAATTCGTCGTCACGCAGACGCTGTGGCCCGACTTCCGCAAGCCGCAGCTCTACGAGGCGCTGGAAGAATACACCCGCCGTCACCGCCGTTTCGGCGGTCTGTAGCCGCCGAGGTGAGGAGTCGGAGGGGCGCACCGCCCTACTTGAAGTGCCGCGCGGGGTCATTTGGCCAAATCCGTGTTTGCTCCGGGTTCCATCCGTGGCTAAAACCTTCGGACCATGAAGCCAATCGCAACTACAGCTCGTCGTTCTTTTCTCAAACAACTCGGCACCGCCGCCTTTGCCGCGCCGTTCGTCACGCGCGGTTTGATGGCCGCGTCGCCGAATGAAATGGTCCGCCACGCCAGCTTCGGCGCGAGCGGCATGGCGGGTGCGGATTGGGGTGCGATCACCGGGCACAAGCAGGTGAAGTTCGTCGCGGTCGCCGAGGTGGATACGGCACGAGCGGAGGCGGCGAAGAAGAAGTTTCCCGAGCTGAAGGTGTATCAGGACTGGCGCGAGATGCTGGACAAGGAGCACAAGAACCTCGATTGCGTGAACGTCTCCACGCCCGACCACATGCACGCGCCGATGGGCATGAGCGCGATGCAACTCGGCTTGCACGTCTATGGCCAGAAGCCGCTCACGCACGATGTGTATGAGTCGCGCCGGCTGACCGAGGTAGCACGCGAGAAGAAGCTCGTGACGCAGATGGGCATCCAGGTCCACTCCAGCTACGAGTATCGCGTCGCGGTGCAGCTCGTGCAGAGCGGCGTGGTCGGCAAAATCAAAGAGGTCCACACCTGGAGCAGCAAGAAGTGGGGTGACCCCGCGCCGCGTCCGGACAACACCGACCCGGTGCCCGCGAACTTGAACTGGGACCAGTGGCTCGGCGTGGTTTCCGAGCGGCCCTTCATCGGCGGCGGTTACTACCATCCCGGCAATTGGCGCAAGCGGCTCGATTTCGGCACCGGCACGTTTGGTGACATGGGCTGCCATATTTACGACCCCGTCTTCAAGGCGCTCGGCGTCACTGCGCCGCTCACCGTGCGCAGCGAGGGGCCGCAGCCCAACGCACACAACTGGGCCAACGACGCCATCGTCCACTACGTCTTCCCCGGCACGCCCTTCACCGACGGCCCGACGGTGAAGGTGACGTGGTATGACGGCAGCCAGCGTCCGCCGGCGGACATCATCGCGCTGCTCGGCAAGGTGAAGCAGCCGGACCAAGGCTCCATCTTCATCGGCACCAAAGGCATCATGGTGCTGCCGCACGTGAGCAAGCCCATCCTGTTGCCTGAGGAAAATTTTAAGGACTTCGTGTTGCCGAAGCTGGACGCGGTGAACCACTGGCATTCGTTCGTCGAGGCCGTGCGCGGCAACGGCAAGACCTCCGCGAACTTTGACTACGCCGGCCCGCTCACGGAAACCATCCTGCTCGGCGGCATCGCGTCGCGCTTCCCGAAGACGACGCTGGAGTGGGACGCGAAGGCGCTGGCGTTCAAGAACGTGAAGGAGGCGAACCAGTATGTGCGCCGCCCGTATCGCAAGGGCTGGGAAGTGAAGGGGTTGAGTTGAGGCTCATGCCGGAATGAGATTCGGTGTAATGGCAAAAGGGCACGGGGCGTTTTGACTCCCTACTCCTTCTTTGGAGGAGGGGAGAGGGCCGGGGGTGAGGGGTTGCGTGCTTCGGCGTTGGTGGCTGCATGCCTCATCCGGCCTTCGTCCACCTTCGCCCCTCCTCCGAGGAAGGGAGAAGGCACTCTCCGTTTAGAACTGCGCGCCCAGCAGCCACGGGGCGAATTCGTCGTCGCCCAAGCCCGCGAGCTCACTCTTCGTTTTCTTGCCGCTGGCGACGGCGATGATCTCCTCGAAGATGCGCTGGCCGACTTGCTCCACCGTCTCCGTGCCGTCGAGGATCGTGCCGGCGTTGATGTCCATGTCCTCGATCATGTGGTTGTAGATCGCGGTGTTGGTCGAGACCTTGATGCAGGGCGAGGGCTTGCAGCCATAGACGCTGCCACGGCCGGTGGTGAAGACACCGATGTTGCAGCCGCCGCTGACGAGGCCGGTCATGCTCACGGGGTCGTAGCCGGGCGTGTCCATGAAGCCGAAGCCGGGTGTGGTGATCTCCTGCGCGTAGGCATAGACGGCGGCGAGCGGCGACTGCCCGCCCTTCGCGACTGCCCCGAGGCTCTTCTCGTAAATGGTCGTGAGGCCACCTTCCTTGTTGCCGTAGCTCGGGTTGTTATCAATCGAGCCACCGTTCGAGCGCGCGTAAGCTTCCCACCAGTGGATGAGATCCACGATTTTCTGGCCGACGGCGGCGGACACGGCGCGCCGCGTGAGCAAGTGCTCGGCTCCGTAAATCTCCGGCGTCTCCGCGAGCACGCTGGTGCCGCCGTAGCGCACGAGTTCGTCGGAGGCGACGCCGAGCGCGGGGTTGGCGGTGATGCCGCTGTTGCCATCGGAGCCGCCGCAATTCTCGGCGAGGATGAGTTTGGAAATCGGCTGCGATGTGCGGCGCATCGCGTTGGTGGTGGGGAGCAACTTCGCAACGGCAGCCGCTGCGGCCTCGACGGTTTTGCGGACACCGCCGGAGTTTTGAATCGTGAGGAAGGTCGGGGCCTGCTCGCCGGGGCGGGACAGGTCGAGCTTGTGGGCCTCGGCGACCAAGTGGACTTGGTTCACCTCGCAGCCCAGGCCGATCATCACGTAGCCCGCGATGTTCGGGTGCCGCGCGATGCCGGCGGTGACGCGCTGGAGGAGCTCATGCGGCGCGCCGGGCTGTATGCCGCAGCCGATCTTGTGGGTGAACGGAACGACGCCATCGATACCCGGGAAGTCGCGCGCGAAGTCCGGCCCGCGAAAGCGGTCGGCCACGTAGCGCGAGACGCCGGCGGAGCAGTTCACGCTGGAGATGACGCCGATGTAATTGCGCGTGCCGACCTTTCCGCTGGGCCGCGCGTAGCCGGGGAAGTGGCGCATCGCGGACGCAGGATGGTAGGCCACGGGCCGGGCATCCACGCCGAAGGCGTAGTCGCGCCCGAAGTCCCGCAGCTCGACGTTGTGGACATGGACGTGATCGCCCGGCGCGATGCGGCCCTTGGCGAAGCCGATGGTCTGCCCATATTTCGTGACGGGCGCGCCGTCGGGGATTTCAGCGATGGCGAGTTTGTGGCCGGGCGGGATGCCCTTGGCCATGACGAGGCGCAGCGAGCCGCTGGCCAGTTCCACGCCGGGCTTGAGCGGGCGCTTCACCACCACGACGTTGTCAGCCGGATGCAGGCGCAGGGTCAGGTCTTCGAGTTTCAACATGGGGCGAGGGTAACAGCGAGGGGCGGGGCTTCAAGCCGCTTGGCAGCCTTCGACCTGCGCCACGATGGTTAGCACGACGGCGTTTTAATTGCTCCGCTCCACCGGGCGGAACGGCCAGACCCAGCTCGCGAACGCACCGAGCTTGCGGGTTTGAATCCACACCTTGCCCTGGCCGCGAAAGCGGCAGACGAAGCCTTCGCCGGAGAAGAATAGGGACTTGTAGCCACCGATGCGGCCGACCTCGTATTGCAGGCCGTCGGTGAAGGCGACGATGTGCCCGGTGTCCACGACGTAGCTGCCGGAGACATCCACACAGAACATCGCGCCGTAGGTGTTGAACCACAGGTCGCCCTTGCCAGAGCACTTGATGAGGAAAAGGTTTTCGCCGGAGAAGAAGCCTTTTAAGCCCTGCCATTTGCTGTCGAGCGTCACGCCCATGCCGCTCGCGACAAAGCCGCTGCTTTGCAAATACACCGTGTCGCCGTCGAGATACACATGCTCCAAATCACCGGGTGCGCCGGGCGCGATGCCGATGCTGCCGGGGGCGTTCGCGGCGGTGAACTCGTTGACGAAAATGCTCTCGCCGGTGAGCAGGCGCGAGAGGCCGCCGCGCATCTTGGTCTTCATCTCCATGTTCGTGTCCATCGTCGCCATCGCGGAGGCCTCGACCTTGACGGTCTGGTTCGCGGGGACTTGCACGGTGAGGAAGGCGAAGTCGGGACGGCCCTCAATCAGGTAGTCGAACTCGCGGCGCGGGTCCGTGCTGTAACCGGCGGTGAGCAGGCCGCCCCCGGTGGCGCGCAGAGGCGGCGGGTTGCCTTTCGGAAGCGGGGGCGGGCCACCAGCCACAGCGAGGGCGGGCGATTGTGCGGCCGTGACCCACGCGGTGAGGCCTTCGTGGAAGACATGGTCGGTGGGCTTGAGTTCGCCCGACGCGAGCATCTGGCGGACTTGCTCGATGGGGAACGGGCCTTCCGAAACGCCGGTGCGGGAGATGTGGATTTGCATGGGAAATCAGGAGTTGGCCCGCGGATGACGCGGATGGAGTGAACTGCCATCCGCGCCAATCCGCGTTATCCGCGGGTAAAAATGTTTTCTGCTCGGGCGCACGTTTGATTGAGAAGTCATCGCGGTTTCAGTTCGGGTCCCAGCTCCATGCCGAAGCCCTTTGCGTTGTGGCTCTGGCACCAGACCGTGCCGCGACCGGAGAAGCGGCAGACCAAGCCCTCACCGCCGAGGATGGCCGTCATCCAGCTTCCGCCGGCCTTGGTGATGCTGAAGTTCAGCGTCTCCTGGAAGGCGACGATGTGCCCGGTGTCCACGATGTAGTCGCCGTCCACCTCGATGGGATAAATCGCGCCGAAGCTGGAGATGATGACCGGGCCGGTGCCGCTGAGTTGCAGCCAAATGGTGCTCTCGCCGGAGAAGAGGGATTTAAACCCCTGCCAGCCCATGTTCACGTTCACGCTGCTCTCGCACGCGACGAACGAGCCGGACTGCACGATGAGATTCTCCGCGCGCAGATCGTAGCGCAGCATGTCGCCCGGCAGCGTGGCTGCGAGGAAGACTTCGCCGCTGGCCGAGCTGGCGGAGTAGTGGTTCAGAAAGAGGGATTCGCCCGCGAGCAAACGCTTGGCGGCCGCAAAGAGCGAGCCGGAGTCGCGCTTGTGCGTGCTGGTGGTGAGCGCGAGTGAGTCGCTCATCGCAATCATCGCGCCCGATTCGGTGGTGAGGTGCTCGCCGGGCGAGAGCACGACGCGCGCGGCGGCGTTACCGGGGCGGGAGAGGAGTTGAATGTCCATGTTAGATGCGGGGGTTGAGCCAGTTGGCGAGGCCGCTGAGGCTGCGGGTTTGGATGACAATTTTTCCCTTGCCCTCGACGCGGGTGACGAAGCCCTCGCCGCCGAACAGGCTCGAAAAAATGCCGCCGGCCAGTTGCAGCTTGAGCTTCATCTGCGGCTCGTAGGCGACGAGGTGGCTGGTGTCCACGATGTATTCGCCCTCTACCTGCCGCTCCAGCATCTCGCCATATGCGCCATACCAGAGCGTGCCCGTGCCGGTGACGGTCAGCTTAAAAAACCCTTCGCGCGCGAGGCCGCTGACGAGGCCCGCCCAGCGCAAGCCCAGCGCAAGCCCCGCTGTGGATGCGACGTAAGCGCCGGGTTGGAGGCAGAGCGTCGTGCCGTTGAGCTGCACTTCCTTCATATTGCCCGGCGTGCCCTGCACCAGCGTGACGCGGCGCGGACCGGAGGTGCCATTGGTGAACGTGTTCACGAACAGCGACTCGCCGGCGAGGAACTTCTTGGCCAGGCCGGAGAAAAATCCGCCGTTTAAGGTCGCCAGCATCCCGAGGTCCGCCGCCATGCTGGACATGGCATCCGACTCGGCCACGACGCTCTCTCCCGGTTCGAGGTCAACGTGCAGGTAGGCGAATGAGGGCGCGCCTTCGATGGTAGTTTTCATGAGCTGGATGAGAGTGGATCAGGGCGGTTATGTGCGCAGAGGTTGCCAAGACTTCCCACGCGAAGGCAAGCAGGCAGCGGCAGGCAGCGGCGAGGCTATCCCTCAACTTTCTGATTTTCGGGGAAGATTGATTAGCCACAGATGAAACACAGATGAAAAACTGCGGTGGGTAGCCGAGGTAAACTAGGCTGCCAGACGACTTCACTCTTCGTCCGCAAACCTTGCCTTATCCGCGTTTCATCTGTGTTCCATCCGTGGCTAAAGAATTCCTCTGGGAAAGTGTGGGCTGGAAAAACGAAAAGGCGCGGGGAAGGTCATTCCTCGCGCCTTGATTGTCTGAAGTTTGGATTACTTCGCCGCTGCGTAAGCCGTGGCGACTTCCGCCCAGTTCACGACGTTCCAGAAAGCCTTGAGGTAGTCGGCGCGCTTGTTCTGGTATTTGAGGTAGTAGGCGTGCTCCCAGACGTCGCAGCCGAGGAGGGGCTTGCCTTCGCAGCCAGCGACGGCTTTACCCATGAGCGGGTTGTCCTGGTTGGCGGTGGAGCAGATTTCCAGTTTGCCACCGTTGACTACGAGCCACGCCCAACCGGAGCCGAAGCGGCCAATGCCGGCGGCTTCAAACTTCGCCTGGAAGTCGGCGAAGGAACCGAAGGTGGCGTTGATGGCTTCGGCGAGTTCACCGGTGGGCGCGCCGCCGGCGTTGGGGGCCATGAGCTTCCAGAAGAAGGAGTGGTTCCAGTGGCCGCCACCGTTGTTGCGCACGGCACCGCGGATGTTCTCGGGCACGGAGGCGATGTCCTTCACGAGCTCGCAGATGGACTTGGACTCGACGGGCGAGCCAGCCAGGGCCTTGTTGAGGTTGGTCACGTAGGCGTTGTGGTGCTTGCCGTGGTGGATTTCCATCGTGGCCTTGTCCACATGGGGTTCGAGCGCGTCATGAGCGTAGGGAAGAGCGGGGAGTTCGTGAGCCATAGTGTTTTCGATTTGGGTTTGAGCTTTCGCGTTTTGGAAAAGCGCGGCGAAGCTAGCATCGTGAGACGCGGGCGCAAACGGATTTCTCGGCCGTCTTCCCTGAATCCGGACAGCTGTGGACGGCTGAAAAATTTCTAAATCGCTGGCTGACAAGCGGGGGAGTTTTTGCTAGAATTTCCGCGCGAGCGGAAAGAAAAACCACCTGACCGCTTTGCAAGCGAATGACGCAGATTCAATCGGACAGTTTGCTCCTAGCACGGACGGGCTACGTTCGGACCTTGCCGTATTTTCCCAATGCCAGCCCGGCGACGCTCGTTCGCACTTCCGGTTCCTTCTTCAACAGCTTTTTCCCATGAAAAAATCGAACGTTCTCACACCTGTTGGCAGTCCTGTCCTCGTCCACGCCGCCGTTTGGCTGGCCATGCTCGGCCTGCTGGTGACGGGCGCACGGGCGGCCTCGCCCTACGCCGGCTTCTACACCGGCTATGTCTATAGCTCTATCTCAGGCACTATCACTGTGCCCGAGTCAGCCATCGGTGCGGCGGCGTTCACGGTGGACAGCAATGGCAATATCACGGGCGGCCCCACCGGCACGGTGGACGGCAGCGGCAACATCACTTGGAACGCCAACGCCACCGGGTTCACGACCGGCACCATCAACGGCGGCGTCTTGGCAGCCACCACCAGTCAGAACAACGGCGGGGCCATCACCACCACCCGCATCGCGGCGAACAACAGCGCCGGCGGGTTCGGCGGGGCGGGGACCGTGGCGCAGAGCCTGAACTGGCGCGTGCCGACGCCGACCGGCGCGAACATGAAGGGGGTGACGCACGGCGCGGGCAAGTTTCTCGCGGTCGGTTCAGGGGGAAGCGTGGTCATTTCGGGCGATGGCACGAACTGGCTAGCGGTCAACAGCTCCACCACGAAGCAGTTGAACGCAGTCGCGCACGGCAACGGCGTCTATGTCGCGGTGGGCGACGGCGCGATGGTCATTAGCTCGGCGGACGGCTTGACGTGGACGACGCGCAGCGTGACTGGGTTTCAAAACATCCTCGGGGTGGCTTTTGGTAACGGCGTGTTCGTCGCCGTCAGCATTCAGAACGAGATTTACACCTCCACCGACGGCACGTCGTGGACCACTGTGCAAGGGCCGTCCGCTGCCGGCCTGTCATGGTCGAACATCAAGTTCCTCAACGGCGTGTTCGTCGCGTTGGGCTACAACCTCTTCACTGATGGCAGCCGAATCCAAACTTCCGCCAACGGCAGCACTTGGAACCCGGAACAAGTTTCCGGCACCGGCTACTTGTCCGATGTCGCTTACGGCAACGGCAAATGGGTCGCCATGAACCCCATCAAAGTCATTTCCTTCGTCAACGCGGATGCCAGCGGGGCCACAAGCACGGTCGTCAGCGGGTTGGGCGACGCGATCGGGTTCGTGAACGGCGTCTTCGTCTCGGACAACTGCTACTTCTCCACGAACGGCACGGCCTGGAGCCGGGGGAGTTATCCGATCGTGGACATCAACGACATGGTGACGGCCAACAATACGCTCGTCGCCGTCGGCAGCGTGGTGATGACCACGGGGGACGGGCGCGCGTGGGCCGTGCATACGCGCACGCTCCAGCAGCCGGACGTGAACAATCAAAACTACAACAACACGCCGGTCTCCGGAGAGGTGTGGGATGAAATCCAGTATTACGACTTCCAAAGCGTCCTGCAGAACCAGAGCTTCGGCGTGCGCGGCGTCATCGCGCACCCGGCGTATCTCGCAAGCCTCGTCTCGCCCACCACGAATACCCTGCGCGATGCGCACAGCTTTTTCTCCAGCGGTGGCGTTGCCGTGGGCGAAAATGGCACCATTGTGCGCTACAGCAGTGGCCAGAACGCATGGACCAATGTTCCCTCCGGCACCACGGTTTCCCTACGCAGCATCGCGGCCTCGGCGGACGCAAACGTGGTCGTGGTCGGTGGCGGCGGCACGATTTTGCGCTCGGTGAACAGCGGCCAGTCGTGGAGTGGCGTCGCCTCCGGCACCACGGAGAACTTGAACCGCGTCGTCTACACGATCTTCAACTATTTCGTCGCCGTGGGCGACAGCGGCGTCATCCGCAAGTCCACCAACGGCACCACTTGGACCACGCTCACCTCCGGCACCTCGAAGCGCCTCGTGAGCATCGGCTATCCCTCTGTGGGGAATGTGAAGCTTGTCGCCCTTGCGGAAGATTCCACCGTGCTGGTTTCCGAAAATCACGGCACGAACTGGAGCGCCATCACGGTGAACATTCCGCGCCCCGTCACCTACGGCTCGCGGGACGGGACGACAGGTTACGCGCAAGACGGTATCCGCATGACCAGCATCGACAGCACGAACTGGAGCTACACCCTCCCCTCCGTGTCGGGCATTTTTGGCCTGGGTTACGGCAACGGACGCTTCGTCGCGTTGGCTGGCCTGAACCGGATGACTTCGCCGGACCTGGTGAACTGGTCTATCGCCACCACGACGCACGGCCACAACGCGGTCACGTTCGGCAACGGCCTGCTCGTCTCCGTTGGCGAGGGCAACAACACCTTCTCCAACGGCTTTGTCTCCGTCTCCATGGACGGCTCACGCTGGCTGCCGCAAACGACGCCGACGCAGGTTTATCTAAACGCCGTCACATACGCGCAGGGCAAATTCGTGGCCGTGGGCGCGAACGGCACCATTCTCACCTCGACCAACGGAATGAACTGGGCGAACCGCACGACCGGCAGCACTAGTGCGCAGTTGAGAGATGTAGCCTACGGAAACGGACTCTTCACGGCCATCGGCACTAGCAGCCTGCTGCGTTATTCCACCGACGGTGAAACCTGGGTCACCACCGGTGGCTCCAGCGCTTCGCTCAAGTCCGTCACCTTTGCCAAGGGTCTCTTCGTCGCCGTCGGCGATAACGGGGCCATCCGCACCTCGGTCAATGGCATCGACTGGACTTCCCGCAGCACCAGCCCCAGCACCTTTGAATTCCTCAACGCCGTGAAATACGCTGGCGATCGTTTTGTCGCCGTGGGCTATACCGCCGGCTCCGGCGAAGGCGCAGTGGTCCTGCACTCGCAGAACGGCACGAACTGGACGCGCGAAGTCTCCAACATTCCCAGCACGCTGTGGACCGCCGTGGCCGCAGCGGGCCAATACGTCGCCGCCAGTGACAGCGCGGGTGTCATCGTCTCCGCGCCGTATCAGAGCGCTCCGCAGCCGGTCATCACCGGCCAGCCCAGCCCCGCAGGCCAGACGGTCAACGCCGGCACAACCGTGGGCTACACCGTGACCGCCACTGGCACGAACCTCCAATACCGCTGGCTCAACAACGGCTCGCCCATGAGCGATGGCCCCGGCGTCTCCGGCTCCGGCACCGCCACGCTCACGCTCACCGGCGTGGATGTGCTGGATGCCAGCGTCTATCATGTCTCCGTGTGGAACGACAACGGCAGTGCGTTGAGCCAGCCGGTCTCGCTTGGCGTGAGCGGCCCGCCCGTCATCGTGTTCCACCCCGTCTCCCTCACGGTGAGCAACTTGCAGAATGCCCAGTTCACCGTCGGCGCGGTCGGTCCCGGCCCGCTCAGTTATCAATGGCGTTTCAACGGCCAGCCCATCGTGGCCGGCGGCAAGTTCAGCGGCGCGCTGACCAGCCAGTTCCTCGTCTCCAACGCCGTGGGCACGAACGAAGGTGTCTACGATGTCATCGCCAGTAACCCCTTCGGCGCCAGCGCGCCCAGCAATCCGGCGCAGTTGCTCGTGAACCGCCCGCCGACCATCACCCAACAGCCGGTCGCGCAAGTTGTTTATCAGGGCCAAACACTCACGCTCACCGTGGTGGCCGACGGCACGCAGCCACTCACCTACCAATGGCGACGCGACGGAACGAACCTCGTCAATGGCGGCAACCTCTCCGGCGTTAACACCAGCACGCTCGTCATTCAAAACGCGCAACTGGCCGACGCGCAGGGCAACAGCGGCTACAGCGTGGTGGTCAACAACGCTTTTGCGCCGGGGGCCACCAGCAGCACCGCCTATCCGAGCGTCATCGCCCCCGGCGCGTTGCGGCCCGACTTCGTCACCACAGTGAGCGGCACGGTCAACGACATCGCGCCCGCCGCGAACGGCGACTTCCTGCTCGCTGGTGACCTGTTTGCCAACGGCTCCGACGCCGCGCGCGTCCGCGCCGATGGCACGGTGGTTACGAACTTCGTTTCCTCCGGCAGCGGCGGCAGCGCCGTGGTGACCAGCGTGCGCGAGCTGTTGAACGGGCAGGCCTTCGTCGGCGGCTTTTTCTCCACCTGGCAACCGGGCAATCGCCTGTGGCTCGTGCGCCTCAACACCAACGGCTCCACCGATACGAACTTCACCCACGCGATCGGCTCGCCCGTGAAGCGCATTCTCCGCCTCGCGGACGGCAAGCTGCTCGTGGCCAGCGGCAGCAGCGGTTTCAACAATGGCAACGTCCACCGCTTCAACGCGGACGGCACGGCAGACGGCACGTTCACCACCGTGACGCTGACGGGCCAGTTGTTCGACATGGCCTTGCAGAGCGACGGCCGGATCATCGTGTCCGGAGCCTTCGGCCTGCGGCGCATCAACGCCGACGGCACCGGGCAGGCGGCCTTTGGCGCGGCGGGGGCGAACATCCCGACCGTCCACGTGGGGCCGGACGACAAGGTCTATTTCAGCGACAACAACGGCACCGCGCTCACGCGCTTCAACGCCGACGGCACGGCGGACAGCACGTTCAGCGCGCCGCTCAACGGCCACGTCTTCGGGATGGCATTCCTGTCCGGCGGCCGGATGGCCATCGTCGGCAGCTTCAACAATGTCAACGGCACGCTCATGCCGAAGATTGCGCTGCTGGAGAGCAACGGCGTGCTCACCGCCGGGTTCACTTCCACCTATCCGCCGGTATTCGGAAACGTCCTCTATGCCATCCGCCCGCTCGGCGATGGCACCGCGCTGGTCGGCGGCAACATGCAACTGACCCTGCCCACCACGCAGCGCGGCCTCCAGCGGGTGCAACTCGACGCGGTGGTGCCCGCACCCCCGACCATTACGCAGCCCCCGCAGTCCATCGCCCGTGCGGTCGGCGCGACCGCGACTTTTACGGTGCAAGCGACCGGCTTCGGCGGGCCGTTCAGCTACGTGTGGAAGAAGGATGGCGTGGTGCTGGTGAATGGCGGCGCAGTTTCCGGACAAGGCACCGCCACGCTGACGGTTGGCAATGTGCAGACGAACAACGCCGGCTTTTACACGGTGGAAGTCTCCAGCCTCAACGGCACCACCTTCAGCACCACCGCCGCACTCTCCATCCACACTCCGCCGGCCACGAGCATGGACCTCACGCTGAACACGGCCTTCAACGCCAACGTGCCGCTCGTGCGCTCCACCGTCATCCGCAGCGGCGCGTCGCTTTACACCACGAACCTCATCTTCGCGAATGGTGTGGTGCAACCCGACGGCAAGGTCGTGGTGGCGGGCACGTTTGAGTATTCCAACGCGAGCGGCGGCACGAACTACAGCATCCTCCGCCTCAATGCGGACGGCACGCTCGACAGTGGCTTCACGCCGCCGCTGCTCGAGTTCCTGCGCGGCGGCGCTTACTTCGGTCCGGCGCGCATCACCGATGTGGCGCTGCTCTCGGATGGACGCATCGCCATCGTAGGCGAGGTCTCCCGCGTGGGCGGCGTGACCAACGCGCGCGTCGTGCTGCTCAACGCCAACGGCACGCACGACACCAGCTTCGCCCCTGCTGCCGCACTGAACAACCTCTTCTCCGTGGCCGTGGATGCGCAGGACCGGGTCGTCGTGGCCGGTTATCTGCCGGGCATCGCTGCGGGCGGTGGCGCGACGCACAAGCATGTGTCCCGCTTGCTGACCAACGGCGCGTTTGACACGAACTTCAATACTGGGTCGCTGGTCATTGACGAGGTGCAGTCCAACGGGCTGCTCATCCAGCCGGACGGCAAAATCCTCATCTTCGCCTACACTGCCGGCTACACGGACAGCACGCTGATGCGCTTGCAGACGAATGGCACGTTGGACGGCACGTTCGCCACCGCGAGCTTCAACGGTTCGCCCGCGTATGACCTGCAGCTCGCGCCCACCGGAGGGATTCTGGTGCCCGGCCGTTATCTCACCATCGCCGGACAGCCCCGGCGCGGCATGGCGCGGCTGCTGGATAGCGGCGCGCTGGACACGACATTCATCAACACCGCTACGAACAACGTCCTCCAGCCCTCGTTCAGCACCGCGATCGGCTTTGCCAACGGCTCCGTGCTGCTCGCGGGTTCCTTCACGAACATCAACGGCACGACCATCCGCAACCTCGCGATGGTCAACAGCGACGGCACGTTTCAGAACTCCATCCAGCTCGGCACGGGGCTGGATGGGACTGCGCAGTTTGCCTTTGCCGATGCCACACGCAGCGCCGTGTTTGTCTGCGGTGCACAGACGAGTCTGAACGGCACGCCCGTGCCCCGCATCTTTCGCCTCAACGCCGCGCCCGCCGGCGGCACCTCGCTGCCGCTGCAAATCCTCTCGCTCAGTCCCAGCCAAGCGGTTCCCGCCGGAGCCAGCCATCAGCTCGCGGTGGTCGCGACGGGCAGCGGCTCACTTGCCTATCAGTGGCGGAAGGATGGCGTTGGACTGGCCGGCGAGGTCAGCTCGCAATTGTTTTTCCCTAACGTCCAAGTGCCGCAGACCGGGAGTTATACGGTGGTCGTCACAGACAACGCCAATTCCATCACCAGCTCGGTGGTGAACATCTCCCTCGCCGGACCTTCACCCACGTTTGCTGAATGGAAGGCCGACAAAGGCCTGCCCGTCGGCCAGGACGGCCCCGGCGACGACCCCGACGGTGACGGCCTCTCGAATGTAGTCGAGTTCGCCTTCGGCACGCACCCGATGCAATCGCAGTCCCGAGTGCTGCCCGCCAACCGGACGCACTCAGAGGGCGGGGAAAACTATCCGGCGCTCTCCTTCATCCGCCGCAAGAACCTCAACGGGGCGAACATCGTAGTGGATGCGTTCACCAGCATTCCCTTCGGCAGCGCGGTGGGCACCACGCAAGTCGGCCAGCCGGAAGATCTCGGTGACGGCACGGAGCGCGTCACCATCCGCAGCCAGACGCCATTGCGAAGCTTGCAGCGCTATTTCTTCCGCACACGCGTGCAGGTGCCTTGATAGGGCACGCCGCTGAACTTCCTTTTCGCAGCGAACTCGGCTTGAGGAAAACTGGGCTGCTGCGGTATGCCCGTGAGTTTAGGAAGTCGCGGCCAATTCGTCCCGACATGAATCCAAAACCGAAGGGTGAAATCAGCACTCCGCTTATCTGCGTGCCGGACTGGAGGAGGCCGCCAAGCCGGCATCATTCGTGACCCCGGCCAGCGTGAAGATGGAGGTGTCTCCCAGCGGACGCGGGGAGCGTGCGCGCAGGATGTGGCCGAGGGCTTTCACCGTGAGTTCGCCGCCGTGGAAGGGCTTGCCGATGAAGTCCGTGCCGCCGCTCAGGAAGGCCTGGGCACGGGCTTTCAAGTCGTTCTGGCCGGTGACGAATACGACGGGGGTGGTGGCGTGGAAGGCCATTTTCCGCATCCGCCGGCACAGCTCGCAGCCGTCGAGGTTGGGCATGTGGATGTCGAGGATGACGAGGTCGAAGCGCTGGCGTTGGAGGAGTTCGACTGCTTCGGTGGAGGAGTCGAGGCTGATGTGCGCGAGGCCCGCCCGCTCCATGCCCAGATTGGCGAGGCGACGGGAGAGCGGTTCGTCATCCACCACGAGGACGAAGGGTGCGGGGCCGGTTTCATCGAGGCCGGGTGTGTGCCGCTCGATCAGGTTCGCCAGCAGGTCGATGCCTTGAGCCAGCGTCCGCATCGCGGAGGTGGAGGCCGCCTCTGGTTCAGCCTGCAACTCCTCCGTGTAGCTTTGCAATGCGCGGGCCAGTGTGGCGGCGGCGCGGGATTCCCAGCGCGCCGGGCCTTCTGTCAGGGAGTGGAGTGCCTCATACATATCCAGCAGCACGGCGAGGCGGCGGGGGGAGGCATCGTGAGCTTCGACCTCGCTCTCCTGCCGCATGAAGAGATGCAAATCATGTCGGAGTTGTGCCACGGCCCGCGCGGCGGTGGCCGCCCCGGTGGCTGCCTCGGTGGGCGCGACGGCGGCGATGGCGAAGGGAGCTCTCGCCGCCGTCGCTGGCTTGGGGCCGAGTCGGCGGTAAATCTGAGTCTCGGTGGTTAAAATGCTAGACGACATGAAGGTGGGAGCGACGCGATGACCGGCGCAAAATTCAAGCCGCCACGGAAACAAAGTTCCGCAGCAACCGCAACCCGACGGTTTGGCTTTTCTCGGGGTGAAATTGCGTCGCGAAGACGTTGTCCCGCCAGACGGAGGAGGCGAACGTCCCCCCGTAATCCGTGCGGGTGGCAACAATGCCGGGGTCCGTCGGCTGCGGGTGGAAGCTGTGGACGAAATAGACGTGGCTGCCGTCGGGGATACCGGCGTAGAGCGGGCAGTCGGGGCGGGTGATTTCGAGCTGGTTCCAGCCAATCTGCGGAATCTTCAGGCCCGGCTGCTCGGCGAAGCGCACGACCTTGCCGCCGAAGACGCCCAGGCCCGCCGCACAACTGTTGAACTCTTCGCTCTTCTCAAACAGCGCCTGGTAGCCGACGCAGATGCCGAGGAAGGGCTTGCCCGTCTGAATGAACTCCCGCACCGCGCCGAGCAGGTCCTGCCGCTGCATCGCGGTGATGCAGTCGTCAAACGCGCCGACGCCGGGGAGCACGATGGCGCGCGCGTCCCGGAGCGCCTCGGGCCGCGTGGTGACGAGCAGGTCCGCGCCGACCTTGTGCAGGGCTTTCTCCACACTGCGCAAGTTGCCGGAGCCGTAGTCGAGCAGAGCAATCACGGGAACAGTTTAGCCACGGATGGAACACGGATGGAACACGGATTATCCACCACCGACTGTTTCAAAGCGGACGAACCCGCCGTTTGGCAGGCGGTCGTCGCGTCGTTGCTGCCCGTCTGCACTTCAATGCCTGCTTGATTAGAAGGATGTGGAGTTTGTCCTTGTCCCGACCGATGGCCTGTTTGCTCTTGCAGATGCGCTCCAATGGGAGGACGGGGATGCGTTGCCCGTGGAAGGACAGCCATTTGGCCTTGGGCAGCTCTTTCTCGAAGGCAGGCAGGCCGGTGACTTCGTAGATAAAATCCACCGGCGTGTCGTCGGAGAGGTAAACCTTGTTTGGACTGCGTAGCGTGGCCCCGAGGCTTCGGCACAGGTTGGAGACCCTCATGTATTGGCGCGAGGGCAAGCCAAGCTAGATGTCCACGTCAATGGTGCTGACCATGATGCCCTGCAAGTTGGCCGCCGACCTGCCCGCTAGCATGAAGGGGATGCCCCCCTGCTTCAGGGCGTCGAGGAGTTGAACAACCGAAGATGATTCCGCATCAGTCGCCATCGTTCCTCCGGGGTAGCCGCCAAACCGAGCGCGTGCAGCGCCTTTTCGTCCTCGCTCAGGCCGCGCACATGCTTGAGCCGGGCGAGCATTCGTTTCGCGCGGTGGGCCAGTGGCGTGGTGGGAGCTTTGCGATTCACTACGAGCAATTGTTTATCAGACGGCGGCCTGAAGTTCACGCTCCGTTTTCAGCCGCAACTGGCCGCACGCCGCATCAATGTCCCCGCCCTTTTCGCGCCGCAGTGTGGCGGTGACTTCGTGCCGCTCCAGCGCGGCGAGGAAGGCTTCGCACACGGACTCCGCCGGGCGTGACCATTCGAGGCCCTCCACCGTGTTGTAGGGAATCAAGTTCACCTTTGCGTGCAATTGAGTGGCGAGGGTGGCGAGCGGTTTGACCTGATCGAGAGCGTCGTTCACGCCGGCGATGAGAATGTATTCGAAGGTGATGAGTTGGTCCTTTCGGCGCTGGTAAACTTCGAGCGCCGCCACCAGTTCGGCCAACGGATATTTGCGGTTCACCGGCATGATGCGGGCACGGACCTCGTCCGTCGCGCCGTGCAACGAAATGGCGAGGCGGAATTGTTCCGGCTCGATCGCGAGCTTGCGAATTTGCGGCGCGAGGCCGCTGGTGGAGATGGTGATTTTCCGCGCGCCGATGCCGCCGCCCCACGGCGCGTTCAGCAAGCGCAAGGCCTTCAGCAAGTTGTCGTAGTTCGCCAGCGGTTCGCCCATGCCCATGATGACGAGGTTGTTTATGAGTCGAGCCTTCGGAGTATTTAGTGATGGCGACGCCGCGTCCGCCCCCTCCGACTGAATACTGGAAACTGAACACTGAACACTCTCTGAGGCGTGCCATCTCTCCGTGGCCAAAACCTGCTCCACGATTTCCTCCGGCCCGAGGTTGCGCTTCCAGCCATCGAGGCCGCTCGCGCAGAACTTGCAGCCGTAGGCGCAGCCCACCTGGGTGGAGACGCAGAGCGTGTGGCGGTCGCTGGCCTCGCCGTAGAGCGCGGGGTTGGCGGGGATGAGCACGCTCTCGATGAGCGCGCCGTCAGGCAGCCGCCAGAGAAATTTCTGCGTGGTGTCGCCCGCGCCCTGCTTGCGGACGAGTTCGAGGACCTGAAGCGAGAAGCTCTCGGTCAGCTTCGCGCGAAGTGGTTTGGGCAAGTTCGTCATCGCGTCCCAGCTCGTGACGCGGCGCTTGTAAAGCCAGTCCAGCACCTGCCCCGCGCGGTAAGCGGGCGCGCCCCACTCCTTCAAGCAGGCTTCCAGTTCCGCGCTCGTGATGGATTTAATGTCAGTCACTGTGCCCAGCGTGGCTGACCCAGCGCGCAATGACAACGCTCGGGGCGCAACTCATACCAATTCCCGATGAATGTCGGGGCCTTGCCAACCGAACGCCACACCGCGCGCCTTCCCCTCATCCGAGGAAGGGAGAGGGAGACCAAAACGCAGCGCATCGGTATTCCACGCTTCCATCACGCCGTGCCGCTGCCGTAGGAAAGTGTGCTTCTTCCCTCACCCCATCCCTCTCCCGCTGGGAGCGGGAGCCACGGAGTCCGCGTCTCGGCAAAAGGCGGCGCACGGGTTCACGAGCTGGCGCGAAGTCGCTCCCTCTCCCAGCGGGGGAGGACCAGGGTGAGGGGGGAAGGGCCCCGGAGTCTGAGCTTTTCCTCCTCGCGGCGTCCCGCAGCCAGAGGCCGCGCAGCAACGCGGCCCTACCGGGTCACTTGCCCAGCTTCTTCACCAGCACCTTCGAGTTGCGTCCGCTCTGCTCATACTTCTCGCGGCGGGCGGGGGGCAGGTTCTCCGGCGTGCCCTCGGTGAAGCCGCCCTTGCTCTGGAAGTAGGTGAAGGCTTGCGTGGAGAGCGTGACGAGTTCGCTAAGGCCGAGGTCGCGGGCTTTGTTCTCGACGAACTGGATGAGCTTCTTGCCCACGCCCTGGTTCTCGTGTGATGGCGCGACGAAGAGGAAGGCCAGCTCGCCGGTGTTCGCCTCGGGATAG
Organism: Klebsiella pneumoniae; assembly: GCA_943330855.2. Taxonomy (GTDB): domain Bacteria; phylum Verrucomicrobiota; class Verrucomicrobiia; order Limisphaerales; family SXTU01; genus SXTU01. The sequence goes on from CALQJI020000003.1 coordinate 30,837, forward strand.
ACGTGCAGCGCGACGCAGGCGACCGGGTTGCGGTCAATGTCGAAGACGTAGTAGTCGCCGAGGTGCTTCTCGATGCTGGCGCGCGTGCGCTTCATCAGCTCCTCGCTGAGGACGGAGCTTTTCGTCAGGCGCAGCAGGGCGCGGATGTCCTTCTTCTGCGCGGGGCGGATTTGCTGGAACTCATCTGCGTAGATGAGCGTGCCGACGCCTTCGTTGGAGAAGACCTCGGCGAGCAGCGACTCGTCGGTGCGGCCGTTGATGAGGTGGACGCGGGGAATGCCTTGCAAGCAGGCGGCGGCGGCGGCGCGGGCGCGGGCGGTGTCCTCGGTGGAAAGTTCTCTGCGCTCAATCAAGGCGCGCAGGTCGGCGGCGAGGACTTGCTTGAGCAGCTTGCCCTGATGGAACAGCCCGTCTGTCGTCGTGATGAAAATTATCTTCGCCGCTTTCAGCGCCGTGCCGATGGCCAGCGCAATCGTGTCGGAGCTGACGCGGTAGGTCTTGCCATCGCCGTCGAAACCCAACGGCGGAATGACCGGGGTGATGCCGGCTGCCAAGAGGGTTTGGAGCAGCTCCGTGTCTACGCGCTCGACCTTGCCGGTGAAGAGATGGTCCACGCCCTGCAAAATGCCCAAGGGCGAGACGATGACAGCGTTGGGCGTGGCCGCGCGCAGGTCGTTCGTGGAAAGCCCCTCGAGGATTTCGTGGGTGAGGCGGTTCGCCGCGGTGAGGGAGAGTTGGAGCGTGGCGGCGTCGGTGATGCCGGTGCCGTCGAGGTTCGAGGGCGTGATGCCGCGCTCGGCCCCGAGCGCCTGGATTTGCGCCGCCGCGCCGTGGACGATGACGACGCGGATGTTCAGCGAGCGCAGCACTGCGACATCTAGCAGGAGGTTGGCGAAGTTCTCGTCGGTCACGACCGCGCCATCCACGGCGATGACAAAGGTCTTTTCGCGGAAGCGGGGGATGTATTGGAGGATGCCGCGGAGGTCGGTGGGTTTCACTTTGATTGGCTCTGACTGTCGCGACGTAAATAAGGGGCAAGCGCGCGGAGGGATACAACGAGAAAGTGAGTTGGTGGAAAAGCGGGAGGGGAGGAAGGGAGACGCACGAGCCGCAGCTCCCCTTTCTCATCGGGTGGGGTGGTGAGAAAAACTCCTCTTGCGCTGACGGCATTCGTGAACAACTTATCGGGAGTCACCACGAGAGAACGCCGATATGAACACAGCACCCACGCCCACGCCCTTGTCCAAGGCACCGCCGTCTGCCATCGCACTGTTCCCACGGAGTATCTCGCCGCCGGAAAGCCCCAAGCCTGAAGCCTGTCCGGTGGGGGGCGCGCGGCAACTCTCGCGCTGGGAGGACTTGGAAGAGACGTGGCTATCCGAATAGCGGGACCTCTCGCACAGCGGCATCAACGAGTAGCCGTGGGGGAAGGCGGAGAGCTGCGCCTACGAAGGCAACTTGGGAGGTTCGTAGTAAAGCGAAAGGCGGACGGGGTGAGCCGTCCGCCTTTGAAGTGTTCCGCCTGCTGACCTCGGCGGCTACGGCTTTAGTAGCGGTAGTGCTCGGGCTTGTAGGGGCCGTCGGCGGAGATGCCTAGGTAGGCGGCCTGCTTGTCCGTGAGGCGGGTTAGCTTCACACCGATCTTCTCGAGGTGCAGGCGGGCGACTTCTTCGTCGAGCTTCTTGCTCAGGCGATAGACGCCGACCTTGTAGGTGTCCTTGTTCGCCCAGAGGTCGAGCTGCGCGAGCGTCTGGTTCGAGAAGGAGTTGGACATGACAAAGCTCGGGTGGCCGGTGGCGCAGCCGAGGTTCACGAGGCGGCCTTCGGCGAGCATGAAGATGCTGTGGCCGTCGGCGAAGGTGTATTGGTCCACCTGGGGCTTGATGTTCTTGCGCTTGACGCCCTTGGCCTGGTTCAGGCGGTCCACTTGAATCTCGTTGTCGAAGTGGCCGATGTTCGCGACGACGGCTTGGTCCTTCATCTTGGCCATATGCTCCAGCGTGAGGATGTCCTTGTTGCCGGTGGTGGTGATGTAGATGTCAGCGCGGCCGAGGGTGTCCTCGAGGGTGGTGACTTCGTAGCCTTCCATCGCGGCCTGGAGGGCGCAGATGGGGTCGATCTCGGTGACGATGACGCGCGCGCCCTGGCCGCGGAGGGATTGGGCGCTGCCCTTGCCGACGTCGCCGTAGCCGCAGATGACGGCGACCTTGCCGGAGATCATGACATCGATCGCGCGGTTGAGGCCGTCCACGAGGGAGTGGCGGCAACCGTAGAGGTTGTCGAACTTCGCCTTGGTGACAGAGTCGTTGACGTTGATAGCGGGGACGAGAAGTTTGCCCTGTTCGAGCATCTGGTAGAGGCGGTGGACGCCGGTGGTGGTCTCTTCGGAGACGCCCTTCCAAGCGGCGACGATGCCGTGCCAGTAGCCCTTGCCGCGCTTCTTGGACATGGACTTGAGGAGGTCTTTGATGACTTTGACCTCGTGGTTGTCGGAGGGGGTGTTGACCCAGCCGTCGCCGTTTTCGAGTTCGTAGCCCTTATGGATGAGCAGGGTGGCGTCGCCGCCGTCGTCCACGATCAACTCGGGGCCTTTGCCGTCGCCGTGGTCGAGGGCCTTCTCAGTGCACCACCAATATTCTTCCAACGACTCGCCCTTCCACGCGAAGACGGGGATGCCGGCGGCGGCGATGGCCGCAGCGGCGTGGTCTTGGGTGGAGAAGATGTTGCAGCTCGCCCAGCGCACGGACGCGCCCAAGGCCGCGAGCGTCTCGATGAGCACGCCGGTCTGGATGGTCATGTGCAGGGAGCCGGTGATGCGGACGCCCTTGAGGGGTTTCGTTTTCGCATGCTTCTGGCGGATCGCCATCAGGCCGGGCATCTCGTGCTCGGCGATGTCGAGTTCCTTGCGGCCCCATTCGGCGAGGCTGATGTCTTTGACTTTGTAGTCGTTCTTGGCGGCGGTTTTTTTGGCCATAGTGTTCTTGTTTGTGGTTAGGGGATTGAAGAGTTGAAGGGTTAAAAGATTGAAACGCTGAAGCGCAGAGGCATAGCCCCGGTTCGCTTCAAAGCTTCAACGAGAGCATTCACTTAACAGCCTTTTGCAGCGCCTTGACCTTGTCCGTGGTTTCCCAGGTGAGGTCCTTGTCGCCGACCTTGCCGAAGTGACCGTAGTTGGTTGTCTTGCCGTAAATCGGGCGGAGCAGGTTGAGGTGCTTGACGATGTCGGCGGGCTTGAAGCTGAAGACGGCGCACACGGCGTCCGTGATGGCTTCGTCGGTCAAGCCTCCCTGCGCGGTGCCGAAGGTGTTCACATACACGCTGACCGGTTCGGGATAGCCGATGGCGTAGGCAAACTGAATCTCGGCGCGCTTGGCGAGGCCGGCGGCGACGATGTTCTTCGCAACGTAGCGGCCCATGTAGGCGGCGCTGCGATCCACCTTCGACGGGTCTTTGCCGGAGAAGGCCCCGCCGCCGTGACGACCAAAGCCACCGTAGCTGTCCACGATGATCTTGCGACCGGTGAGGCCGGTGTCGCCCTGCGGGCCGCCGACGACGAAGTTGCCGGTGGGGTTGATGAGGAACTCGGTCTTGGCGGTGAGCATCCCCTTGGGCAGCACCTTCTTGATGACTTCCTCGATGCAGAACTGCTCAATCAAGCTGTGCTCCACGCCCGCCGCGTGCTGGGTGGAGATAACGACGTTCGAGATGGAGACGGGCTGGTCGTCCTCGTAAACGACGGACACCTGGGATTTCGCATCGGGGCGGAGCCACGGAGCGAGCTTCCCGGCCTTGCGGATCTGCGTGAGCTTACTGCCCAAGCGATGCGCGAACATGATCGGCGCGGGCATCAGTTCGGGTGTCTCGTCACTCGCGTAGCCGAACATGAGGCCTTGGTCGCCGGCACCTTGCTCGGCCTTCTTCTTGCCCTTGGCGGCCTTGGCGTCCACGCCCTGCGAAATGTCGGGGGACTGCTGCGTGATGATCGTGTTCACGAACACCTTGTCGGCGTGGAACACATCGTCCTCGTTCACGTAACCGATGCCACGGATGGCCTCGCGGGCGAGCTTGGTGAAATCGAGCTTGGCCTTCGTGGTGATCTCACCGCCGACGATGACGATGTTCGACTTCACGTAGGTCTCGCAGGCGACGCGGCTGTATTTGTCCTGCGACAAACACGCGTCCAAGACGGCGTCAGAGATCGTGTCGGCGACTTTGTCCGGATGGCCTTCGCCGACGGATTCGGAGGAGAAGATGAATCGTTTGCTCATGCGTAGAACTGCTTGGTTGTTTGGTTGAGCTGCCGCGTCGGCAGCGGGCTCGCAAACTAGCCAGCCAATGCACCAAAGCAACTTTTTATTCCTCCGATGCCGCACCATGCACGACTGCTTGTCCGGCATGATTGAATCATTGATCCAGGACGCAACGGAGAGCGTTTCCGTTGCTGCCCCGGCCGGTCTCCGTGCCGCAAAACCGCTGGTATTCTAACAGTGAGAGCGGCTCGCAGTTCGGCGCGTTCAGCGAGTCACTGGGCTACGCGGACGCGACGTTTGTCTCCTCGCCGGTCTCCCCGACGATTGCCGTGCAGCCGACAGCGGTGAGCGTCATCGTGGGCGAGGCCGCCGCCTTCTCCGTCGCTGCCAGCGGCACCGCACCGCTGACCTATCAGTGGTATAAGGATGTCGGGGCTGGACCTGTCCTCATTCCTTTGGCGACCGCCAGCACCTACCCCATCGCCGTGACGGTGCTGGGTGACGTCGGAAACTACTCAGTCGTCATCGTGAACGCCAGCGGCTCCGCGACCAGCTCCGCCGTGGCGCTGGCGGTCAGCGCGATTGACGCCGACCTCTTCAAGATTGTCCGCCTCACGGCCAACAACGTGGTAACCGTGGACCCGGGCAACATCGCCGGCGACGACCGCGGCGGCCTGGTCGTTACGGACCAAAAGGTATTCCTTCGGGGCGATGAAGCGGTCGGCAGCTTCAATCTGGACCTGACTGGCGGGGTGCAACTCACGAACCCCTTGGTGACGCCGGCCGGACGCTTGGCGCACGATTCCCTCGTCAGCGACCTCCGCTCGCAGAAGGCCTACCTCCTGGCCAACGGCACGGCGCCCCTCGGCATCCTCGGCGGCACGGTGACACGGCTCGTTGAAATCAACAGCACCACCGGCCTGCCCAACGGCACGGCCGTCACGCTGGACGCGTCCATCGTCATGCCCGGCACGGGGCTTTATAACGCCGAGGTGGGCATCTTCTCCGGCTGGGGCCGCATCGTCCTGCACAACGGCACCCGCGCCTACTCCATCAACCCCGCCAGCGGCGCTGTCACCGACCTCGGAGCGATGGCTCGTCCGACCCGCGTCAACTCCGAGAGCTGGGCCTATTGGGGCGTCGCGGAGTATTTCGGCGGCAGCCACTACCTCGTCTATGCCCGCGACTCGCAGAGCATCGTGCGCACGCGCCTCCCGGACGGAGCGACCACGGTGATCAGCTCCTTCGCGAACTTGAACGACCTCGCCAACCTCACCGTGGTGCCCGGCCTGAACCGCTGGTATTTCCGCAACGAGAGCATCAATCAGTTCAGCACTGCCATCAACTTCGGCTCGGAAATCCTCGGCTACGCGGATGCCGCCTTCCTGTTCCGCCCCGCCAGTCTAGTCGTCACCCTGGCCACCAACACCGTGACCGTGGTGGAGGACTCCGGCCTCCGCAGCACGCCCGGTTTCGTGACCGGTTCCCCCGCCACCACGGAGAGCTACAGCCTCACGAGTGACAATGCAGCGCTCTTCAGCGCGCCCCCCGCATTGGCCGCTAACGGCACCCTGATCTTCACACCCGCAGCCAACGCCAACGGCAGTGCGGTCATCACGGTAGTCGGGCTAGATTCCAGCGCGGCTCCAACTGGCAGCGGCACCTTCACCATCACCGTCACGCCGGTGAATGACGCGCCGAGCTTTGCGCTGGCGGCCCCCACCGTCACGGTCTTGGAAGACTCCGGCGCGCAGACGGTCGCCACCTACGCCACGAGCATCTCTGCCGGCCCGGCGGGTGAGGCTTCGCAGGTCGTCACCTTCACCGTCACGAACGATGCCGACGCGCTCTTCCTCGTGCAGCCGGCCCTCAGCACGGCGGGCACGCTCACCTTCATCCCGGCGCTAAATGCCTACGGGTCCGCCACGGTCACCGTCATCGCGCAGGACGACGGCGGCACAGCCAACGGCGGCGTGGACACCAGCGCGCCGCAAACCTTCACCATCACGGTGAGTCCGCTGGCCACGCGCGTCTTCCTCTCCGGCGCGACGCCGACGGGGCGGCAGGGTGAAACCTTGGTGGTGCCCATCCTCCTCAAGGCCGTCGGCACCGAGAACGCCGTCGGCTTCACGTTGAACTTCGACACGAGCAAGCTCACCTACGCGGGCACCGCGCTCGGCGCGAACTCCACCGGAGCCTCGCTGCTGGAAAATGCGGTTTCAGCCGCCAGTGGCCGTGTGGGCCTCGTGCTCACGCGCGGCGCGAGCGGCGGGGCCTTCTCGGCCGGCACCAACGAACTGTTGCTGGTCTCGTTCACCGTGAGCCCCACGGCGGCGGTGGGCACGACGCCCGTCACGTTCACCGATGTGACCGCACGGCGTGAAGTAACGGATGCGTCGGCCTCGGTGATAGCCACGGCCTTCGTGGACAGCAGCGTGACCATCGCGAGCGGGACGGCGAGCAATTACGAGGGTGACGTGGCCCCGCGGCCTTACGGCACCGGCAATGGCAGCGTGACCGTGGCGGACGCGGTCCTGATCGGGCGCTTCGCCGCCGGCCTCGACACGGCGAGCACCGCCAACGGTGAGTTCCAACGCGCGGACTGCGCGCCGCTCGGCTCCAAGGGCGATGGTCGGGTCACGGTCGCGGACTGGGTGCAGGCGTTGCGCTTCGCATCGGCGCTGGATACGCCCGGTGCGGTGGGCGGCCCGACGGGTTTGGAAGCGGTCGCATTGCGCGCTTCGGCGGTCCTGTCGGCGGGCAACCGCACTCTGCGCGTGGCGGGGGGCAGCTTGGTCGCGGGCCGGGCGAACACGGTGACTGTGCAGCTCGACGCGCAGGGCAACGAGGCGGGGTTGCAGTTCAGCCTGGGTTTTGACCCGGCGGCGTTGACCTTCGTTAGCGCCAGCGCCGGCAGCGGCGCGCCGGGAGCCACGGTGGTGGCGAACACGCAGCGGGTGGGCTTGGGCCGCGTGGGCCTGTTGGTGGTGATGCCCGCTGGCAGCAGCGTAGCCGCTGGCACGCGTGATGTGCTGACGCTCACCTTCACGGTCAACGGGACGGGCAGCACCGCAGTCACCGTGCTGAACGACACTGCCGCTTCGCCGCGCGAGGTGGCGGACGTGAACGCGAACCCGGTGGGGGCGACGTATGTAGGCGGCAGTTTCAACATCCTCCTGCCCGCCGGCCTCAAGGCCGCCGGCATGGAACGCGCGGCGGATGGTTCGCTGCATCTCGTGGTGCGCAACACGGACGGCACGCCGGTGACGGCTGCCCAAGCCGCGCGGTATGCGGTCCACGTGACGAGCAACCTCGGTGGCGTGTGGACGCTGCTGCCCAACGCGTTGGTCGTGGAGAACGGGGCGCTCAAGATAGCGGACCCGGCGGCGAATGGCGCGGGCCTGCGGCTCTACAAGTTGGTGGAGATGCCGTGAGGGTCGGGTAGCCGCCGAGGCGCGGAGGTGGATTCGGGTTCGGGCGGATTGGTCCGCCTCCTGACCTCGGCGGTTGCGGCAGATTTAGCAGCCACGTGTGTGGTTGCGACGGGCTTCAGCGGCAATAAACATTCGTGCGCCCGCTGACGCCCGTGCTTAATTTATGGAGTCCGGCGGCAGAGCGCTGCGCTGGCGCCGCCGGGGGAGGGGAGGCCGAAGTTTGGGCCACAGATGGCTACAGATTAAAGACAGATGTGGCAAGCAAGGCTCAATAAGGAGAGCAGGAAGGCAGGAGTGTAAACCAAGACCCGCCCGGACTGCCTCCCATTCTTGCCTTCCTGCTCTCCTTATAAACTTCCTTCCCTCCCATCTGTGTTTCATCTGTGTCCATCTGTGGCTCAGACACGGGGGGTTGGTTGCCGATGGCAGCACGCGTTTGCGCCGAAAGCGGGGTCGCCCCTGCGCTCGGCCACCGCACTCCATAGGCTACTTCGCTGGCTTCAGGAAGTGCTCGAAGAAGGCCACGAGCTGGGCGTTGGACTCGGCGTTGGGCGAGTGCTCCTTGCGGTTCGTCATCGCCACGCGGTGCTTCACGCCGAGGAGGTCGTTCACGGCTATCGTGTGGTTCAGCGGAATCCACCGGCTGGGCGGGTCTTCGCTGCCGGCGCTCACGAGGAACGGGCGCGGGGCCATCAGCGCGTGGACTTCGTGCAGGTCGCGGCCCGTCTCCAGCATCGTCTTGTAAGCGCCGGTGCGCGGGCTGTCGGCGCGGAGGAGGCCGGGCTTGCGCGTCATCTGCGGGTCGCGGCCCAGATACCACGGCTCCCAGTAGTTCACGTTGCTGCGCGGCTCGTCGAAGACGATGCCGGGGTCGCTCCAGGCGGCGGCGGCGAACTTGTCGTAGAAGCACGAGGCGAACATGGCCCACTTGCCGCCGTAGCTGTGGCCGGCCACACCGATGCGTTTGGAATCAACCTGCGGGAGGTTCGCCAGCGCGTGCCAGCAGTTCGCGCCGATGTAGCCGAGGAAGGAGAGCGGTTGCCAGACCGCGCGGCCCGGCTCGGGCTTGCGGGCGTCGCCGCCGGGGGAGCCGATGCTCAAGCTCACGAAGCCGCGTTTCGTGAGTTGCAGGGCGAAGTCGCGGTCCTGGCTTTTGCCCAAGCCAATGCTGGTCTCCGGTTCGTAAAAGGGCACGAGCACGGCGGGGAACGGACCTTTGCCATCGGGGATGAGCAGCCAAGCTTCGCTGAATTGGCCGGGTGCAAGTTCGAGGCGAACGCGGTGCTGGGTGAAGTTGTCGCGTTTGCTCTGCGCGAGGAATTCAAGCTTCGGCTTTTCCAGCACCGGCGGCCACGCGCCCATGAGGCCGTGCCATTGCGTGAGAATTTCGGCGCGGCGGCGCGGCCAGTCGGCGGCGGTCTTCACGCGCGAACCGTCGTTGAAGAGGAGCGGGGAACGGTAGCTGCCGAGCTGGCCGGCGAACTCGGGCGGTGGCGTGAAGAAGGGGGAGATGAGCTGTGTGGCCGGGTCCGCCGCGTGCAGAGCTGCCGCGCCGAGCAGGGAGAGGAGAGTGATTAGTAAGTAGTGATTAGTCGGCGGCAGGGGTAACGCGGGTTTCATGGTTCACTTCGACGGTTCAGCAGTGGATTCCTTGGCGATGGTGTCTGGCGGCGCGGCTTTCGGCGGCTCCGGCGGCTTCTCCTCCATTTGCCACGAGAGTAGGAACATCAGGCCCACGCCGATGCAGATGCCGCTGTCGGCGATGTTGAAAGCCGGGAAGCCTGCCTCGATGCCGCTGCGTGTCTGGACGTGGAAGTAGATGAAGTCCACGACGTGGTTGTGGAGCAACCGGTCAATGATGTTGCCGACGATGCCGCCGAACATGAAGCCGAGCGCCCATTGGCCGAGCGGTTGTTCGATGCCGAAGTGGTGTCGTGTGAGGAAGAGCGCGAGCAGCGCCACCAGCGCGATGACGGTGAGCAGTTCGTTGTTTCCATGAAGCATGCTCCACGCCGCGCCGGTGTTGCCCCAGTGGACGAACTTGAAGAAGCCCTCGATGACGACGCGCTCCTGCGCGTAGCCGAGGAAGCGCAGCACGGCGAACTTCGTGAGCTGGTCCAGCACCAGCGTCACGATGGCCACGAGCGCCAGACGGCGGTTGGGGGTCAAGGTCATGCGCCGCGTGGTGTAGCCGGTTGGCTGCGGGAAGACAACTGTGGGCTGGCAGGCCGGGGATTGGGACGAGGCCGAGGCCCGAGGGAATCGTAGCCGCCGAAGTGAGGAGGCGGAATCCCCGGACACGCAACGAAGCCGCCTCCTGATCTCGGCGGCTACCGGTTCACGGTTATTTACGCGGGTGCTCGCCAGTGACCTTCGGCAGTGCCAGTGACAACGCCGTGGTCGCCCAACTCGCGGCGCTCATGCAGATGAACTGGTTCGTGCCGTGCGGGTAGCCGGACTCGTAGTAGGACTGAATTGGCTTGCTGCGGGAGGTCACGAGCCACGAGCCGTCGGGGAGCTGCTTCGAGAGCAGGAAGCGAAGGCCCTTGCGGTAAGCGTCCTCGGTGGTGGCCAGGCCGCCAGTTTGGTGGAGCGCAGCCAGTGCGGTGCTGGTCGCATAGGCATCGCTCTCCAAGTCGGCGAGTTGCGCCCAGCCGCCGTCCGCGCGCTGCGTTTGAAGTAACTCCTGCATGGCCTTGTGGAGCTCGGCATCCGGCGCGGCGGCGAGGTGCAGCGCGCGTAAGCGGAACACGCGGTCCTCGGTGTCCTGTGCGGGCGTCTTCAGCAGCCATTCGCGCACTTGCTCCGTGCGCTGCCCGATGCGCTCGCGCTGTTCCGGCGTGGCGAATGTCTTCAGCCCGCGCAACGCCGCGTGGGTGGAGGTGAACAGGCTTTGCTCCGTTGGCGGGCGGCGCGACTGCGGCTTCCAATGTGTTAGTTCGCGCTGCCACAGCAGCAAGTATTCGGAGACGGCGGCGGTCGTGGAGTCTGGTTTCCAACCGCCGTTCTCCAATGCCCACAGCGCGTAGCCGGCGGTGTCGGCCTGTCCGCCTTGGCCTTTTCCGGCGACGTAGTTCGTCCGGTTTTTGTCGAGGAAGTCGGCGGTGAACTTGAGCTGCTTCTGCAATTCCACCACGTCAATCGTGATGCCGCGCGACTGCGCCGTGGTCAGCGCCATGATGGGCAGTCCTTGGTTGTGGCAGGTGAAGCAGCGCTCCCGTTTCTCCATTGAGCCGCGCGCCCCGGCGGTCAGGAGCGGGAGGGACTTTTCGACGGCGAGTTTGATGGCGTCGGCCGATGGCGTGAGGTCAGCGGCCCTGGTATCCGGCAGCAGAAAAGTGGCCAGCACAGCGGCCAGAAGCAGGGGGTGAGTGTTCATGTGGGCGCTTTAATGGACGGGCTGGACCTGATGCGGACTCGCTCAGAGCGATAGTGTTGGAGTGGAGCGAGGCGTGAGAACGCTCAATTCACCGGCGCGGCGGGCGTTGTCAGTTGCCGCGTGCTCGACGCGAGCACGGCCTTGTGCGCCGTCTCTTGGAGGAAGCGCGCGTAGGTCTTGTCCAAGCCCGCCGTGATGAACGCGTTGCCCACCACGCTCTCGCCGAAGAGGATTTCATACCAGACGCACGCGCCCAGATACTCGCCCGCCGGGCCGGCGTGATGACCGTCGATGCCGAGCTGGTTGCTGCCATCCTTCTGCTTCGCCATGCGCCAGCCGACGTGGAGGGAATGCTTCTGGTCGGGCAGGGCGGTCTGGTCCTTGTTCTTGAAGTCATACTTCGTGTCCGGCTGGTAGCCCCACTTCGGGTCCGTGTCGGCGAAGTTGAAGGCGTCGCCCACCGGGAGTCGGTGCGCGCCCAGCTCGGCGGCGATGGTCGTGTAGGCGCTGGTGAGCAGCCGATACATGTCGGCCTGCTTGGCTGGCTCGCCGACCTTCGGCGCGGCGACGGCGAAGCGCGGGTCATCCACGCGATACGCCCAAGTCTGATGCACCAGCAACGCAGCCTTTGGCGCGTGCTGCTGGATGTAGTCGTGGAGCTGCTTGGCGAACGGCCGGTAGGTCGCGAGGTCGTGGCTCTTGAAACTCGCCTGCTGGATAGTCACGAAGTCCCACGGCTGGGCGCTCAGCATTTGTTTCAGGCTCTGCTTGTTTGAGTAGAGACCGTTGGTGCTCTGCGGGTCCTTCTCGTGCGCCAGTGCCTTGGTCGCGTGGAGCTCCAGCGACGCGCCGCCCACGACGATGGGTTGGTGAATGAGCGTGTGGCCCGCCGCCTTCACCAGCGCGTCGAGATGCCGGGTGGCGTTCGCCGAAAAGCTGTTGCCCACCGTGAGCAGGCGCACGGTCTTGGCGGGCTTGAGAGGCGGCGCATCAGCCGCCGGCGTAAGGCCGGAAAGAAAGCAGAGCGATGCGAGGAAGAAGGCGAGAGTTTTCATTCGTGTTCGGACGTTCTGCATGGCTACCGACTCAGTCCGCCAGTTGCGCCCGCACCAGCTCGCACAACTTCATCACCAGCTTGTCCTTGATGCCGTAATAGACGCACTGGCCTTCCTTGTCGCGTGTCAGGATGCCGGACGCAGCCATCAGCGCAAGGTGTTTGGACACGTTCGCCTGCGTGGAGCCGGTGGCCGCCACGATTTGGCTCACGGTGCGCGGCTCGTGGCAGACGGCTTGCAAAATCCGCAGCCGCATCGGCTCGCCGAGCAGCTTGAACCGCCCGGCCAGATGACCGAGTTCATCCTCCGACAGCGGCGGTGGTGAAACATTCTTTGACATATCGTTAATTAGTTATATGATCATTCCATGATTCTGAACACAACGCAAACCGAAAAAAACATCAGCCCACGCGAGCTGCAGCGGCGCCTGGCCGCTGGCCAGCCCGCCCAGCTCCTCGACGTGCGCACGCCTGGCGAGCACGCCCACGCCCACGTCCTCGGCGCGCGACTCATCCCGCTCGACGAGTTGGATGCCGCCGCGTTCTGCCGTGAACGAAAGGGTGCGAGCACGCCCCTCTATGTCCTCTGCCAGTCTGGCAGCCGTGCGAAGCGGGCCATTGAGAAGCTGGAGCAGGCGGGCGCGCTCGGCTGCGTGCTGGTGGAGGGCGGGACGCAAGCGTGGATGGACGCCGGACTGGCCGTGAATCGAGGCGAGAGCCGGGTGCTTCCGCTCATGCGGCAGGTGCAGATTGTCGTCGGCTTCGTTTCTGCCGTGGGCGCGGCGCTGGCACTGGCGGTGCATCCGTGGTTCGCCCTCGTTCCGCTCGTGGCTGGTGGCGGGTTGCTGTTCGCTGGACTCACCGGCTTCTGCGGCCTCGCCCTCGTGCTGGCGAAAATGCCTTGGAACAAAACCTCTACTTGCCACTCCACTGCCTGCTGCACTCCTGATTCAAAATGAAACCCTTCTCCCAACCCAGACGTATCATCATCGTCGGCGGCGTGGCCGGTGGGGCCTCCGCCGCCGCCAAGGCGCGGCGCGTGGACGAACTCGCGGAGATTCACGTCTTCGAGCGCGGCCCCTACATCTCCTTCGCCAACTGTGGCCTGCCCTATTTCATCGCGGGCGAGATTGACGACCGCGCCAAGCTCATCGTCATGACGCCGGAGAAGTTTTGGGAGCGCTCGCGCGTCCACGCGCACGTCAACCACGAGGTGCGCTCCATCAACCGCGCCGCCAAGACCATCCAGGTCAAAGGCCCGGACGGCGCGACGCGCGATGTGGCCTACGACAAACTCGTCCTAAGCCAGGGCGCAAAACCCATCGTGCCGCCGCTGCCCGGCGTGGACCTGCCGCACGTCTTTACGTTGCGCGACATCCCGGACATGGACCGCATTGCGCGGTTCGTGGACGAGCAAAAACCCAAACGTGCCGTCGTCATCGGTGGGGGCTTCATCGGCGTGGAGATGGCCGAGGCCTTTCACCATCGCGGCCTGCACGTCACGATGGTGGAGCGCAACCCGCACATCCTGCCGTTGCTGGACCGCGACATGGCAACGCATCTGCAAAACCAGATTCGCCGCGCTGACTTTGACTTCAAGCCGCTCTCTCACGCCACGCAGTTCACCCGCGAAGGCGTGGAGTTTGCCGACGGCAGCCGGCTCGCGGCGGACTTGATTCTCCTAAGCGTCGGCGTGAAGGCCGAGGTGGAGCTTGCGAAGTCGGCCGGGCTGGAGATTGGCGTAACGGGCGGCGTGAAAACCAATGGCCGCATGGAATCCTCCGACCCCGCCATCTACGCCGTGGGCGACGCCGCCGAGACCATGCACGCACTCACCGGGGCGCGGGCGCGGATCGCACTGGCCGGCCCGGCGAACCGTCAGGGCCGCATCGTGGGTGCGAACGCAGCGGGCGCGAAACTCACCTACCCCGGCGCGCTCGGCACCTCCATTGTGCGCGCGCTGCACATGACCGTGGGCTTCACCGGCCTCAACAGCGCACAGGCGGCCAAGGCGGGTTTCAGATTCTTCACCAGCCTGACGCGCGACCACAGCCACGCGCATTATTATCCCGGCGCGACTCCCCTGCTGACCAAGCTCGTCATCGAGGAAGGCACGGGGCGCTTGCTCGGCGCGCAGGTGCAGGGCGAGCGCGGCGTGGACAAGCGCGTGGACGTGTTCGCGACCGCCATCGCTGGCAAGCTGACGGTGGATGATTTGGAGAGCCTTGACCTGGCCTACTCGCCGCCGTTCGGCTCCGCGAATGACCCGGTGAACACCGCTGGCTTCGTGGCCGGCCACATCGCGCGCGGGGACATTCCAACGGTCGCGCCCGAGACCTGGCAGCCCGCCGGCGAATTCCTCCTCGATGTGCGTGACCGGGATGAAGTCGCCGAGTTGGGGATGCTGAAGGACGCGGTGAACATTCCACTGGGCGAGTTGCGCGACCGGCTGGGCGAGTTGCCCCACGACCGACGCATCGTGGCGTATTGCCAGAAAGGCCAGCGGGGCTACCTCGCCACCTGCCTGCTACGAGGACGGGGATTTGAAAATACCAGCAACCTCCGCGGCGGCTACTTGCAGGCGAAACTAAACGGACTGGCAACCACTGGGTCGGATTGAGCCGGGTGGCTCATCGCAGCTTCTTCAGCTCGAACTGCTCCCCCGCCAGCGCGCGCTTCACGAACGCGCCCCAGAACGGCGTCGGCGTGTAGTCCCAGCCGGTAATCATCACGGGCGTGGCGGCGGGGTGGAAGGAGAACGCGGTCCAATGGAGGCGGTGCTTCTGGATGAAGCCCAGCATGTCCGGCACCCACGTGTAAGGGTCTTCCTGCGCGGACGCCGGGATGAAATCCATCTTCTTGATGTCCGCGCCGACCTCGCCGACGAGGATGGGATGGCGCTCGGCGATGACGAGCACCTTCTCCTGCCAGCCGCGTTTCCACGGGTAGATGTGCGTGGTATAGAGGAGGCCGCGCCCGGTGGTGTCCTTCAGCTCGAAGCCGCGCGCGATGCCCGAGAGGTCGTAGGCCCAGTCCAGCCCGCCGGCCACGACGAGGTTCCGCGCGCCGGTGCTGCGCACGGCATCCACGAGCGCCTGCATGCCGATGGCTTGAAAGCCCTTGCCGCCCTTCGCCTTCTCCTCCGGCGTGAGGAAGGCGTCCTCGTCCGCCGGCCCTTTCTTCTCCAGCACGTAACCGCCGTCGCGCCAGACTTCCCACGACGTGCCGTGCGGCTCGTTGAAGAGGTCGAAGAGCACCGCCGGGTGGTCCTTGAAGCGCGTCGCCGCGTCCTTCCAAAACTCCGCGTGTTCGGCGCGGGGCGCGCGGAAGCGATGCAGGTCCAGCAGCACATACGCGCTGCGATTGGCGACGAGCGTGACCGCCGCGTCCACCAGCTCGCGATACGCCGCGCCGCCGTCCTTCTGGCCCGCCGCGCGGCCGAACCAATACTCCTCCTTCACCGGCAGCCGGATGAGGTTCGCCTTCCAGTCGTCCACGGCGACCAGCACGGACCTGAGCACCTGGTCGCCCTTCACGAGGAACTCCAGGCTGACGACGTTGACGCCTTGCAGCCACACGGGCTTGCCGGCGGGGCTGAGCACCTGGTTGCCCACGACGTGCAGTTGCGCCGGCCACTTCGCGCGGTTTGGCTGTTCCGGCGCGACTTGAGCCAGCTTATCCGCTGCCGCCGCTGCTTGGGCGGAGGCCAGCAACGCCACGGCGTCGGTCGGCTTCAGCACGATGTCATCGAGGTCGAACGTGCCGGCCTCGACCTGAAACAACACCGGCATGAACTCCAGCGTCCGCGCGCCTTCGGGCACGATAAACTTCGCACTGCGCGCAACCCAGCCGTCCGTGCTCTTCCGCGTGTTCGGTGCGGACGGTGCGCCGGTGAGCTTGGTGCCCGCCGCGTCCTTGAACTCCATCAGGATGCGCGCATCGAACCACGCTTGCTTGCCCAGTTTCAGCCCGGTCACGCGCTGCCGCCACGTCAGTTCGAGCGCCGTCACGCCGGTGGGAATTGTCACCGGCTGATAGAGCAGGACCGTCTCGCCCGGCTGACTGGAGGCGAGCCGCAGGAAGTGATTGCCGCCTTCCTTCTGCCAGCTCACGCCGCCCTTCGCCCGCTCCCAGCCATCCGGCCAAGCGTCGGAATTCTTGTCGGTCTCGAAGCCGCCGTTGGGGACGAGCGAGCCAGGTGCGTCCGCAGCGCGTGCGGTGGAGGGGAGGAGAAGCAGCAAGGCGGCGAGCCAGGCCAGGACGCAAGGCCAGGCTGTGAGGCCGCGACGTGCGCTGGCTCCCTCTCCCTTCATCGGATGAGGGGAGCGGGCCGGGGTGAGGGGTTGCGTGCGTCGGCGTTGGTGGCCCACCCCTCATCCGGCCTGCGGCCACCTTCTCCCCTCCTCCGAGGAAGGGAGAAGGCGCGCGCCGTCGCGTTTGGTTGGCAGGCTACCGACTGGCATCGGAAGCTGGTGGCAGGGGTTTCGCAGTTCATATCGCTATTCTCCCAGCCACACCCAGCGCGCGCCGTCGATCGCCACGCGGCCGTCGGTGCTGCCGTTGCTGAGTTCGAGGAAGCCGCTGTCGCCAGCCTTGAACGTAAACTCGCCGAGCGTCACGAAGTTGAAGGGCGTGGTTTCCTTGCGTTGGTCCACGGTGAGCTTCGCCGTGCCGCTGGCGTGGCGGATAGTGATGGGCGTGTTCGTGGCTTGCGCCTTCGCGGGGCGGAAGCCGAGGCAGACCAGGTAACGACCCGCGCGCGGGAGCGTGGGCTGGAAGCGGGCGCGCGCCGGCGCAACCTTGCCGCGCACCACTTGGTCGCGATGGATGCCGGGGCCGTGGAAGACATCCGAGTAGCGCAGCGGCAGGCCGACGATGTAGTCGGGGAACGTGCCGTTCCAGCGGCCCGCGAGGTCGGCGTCGAAGTCGTCCAGTGTCACGTCGCGCGCGGCGGCGGTGCCGACGGGGACTTCGGCGGTGAGCAAGCGGCGGCGACCCGAGGCATCCGTGACGAGGAGGCTGACGGAGTAAGTCTTGTCGAGGTCGAAGGTCTGCACGACGCGCTCGCCCTCGGCGGAGACCTTCCCGCTGCCGGTGAAGTCCCAGACGATTTGCTTCAGCGGCTCCTTGTTGAGCGCGCTGGTGACGGCCTTGAAGATGACCTTCTCGCCGGGCTTCGGGTGCGTCGGGGTGAAGGTGAGTTTCAACTGCGGCTGATACCCGGCGTCGAGGACCGCGCCTTCCTTGAGCAGGAGTTCGCGGAGCTGCTTCGTGTCCACCTTCTGCACGGAGGACTTGGCCGCGAGCGCGAGATGCGCGGCGTCGCCCGCCGCGTGGCCGAGCATCATGTAAACCGGCTCCATCCGCAGCGAGCAGTAGGCGACGTGCGTGGCGGAGAGGCAGACGGGCACGAGGAGATTCTCGACGTCGGGCGGCACGAGGCTGCGGTAGGGGATGTCGTAGTTGTTGCACGCGACGTGCCGCGTGTGCTCCGGCACGAGGCGGCCGTTTTCGCGGAGGTGCTGCACGACGTGGCAGTCAATCCCGTAGCTGCCGGTCGCGATGCCGTCGGGCTTCCAGCGGTCCTGCGTGAGGTCCTGCTCGCGCAAAACATAACGCCCGACCATGCGGCGGCCCTCGCGGACGTAGAGCTGGAAGGGCCAGTGGCCGTTGTCGGCGAACTCATCCTTCGGCAAGCCCCAGGTGCGCGCCTCGGTGCGGAAGGCCTCGGGCAGCTCCGGGTCGTTTTGGAGGTAGTAGAGGCGGCTCTGGAAGTTGTCGCGGATGCGAGCGGCGATGCGTTCGCGCGTGGCCCAGTCACCGTCGGCGTAGCCCTCGCTGTTGCCGGGGGAGTCGGCCCAGTTCGCGTCGTATTTACCGTTGGGATGCGCCTTGTCGGTCGTGGTGAAGAAGCTGCCGAAGCCCGTGGCCTTGCCTTCCTTCACGCGCTTGCCGTCGGTGGGGATGAAGGGCGACGGGTCGTAATGCTCGGGCTTGGGGAAGAGCACGCGGTTGACCGTGTTCGAGGTGACGGAGGCCCGGTAGTTGTAAGCCTGCGTGCGGTGGTCGCCGAGGCCGCGCTGCTCCATCGGCCCCATGCTCACGCCCGCGAGCTGCTCGCCGAACTCCGCCCGCGCCTCGCGCCCGACGCGATACGGCACGCGCGCGCCGGCCATCACGTCGCCCTCGTAGCTGGCGTCAATGAACACGTCGCCGGTGAAGGTGCGCGTGGACTTGGTCGCGAGGTCGTCCACCACGAGCGAAGTGACGCGGCTGCCCGGCGTCGAGCGGTCGCCGTTCGTCGTGACGGAGCGATAGCGGTGGCGCTTCCAGACGGTGACGCGCGGCTGCTCCTTGAGCATCTGCTCGAAGATGAGTTCCGCGACGTGCGGCTCGAAGGTCGCACCGTTGCGACAGGCTTTGAATTCCTTGGAGTCCGCGCCGTATTTGTCGGCGTAGAACTTCACGATGCGCTTGAAGAAGTCATCCGCCAGCCCGCCGACGGTCTTGCGGTCGCCCATGTCGCTCGCCACCAACCCGCCGCTCACCACGCCGCCGACGTGCGCGTTGAGGTCCACGAGCGCGACCGTGTGCCCCTGCCGTGCAACGGCGATGGCGGCCATGACGCCGGCGGGCGTGCCGCCGTAGACGATGACTTCACGCCGGACCACCGCGTCCGCCGCCGGAGCCTGCGCGGTGGTGACGAGTGGAAGCGCGAGCCAGAGCAGGGCAAGGGCGGTTGAGAGCATTGGGCGGGAGCGTTGCGAGGCGGAGGGCGGTTTCATGGCGGTGGCTATTCAACGGCTTGGACAAAGTTGTGGATGACGGTGCGAACGTTTTCCCCGCCGCACTTGCCGTCAGTGGTCGCCCGCCCCTGCCAGTAGGTGGTGGAGCGGAGAACCTTGTGCTTGATGAGCACTTGCAGGCTCCCGGTGGCGGTGGTCGCGGGTTCAAAATGACGCGCCATGTTGAGTAGCATCGTCGCGACTCGTGCGCCGTCGCACAGTCTGCCCTTGATGGCGTTGGCCAGCCAGTAGTCCGGCGCGTCCACGATTTTCTTCGCCACGAGCGCCTTCACGTCGGCGACGAACGGGTCGGCGGGGGTTGGCGGGGCGGGAGCGGGCGGGACCGGGTTTGCCGTGACTGGCTGGGCGGAGTCGAGCACGGCCCCTTCCTTGCGGAGCAACGCGCGGAGCTGTTGCACGTTCACCTTCTGCACCGTCGTCTGGTCCGCGATGGCGAGGTGCGCCGCGTCGCCCGCTGCGTGGCCGAGCATCATGTAAGTCGGCTCCATGCGCAGCGAACAGTAGGCGACGTGCGTGGCGGAAAGGCCGACGGGCACGAGTAGGTTGGGCAATTCGCGCGGGGTGAGGCTGGCGTAGGGAATGTCGTAGGGCTTCACCATGATGTGGGGCGTGCGGTCGAGGGCGAGCTTGCCGTTGAGCGTGAGGATTTGCACGACGTGGCAATCCACGCCGTAGCTGCCCGCGCAGACGCCGTCGGGCTTGCTGCGGTTCTCCGTGAGGTCGCTCTCGCGCAACACATAGCTGCCCACCATCCGACGCGCTTCGCGGACGTAGAGCTGGAAGGGAAAGTGGCCGTTGTCCACGAACTCATCCTTCGGCAAACCCCACTGCTGCGCGCTGGCGTGGAAGGCGGCGGGCAGCTCCGGGTCGTTCTGCAACCAGTAGAGCAGGCTGAGGAAGTAGTCGCGATGCCGCGCCTCAATCTGCGCGCGCGTCGCCCAGTCGCCCTCGGGATAACCGGCGCTGCCGCCCGCGAGGTCGCACCAGTTGGCGTCGTGCTTGCCCGTCGGGCCCGGCCTGCTGATGAAGAGGTCGGCGAAGGTTTTGATCTTCCCGATCGCGAGACGCGGGCCGAACTTCTTCCGCCACGGCTCCGGGTCGTAATTCCCAGGCTTCGGAAACAACACGCGGTTCGTGCTAACCCCAGTGAGGGTAACGCGGTAGTTGTAGGCCATCACGCCCTGGTCGGCCTTGCCTTTGTCCGGCCCCACGCTGATGCCAGCGAGCGTCTCACCGAACTCCGCCGTGCTCTCGCGCCCGACGCGATACGGCACCTTCGCCCCCGCCATCAAGTCGCCCTCGTAGCTCGCATCAATGAACATGTCGCCGGTGAACGTCCGCGTGGTTTTGCCGGCTAGATCGTCCACGACCAGCGCCGTGATGCGGCCTCCCTCGACGGTCACGGAGCGATAGCGGTGGCGCTTCCACACCGTGACGCGCGGTTGTTCCGCGAGCATCTGGTCGAACACCAGCTCCGCGACGCGCGGCTCGAACTTCCGCCAGTTCTTGCACGCCGCGAACTGCGGCGAGTCCGGCCCGAACTTGTCTGCGTAATGCTGCACGGCGCGTTCGAGGAACTCTTTCGCGAGCCCGCCCACGGTCTTGCGGTCGCCGATGTCGGTGTTGACAAGCCCGCCGCTAATCATGCCGCCGACGTGATTGTTGAGGTCAATGAGCGCAACCGTGTGGCCGTGCCGCGCCGCCGCGACGGCCGCCATCACGCCCCCCGGCGTGCCGCCATAGACAATGACCTCGCGCCGGACGGCGTCCGCCGCCGGAGTTTGCGCGGAGCAAACGAGCGGGAGCACCAACCAGACAAGCGCGCAGGCGGTCGGGAGGAACGAGGGCGGTTTCATGCGGGGTGATTGGTAGCAAGACGCACGGGTTGTCACAAGCAGCACGCGGGAACGCCGAGGCGCAACTTGGCACCCGCACCAAGATAGGTGAACCACTTCTCCCCACGACGCAGGAGTGGGGAGAGAACCAACGGCCCGCCAACTGCCGCGATTTCGGCCCCTGAACCTCCCGGCTGTAAGTCCTTGGAAATCAAGGTGGGTGCCGGGAGGTTCATGCGTAGGGCTGGGGAGAGGGGAGCCTTGATAACGCAGTGGTAACGCCCCCCTCTCCCCGGCCCTCTCCTCCATTCGATGGAGGAGAGGGAGCTGACGTGCTTCTTCGGATGGTGCGGGGATCAAGTTGCGCCCGAACGCCGGGGCAAAGGCAATGCTGGAGCCACGGCTGCGCTTCGGCTGCGGACTACTCCAGCTTGCCAAACATAATGCGCTCCTTGCGGCTCGCGTCGGTGTCGCCCTGCGTGGTGGTGAGGTAGATGGTGCCCTCGTATTCGCGGAAGGTCGGATACTGAAACGACTTCACGGTCTCGAAACGATACTTGCGCTCCCAGGCCACGCCGTCGCGCGAGACGTCGAGGTTGAACACCGATCGGCTCACGCCCGCGATGCGCGTGCGCTCTTGCCAGCCGAGGTAATAGACCGCGCCGAACCGGTCGAAGGTCGGGCGCGACGCCGCGCCGTTCGTGACGAAGCTGCGGTGCTCGCCCGGGGTCCAGCGCACGCCGTCGCGGCTGGTGGTGAAGGTGTAGTTCTGATTGCCCGCCTCTTGTCGGCAGATGGCCAGCCAAGTGCCGTCGGGCAGGCGGTTCACGGCGGGCTCGGTGAGCTTGAGCGCGGCCGGCTCGTTGAAGTGGCCGACGAGCTCGAAGGTGTCCATCGCCGCGTTCAACGTGGCGAGCGCGTTCTGCCCGGCGGCGTAGTTGTTGATGCCCGCGTAGTGCTTCCCATCGAACACCTTGATGGGGTCGAAGATGTAAATGCCGTAATCCTTCGGCTCGCGCGCGAAGCCGTGCTTCACCGCGTCCTCATAAAACGGCTTCGGCTGCATGGGGAACGTGCCGGCGCTGGTCTTAAGCTGCGCGCGGTGAATGCTGTCGGCGAACGCGCCGCGCTCCAAATCGAAGTCGCGGAACCAAACTTGCGACTGCCGTTTGCCTGGCTCCTCGCTGGTGAAGAAGCAGCGCAACGTGCGCGCGTCCTTGCGCAGGATGCGCGGCACGAAGCACGCGCCCGGCGACAGCGTCTCGTGCGCGAAGACTTGCTCGCCCTTCGCCACCAGCAGGCGCTGCTCGACCGCCAGGGTTTTCACGTTCACCACCGAGAGCGTCGCGTAGATGTAGGGCCAGGACGGGGCTTCGCCCGCCTTCACGTCGTTCGCCTCGGCCACGATGTAGGCGCGGCCATTCACGATGGCCATCTCGGCGTCGTGCGCGCCCTTCACCTCCGGCGCGGAGACATTCACCAAGCCAGCCAGCACGCGGTCGCCGGCGGCTTTGGCGTTCCAGTCGAGCGGCAGCAGTGGCGGGGCGGCGTGGAGGGATTGGCCGCAGACAACGGAATAAAGCGCCAGGACAAAGGCGACGCACAGGAATCGTTTCATGGAGCGAATGGGTTTCCGGGGTGGCTCGCTTCGCCGCGTGGGGATGAACTCACTTGCGCTCCAACGCGTCGGCCAGCACGCGGCCCTCGACGTTTTCCATCTTCAAGCCCAAGAGCGCGGCCACGGTCGGGGCCACGTCCACGTTGCGGATTTCGCCGAGCTGCGCGCCGCGCTTCACGCCGTGGCCCCACGCGACGAACATGCCGTTCAACTGCGGGTCGCTCGCGAGGTAGCCGTGGTGGCCGGGATAAACTTCCGGCGTAAGGTCGGTCACGGCCTCGTCGCCAGTCGGGTAGTGCGTGAAGGCATAGCCGTCCTTCGCCACGACGAACAGGTCGGCCATCTGGTCGTTCTGCGCTGGCGTGGGCAGGCCGAGCGACGCGTATTCCGCCGGCTCGTAGATGCGCTCGACACCCTCGAGCTTGCCGAGCAAGTCCTTCAACTTCGGCGTGAGCGCCGCAAGCTTCGACTTGTCCGGCACGTAAATCATCGCGGAGCCGCCGAGCGTGTTGGCCACAGCATCGCACGTCGTGATGGTCGGGCCTTGCACGCGGAGGAGGCTGGCCTGCCGCAGCGCGACGTTCGGGCGGATGATGCGCTTGGCGGACTTGAAGCCGTGGTCCGTGGTGATGACGAACGTGGCCTTGTCCGCAAAGCCCGCCGCCTGCACGGCGTCGAACATCTCGCGCAGGCAGGTGTCCGCGAAGGCGAAGGCCGAGAGGCTCGCCCACGTGCCGGGGCCGAAGCGGTGATTGATGGCGTCGGTGTTCAGCAGGTGGAAGAGCAGCAGGTTCGGTTTGTGCTGCTTCACGATGTGGACGCCCGCGCGGGTCCAATACACATCCCGCCACGGCGGGTTGCGCTGGTTGAACTCTTTGAGCTCGGGCGCGTTGATAAGCCCGGCGGCGAGCATCTCGCGCTCGATAGGGTTGGCCGCGTTGGGCCGCTCGCCGAACTCGAAGTGGAACGTCCCGGCGTTGGTCGTGGGCACCCAGTCCACGTGGGCGGTCTTGAGGCCAGCCTTGAATGCGAGGTCATACACGGTCGGCACGCGGATGAGTTCGGCCTTGTCTTTCCACGGCTCGAGCTTCAGTGGTGAGTTCGGCCCCTGACGCAGCATTTTGCCGTTGAAAAGCACGCCGTGCCGCGCGGGCGTGACGCCGGTGACGAGCGTGGTGTGGTTCGGCCAAGTGACGGAGGGGTTGGAAATCTTCATCCCCTTCGCCACCGCGCCTTCGCGCGCGAGCCGCTGGAGGAAGGGCATCGGCAACGCCGGGTCGTTCCAAATCCACGACGGAAAGCCATCAATCGTCACCAGCACGACGATGCGGTCCTTGGCGGGAGCCTCGGCGGCGAAGGCGGGGACGAGCGAAGCCAGCAGGACAAAGAGGAGAAAGGCGGGGCGCAACATGCGGGAGTTTTGTCGCAGCGGGACCTGCCTTCGGCAAGGCGCAATCCCGCCAAACGCAACTCGGGCTAAGACTTCCGAGCAAGGACCAGAAGCCGCTGGACCCTTCGGTCTTTTGCCCACCGATAACGCTTTGGGCATGGCTTCAAAGAATGAACACCTTGGTCAAGGTTGGTCCGCAAGCGATTCCTCAAGTTCCACTACGCCCGCTGCAAAGGGGAGACAAGCCATCATGACTCCAGTGACCAGCCCGGAGGCCCACTGGCTGAGTTCCGCCAGCATTCGAGGATTGAGGTCACCGGTTTTGCTTTCCCGCCGGCAAGCGCCAACGCTCCGATTGACCCACCGGTGTCGCACGCGATACGTTTCAGGTATGACCGCAGTCGAGTTCTTCACCGACTTGAGCGACAGCGCAGTTTCGACCCGCCTTCCCGCATCTGACGGGGAATGGCAGCCGGCGGCATACGCGCAGTTCCTTCGCCATGATCCGGTAGAGGGCGCTATTTACGAGCAACTGCCATAGCCACCTTATGCCCACCGTTAAAAAGAAACCCGCAGCCCCACCCGAGGCCAAAGCCGAGCCGAAGCTTCCACCTGACCCGCGCCAATCCAAGTCGCGGCTGTGGCTCACCTATCCGGCCCCACTCATCACGCGCCCGGTGATTTGGGAGTTGGGGCAGAAGTTCAAAGTCGCCTTCAACCTGCGCCAGGTCAGCGTGGGCAAGGACATCGGCATCGTCTGCCTCGAAATCGAAGGCGCGCGCTCGGAGATCAAGAACTCCATCAACTGGCTGGAGAGCCTCGGCATCGAGGTCGAGCCGGTGGAGATTGGTGTGTTGGAGAGTTGAATCCGTAGCCGCCGAAGTCAGGAGGCAGATGACTGGAGCCTACGAATCCGCCTCCTCACCTCGGCGGCTACTTTTCCGTGAGCCACAAGTCATCCAAAATCTCCGCCCTCATCGCCGGCCTTCAGGGCCGCGACCTCGACGCGCACTACCTCGGTTACTTTGCGTGCTTCAATCGCGGCCTGTTTTACGAAGCCCACGACGTGTTGGAAGAACTCTGGCTCGCTGACCGACATGGTCCGAATGGCAATTTTTACAAGGGCCTCATTCAGTTCGCCGGCGCGTTCGTTCACTTGCAGAAGGACTGCGTGAAATACCCGCGCCTCCGTCCGGCTGCTGCGTTGTTCAAACTGGCGCGGACGAACCTCGGCCAGTATCCCGCGCAGCACGAGCGGCTGGATTTGAACGTGGTTCAGTCACACAGCGTAGACTGGCTGGTGCGCTTGGAAACGGAGGACTTCGCAAAAAATCCGCTTACAACCGGTCAGGCCCCGCAACTTAGTCTTGCGGACCTCGCTCTGCGTTGAAGGAGCGCGGACGCCTACGTCCGCAGCTCAAAGTCCGACCTGCATCGGCGGGGGACGTGGGCGTTCGCGCTCCTATCTCCGCGGCGTCACACCTCCACCACCTGATGCAGCACGGGCACGGTGATTTCGGACTTCGGCAGGAGTTCCTTCAGCGTCTCGGCGAAGGCGAGCGACTGCGTTTCCTCACCGTGGATGACGAAGGTTTTCTTGATGTGGCCGGTGAGCGACTTCACGTAGCCGGAAAGTTCGTCGCGATCGGCGTGGCCGGAGAAGGCATCGATCTTTGCCACGCGGGCGCGGATCGCGTGCGGCTCGCCGTAGATGTTCACGGGGCTGCGCCCGGCGATGATCTGCGCGCCGAGCGTGTGCTCTGCGCAGTAGCCGACGAAGAGAATCAGGTTCACCGGGTTGCCGCCGTGGTTGCGCAAGTGGTGCAGCACGCGGCCCGCCTCCGCCATGCCGGACGCGCTGATGATGACGGCGGGTCCTTCCAGTTCGTTGAGTTTCCGCGAACCCTCCACTTCGCGGATGTAGGTGAGATTCTCCATGCCGAACGGGTTGCCCTTCTCGCGTAGGAACGTGTAGGTCTGCTCATCGAAGCACTCGGGGTGGAGGCGGAAAATCTCCGTGGCATTCGTGCTCAACGGGCTGTCCACGAAGATGGGAACAGGCGGCAATTTCCCGGCGTCCGTGAGCTGGTGCAGGGCGTAAACAATCTGCTGCGTGCGACCCACGGAGAAGGCCGGGATGATGACCTTGCCGCCGTCGCGAATCGTATCGCCCACGAGCGAGGCCAGGTCTTCCCGCGCGTCCACCGGGCTGGAGTGGAGGCGGTTGCCGTAAGTGCTTTCGATTTGGAGGAAGTCCACGTTCTCCACAGGTTGCGCGTCGCGGAGGATGTCCTGGCCGGGCCGCCCGATGTCGCCGCTGAAGAGGTAGCGGAATTTGCGGCCGCCCTCGCGCACATCGAGCACGACCTGCGCGGAGCCCAGGATGTGGCCGGCGTCCTTGAACGTGACGGTGACCCCATCGGCGACGGGCATGGGACGGTCGTAGTTGATGGCAACGAACTGCCGCACGGCCTTCTCGGCATCGCTCGGGGAGTAGAGTGGCTCGACGGCAGGGAGGCCTTTCGCCGCGCGTTTCTTGGAGACGAACTGCGCGTCGGACTGCTGGATCCGTGCGGAGTCTTCGAGCATGATGCTCGCGAGGTCACGCGTGGCGAAGGTGGAGTAAATATTCCCGGTGAAGCCCTGTTTGCAGAGGTTCGGCAGGTTGCCGCAGTGGTCAATGTGCGCGTGGCTGAGGATGGCGACGTCCACGGATTTCGGGTCGAACGGGAAGCGGCGGTTGCGCTCCATGGACTCGTCGCGTTTGCCTTGGTAGAGGCCGCATTCGAGGAGGAGTCGCTGGCCGTTGACCTCCAGCAGATACATGGAGCCGGTGGTGGTGCGCGCCGCGCCGTGGAAGTGGATTTTCATCCAGGGAGGTTATGAGGCGGGCGGGGAGTTCAAAGGTCAAAGTTCCAAGTTCTAAGTTGGCTGGGCGTCTGGCAGAGTCGTTGGCCGTGCAGATATACACGAAGTTCAAACAGGCCAAGCCGAAGCACCGCGCCCGCAAAGGAGCGCACTGGGGCTGGGGCTTGATCGTGGTGGTGCTGGCCTTCGGCGCTTGGTGGCGGTGGGTGCGCGCGGAGCCGCCGCCGGCCAACGCCGGCCCCAGCATGAGCAGCGAAGTGCAGTTGCAGACGTTCAACCCGGCGTTGCCCGTGACCGTCGTCACCAATCACGCGCGGCCCGCCCTCGGGGTGAACGTGAGTGTGTTGCCGACGAATCGTGTCGCGCCGCCCACGGTCACGAATCGCCTGACGGTGATGGAGCCGGTGCTGGACAGCAGCGTTTTTCCGCGTCTGCCGCGCGACATGTTTGAAGTGCAGGTGGCGCTCGCGCGGGTGGGGATTTCCTCGGGCTCGTTCGATGGTGTCGTTGGCTTGCAGACGCGGGCGGCGATTCGCGCGTTCCAATTGCGCGAGGGATTGATCGAGTCGGGCTTGGCGGACGCGGAGACGAAGAGCCGGCTGCTGCTGACCGCGCCGGTGTTGACGAACTACGTGGTCGGATCGAACGACCTCGCGCGGCTGCAACCCATCGCGACGACGTGGCTGGGCAAGTCGCAGCAGAGCGCGCTGGACTACGAGTCGGTGCTCGAACTCATCGCGGAGAAGGGCCACGCGCACCCGTTGCTCATCAAGCGGTTGAACCCAGCGGTGAACTGGACGAACGTGACCCTCGGCACAGAGGTGCGGCTGCCGCACGTGAGTTACCCGCCAGCACGTGCGAAGGCGGCGCAGGTCCTGATTCATCTGGGGGGCAAGACGCTCAAAGTGTTCGACGCGAACACGAACCTGCTGGCGCATTTCCCGTGCAGCATCGCGGCGCGCGTGGAGAAGCGGCCGGTGGGCGAATTGCACGTGGCGGTGGTCGCGCCAAATCCGAACTACACCTTCGACCCAGAGGTGTTTCCCGAGTCGGCGGAGGCGCAGAAGCTCGGGCGCAAACTTATCCTGCCACCGGGGCCGAACAACCCGGTGGGCTTGGCGTGGATTGGCCTCGACCGGCCTGGCTACGGCCTGCACGGCACGCCGTCGCCAGAGCAGGTGGGCCGCACCGAATCGCACGGCTGCTTCCGGCTGGCGAACTGGAACGCGGAGTATTTAGTGCGGCTGGTGTCGGTGGGGACGCCGGTGAGGGTCGTGGAGTGACAAGTGGGCCTCCAGAACGACGGACGCGGGCGGTGGACAGGTCCCCCTTGTCATCTGTCATCTGCCACCTGTCACCTACTTCGTGAGCGCCAAATACTCCTTCAACCTTACCACGGAGGACCGCTGTCGCGCGGACCTGCCGCGGAAGGTTATCATCGCCCAACACGACGGCGAGACGGTCGCGCACGTGACGTTACGGCTGCTGGCCTTGCTCATCTTCTGGCGGCCCCGGCTTCAGCTCGAAACCAATCTGCATCAGGCTGACATCCCGTTCGTGCCCGATCTCGCACAGTTCGACTATCAGTTGCGGCTCGCGCTGTGGGTGGAGTGCGGCGAGTGCTCGGTGGCCAAGTTGGACAAGCTCGCCGTGAAGTGCCACGACGCGGAAATCTGGGTCGTGAGGCGCTCTCTGGCCGAGGTAGAAGAACTGCGACTCGCGATGAAAAAAGCCGGCCTGCGGGAGAACCGCTATCACTTGCTGGCGCTGGATCCGGAGATGTTCGAGGAAGTCCGAGGGCTTGTGGAGCAGCGCAACGACGTGACGTTGTTCGCCTGCAAGTTTGACCCGCCGAAGTTGCAGTTTGAATTCAACGGGCTGTGGTTCGACGCGGAGTTTTCACTGCTGCGTTTTTGATTTGCCCGGAAAGGGCACAAAGATCGCAAAGGAAAACCGCCGGAGATATCCATCCGGGGAACCGAGAGTCGTCGACCGAAAGGGTTTCTATGCGCTCTTCGAGCACTTTCGCGGCTACTTCTTCCCGAGCACTTCCTTGAGCTTGTCGGAGGCTTCCTTGCCGGCGGCGAGCTTTTGGCGGACGAGCTTGTAGGCTTCTGAGGCGCGCTTCTGTCCCTCGGTGATTTGCCACGGGCTCATGAGGCGGATGACCTTGTCGCGAGCTTCCACTGCGCGCTGGTGGCCGAAGGCGCCGACGAGGTTATACCACTTGTAGGCTTCGACGTAATCTTGCGCGACGCCGCGGCCCAGCTCGTGGCAACTGCCCAAGCGGAACTGCGAGTCGAGATGCGCTTGGTCCGCTGCGCGGGAATACCACTTCACCGCTTCGGCGTAGTCCTGCGGCACGACCTGCCCGACCTCGAAGAACTGGCCGAGGCGCGCCTGCGAGTCGGCGATACCGGCCTCAGCGCTGAGGCGATACCACTTCACGGCTTCCTGCTGGTCCTGCCCGACGCCGAGACCGAGGTCGCAATATTGCGCGAGCCGCGCCTGTGCTTCGTGGATGCCTTGTTGGCCGGCCATGCGGAAATATTTCGCGGCTTCGGCGAAGTCCTGGAGCGTGCCCAGCCCACGGTCAATGCAGCGGCCCAAGCGGCCTTGCGCCTCGGCGTGCCCGGCGTCGGCAGCCTTGCGATACCACGCGACGGCGGCCTGGTGGGATTGCAGCACACCGCGCCCGAACTCCGTGCAGAAGCCGATGCGGAACTGTGCGTTGGGCTCGTTCTGATCGGCCGCGAGGCGATACCAACCGGTGGCTTCCGTAAAATCCTGCGCGATACCATCGCCAAACTCGTAGCAGAAGCCGGTGAAGAACTGCGCGCCGGCGTGGCCGTTGTCAGCCACGGTGCGGTAGAGGCCGTAAGCGGTGGCGACGTCGCGCTCGACGCCGAGGCCCTGACGGAGCAGCTGTGCGAGGAGGAACTTGGATTCAAGGTGGCCTTGGTCAGCGGCGGCGTGGAAGCATTGCGCGGCTTTCGTATAATCTTGCGCGATGCCGTGGCCGTGCTGGTAGCAGGTGCCGAGCTTGTGCTGGGCGCTGACGTTGCCCTGATTGGCGGACTGGAGGAACCAGCGCGCGGCGGTCACCTGATCGTGGACGACGCCTTGGCCCTTTTGATAGAGGCAGCCGAGGGAGTATTGCGCGGCGGCGTTATTGCGGTCGGCGGCACGCTGATACCAGCGGGCGGCTCCGGCGTAATCCTGCGGGACACCTTCCCCCAGCTCATACTTCGTGGCGAGGGTGAACTGGGCGCCAACGTTGTCCTGCTCGGCGGCCTTGTGATACCAGACGATTGACTCGGCGTAGTTCTGTGGGACGCCCTGACCGCGGGTGCAAAGCTCGGCGAGGGTGAACTGGGCCTCGGGATTTCCGTTCTCGGCGGCGAGCTGAATCAGCATACCGGCCGCGACGAAGTCCTGCGGCACGCCGTCACCGATGAGATATTTCTGGCCGAGCGCGTGTTGCTCGAAGGGGTTGGCCTGCTGGGCTACGCCCATGAGCGACTCGGTCTCCTCGAAGGCCGGCGAGACGATCTGCTCGGGTGCCGTGACTGGCTGCGGCGGAACGAACGTCGCTTCGGTGAACATCGGTGCGGGCATCGCCTGCGGCGGCGGGGCGAACTGCTGTTGCGTGATGAAGGAAGTGCCCGGTGCGGTCGGAGCCGAGAGTGTGTAGATGGGCTGCGGAATCGGGGCCGGAGCGGGTTCCGGCGCTGGCATCGCGAAGGCGGCGCGCGAGAGGAGGGTGGTCGCACTCGACGCCTGAATAACCACTGGCGGCTCTGGCGCGGGGGTGGGCTCTGGCTCTGGTGCGGTCGCGGGTGCCTCGGCGATGACCTCGGCTTCGGCAGGCTTCACTTCTTCCACAAGCGGAGCGATTTCGACTGCTGGCGTGGGTTCTGGCGCGGGGGTGGATTGCAACGTGTCCGCTTCGGGGTCCGCTTCACCCTTGGTCAAGTCTTGGAGCGCGGCCTTTGCCTCGGGATCGCCCTGCGCGGCCGCGCGGCGATACCAAGCAACCGCTTCATCGCGGTTCTTCGGGACCCCTTCGCCGATCTCGAAGCAGTAGCCGAGGTTGAATTGCGCGGCGGCATTACCTTGCAACGCGGCTTGGCGATACCACTCGACGGCTTGCGTGTAATCTTGGGAGACGCCTTCGCCGCGATGATAGTGCGCGCCGAGTGCGAATTGCGCCTCCGGCAGCCCTTGCTCGGCCGCGCGGCGAATCCACTTCACCGCAGTCTCGTAGTTGGGTTGGCCCATGATCCCGTTGACGTAGGCGATGCCAAGGTCGAACTGCGCGTTGGCGTCGCCGCGCTCGGCGTCCGCGACCATCTTGGTCTGCGGGTCATCGGAGGTGGGTGAATTGGTGGCTGCGTAAGAAATCGGCCCGGGGGGAGGCGTGAAATCCTGCGCTGGCATCGACATGGAAATCGGTGCTTCGGGCTCCGGCGGGAGCACTGATGCAGGTTCCGGTAAATGAGCAGCGCTCGGTGCTGTGGACAACACCGCATCGAAATGAGTTTCGGTCGGCGGCGGTTGTGTGAAGGGGCTGGGACCCGAAGGCACCGGGGCCTGGGCAGACTTGGGCATCGTCTTTTGCAGCTCGATGATGGCCTGCCGCGCGTCTTCGTCGCCAGAGTCAGCGGCCTTGCGATACCAGACCAGGGCGTGGTCGGAATTCTTTTCGACGCCCTCACCGATTTCGTAGCAGTAGGCGAGGTTGAATTGGGCGAGGGTGTGACCTTGCTCTGCGGCCTTGCGATAAAGGCCGACGGCCTTTTCGTAATCGGCGGCCACTCCTTTGCCTTGTTGATACAGCGCGCCGAGGAGGAACTGCGCATCCGCGTGGCCGCGACGCGTGGCCTTCTCGAGATAATCGGCAGCGAGTGAGTAATCGAGTGGCACACCCTCGCCTCGCGTGTAGAGGTGGCCGAGCTGATATTGAGCGTGAGCGTCGCCTTGCTGAGCCTTGATCTGGAGAGTCTTGATGTTGGCGCTGGCCATGACTGAAGTCTTTGTTTTCCGGAAGTTTGAAAGCAATCAAGAAATCGGTGTGCTACGCATCTCCGCCGCTTAGAACCTGTCGGCTGGTTTCGCGCGCAAAGCTGGAGGGATTGAAAGCGAGCAACTATGGGGGGAGCGCACGGTCAGCAACGAAGCAGCTCGCTGCCCCGACAGGGGGTAATGGATGATGGCAGCGCTCCCAGCCCGGTCAGAAACGGTAGGGACGTTCTGTGAGTGTCGAACTAATCGCCGGAAGTGCCAAAACTCGGCGGTCACAGGCCGCCGCTACCCTTGTAGAAGTTCCCGTCCGGCCCGTGGCGGTCAGCGAGCCAGAGTTCCTCCAGCACGTCGTGGGCTTCGTAGAACTGGCCATGGTTGAAGCACGTGAAGTAGCCGAGGTAGTGCGCGTCGAGGTCGCGGCCCTGAAGGTCGGCGATCTTGGGCGACTTGTGGCTCACGGGAAGGTAGCCGCCGAGGTAAGGAGGAGGATTTGCGATGTTCAACCGTCCGCCTCCTCACTCGGTGGCTACGGGTTCAGCTCTCCAGCACGCCGATTTCCACCGGTTCGACCTCGATGCCGAGGCTCTCCAGCCAGTGGATGGCGTTCTTGATTTCCGAACGCGCGCCGTCGAGTTCGAGGCAGACGATGCCGAGGTCCTTGCCCACGCTGACCTGGCGCAGGTTGAAGACGATTTTGAACTTCTGCCCCAGCTCCCAGATCACCGGGCGCGTGATGAGCGGCGCGGGGAACGTGAGCCACAGCCGGGACTTGGACTGGCGCGGGTCGGGCGGGAGCTTCGGCTCGGTTTTGGCCACGGGTTTCTTCTTCGTGGCAGCATGCGTCGCTCCTAAAGTTCAGCCCCCCGCAATCGCCGGGATGATGCTAATTTCGTCGCCGTCCTTGAGGGGCGTGGCTTGGTTCTCGAGGAAGCGGATGTCCTCCTCGTTCACATACAAGTTCACGAAGCGGCGGACCTCGCCCTTGTCGTCGAGCAGCCGGTCCTTGATGCCGGGGAACTTGCCCTGCAATTCGACGATGGCCGCGCCAACGCTGGCGGCGGTGACGGTGACGACTTCCTCGCCGCCGGTGAGCTGGCGGAGCGGTGTGGGGATGCGGACGTTGATGGGCATAGAGGCTGGCTGGTTTCTGACGCTACGATGAAAAGGAAGCAGGTAGGTTGGCCCGCGAATCAAGCGAATGGACGCGAATGGAGGCGGGGAGTGGGGGTATCTGGTTTTGATTCGCGTTCATTCGCGTGATGCGCGGGCCATCAACTCAGGCGGCGACAGGAGTCTTGTCCTCATCCTTCATCATCGCCTCGAACTCGCGCAGGCTCGGGCGAATCTCGCGGGTCTGGCCCACGTGGCCGACCATCGCTTCGAGCGTCTTGAGGCCGTTGCCGGTGATGCAAAGGACGGCGGAATCGCTCGCGGGAATCTTGCCGGAGGCAATGAGCTTTTTCGCCACGCCCACGGTCACCCCGCCGGCGGTCTCGGCGAAGATGCCTTCGCACTCGGCCAGCATACGGATGCCGTCGCGAATCTCATCGTCGGTCACGTCGTCGGCGTGGCCGCCGGTTTCCTTCATCACCTTGAGCGCGTAGAAGCCGTCGGCGGGCGTGCCGATGGCGAGGCTCTTGGCAATGGTGTTGGGCTTCACGGGCTTGAAGAAATCCATGCCCGCCTTCTCCGCCGAGCTGATGGGGTTGCAGCCGGTGGCTTGCGCGCCGTGGATGTGCCACGCGCTGTCGGAGATGAGGCCGAGCTTGGCGAACTCCTGATAACTCTTGTGAATCTTCGTGAGCAACGAGCCGCTGGCCATGGGCACCACGGTGTGCTGCGGCGTGCGCCAGCCGAGCTGCTCGCAAATCTCGAAGCCCATGCTCTTGCTGCCCTCGGCGTAGTAGGGCCTCATGTTTACGTTCACAAAGGCCCAGCCGAACTTGCCGGCAATCTCCGCGCAGAGACGGTTCACCTCGTCGTAGTGGCCCTTGATGCTGATGACGTTCGCGCCATAGACGAGCGAGTTGATGACCTTGCCGAGCTCGAGATCGGACGGGATGAAGACGTAGGATTTGAGACCGGCGGCGGCGGCGTTGGCGGCGACGGAATTGGCGAGGTTGCCGGTGGAGGCGCAGGCGACAATCTTGAAACCGAGCTCCTTCGAGCGGCTGAGGGCGACGCTCACGACGCGGTCCTTGAAGGAAAGGGTCGGGTAGTTCACTGCGTCGTTCTTAATCCACAGCTCGCGGATGCCGAGGTGCTTGGCGAGGCGGTCCGCCTTCACGAGCGGCGTGTAGCCGACTTGGCAGCCGACCGTCGGCTCGCCCGCGATGGGCAGCAGCTCGCGGTAGCGCCACATGGTGCGGGGGCGCGACTCGATGGCGGCGCGGGTGAGGGATTGCTTGATGCGCTCGTAGTCGTAAGCGACTTCCAGGGGGCCGAAGTCGAACTCGCAAACGTGCGTGGCGCTCAAGGGGGATTCCTTGCCGCACTCGCGGCACTTGAGCGCCTTCATGAAACCTTCGTGCTTGTCCATAATTGCTTTCCCGCGTCCCGTTTTGGGGCAATCAAAAGCCCCGTCTCATCTGGATGAGAAGGGGCCGGACAGGCTGACGCACTTCTCATCTTTCCCCCGGCCTCTCGGCTGGAGCTGGAATTAGCACCTGGTCACTGCGGGACGCGCCGCAATCGGTTGCCGTGACGTCATCGGGCCAGTCCCTCAGTCACTCTGGATGAGTGTTCGTTTTCAGGCGAACGGCCGACAAAGTGGCAGCCGGGCGTCGCGGGTGTCAACGGCATTTTCCGAAGGATTCTCCAGAGAACGCGGTCTCGTTCGTGTCAAGGCGGCTCCCCAGCTCGCGGCGTGGAGCTCGGACTCCTACGTCCGCAGCGAGGAGCTTCGCGGCGGCGGACGTGGGCGTCCGCCCTCCAGTTCACTTCGAGCGGAACAGTTCGCTCTGCACGACGCCGTGGACGAGGGAGCGGAGGCCGTGGTTGTTCTTCGCGGCGGCGGTCACGATGGACTCGATGGCGGGTTGGTCGAGGCGGGTCGGGGGTGCGCCGGTGGCGTAGGTGATGAGGTGGCGGGTGACGCCACGGGCGAGTTGGGCGGGGTTTTGGGCGAGCGTTTGGCGGAGTTCGCGGATGTCGGCGAAGGTCTGGCCGGTCGGGGTCTTGCCGCTGCAGTCCACGGGGAGGCCCTCGGTCCACCACGGGCCGGCTTTGCGCTCGGGGTTCAGCACACGGTAGGTCTTCCGGTAAGTGCCGGTGACATCGAAGCTCTCCAGCGCGAAGCCGTAGGGGTCGAACTTCGCGTGGCAGGCAGCGCAGGAGCCTTGGCTGCTGTGCAGGGCGAGTTGCTCGCGCAGGGTCTTGGCGCCGCGGATGTCCGGCTCCACGGAGGGAATGTCCGGCGGGGGCGGCGGGATGGAAATGCCGAGGAGTCGCTCGGCGACCCAGACGCCGCGCTTCACGGGCGAGGTGTAGGTGCCGTTGGCGGTGACTTTCAACACGGCGGGTTGGGTCCAGAGGCCGCCGTAAGCCGAGTCGGCGGGGAGGCTGACTTTTTGCAGTGCGAGGCTGGTGATGCCGGGCAGGCCGTAATGCTTGGCGAGGGATGCGTTGGCGAAGGTCCAGTTCGCGGCGGCGAACTCGCGGACGCTGAGGTTTTCGTCAAGGACGCGGCGGAAGAAGGCGCGCGTCTCCTGCACGCTGGAGCGCTTGAGCAGGTCGTTCTTCGCGTATTCTGGGTAGAGCTTGCTGTCGGGCGAGGTGTCGTCAATCGCGCGCAGGCCGAGCCATTGGTCGGTGAAGTCGTCCACGAAGCGGCTGCTCTTCGCGTCCTTGAGGAGTCGGTCGGTTTGCGCGGCGAGCACCTTGGGGTCGCGGAGTTTTCCGGCGCGGGCGAGGTCGAGCAACGCGTCATCCGGCGTGGAGTTCCAGAGGAAATAGGCGAGACGCGAGGCGAGGGCGAAGTCGTTGAGCGGGCCGGGTTGCTCGACGATGCAGAGGAAGTCCGGCGCGGTCATCAGCTCGACGACGCAGTCGCGCAACGCGTTGTCGGCGGTCACGCCCACATCCAGGCGCTCGGCGAAAAGGAGGTTCAACTTCGCCAGTTCATCGGCGCTCAGGTCGCGGCGGAAGAGGCGCGGGGCGATGCGCTTGAACGTGGCTTCGGCGGCCTTGATGAACACGTCGCGGTTTTGCAAGCCGCCGGCCAGCGCGGTGCGGAAGTCGGCGCGCAGCCAGCGGTCGCCGAGCAGCGGCAGCTCCGGGTCCTCGATTTCCACCCACTGCACGGCAAGGCCGGGCGCGCGGCAGGCGCTGGCCTGCGAGTTCTTCGGCACGGGCACGCCGAGGCCGAAGGGGATGAGGCGGAAATTGTCGCCGATGGGCGCAAGGTCGTTGAGGTCGGCGGTGCGGAGGTAGATTTCGGTTTCGAGAATGGCGGCTTTGCCGGGCGGCGCTTCGAGCACGGCGACGAGTTCGATGATTTGGGGGTAAGCGCCCGTGTGCCCGGCGTAGATGCCGAAGGGCAGGGGCTTATCGGTTTGGTAGCCATAGACCGAGAGGCGCAGGCGGTGCAGGCCGGGATTGCGCGGGCCGTTGAAGCCGCGCAACGGGCCAGAGGTGGTGTCGGTGTTGAAGCTGACCTTGGTGCCGTCGGGCAGTTCGAGAACGTGTCCCTTGGATTGCTCGCTGCCGAAGGCGACGGCGCGCGTGGTGCGGGTGGGGTCGAAGGGGCTGGCGGGAGCGGTGTTGGTCGTGGCCTTCTTCTCGCCGAGCACGTCGTCGAGCAGGTCGGGAGCGCGGAGCTTGGCGGCGGCTTTGGGCGGAGTCTTCGGGATGGGCCGGAGCATCCGCGCGAGGATGTCGTCGGCCATCTTGAAGTAACCGGCGGCCCCGGAAGCGGAGAGCGGGAGCGCGGCGGCGACTTTGTCGTAGCCGTCCACGCGACCGTCGGTGGGGAGATTCAGGCCGACGGGCGGCTTCACTCCGAAGAGGTCGAAGAGGGTGTTCGCGTATTCGGTGCGGCTGAGGCGACGGAGCTTGCTGCGGCCCTCGGCACGCTGGCGGTTGAGGAAGATATTGGTGAAGTCACCGCGCAACCACGCGACGAGGGCAGCGCGCTCCGCGGGCGTGGGCTGCTTCTCGTCCTTGGGCGGCATGGTGCCGGCTTCGAGGGCGTCGAGGGCGCGGAACCAGTGGTCGCGCTCGGCGGCGAGTTGGTCAGCGGTGCGCGGGCCGGAGAGCTGGATGCCGGCCTTGGGCTTCGCGCCCGCGTGGCATTCGGTGCAGTAGGTCTTGAGCAACGGTTGGACGCGGGTGGAGAAAGTCAAAGCGGCGTCTTGGGCGCAGGCGAGGTGCGCGAGGAGGCAGAAGACGAACACGGGCTTCATTGGAAATAGTTGAAAGCAGTTTTTACCACAGAGACACAGAGGACACAGAGAAAGGTCGGGAAAGAAAACTCTGTGCTCTCTGTGCCTCTGTGGTTGTTGCAACTTATTCCTTCACACCAGCCCATCCATCGTCCCGACGCCCGTGCCGAACTGGCCGGTCTCGACGCCGTGGCGTTGGAGCATGCTGACGAAGACCTTGCCGAGCGGGGTGTTGCTCTTGCGGTCGCCGGCGAGGTGTTGGCCGTGCTTCCAGCCGCCGCCGGCGAGGAGGATGGGGAGGTTGCTCGTGTTGTGGCTGCTGGCGTCGCCGAGGTTGCTGCCGATGAGCACCTGCGTCTGGTCGAGCAGGCTGGTCGCGCCTTCCTTCGTGTCGCGCAAGGCGGCGAGGAAGTCGCGGAAGACGGTCATCTTCGCGCGCTCGATGATGCGGAGCTGGTCAATTTTCGCCTGATTCCGGCCGTGATGGGAGAGGCCGTGGTGGTCCTCGCTCACGCCTTCAATCGGCGGCTTCAGGTCCATGCCGCGAATGAAGACGGTCACGACACGGGTCGAGTCGGTCTGGAGGGCGAGCTTGGCGAGCTTCAGGAGCAGGCGGGCACGACCGACGTTGTCGCTGCGGTCGAGCGCGTCGGAGGGCGGGGCTTCCTCGACGACAGGTTTGGGCTTCTGCACCCAGGCTTCGTCGGCGTGGAGTTGCTTCTCCATGTCGCGCACGGCCTCGGCGTAGTCGGCGACCTGCTGCTGGTCGTGCGCGCTGAGGCGGGGCTTGAGCGCGGCGAAGCGTTCGCCCATGCGGTCGAGCACGCTCTGACCGCGCTTGAGACGGGCCATTTCCATTTCCACCTCGCGGGCTTTGCCGGCGAGGAAGAGGCGGGCGAAGATGTCCGAGGGCTTGTAAAGCGCCGGCACGCCTGCGCCGCTCGACGTGTGCGTGAGCGGGCTGCCGTCTTGCGTGGAGAGCGTGAGGAGCGGGAAGCGCGTGGCGGGGCCGACGTGCTTGGCGGCGAGGTAATCGAGCGAGACGCTGTTGCGAAAGCCGCCGGCAGTGGGGTGCTTGGCGCTGGTGAGGAAGCACGCCTCGGACGCGTGGTCGCCGCCAATCTCGGGATGGGCGATGCCGGAGAAGACCGTGAACTGGTTGCGCAAATCACCGAGCACTTTCAGATACTCGCTGGGCTGGTAGTCACGCCCGGCCTGCTCGGGGAAGAACGAAGGGCCATAGAGGCCGAAGTTTGTGCAGATGCTGACCATCCGCTTCGGCGGCCTTGCATCGGCGGCGGTGGCGAGGCTTTCGAGCCACGGCAAGGCCAGCAGCGCGGAGCTGGTGCGGAGGAAATGGCGGCGGGTGGTGGACATGGTGGTGAGCGCGCTCATCGGAGATAGCCCAAAGGTTGAGTCGAAAGCCAAATGATAATCGCTTCCGAGAGAATCACTGCAAGTCCCACTTGGCATCCGGGGCTCCTACCGAGTTCGGTATGAAGGTGCCAGCGACCAAGAAACCAAGGGATCTCGTAAGAACGGTTTCCGCGTGCCCGTCAACCCATCCGGTGGTGGTCTTGCCATCGTGACGGCTGATGACGCGGCGAGAGAACGGCTGTAAGAAAGCGCCCCCCGGGGCCGGGGTGTCGAAGCTGATCCGTTCGTTCGGGTTCACGGAAGAGCCTTGCTGGCCCTGCCACTTTGCGGGGTCCGTCTCGATTGCCCAAGAAGCTGGGACGCCGAAGGCAGAGTCGGCAAACACCACAGTATCCGAGGGCTTGTTGACCTGTTGTTCGCGGAGCTTGGCGTTGCCACTCCAAGCAAATTGTGGAGCGCTCAAGCCAATGCCGAAATCGTTTGAGGTCCAACCCTTGGGCTGTAGGGGACATTGAAACAACAGCTTGTCGGCGGACGAAAAACGCTTGAGCTGGTCAGGCCACCACGTGTCCGGGGTGGCTGGGGTGCGGACTACGAGGGCGGGGACCGAGGGATTGCCGGGCGAAACGAATGGCACCAAGACGTCATCGTAGTCGCTAGCGTAGAGTTTGTAGGCTAGGGAAATTTGTTTGTGGTTGTTCAGGCATTTCGAACCGACGGCCCGGGCCTTGGCCTTGGCCAAGGCGGGCAGCAGCATCCCGGCAAGGATGGCGATGATGGCGATGACCACCAGCAGCTCTATGAGCGTGAAGGCGCGCTGTGAAAGGGCGGGTGAACGGCGGGTCGGGCGTGTCATGGGCCGATACAGACTGGCTTGTGAAAGCACGCATTCAGGAACCTTGAGCTTCCCGCAGCTCAACCAGCCAAGCGAATGGCAAGCAACAGAACGGCCCGCGCAAGGTCGTTGCGCGGGCCGGTGCTGATGAGAGTTCGCCGACCGGATTGACTACAGCTCGGATTCGTCCTCGGCCTTCAAGGTGGTGATTTGCGAGGCGCCTTCGAGTGCGGTGATTTCGCTGATCATCTCGTCCGCGCGGGCGGGGTCGCGGAGCATCAGGCGGAACGAAAAGTCGGCACCTTCGTAGCCTTGGTGCGAGCGCTGGCTGGCGAGGTGAACGCGGCGAGAGTGGCGGTTGAGGAGGTTGCTCAGGTCCATTAACTCGCCGGGCGAACGCGCCCAGTGGAGGTTCAGGATGAGGTCGTAGCGATGGCGCGCGCCGAAATTCGTGAACCACAGATAAATCATCAGCGCGAAGATGATCAGCGCGCCGACGACGGTGGTGGAGAACTTCTGCGTGCCGCAGCCCATGCCGATGAAGATGGACGTGAGCACGAAGGTGGTGTCGAGGGTGTCGCGCAGAATGTTACGGAAGCGCACGATGGCGAACACGGCCATCATACCGAACGCCGTGACGATGTTGTTCGACAGCACGGTCATCACCAGCGAGACGATGACGGGGGTGACGACGAGGGCGTTGACGAAGGTGCGCGAGTAGCTCAGGCCCGCGTGCGTCATCATGTAGGTCCACGCGAGCATCTGCCCGAGGAGGAAGGACAGGAGTAGGCCTAGGATGGTGGCGGGGATGTTGGGCGGGGCCAGCGACGTATCGCCTTGGAAGAATAACCACTCGTTCATGTTATGTATTTGGTTCGGACTGGGTGCTAGGATTAGGATCGGCGCTGGGATTGCGAGGAAAAATTCAGGGACAGTCAAGTTTTGCGCACAAACTTCACGAACGGAAAACCCGATGAGCCGCGCTGGGCAGGATTGCATCCGCGTCGCCCGCGTCGTCCCGGGGGCTAAAGTTATGGGTCCGCGCGCCCTGGGTTGCCATCCACTTGCGTCGTCCGGTGTTTCCGGCACTCTCTGTCGCACGCATGAAAACTGAGTTCCTTCGTCTCGCGAGTGCTGCTTCGGTGGCGGGTTGCCTCCTGAGTTGCGCCACTTCCACCCCCGCACCCAAAAGCATGATTTCGACTCGTCTTGGCTATCCCGAAACCGTCCGACAGGACATCGTGGACGATTATCACGGCACGACGGTCCCCGACCCGTATCGTTGGTTGGAGGACGACAACGCGGCGGACACGAAGGCTTGGGTCGTCGCGCAGAACAAGGTGACTTACAACTACCTCGACCAAATCCCCGAGCGCGCGCGGCTCAAGGAGCGGCTCACCAAGCTCTGGAACTTCGAGCGCTACGGCATCCCCTTCAAGCAGGGCGGGCGCTACTTCTTCTCGAAGAACGACGGCCTTCAAAATCAAGGTGTCCTCTACGTCACGGAGGCGCTTGACGCCGCGCCGCGCGTCTTGCTCGACCCGAACATCCTTTCCAGCGACGGCACCGTGGCGCTCTCGGGCTATCGCCTCAGCGAGGACGGCAACTTCATGGCTTACGGCCTCTCCACCAGTGGCTCCGACTGGAACGAGTGGAAGGTGCGCGATGTGCGGACGGGCGCGGACCTGGCCGACCATTTGAAATGGGTGAAATTCAGCGGCGCGAGCTGGACGAAGGACGGCAAGGGCTTCTTCTACTCGCGCTACGACGCCCCGAAGTCAGGCGACGCGCTCAAGGGCGTGAACAAATTCCAGAAGCTCTATTATCACAAGCTCGGCACCGCGCAGAGCGACGACGCGCTCATCTACGAGCGGCGCGACCAACCGGACTGGGGCTTCGGCGGCAGCGTCACGGACGACGGGCGTTTCCTCCTCATCTCCATCTCGCAGGGCACCGACCCGCGCAATCGTGTCTACTACCGCGACCTCACGCGCCCCGACGCGCCCGTGGTGAAGCTGCTCGATGACTACGACGCGGACTACAGCTTCGTGGATAACGACGGCGGCGTGTTTTGGTTTTACACGGACTTGAAGGCTCCGCGCGGTCGCGTGATCGCGATTGATACAGCGAAGCCCGATCGCGCGAGTTGGAAGGAAGTTATCCCGCAAGCCGCCGAGACCCTCAAGGGCGTGAACTTGTTCGGGGAGCAATTCCTCTGCACCTATCTGAAGGACGCGCGCAGCGAGGTGAAGCGCTTCAGCCGCGATGGCAAGCCGCTCGGGGAAGTCGTCTTGCCCGGCCTCGGCAGCGCGGGCGGCTTCAGCGGCAAGCGCAGTGACACGGAGACTTTTTACAGTTTCACCAGCTACATCACGCCGGGGACGACTTACCGCTACGATCTCACGACGGGCGTGAGCAGCGTCTTCCGAGCGCCGACGGTGGACTTCGACTCCGCGCGCTACGAGACGAAGCAGGTTTTTTACACGAGCAAAGACGGCGTGCGCGTGCCGATGTTCCTCACGCACAAGAAAGGGTTGAAGCTCAACGGAGCCAACCCGACGTATCTCTACGGTTATGGCGGCTTCAACATCCCGATGACGCCGGGCTTCAGCGTGAGCATGGCCGTGTGGCTCGAACAAGGCGGCGTGTATGCCGTCGCGAACCTGCGCGGCGGCGGCGAATACGGCGAGGAGTGGCACCAGGCCGGCACGAAGCTCAAGAAACAAAACGTCTTCAACGACTTCATCGGCGCGGCGGAATGGCTGGTGGCGAAGAAATACACGCGCCCCGACAAACTCGCCATCGCCGGCGGCAGCAACGGCGGCCTGCTCGTCGGCGCGTGCATGGCGCAGCGGCCCGAACTCTTCGGCGCGTGCCTGCCGGCGGTGGGCGTGATGGATATGCTGCGCTTCCACAAGTTCACCATCGGCTGGGCGTGGACGAGCGACTACGGCAGCGCGGACAACGCCGACGAGTTCAAGGCGCTCCACGCCTACTCGCCCTACCACAACCTCAAGCCCGGCGTGCGCTACCCCGCGACGCTC
Source organism: Klebsiella pneumoniae (assembly GCA_943330855.2). Lineage (GTDB taxonomy): Bacteria > Verrucomicrobiota > Verrucomicrobiia > Limisphaerales > SXTU01 > SXTU01. The sequence continues at coordinate 73,133 of CALQJI020000003.1, forward strand.
GTGACCACCGCCGACCACGACGACCGCGTGGTCCCCGCGCATAGCTTCAAGTTCGCCGCGCGCTTGCAGGAGACGCAGCACCGCCTCGGCCCGCCCGTGCTCATCCGCATCGAGACCAAAGCCGGCCACGGCGCGGGCAAGCCCACGGCCAAGCTCATCGAAGAAGCCGCCGACAAGCTCGGCTTCGTGGTGCGCGAGCTGGGCGTGGAGATGAAGTGAGGCAGGCTGCGCTCCGAGCAGCATCGTTGCCCTCGCCCTCCATTTGCCCGGTTTCCGTGGTTGCTTTACCCGGCGGCAAACTGCTTTCCTAATCTCACATGGCCAGCAGCAGTGTGGGCGAACAACTTCGGAAAGCGCGCGAAACGCGCCGCTTAACCGTGTCCCAAGTGGCCGATGCCACCAAAATCAAATCCGACCACATCACCGCACTGGAAGAGAGCGACTTCAGTCCGTTCAGTGCGCCGGTCTACATCCGCGGCTATACCAAAAATCTCGCCCGCCATTACAATCTCGATGTGCCCAACGTCGTCGCGGACCTCGATGCGGAGCTGGCGCAGACCAAAGAATTCAGCGAGCCACCCAGCTTGATTCCACGCGAGAAGGGCGTGGTCGACTGGATCACCCTCCAACTTTCCAAGCTAAACCTCCGACTCTTCTTGCCGCTGATCGCACTCGCGCTAATCGTGTCCCTCCTCGTCTGGGGCTACACCGCGTGGCGTCGCCACCGGTCCGCCGACCCGCTCTCCAACCTAGGCGCTGGCTTTTACAAAGCGCCGCCGGAAAAGAGCGTCGTCGAGTATCTGCCGTTCCCACCGGGCGCCGTGCCGACGAACGCACCGGCGCAGAGATGAGCGTCGGATTTCTCAGTGTTCATTTTCCAATGAATGACCAAGCCCCAATGGCCAATGGCAGCCCGAACGCCACGGACCTTCGGGCATCGGGCATTGAGCATTGATTGGTCATCGGTCAGTCTTCACCCCTCCGCTTTGTGACAGCTAAACCCAAACCCGCCCCCGCCCGCCCCGTGCGCGTCGGCATGATCTCCCTCGGTTGCGCCAAGAACCTCGTGGACGCCGAGATCATGCTCGGCTCACTCCTCAAGGCCGGCGCGGAGATCACCAACGATGCCGCCACCGCCGACGCCGTCATCGTCAACACCTGCTCGTTTATCGACGCCGCGCAGGAGGAGAGCGTGGACGCCATCCTCGAGTCCGTCGCCGTCCGCGAGGCGAACCACCGCGGCCAGGCCATCATCGTCTCCGGCTGCCTCAGCCAGCGTTTCCGCGAAGAGTTGCCGAAGCTCCTACCCGAGGTGGACGCCTTCATGGGCATCGACCAAGTCGCGCAAGTCGGCGAACTGGTGCGCGAAGCAATCGAGCGGCGGAAGTCCAAAGTCCAAAGTGCAACGGGGTCCAAAGTCCAAAGTCCAAAGTCCAAAGTCGCCAAGGCCCTCGCCGACTTGGAAAAAGCCAAGCCCGCCGCTCACGACGTCGACGAATCCCTCCGTGGCAAAGATGCTTTCGGGAAGACGAAAACCGTCCTCACGCCAACCCCATCCCCCCTCTTTTCCGTCACCGCCCGTCCCATCTACATTCCCGACTACGAGACGCCCCGCTTCCGCCTCACGCCGAAGCATTTCGCCTACGTGAAGATTGCCGAGGGCTGCAACCACCCGTGCAGCTTCTGCATCATCCCCCGGATGCGCGGCAGCCACCGCAGCCGCACGCAGGCCGACATAGTCGCGGAAGCCAAGGCGCTGATTAAAGACGGCGTGAAGGAGTTGAACCTCATCTCCCAAGACTCGACCTACTACGGTCTCGACCTCCGCGCCAACCACACGCGCACCATCTCTTCACCGGAGAAGTTCCGCGCCGCCGCCAGCTCCCTCCCCGCCGATGCCACGACCCTTTGCTCGCTCCTGCGCGAACTGAACGCGCTCAAGGGCGACTTCTGGATTCGCCTGCTTTACACGCATCCCGCGCACTGGACCGACGAGCTCATCCAAACCATCTCCGAGTGCCCCAAGGTCGCGCGCTACGTGGACATGCCGCTCCAGCACATCCACGACGACATGCTCGCCCGGATGCGCCGCGAGACCAGCGGCCAATACATCCGCGACCTCATCGCCCGCATCCGCGCCGGCGTGCCGGGCATCGCGCTGCGCACCACCTTCATCGTCGGCTTCCCCGGCGAGACGGCGGCGGCCTTCGACACGCTGCTGGACTTCATCCGCGAGACGAAGTTCGAGCGCCTCGGTATCTTCGCCTACTCGCAGGAGGACGGCACCATCGCCGGCAAGATGACCAGCCAGCTCACCGACAAGGTGAAGCAACGCCGCCGCGAACTCGCGATGGCCGCGCAGCACGGAGTCGCCCGCTCCGTCTCGGAAACCTTCGTGGGCCGCACGCTCAAAGTGCTGGTCGAGGGCGGGGCCTCCGCCAAAGAACTCCAGGCCGCGAAGGTCGCATCGTGGGAGCACGGCCTCATCCGCGAGACCGACGAGCACATGGCCCAGCTCAAGGGCAACTACCTCGTCGCCCGTGGCGAAGCCGACGCGCCAGACATTGACGGCCGCGTCTATGTTCGGGGGGTTCTGCCAGTCGGAAAATTTGCCCGGGTCAAAATCGTTGGCCACACAGACTACGACCTCATAGCCGAGCCAGTCTGAAGGACGCATCCCTGCCCGGTCGCTGGGCTCCTAATCAACCACGCGTCCGGCCCGCCGGATGTTCACTGCGAAATAGCCATTTGGCATTCGCAATTCGACATTGCCACTCGCCCCCGCCTACGCTTGCGGATGGACACGACCGTTGACACCCGGCTCCAGAAGCTCGAATCCGCCCTCGCGCACATGGAGTATCAACACGAACAGCTCAACCAAGTCGTGGTGGAACAAGCCCGCATCCTGGCCCGGCTCCAGAAGGAAATCGCACGAGCCTCCGACGCAATGGAAAATCAGGAGCTCGAGCGCATCCGTTCCAACAACCAGAAGCCGCCGCACTATCAGTAGCCACTTTCCGTAGCCGCCGAGGTGAGCAGGCGGAAAGCCATGTCGCACCGGAAGTCCGCCTCCTCACCTCGGCGGCTACTCAGTAAAACTTCGGCGGCGGCGCCTTCACGAAAGTCGTCTCGCGCAGGTAAATAGGCTCCAGCTTTTCGCCCCGCTGAAAGTCATCGCACCGGGAAGCCAACCGCCCGAGTTCAGCAGCCGAAGGCATCACCAACTTGCTTCCACCAAACGGACACTTCGCATCCGGGCTGACGAGCACCTCACCGCCCGCCGCCAGCCCCTCGACGGCCTCGCGTTTGAGCAGGCGCAACGGAGCCGTCTCGTGACAACCATCCGACACAATGTCGTAACTAGCCGAGTAAAACTCCCCACGCAGCGCATCAATCACCACGGCGACACGTCCGTTCACTCCCGCCGCCTGTGCCGTGGCCGCGAGCACATCCGCGCTGCTGAGGCCGAGCAGCTTCACCCCGAGCGCGAGCTGCCAGCCTTGAGCCAACGCGATGGCCGAGCGCACGCCCGTGTAGGAACCCGGCCCGCGCCCGAGCGCAACGCACTCAATCTGCTCACGCTCGACTCCCGCGGCCCGCAGCGCCGACTCGATCAACGCGAAGGGTCCGGGCGTAAGCCCATCGCCTTCGGCAAGGCCGAGCACGCGCTCCCCTTCCACGACCGCCACGCCGCGTCGGGTGGAGGAGAATTCAAGTGCCAAAATCTTCATACTCAATTTGCCGCTGCGTCTCGCTCGGTGCTGAAATGGTAACCCACCGCAACCGCCCGCCGCCCATTTGCCTTTCGCCTTTTTCCTTTTGCCTTGAGTCGCCCCACCACCGCTCCGCCCACTCCACCACCGTCACGCCGCGCGGGGTGAAGAAGTATTCGTCCAGTCCCGCGCCGGCGATTTGCTCGCGGGTGTCGAGCCGGTAGAGGTCGAGGTGGAACAGCGGCACGCGCCCGCTGGTGTGCTCGTTGACCAGCGCGAAGGTCGGCGAGGCGATCCGCCCCGTGATGCCGAGACCGCGCGCCAGCCCCTTCACCAGTTGCGTCTTGCCCATCCCGAGATCGCCGCAGAGTGCGATGGTCCAGCCCGGCGCGGCCTCTAGCGCCCACGCCTCACCGAGCGCGGCGGTCTCCTCCGGCGAATTGGTGAGGAGCACTTTCATGAGCCACAGATGGACACAGATGAGCACAGAGCTAGGAAGAGCGGATTCATAAGGAGGGCAGGGAGGCAGGAAGCAAAGTCAGATGGCCGCGTTTGAGTTCCTGCCTTTCTGCTCTCCTTATAAAATTCCTCATCTGTATCCATCTGTGGCTTAACTGGCGAAGTGTTCATAGCCGCTCAGGTTCAAGTCGCGCAGGCCGCGCGCGTCGCTCAGGCGAAGGCCGGGCTGGCTGGTGATCTTGCCGACACACGAGAGTTTTACGCCGGGGAAATGCGCCTTCCACGCGTCCAGCAACGGCACAGCGGCTCGGCTGGCGACCGTGAAGAGTAGTTCAAAATCCTCGCCGTCGGTGAGCGCGGCAAGCAGTGGCGGCTTGGCGGCGGCTTCTGCCCGCGACTGAAGTTTGGCGGCGCGGCTGATGGGAATGGAACTCGCCAGCAATTCCGCGCCGACTCCACTCGCTTCGAGGATGTGCCGCAGGTCGCCCGAAAGGCCGTCGCTCAGGTCAATCATCGCGTGGACGGTGAAGCGCTCGGCCAGCCAGCGCGCCTCGGCCAAGCGCGGCTCGAAGTCGAGATGCCGGCCACCCAACGAACCGCCGAGCGCGCCGGTGACAAAGATGGCATCCCCCGCCTTTGCGCCGGAGCGCAGCACCTGACGACTGCGCGGCACGGTGCCGAGTAGCGCGATGGAGAGCAGCAGCCGCTCCGGGTTGGTCGTCGTCTCGCCGCCGACTATGGCCACGCCGTGCTTCCGTGCGAGCGCGTTCATGCCCGCGTAGATGGCTTCGATGCGTGCGGGGTCGAACTCCTTCGGCAGCGCGAGCGTGACGAGCGCGTGCGTGGGCGTGCCAGCCATCGCAGCGATGTCGCTGAGGCAACGGCCGAGGGCCTTGTGACCAATTTTTTCCGGCGATGCATCGGCTGTGAAGTGGACGCCCTCGACCACGGCGTCGGTCTTGAAGAGCACGAGGTGATGCGGCAGGCCGAGGTCGAGCACAGCACAATCGTCACCCGCGCCAGCGACGACGGAGTCGTGAGTGGGCAACGTGGCCTTGAGGCGAGCGATGAGGTCGAATTCTTTCACGAGACAAGTAGCCGCCGAGGCGAGGAGGCGGATGGGGAATGGTTCACGGACTGGCTCATGGTAACTTGAGGAACTCCCGGAGCTCACGCTGGAAGACAAGGGCGCAATAGTTCGCCGCGTTAAACAAACTGTGCGTCAAGATGGGCGCAAGCAGGCTGCCGGTGCGCTCGTAGAGGAACACCAGCACCATCGCGAGGAAGGCCAGCGGCAGAAAGGTCGCCACGTTCGCGTGCGTCAGCGCAAAGAAAAGCGAAGTGCCCCACAGCGCGAGCTGAGGCCAACCACTCTGCTTGATGGCGGGATAGAGGATGCCACGAAAGATGATTTCCTCGACCACCGGCGCGCCAAGAATGGCGATGAACGCAAAGAACACACGCTGTTGCAGCGTTTGTGTTTCTTGCAAAGTCTGCACCACCACCTGCACCTGCGGTTCCACGCTCACACTCTTCATGCCCAGCGCGGAAAGCTGCTGAAGCAGGAGCGCTACCGGCAGCGCGACGAACACCGCAGCGACCGCGAGACCCACCGTCCGCGGCCAACCCTCCGCGCGAAAGCCAAAGCCTTCCCGCCAGCCGATGCCATGCTCGCGCAGGAAGAGGGCCACGAGCAGCAACGTGCCGCCGTGCAGCACAATCGAGTTGGTCACGAAGACGAAGAACTTCCCCTCCTGCGTGGCGTAGGCGTCTTTGGGCAACACCGCGCTAGTCAGGAGCGCGCCAATGGACAGGCAGAAGCACACGCCAAAGAGTAGGCGCAGCAGCGGCTCAGTTTCCCATTTTCGCTCCGGTAACACGGGCGCAGGCTAGTCGGGGGGCAAAGGGTAGAGAATGAAAAAGGTGGGCGCGGAGCAGTCGGGGTTTGAAGTGCGGCGCGCAAAACGTAGTGGCGGCGCGAAACCTCGGTAGGGTGAGACTCCGTCGAACCCCAACTGCCCTCGCAGGAGGCGCGAGCGTAGCGAACCTCTCGGTTGGCCGTGTCCGAACAAGAATCTCGCTGCGCTCGATTTTGGGTGCGACGAAGTCTCACCCTACCGGTGGAGGTTCGGCCGGCGGGGCTTCCTCGCCGCGTTCCTCGCTGATGACGGGGGCGATGGCGAGGAGTTTGTCGCTGGCGTCGAGGTTCACGAGTTTCACGCCCATCGTGTTGCGGCTGGCTTCGCGGATGCCTTGCACGGGGATGCGCACCATCTGGCCGCCGGCGGTGATGAGCATGATTTCGTCGGTGTCTTTGACGGTGAGCGCGCCTACCACGCCGCCGGTCTTGTCACCGACTTTCATGGTGATGCGGCCCTTGCCGCCCCGGGATTGCTTGCGCGCGCCGCTCTCGGACTGGACGAGGTATTCGTCGAAGGAGGTGCGCTTGCCGATGCCGTTTTCGCCGGCGACGAGGAGGGTCGCGTCGGGCACGACGACGGCGAGGGCGACGACTTCATCCCCCGCTTCCAAGGTGATGCCCTTGACGCCGCCAGCACCCCGGCCCATGGAGCGCACGTCGGCTTCGCTAAAGCGGATGCTCATGCCGCTGTGGGTGATGAGGACCACGTCGTCACCGGGGTCTTTGACTTCGTCTTGCTCGACGACGCTCCCGCGCGTGAGTTTGACATCAATGAGCTTGTCCTTCGCATCAATGCCGATGGCGATGATGCCGCCTTTGCGGACATTGCCATATTCGTTGAGGGTGGTTTTCTTCACGGTGCCCTGCTGTGTGGCGAAGAAGAGTTCGCCGGGCTGTTGCCAGGTCACGTCGGCTTTGGTCGCGTCGGTCTTGGACAAGATGCGGATGAGGGCGGCGATTTTCTCGTTGGCCTGGAGTTCGAGGAGGTTGGCGATGTTGCGGCCTTTCGAGGCGCGGCCCATGTCGGGAATCTCGTGGACGCGCTCGACATACACGCGGCCGGTGTTCGTGAAGAACATGAGGTAGTCGTGCGTGCTGGCGGTGAAGAGGTGCTCGATGAAGTCGCTCTCCTCGGGCGTGTCGGCCTCGCGCGTGGTCATGCCGATGACGCCCTTGCCGCCGCGGCGCTGGGCGCGGTAGGCGGAGACGGCGGTGCGTTTGAGCAGGCCGGCGTGCGTGAGGGTGATGATGACGCCTTCGTTGGCGATGAGGTCTTCGATGGCGATCTCGCCTTCGTCGGGGACAATTTGCGAGAGGCGTGGGGTGGCGTGCTTTTCGCGAATGGCTTTCAGCTCGGCCTTCATGATGGCCATGACGCGCGACTCCTTCGCGAGGATGTCCATGAGGTCTTTGATGACTTCGAGGAGGGCTTTGTATTCGGCTTCGACCTTGTCGATTTCGAGTCCGGTTAGTTGGTAGAGGCGGAGTTCGAGGATGGCGTCCACCTGGCGCTCGGCGAGGGAGTAACGACCGGCGGTGAGCTGGCTTTCGCGGCGAATGAGAATGCCCCAGCGCTCGACTTGCTCGCGCGTCCACTCGAAGTCGAGGAGTTTGACGCGGGCTTGTTCCTTGTTGTCGCTGCTGCGGATGATGTGGATGAACTCGTCGAGGTTGGCGAGGGCGACGAGGTGGCCTTCGAGAATCTCAGCGCGGTCCTCGGCCTTGCGCAGCTCGAAGCGGGTGCGGCGCAGGATGACCTCGCGGCGGTGGTCGATATAAGCGGAGATGAGCTGCTTGAGGTTCAGCGTCTTGGGCTTGCCGTGGTCGATGGCGAGCGCGTTGACGCTGAAGGAAACTTCGAGCTGCGTGTGCTGAAAGAGGTTGTTGATGACGACCTTGGGCAGGGCGTCGCGCTTCAGCTCGATGACGAGGCGGCAGTGCTCGTCGGACTCATTGCGCATCGCGGAGATGTCCGTGATGATTTTCTGGTTCACGAGGTCGGCGATGCTCGATTCGAGCGCCGCGCGGTTCACGTTGAAGGGGATTTCCGTGATGACGAGCTGCTCGCGGTTGCCCTTGAGTTCCTCGCTGCCGATTTTGCCGCGCAGCTTGATGGAGCCGCGCCCGGTCTCGAAGTAATTCTTGATGCCCTCGACGCCGCAGATGAAGCCGCCGGTGGGGAAGTCGGGGCCTTTGATGAACTTCATCAGCTCGGGAATCGTGATTTCCGGCTTGTCAATCTGCGCGCAGATGCCGTCCACGACTTCGCCGAGATTGTGCGGGGCCATGTTCGTGGCCATGCCGACGGCGATGCCGGTGCCGCCGTTGACGAGGAGGTTCGGGAAGGCCGCCGGGAAGACGGTGGGCTCCGTCATGCGCTCGTCGTAGTTCGGGACGAAGTCCACCGTGTCCCGGTCCATGTCCTGCATCAGCGCCGCACCGAGATGCGTGAGGCGGGCCTCGGTGTAACGCATCGCGGCGGGCGGGTCGGCTTCGACGGAGCCGAAGTTGCCTTTGCCGTCCACGAGCTTCTCGCGCATGACCCACGGCTGGGCCATGTGGACGAGCGTGGGGTAGATGACGGCTTCACCGTGCGGGTGGTAGTTTCCGGAGGTGTCGCCGCAAATCTTGGCGCACTTGTAGTGCTTGCGCCCGGGGAAGAGCGAGAGCTCGTGCATCGCGTAGAGGATGCGGCGCTGCGAGGGCTTGAGGCCGTCGCGCACGTCGGGCAACGCGCGCGAGATGATGACGGACATCGAGTAGTCGAGGAACGAGTTCTTAATCTCGTCGGCGACGTTGATCTTGGTGATTTTCTCGCCCTGCGTGTAGACGGAGCCAGTGGGCTGCGCGGGCGGGGGCGTGGGGGGAGTCTCGTCGGGCATTTTAGGATTGTGGTGCGGAGTCGCGAAAAGGGGTTACACGTCGAGGTTGCGGACGTTGAGCGCGTTGTCCTCGATGAACTGGCGGCGCGGTTCAACCTCGTCGCCCATGAGGCGCACGAACATCTCCTCGGCCTCGACGGCGTCGGTGAGGTCGATGCGCAGGAGCTTGCGCTTCACCGGGTTCATCGTGGTCTCGAAGAGTTCCTTCGCGTCCATTTCGCCCAGACCCTTGAAGCGGTAAATCTGAATGCCCTTCTTGCCGACGGCTTTCACGCCTTCGAGGATTTCGGGAATGGAGAAGAGCGGCTTCACGTTTGCGCGCTCGCCTTCGCCTTCGGTCAACTCGAACAGCGGCTTGTCTTGTGCGGCGTAGTGGTCCACGGCAAGGCCCTTCTTCGCCAGCTTGCCGAGCAGATCGCCGATGGCCTTGCTCTCCAAGTGCAAGTCCACGCCCACCACACGGCGCGATTGCTTGCGCGACTTCTCGGCCAGTTCGCGCACCTCGCCGTCGCCGTAGAGGTCTGGATTCTCGGTCTTGAATTGCTCCACCGCAGCGAGATTCTCGAAGTAATGGACCGTCTCCTCATTTCCTTCGCGCACCTTGATGAGGTAAACGGGGAAGGCGTGGTCCACGTCGCGCTTCTCCACATAGTTCGCGAAGTCCCCGCCCTGCCGCTTGATGAAGGTCGCGTATTTGTCCAGTGACTCCAGCAGCGTGAGGATTTCCTCCAGTTGCTTCGGCGTGAACTCGCGCCCGTCGGCCAGATTCTTCAAGCGCACTTCCTCCGTGCCGTTTTGCAGCAGGATGCGGTTGAGCTGATTGTCGTCGTCCACGTAGTCCGTGCGCTTCTTGCGCGTGATCGAGTAGAGCGGCGGCTGCGCGATATAGACGAACCCCTGCTTCACGAGTTGGTGCATCTGCCGGTAGAAGAACGTCAGCAGTAGCGTGCGGATGTGCGAGCCGTCCACATCGGCGTCCGTCATGATGATGATCTTGTGGTAGCGTAGCTTGTTCAGGTCGAACGCGCCCTCGCCCTCGCCGTCACCGATGCCCGTGCCGATGGCCGTGATCATCGTCCGGATTTCGTTATTCTGAAGCACCCTGTCCAGACGCGCCTTCTCCACATTGATGAGCTTGCCGCGGATCGGGAGAATCGCCTGAAACTTCCGGTCGCGGCCCTGCTTGGCAGAGCCGCCTGCCGAGTCGCCCTCGACGATATACAGCTCTGTGTTCACCGGGTCGCGGTCGGAGCAATCGGCCAGCTTGCCCGGCAAGCCGCCGCCAGTGAGAGCCGTCTTGCGCACCGCCTCGCGGGCCCTGCGCGCGGCCTCGCGGGCACGGGCGGCGTTGAGGGCCTTGTCCAAGATGCGTTTCGCCACCGGTGGATTCGCATCGAAGTAACTCATCAGCCCCTCGTAGCTCACCGAACCCACGATGCTGTCCACCTCCGGCGAGATCAGCTTTACCTTCGTCTGTGACTCGAACTTCGGATCGCTGTGCTTGATCGAGACCACCGCCGTCAGCCCCTCGCGCACATCGTCGCCCGTGATCTGCGGGTCCTTGTCCTTCAGCAGCTCGTTCGACTTCGCGTATTGGTTGATCGCCCGCGTCATCGCGCTGCGGAACCCCGTCAGGTGCGCCCCGCCGTCGGGATTGTGAATCGTGTTCGTGTAGCAGAGCACCTGGTCGTTGTAGCTGTCGTTGTATTGCAGCACCACGTCCACATGGATCTCCACCTTCTTGTCCGGCGTCTCCACCGACGACTCCTTGCGGAACGCAATCGGCTTGGGATGAATCGGCGTCTTGCTCTTGTTGAGCTGCTTCACGAACTCCTCGATCCCGTCCTTGTAAAAAAACTTCTCCCGCTCGCCGCTCGCCTTGCGCTCGTCGAGGAAGGTGATCTCCAACCCGCTGTTCAAAAACGCCAACTCCCGCAGCCGCTGCGTGATGATCTCCGGCTTGTATTCGACCGTCTCACGAAAAATTTCTGAGTCCGGCTTGAACGTGATGAACGTTCCCGACCCCTTCGCCTTTCCGATCACCTCGAGCTTCTTCATCGTCTTGCCGCGCTCGAACTCCATGTGATGCACATTGCCATCGCGCGTTACCTCCACCTCGAACCACTCGCTCACCGCGTTCACGCACTTCGCGCCGACACCGTGGGTGCCGCCGGAAAACTTGTAGCCGCCCTGCCCGTATTTGCCGCCCGAGTGCAACGTCGTCAGCACCAACTCCACGCCCGGCAAGCCGCTGTCCTGGTTGATATCCACCGGGATGCCGCGCCCGTTGTCCCGGATCGAGATCGAACCATCCACATGGATCGTCACCTCGATCAGCGTGCAATGCCCGGCGAGATGTTCATCCACCGAGTTGTCCAGCACCTCGGACACGCAATGATGCAGCGCCCGCTCGTCCGTGCCGCCGATATACATGCCGGGCTTCTTGCGGACGGCTTCGAGGCCTTTGAGTTGGCTGAGTTTGGAAGCGTCGTAGGTCTGGGTTTCGTCGGACATTGGTTCTGTAAAAATGGTGTCGGAATCAGCGGCAAACTCACCGAAAAACAGCGCTTGGAAACGGCGCGTTGACCTGACTTCGAGACACCCAGAAAACTATCGGGGAACTGCACCCCCGACAACGGTTATTTCATGTGCCAAACCACTATTAGTTGGGTATGTCACTCTGATCGAATTCAACCGCTTGCGCCCCGCCCTGCCCGGCTGCACTTCTTTGCTGAACCAGATTTGCACAAATTGCGCACCGGCAATGGCCTCCTCCATTTGCCACGCGTGGCTCGACGGACTGGATTGAAATTTCCCCGCCTCTATCCACCCGCTGCTCGGCTCCGTTGTGTTCTTTGCGCCCTTTCGCGGCTCCACTTCGGAATTCGGGTTGAATGCGGCAACCGCCGCTGCTTCGCCCAACTCCCCACTTCCGCTTCACCGCTCTGCCCGCTATCACTTCGCCGTGCCGCACGCCGACTCCAACCAACGCCAACCGTGGTGGTTCCCGCCCTTCGTGCTCCTGCTCTTCCTGGGCCTGCTCGGCACGCGCTCGTTGAACGAGCCGGACGAGGGCCGCTACGCCGAGATCGCCCGCGAGATGGTCGAGACCGGCAACTGGCTCGTGCCGCACATCTGGTATGTGCCGCACTTGGACAAACCGCCCTTCACCTACTGGGCCGTCGCCGCGTCACTCTCCGTCTTCGGCGTGAACGAATGGGCCGTGCGCCTGCCGCTGGCGCTCGCGGGCCTCAGCGCGGCGTGGGCCACCTTCCTCCTCGTGCGCTCCGTCGCGGGCGCAGCGACAGCGGGTTGGAGTGTGCTCCTCCTGGGCACATCCACGCTCTACTGGGTGATGGCTCGGATGTTGACGACCGACATCTTCCTCACGCAGTTCATCGCGTGGGCCATTTACTTTTTCTGGCGAAGCTGGCGGAGCTTGGATGCGTTGGGGGAGCCGACAGCGGTCAGCGGCCAGCAGTCAGCGGCGTTCGCTGAGGATGAACCTGACCCGGCGGGCGATGCCCGTGCGCTGGCGGCGCGACGCAGCTTCGGCTGGCAATTGGCCGCGTGGGCCGCGATGGCCGGGGGCGCGCTGACCAAGGGCCCCATCGCGCTAGCCATCCCGCTGGTGGCGTTCGGGGCACTCCTGTGGTTGCGCTGCACCCGCCGCTCCGTAGCGAAGGCCGAAAACTACACCCTCGTTCCGTTCGGCGGATTGCTCTGGTGGCGGAGCGGGACGGCGGACCCACGTTTAAGCGTGCTGCTGTTCGGCGCGCTCGCGGGCACGACGCTCTTTGCCACGCTGGCCCTGCCGTGGTTCCTGATGGTCTGGGAGACCGTGCCGAAATCGTTTGAGTTCATGGTCAAGGGCCAGGTCGTCGGGCACGCGATGCAAGCGGCGGCGAAGAACCGCGCGCAACCGTTTTGGTTTTTCATCCCAGTCCTGCTCGTCGGCTTCCTGCCGTGGGCGCTGCTGCTCGGCTGGCTCTGGCGTCGCGCGCACTGGCGTGCGCTGGACACGCGGACGCAAGAGGCATGGCTGCTTTTAAGCGTCTGGGCGGGCTTCACTTTCGTGCTCTTCTCGGTGAACAGCGCCAAGCTGATGCACTACATCCTGCCGATGTTCCCCGCGCTCGCGGCACTGGTGGCGCTGCGGTGGCCTGCCTTCGGAGCGCCGGTCTCCGACACGGCGAGTTCGTCGTCTGTGCCGCCACACGCCGGGTCGGAGACCGGCGCTCCGGCGTGGGTCTGGCGCTCTCTTCCTGCTGCCGCGCTGCTGCCGCTCATAGCTTTTCCGATCGTGTGTTGGTTCGTCTTCAAGGTGCGTGACCAGCTCTGGGTGAAGATCACGCCGCTCGCCGCCACGCTGTTGCTGGGAGTCGTCGCGTGGGAGAGCCGCAAATGGTCGGTGGCGCTTTGCACGCGCTGGGCGGGCGGGCTGGTCACGGTCGCGCTCCTCGTCGTGGTGGCGCTCACGCCGCTAGTGGAGACGGACCTGCGCAGCAACCAGACACTCAAGCCGCTGGGCCTCGCCTTGAGGCGTGAGTTCCGCGCGGGTGACGTCGTCATCGTGCGCCACCGCCTCCCACAAGGCCTGCCATTCTACGCGCATCCGGTCATCAGCGCGGAGCGACGGCCCTATTTATCCGGCCTGCCGGAGCATCGGATGCCCTTCGAATGCCCCGGAAACCGCGCGCGCTTCGGCGACCGCGTGCTCAAGGACGACGTCGTCTTCAGCAACCTGCTCGCTGGCCAGCAGCGCGTGCTGGTGGTGGGCTTCAAAGGAGCCTTCACCAGTTCCCGCCCACTCGCACGCGGCAAGCCCCTCCGGCTCCTCGCGCAAGTCGGCGACTGGGAACTGTTCACGAACCAGCAGTGAACGCGGTGAGAATGAGGTGGGGAGTTTCCCAACGCCGACTTGTGTCCACTCCAACCAAGATGTGTCCACTTTTCCCTTTCACCTTTTGCCTTCCGGCTCCCCTTCCCACTCTTGCCTCGACACATCCCTTCCCCCTCGGAAGACTCGGTGCGTCACCCGGTTTACTGACTCGCTATGGACCCGCTCTGGATTTTTCTGCTCGGGATGGTCGTGGTGCTGGGCAGCATTTTAGCCCTGCGCCTGCACGCGTTTCTCGCACTCGTGCTGGGCGCGCTCGTCGTGGCCGCGCTCACGCCGGCGGCGGCAATTGTCCAGCACGGCCTCAGCAAGAAGCTTTCCCCGGAGGCCGCGCAGAAGGTCGCGGATCAACCCGTCATTGAACGCGTCACCCGTGAGTTCGGCGCCACGGTGGGGCGCATTGGCGTGCTCATCGCCTTCGCGTCCATCGTGGGCAAGTGCCTTCTGGATAGCGGCGGCGCGGACCGCATCGTGCGCTCGACGTTGCGCCTGCTGGGTGAGCAGCGCACGCCGCTGGCCTTCGTTTCCAGCGGCTTCCTGTTGGGCATCCCGGTGTTCTTCGAGACCGTTTTCCTGCTGATGATTCCGCTGGGAAAAGCCATGCGGATGCGCACCGGGCGGGACTACACGCTCTACGTCCTTTGCATCATCGCGGGCGCGACGATGACGCACTCGCTCGTGCCGCCGACCCCGGGCCCGCTCTTCGTGGCCAAGGAGCTGAACGTAGACATGGGGCTGATGATCCTCGTCGGCTGCGTGGTGGGCGCGATCACCGCCGGCTCCGGCTGGCTCTACGCGCGCTGGATCAATCGCCGTTTGGACATCCCGCTGCGCGACACCGCTAAGTCATCACTTGCCGAGGTGGAGGCATTGATGAACCGGGACGAAAAACTCCTCCCACCTTTCTGGCTCGCAGTGATGCCGATCCTTCTGCCGGTCCTCCTCATCAGCGCCGCCACCCCGCTGGATGCGAAGGACGGCGCGGAGTTTTACGCGCGACTATTCGCCTCGTGTCCCGCAGTGATTGACGTGATCCGAGTGCTGGGCGACTCGACGGTTGCGCTGGGCATCGCGGCGTCCATCGCACTGGGAACCGTGGTCTGGCGAGGGCAGAAGGCCGGTGACGTGCTGGACAAGGGCGTGGGCGTGGCGCTGGAGGAGGCGGGCTCAATCATCCTCATCATCGCGGCAGGCGGAGCGTTTGGCGGGGTGCTTCAGCAGACCGGCATTGGCCCGCGCCTCCAGGAATTATCGAAGACCTACAGCATCGGCATCCTGCCGCTGGCGTGGGCGGTGACGGCCGTGGTGAGGATCGCGCAAGGTTCCGCCACCGTGGCGATGGTCACAGCGGTCGGGATGCTGGGCAGCATGGCCAAGCCCGAGCTGCTGGGCTTCCACCCCGTCTGGGTGGCCCTAGCGATTGGCTGCGGTTCAAAAATGGGGCCGTGGATGAACGACAGCGGTTTCTGGGTGATTTGCAAGGTGAGCGGCTTCACCGAAAAGGAATGCCTCAGCACGTTTACCGTGATGTTGAGCATCATGGGCGTGGTCGGCCTCGGCGTGGTGATGCTGTTGGCGAAGCTCTTCCCACTGGTGTAGCTGCCGAGGTGAGGAGGCGGACTCGCATTGGAACTCGGACGAATCCGCCTCCTCACCTCGGCGGCTACCCGCTACCGCACTCCGACGCCCAACTCCCGCACGTCCACCGCGTCCATGCCCGCTGCGCGGATGGCGCTCATGCCCAAGTCTGTGTCCTCGAAACCCCGGCAGAACTGTGGCTCCACACCCAGCAAGCGCGCGGCTTCGAGGAAAATGTCCGGCTCTGGCTTCTGGCGCGTCACGTCCTCGCTCGTCACCACGGCGGCGAACAAATGCCGGATGCCCAAGTGTTTGAGGACTTCTTCGACGATGCGCTTCTTCCCGCCGCTCGCCACGGCCATCGGCAGCTTGCCGTGGTGCTCACGCGCGATGGCGACGATCTCGGGAATCGCCTGCACGCTGGTGAGGAACGGCAAGAAGGCGTGCTCCTTCTCGACCGAAACCTCGTGGTGGTCGTAGCTCAAGCCCTGTTCCTCGCGCAGCATTTTCAGAATGTCGCGCGACGGGACACCGCCAAGTTTGTAGAAGCGGTCCTCGGTGAAGTGGATGCCGTGGCGCTGCGAGATGACCTGCCACGCATGCCAGTGGAGCGGCATCGTGTCGGCGAGAGTTCCGTCGCAGTCGAAGATGAGAGCCTTAATCATGGGGAGTCCAAAGGTCCAAAGTCCAAAGTCCGGGTCCGTCGTCCGCGAGGTGACTTTGGACAATTAGATTTTGGACCGGGTCCGTTCACGTCGTCAGCGCCGCAAGTTTTCGATCCAAGTCATCGTTCATCAGCGGCTCAATGAGACCGTCGAGGTCGCCATCGATGACGTTGGAGAGGTTGTAAATGGTGAGTTCGATACGGTGGTCGGTCACGCGGTTCTGCGGGAAGTTGTAGGTGCGAATCTTCTCGCTGCGTTCGCCCGTGCCCACCTGGGAGCTGCGTTGCGCTTCATACTTGGCCTTCTCGTCAGCGATCTTGCGATTCAGCAGGCGCGAGCGGAGCACGATCATCGCCTTGGCCTTGTTCTTGTGCTGCGAGCGCTCGTCCTGGCAGCGGACCTCGGTGCCAGTGGGCTTGTGGACAATGCGGACGGCGGAGTCGGTGGTGTTGACACCCTGGCCGCCGTGACCGCCCGCACGGCAGACCTGAATTTCGAGGTCCTCGGCGCGAATCTCGATGTCCACTTCCTCGGCCTCCGGCAGCACGGCAACGGTGCAGGTGCTCGTGTGGATGCGGCCTTGAGCCTCCGTCGCTGGGACGCGCTGGACGCGATGGACACCACTCTCGTATTTGAGCCGCTTGTAGACGTCCTGTCCGTTCACCCCGAAGGTCACGTCCCGTAAGCCGCCTAAGTCGGACGGGCTGGAATCCATCGGATCAATCTTCCAGCCTTGCGTCTCGGCGTAGCGGGTGAACATCCGGTAGAGGTCCGCAGCGAAGAGCGCAGACTCCGCTCCGCCCGCGCCCGCGCGGATTTCGATGATGGTGTTGCGCGAGTCGGTCACGTCCGGCGGTAGGACGCCGCGCTGGACTTCGAGGGTGAAGCGGTGAAGGTCCACTTCGAGCCGCGCGATTTCCTCCTTCGCCATGAGTGCCAGTTCGGAGTCGGGGGACTCGGCGGCGAGCATCGTGCGGTTCTCCTCCCAATCGCGTTGGGCCTTGAGAAACAGGGCGCCGGTGGCAACCAGCCCCTTGAGCCGTGCGTATTCCCGCCCCAGATCCTGCGCGCGCGTCGGGTTGTCGAAGACCCTCGGATCGCTCAAGTTCGCCTCGACCTCCGCGAAGCGGCGGTTGAACTTCTCGATATGCGGGCGGAGTTCCATGGGGAGGTTGAGAGTTGGGGAGTTGAGAGTTGAGAGGCGGAAGTGGTGCTGTGGACGCTGGTTTTGACTCTCAACTCTCAACTTTCAACTCTCAACCCAACTTCGAAAAAGCAATCGCCCGCCAGGCGCAAACCCGGCGGGCGATGGCACGGCTGAAAGCTACTTCTTCTTTTTCTTGGCAGCAGCGGCGTCGGCCACAGCTACCTGGGCGGCGGCCGTCTTGGCGGCACGCTGCTGGAATTTGTCCACGCGGCCAGCGGTATCTACGAACTTCTGCTGGCCCGTATAAAACGGGTGGCAGGCGTTGCAGAGGCCCAAGAGCACACTACGGCGGGTGGAACGGGTGATAATTACGTTGCCACAGGCGCAACGAAATTCAGCGGCTTCGTATTTCGGATGGATGTCCGTTTTCATTTCAAAGGGCGCGCAGAATACAAACGATGCGCGGCTTGGCAAGTGCTGTTTTAGATTTGGGCGATTTAACGGAGGCATCCCAGCTTCTTCCGGGTCCAAAAACACCCTCATCAGCACCGGTCTCCGGCCTGCTGGAGTGAGCCGGCGGCCTGAATGACGCGCTCCAGGTTCGACAACGACGCAAGCTTCTCCTACAAGTCCGCCCCAACATGAGCTCCCGCTTCAAAGTGGTCATCACGGACTTCGTCGGCGAACCGCTGGACGTCGAGCGCCGCATCCTCGGCGACCTCGCGGACATCACCGCGCTCAACGCCCGGCACGAGGACGAGCTGGCGGGCCGCATCGAGGACGCAGATGCGGTGATGGTCTATCACTTCCTTAAAATCTCCGAGTTCACGCTCGCCCGGCTGCGCAACTGTAAAGTCATCATCCGCTGCGGCGCGGGCTTCGACAATGTGGATGGAGCCGCCTGCCGCGCGCGCGGCATCCCGCTCTGCAACGTGCCGGACTACGGCTCCGAGGAGGTCGCGGACTCCGCGCTGGGCATGGCGCTTTCGCTGATGCGGGGGATCCACTTCCTGAACAGTCGGCTCCGACGCGGGCACGGCGCGTGGACTTACGAACAGTTCAAGCCAGTGCATCGGCTGCGCGGGCGCGTGTTCGGCATCGTGGGCGTCGGGCGCATCGGCACGGCGGCGGCGTTGAGGGCGAAAGCATTTGGCTTCGATGTGGTTTTCCACGACCCGCTCGCCCCCGATGGCCGCGAGAAAGCCCTCGGCGTGCGGCGCGTTGAGTCTCTCGGGGAACTGCTCGCGCAGAGCGATGTCGTGAGCTTGCACTGCCCGCTCACGCCGGAGACGCATCACCTGATGAACCGCGACACCATCGCGCAGATGCGGCCCGGCGCGTTCCTCGTGAACACGGCGCGTGGTGGAGCCGTGGAGCCGTTGGCCGTGCTGGATGCTTTGGCACGCGGGCACCTCGGCGGCGCGGGGCTGGATGTGCTGGAGCAGGAACCCCCAGCGGAGGACCACCCCTTGCTCGTCGCCTGGCGTTATCCGCAGCATCCCGCGCACGACCGGCTCATTCTGAATCCGCACGCGGCGTTCTACTGTGAGGAGGGGCTGAACGACATGAGGGTGAAGGGCAGCGAGAATGTCCGCCGCGTGCTGCTCGGTAGCACGCCACGCAACGTGGTCAACGTGTAGTCGGCCAGTTGCTCCGCAATTTTTCCTCCGCCCGGGCGAGACGTTTCCGCTAAGCTGCCGCGCATGAAGACCCTTTACCTCGATGTTTTCAGCGGCCTCAGCGGCGATATGTTCATCGGCGCGCTGCTGGATTTGGGCGCGGACTTCCGTCAGCTCGAATACGGCCTCGCGAAACTGAACCTCGACGGCTACAGCCTGGCGCACCGCCGCGCGGCCAAGTGCGGCATTGAAGGCGTGAAGTTCGACGTCCTGCTGACCGAGCCAGTCTCGCCGCCGGCGAACGACGGCCCCGACTACCACGCCCATTCCCACGCGCACAGCCACGGTCCCGGCGACCACGCGCACGCGCATTCACACGGCCCGGGTGACAGCGACCACGCGCACGACGGCAGCCGGAACTTCCGCCAAATCAAAGCCCTCATCCGCGCCAGCACCCTCTCGGATTGGGTGCAGGGAAAATCTATCGCCGTCTTCCAACGCATCGCCGTGGCGGAGGGGAAGATTCACGGGATGCCGCCGGAGCAGGTCCACTTCCATGAAGTCGGCGCAGTAGACTCCATCGTGGACATCGTGGGCGGCTGCCTCGCGCTGGAGTTGCTGGGCAAACCCCGCGTGCTCGCCTCGGCTGTCGTCGAGGGCACCGGCTGGGTGCGCTGCGCGCACGGGCGGATGCCGCTGCCCGCACCGGCCACGCTGGAAATCCTCGGCGCACGCGGCATCCCCCTCACGCAATGCGAGGAGCCGCGCGAGTTGCTCACGCCCACGGGGGCGGCTTTGCTCGCGGAGTTTGCGGAAGGCTTCGGGCCGATGAGCGGGCTGGTAGCGGAGAAGGTCGGCTACGGCGTCGGCACTCGGGACAATGACACGCGGCCGAACGTGGTGCGGGCGGCGCTCGGTGAAGTCCAAAGTCCAAGGGCTAAAGTCCAAGGTCTTGAGCCAGCCAACCCAAGTGAAACCGCTGCCAACACCGCCCACGACTGGGACACAGATACCGTCGCGGTGCTGGAGACGAACTTGGATGACGTCTCGGGCGAGTTACTCGGAGCGTTCGTCGAACAGGCGCTCGGCGCAGGTGCGCTGGACGTGTTCCACACGCCCATCCAGATGAAGAAAAACCGCCCCGGCGTGCTGCTCACCGTGCTCTGCGCAGCGGACGACGCGGACAAGTTCGCCGCGCTGATGCTGCTTGAGACGAGCGCCTTCGGCGTGCGCCGCACCATCGCCGAGCGCCGCAAGCTGAAGCGCGAGTTCCTCACCGTGAAGCTCCCGCAGGGCGACGTGACCGTGAAAATTGCCAAGCTGGACGGCGCGGTCGCGCAGATCGCGCCCGAGTTCGAGTCGTGCAAGCAGCTCGCCGCAAAAGCCTCCCTGCCGCTAAAGACGATTTACGAAGCCGCCCTCGTCGCCGCGCGAACGCAGCTCCGGTAGCGTGCATCACGGTAGGGCGAGACTCCGTCGAGCCACTATCTCGCGGGCGCAGTCGGAGCGCAGCCCGGGAAAAGCGCCGTTTTTCCATGCCGGTCACAACCCGCCTTTCGCCAGCCATTAAGTTCGCCTCACTCCCGCCTACTGCCTAGGCAGATGGGGGTTCGACGGAGTCTCACCCTACCGGGTCAGGGCAGCGTCGCCTCGACCGCCGACAACTTTTCCCCGGCCACCGTGGCCTTCGCCAGCAGCACAGGCTCCTCATCCCGCAACCGCTTGAAGACCACTGGTGCGTCACGCTTCTGAAGCGTCAGATCACGCACGCCATCGGCCTGGCACGTGAGGATTTTGGTGAAGCCCTTATAGACACGGGGCGCGCCGACAACCCTCGCCCAGCCGGAGAATTTCTCCTTCGCCTCACGCAATCCCCGCCTCTCCAGCACGAGGAAACTGTAAGGCAGGCTCCGCAGATCAATGCCCATCCGCTGCCCGAACCGCACCCAGTTCCTGTCCGCCATGAGGCCGGGTGGCGGCTCGGCGAAGTTGTGGCACCAGTGCCGCTCGTTGCCGGCGGTGAGCAACCCGCACGCGCCCTGATGCGTGCAGGGCGCGACCACTTCAAACTCCGCGCACAGCCGCTCGCGCATCGCGATGAGTTCCCGGCTATCCGCGTGCGTGCCGGGTTCCACCCACAGCACAGCGTCGGCACGACCGGCAAGTGCCAGCAGGGATTCGCGCGCCGCCTCGGACAATTCGTTCAACACGTGACTCAACAGCAGCAGGCCGATGCGCCCGGTGTCCGGCACGCCGGAGTCCACCGCGACTGTCGGAAACGCCGCCTTCGCCCGCGCTGCGGCAAACTCCATCGCAATCGCCGACCGATCGAAAACCCGGAGCGCGGCGAACTTCTCCACGCCAAACTCCCGCAGCACGCAACGGCCTGCGACCCCGCTGCCGCAGCCCCAGTCCAGCACTTCACCCGCCGGGGGCGTCCACCCGCGCAGTTTCAATTCTGCCAGCACTGCGTCCCACTTCCACGCGATGCGCTGAGCGAAGGTCAGGTCGTAGTTCGCGAGGTCGGCGCGCGTCTGCCAATACGCGCCCGCCTCGCCCGTTCCCGCCAAAAAGCCATCGCGCAGCCGTTCCAGCACAGACCAATCAAGTGTGTCCCAAGTTGTTTCCATCTGAGTCATGTGACAGACAGATAACAGCCGTGCGCTCGTCTGGATACCCGGCAGATTCGTTGGGACCAGAACAAACATCCGCCGCATCGTCGTGGCGGCCCATCGCGTGTCCGATCACGAGATAGCCTGCACCCGCTCCTAGCTGACACTACCGCCTGCCTTCGGGCGCATCCGCGCACTGCCCTCGATAGCCCACGGGCCGGAGTGCGGGCGTCTCGCCCGCAGCCCGCGCGCGAAGTCCGTGGGCTAGGAGCTTCACACCCTTGCGCGTATCACCCGCTGACCCCTGACTTCCTCTGTCCGCCGCCCGGCTTGACGGAAACGTTCCGCGCCCAAAGACTGTCCCAACTGTCGGCCCACGGACTCCGCGTGGGGCCGGTGCCTTGCCCCATGTCAGAACACCACAAACGTCCCCCATCCGGCGCCGAAGTCGGCCCGGATCAGGTGCTGTATTTCGGCGAGAAGCTCGTCGTCTGCGCGGTCAAGGAGATGCCGGAGTGGGAGAGCATCGAGTCCTCGCGCCCGGCCATTGAGTTCGAGGGCCACCGCTACTACCTCTCCCGCAAACTGCGCGGCGACGAGGACCACCCCATCCGCTACGAGTTGGCCCCCTGGCCAGCCTTCGCGTCCGCGCGTCCCAAGGTGGTCATCGTTTATGACGAGGACTACGTGGCCTTACGCGACGGGGCGTTCAAGAAGATCAAGCCGACGAGCGGCCAGCGGACATTCTGGCGGTTCCTCTACCCGCTGCTGGGCTTCTTCCCGGCGTCGTTCAAGGAAAATGTGCTGGAGCCGAATGGCATCAACTCGTTGCGGGTCTCGCTCATCACCTGCCTGTGCGCCTACCTGTTCTTCGTGGCGGAGCTGGTCTGCCTATTCTTCTTCACCTACGGCATCTTTCAGAAGTTCATCCCCTCGCTCATCTGGCTGGACTATCTCGCCGTCATGACGTTGCCGTTCGACTCCGCCGTGCGCTTCTACCAAATCCTCCACCGCGAGCGCTACCCCGATGGCTTCTTCGAGTGGCTGCCGAAGTTCCTGCAACGGCGGTGAGCGAAGGGCATTGGGGGAAGTTGAGAGTTGGGGAGTTGAGAGGGAGGAAGGACGGCCTCTTTCCGGCCTCTCAACTCTCAACTCCCCTACTCTCAACTCAGCCCCGCCTCCTGCTTCGCCACGTCCTCCGCGAAGAACTTCGCCACGTCTTTGAACTTCGCCACGTTCTCCGGGTTCAGGTCCATCAGCACCTGATGGGCTTCAAGGCAGTTGCGGGACAGTTCCAGTTTGGAAGCCCCGGCGGACTCGACGGTGGCGAAGCAGAGGTTCTCCGGGCTGCTGCCTTGCACGACGCGGAAGAGGTGGAGCACGCCGAGGTTGTCAATCAGTTCGGCGACCTTGGGTGAGGGGTTCAGCAGCTCGATGGGGCGGTGCTCGGGCGGGAGGTTGTCGGCGGAGAGGCGGGTGCCGAGGCTGGCGAGAACGCCGAGGAACGTGCTGTCCATGATGGGGCACGCCGCGAGGTCCACGAGGAAGCGCTGCGCCCCGCGCGCGCGCGCCTCGTTGACAAGCCGCTTGAAGTCCACACTGGACGCGAAGTTCGCGCGCCCGGAAATCTTCACGCAGACGGTGTCGCCGACGCGGGCGGCGAGGAGGGTGGAGGAAGGGGAGGTCATTTTACCGTCGGAACGCCTACCGCTAGGCACCAAACATTTGCGTAGAATCCAAGCAAGCCAGTTGTGAAGGTCTTTTCCGAAACCCAGATGAGCGGCTCGTAGGTAGCTCGGTAGGAATTACTCGAAAGAATGCCCGCCTGATAGAACACGATGGCGGGACCAATGCTCGCCACATGCACAAAAACAAAGGATGCAAAAGTGCTCACGACGTAGAGCCACGTCTTGCTGGACTTGACTGTCGCTTCGTCACTCATGCCGAGTCCCGTCTCGGACGCAGAGGCCGTCCGCCCGAATCAAAACCTGCGCATGGCCAGGAGCAAGGGCGCGCGCCGTTTCTCCCTCTCCCTTCATCGGATGAGGGGAGCGGGCCGGGGTGATGGGTTCCGCGCGTTGGCGTGGGTGGCCGCCCCCCTCATCCGGCCTTCGGCCACCTTCTCCCCTCGCTCCGCGAAGGGAGAAGGCTCGCCACGAACGCGCGTCGAAAATCGTGCCGCCGGCTTGCCGCCGCCGGCACGGGCTCACCGCGCGCCCATCCCGCATTCCGCATTCCGCATTCCGCATTTCCCTCACCTCGCCACCTCTTCCTTCCGCACGATTTGCGTGAGCGTTTGTTGCAGCACGAGCGACTCGTCGAGCTGGCTGCTCACCAGCTTCATGTTGCACTGGAGCAGCAGGTCCATCGCGCGGATCAGCTCGGCGGAGGAATACTTCTTCGACTGCGGGAGCGCGCGGAAGAGCACGTAGGGGTTCATCGCCAGCGGGTTTATGCGCTTGTCTTCGGGCAGCGCGTCGGCCGGGACGCGTTCGAGCTGCGCCTTGAACCGGTTGTAATCCCCATCGGCTTTCAGCCAGCCGGCCTTAATCATCTCTTGCAGGAAAATCATCACGCGCACCTTCGAGATAAGGCCGTAGAGCAGGCCGATCTCGGACTTCTTGCCGATCTTGAGCCGGACCTCCCAGAGCTCCTCGTCCAGCGTCTTGAGCAGCACGGGCAAGTTGCGATCGCCCAGCGCGTCGGCCAGGGCGAAGGCGCGCGCCTGCTTGTTGCGCGTGACGATGGCGTCCACGTCCGCGAGCGCGATGTCCGCGCGCGCGCCCGCGTAGGCGGCGAGCTTCTCGACCTCGCTGTGGAGCTGCGCGGCGTTCGGACCGACGTTGGCGACGAGCTTGGCGAGGGCTTCGGAGGAAATTTCTTTCTTCAGCGCCTTGAGTTTCTTGTAGGCGATGTCCTCTGCTTGGTCGGCCCAATTGCGGTCGTCGAGCGAGAGCGCGGCGAAGTGCTCCACGCTGCCGAGCTTCTCCAGGGTTTTGTAAAACGTCTTCCGCTTGTCCACCTTGCCGGCGCTGACGAGCAGCCGCACGCCGTCCCAGCGGAAGGCTTTCAGCTCCGCTGCGAGTTCCGCCAGCGCCTCGGTCACAGCGGCGGACGCGGAGGTGCGGTCGTCGCCGAGAAAGCTGCAATCCTTGAACCACACGACCTTGCCGCCGCCGAAGAAGGGGAGGGTCTGGAGCGCCTCGCGGAGCTTACCCAGCGCCTTGAGCGCCTCGCCTCCGTTGCCGACGGCGGCGTCAATCGTCTCGTGGTCCATGCCGCCGACCTCGCCGCACCACTTGTCGAAGAACTGCCGCGCGCGCTGCTTCACCGCGAAGTCCTCGTCGCCGTGGAGGAGTGCGACGGGGGCGGGCGCGGTGGGTTGGGCGGGCGGGGGCATCGCGGGGAAAGTGTTCAGTAATCAGCGTTCAGTGGGCGAGGCGGGTTCAGGAGCAGGACTGAATACTGAATACTGATTTCTTTCCCCTTCAGGCTTCCTGTTCACCCGTGCCCTCGTTCAGCTTGTCGAGATATTCGGTCATGTCCTCGACCTGCTCGAAGAGTGCCTTGGTCACGAAGACCGGTCGCTTGTGAGCGGCGGCGAGGGCGAGGCAATCGCTCGGGCGGGCGTCAATCTCGACGAGCTTTTTGCCCAGCTCGTTCTCCTGCTTGAGGATGAGGCGCGCGAAGTAGGTCGAGTTTTTCAGGTCGGTGATGATGACACGCTCAACGGTGATGCCGAAGCCCTTGAAGACGTTGACCATGAGGTCGTGCGTGAGCGGGCGCTCTTTGGGTTGGTCGCGTAGGAACATCCCGATGACCGCGCCGAGGTTGTGCTCGACCTGGATGACGAAGACCTTCTCGTCGTTGCCAACGAAGATGGCGCAGCCGCTGTTCGCGGGGAGGATTCCCCGAATCTGCACGGGCACCACGTCGTTCTTCATTAGCGGACTCTAGGCGTGGAGCGCGGGCCTGACAAGTGAGTCGTGGCAGGGGAATGGCGGGAGGCACTCGTAGCTCAGGCAGGCTGCACGCGCCACCGTGGGCGCACAGAAGGAACTCAATCCACGAAGAGAAACTCGTTCGCCGAGAGCAGCACTTGCACGAGCTGCGCCCACGGCGGGAGCGGCGGGAACGCAGGCACGTCCACGCCCCGGAAGTCCAGCTTCGCATCCCATTGCTTCACGGGCACGGGCACGGTTGCAGCGGCGGTGTTCAGCTCGGTGATGACCGGCGACCACTTGAACTCGTCGCTGTTCAGGTTCGCGCGGAAATCCACGACGAAATCAAGCGTCTCGCCCGCCTTCATGGCGGTGCTGCCCACGCGCAGGTCCTCCGCCGCGTTGTGCGCCGTTACGGCGCGGAGCTGGCCGGTGCCGCTGTGAGTGATGAACGCGCGGACGCCGTCACCCGCGCTGGTCTCGTGCGCGATACGGCCCGCGATGCTCACCACGCAATCGCGCGGCGCGACCCACCGGCGCACGACGGCGTGCTGGAGGTCGTTGCCCGCGTGTCCGCCCTCGGCGGTGAGCTGGGCCCAGCCGAGCTTCGCGTCCGGCCACTGCGGGCCGCCCTGCCACGAGCGTCCGGTGAAGTGGGGCAGCGCCGTGAAGTTCTTCAGCTTGCGCGCGACTTCATCAAACTCGCCGTAGCCGTAGCGCCACTGATTTTCCGGCGGGGGCTTCGGCGCTTGCGGGTGATTCGCTTCGGCTTCCGCGATGAAGCGCACGGACGCGGCGGCCTGCTCGGGCGTCGGCTCGCGCTGGTAAAGCGCGCGGTAGAGGAAACGCACCTTCTCCGTCGGCGAGCTGAGTTGGGTGAATTCCTTCTTCGCCACCAACGCTTTCGTGCGGTCGGCGACGAACGGGTGGTTGAGGAAGAAGAGCGCCTGTTGCGAGACGGTCGTCTCGTGGCGTTGCGGGATGTGCAGGTCGGGATTCGCGAAGTCGAAGACACGGAAGACGCCCGGCAGATACTGGCGGTCCACGAGGCCGTAAAGGCTGCGGCGCTTGCTCGCGAACATCTCCACCGGCTTGCCGCCGAGCTTCACGTCGAGCTCGCCGCTCGCCGCGAGGAGCGAATCGCGGAGCGACTCGAAGTCGAGACGCTGGCGGTTGGCGCGGGAGAGCAGGCGGTTCTCGGGGTCTCGGCTGTGAGAGAGTGTGAGGGTCCGAGAGTGAGAGAGAGAACCCGCGCTCGGCTTCCCACTCTCAAACCCTCGCGCACTCATACCCTCATACTCCGAAGCCTGCTGATACGCCGCGCTCGTGAGAATCAGCCGGTGGATCGCCTTCACACTCCAGCCCTCGGCCACAAAGCGGCGCGCGAGCCAGTCGAGCAATTCGGGATGGCTCGGCGCCTCGGCGCGCAGGCCGAAATCGCTCGCGGTCTTGACGAGACCGGCTCCGAATTGGTGGAGCCAGATGCGGTTCACCATCACGCGCGCGGTCAGCGGGTTCTCCGGGCTGGCGATGGCGCGGGCGAGTTCCAGCCGCCCGCTGCCGTGCGTGAAGGGCTGGCGCTGCGGGCCGGAGAGCACTTGCAGGAACTGGCGCGGGACTTCGTCGCCCTTGCTCTTCGGGTCGCCGCGCAGGAAGACGCGCGGATTTTGCCTCGGCTCGCGGTCGGTGACGATGAGCGCGTGCGCTGGCGATACGGGCGTGCGGATGAGGTGGCGGTCCACTTCGCCCTGCAGCTTCCACAGCTCCTCGGTGGCTTTCGATGGGAAGAACAACTCGGTGTTCACAATGCCGTCGTCGGGCACAGTCGCGGGCGAGTCGGGGCCGTAAAGCACTTGGCGGAGCAGCTCGAAGTGCGGGTCGGACAGCGCGGTCGGAGCGGGAGAATGGTTCGTCTTCGCAAGCGCAAGCGCGGCCTGCCACTGCTGGTCCACCGAGGTGAGCAACTTGCCGTAGCGCTCGGCGACTTCGCGCATGGATGCCGGCGGGGGGAGAAGAAGGGTTTCGAGTTTTGAGTTTTGAGTTTTGAGTCGGGCGGCGGTGGGCGGGAAGTTTTTCTCCGGGAGTTGCGCATAGGAATGCCAGAGGGACCACACAGGGTTGTCGCGTTGCTTCGCCTGATAGAGATACGCTTGCCAGCGGCGGACGGACTCAGGGATGAGGTCGGTCTCCGTGAGGATTTGGTCGAAGCCTTCCTCGGGATATTTGTGCAGTTCGAGCTGCGCGATGAGGTAGTCGCTCACTCGGGCGCGCAGCCGGGCGGCGGCCTCGGCACGGCGCGTGGCCATCGTGGAGTTCAGCTTGTCGAGGCGCGTGCGGTATTCCTTCTCGAAGGCGACGAGCGCGTCCGTGCGCTCAGTGGGAAACTCAATTTGCACCAACTCGTCCGCACCCGCCTGGAAGACGCCGTAGAGCGAGTAGTAATCCGCGGTCGGGATGGGGTCGTATTTATGGTCGTGGCAGCGGGCGCACTGAACGGTCAGGCCCATCGTGCCGCGCGTCACCACGTCAATGCGGTCGTCGATAATCTCGTGCGTCAGGCCGATGAAGCGGCGGCCGACGGTGAGGAAACCCAGCGCGGCGAGGTCGCTGCGCGACGGTTGAGAGCTGAGAGTTGAGAGTTGAGAGCCGGGCGTCTTGGTCGTGGGAGCGTCGGCATGCTCGGCGACTTTGGACCTTGGACTTTGGACCTTGGACCCTTCGACCAGTTGGTCTCCCGCTAGCTGAAACATGAGAAACCGGTCGTAAGGCAAATCGCTGTTAAAGGCGCGCACGACCCAGTCGCGGTAGGCGTGAGCGTGAGTGTAGAAACGTTCCTCGCGGGCGTAGACGTAGCCCTTCGTGTCCGCGTAGCGCGCGACATCCAGCCAGTGACGCGCCCAGCGCTCGCCGTAGTGCGGTGAGGCGAGGAGACGTTCAACGAGGGCGGCGACGGCCCGATGCTCACTTTCCCGCTTCTCCACTTTCTCACCTGCCTGGCCGCGAGCAGTTGCGAAAGTGGGAGAGTGAGAAAGTGAGAACTCGCGCACGAAGATCTCGACTTCCTCCGGCGTCGGCGGCAGGCCGGTGAGGTCGTAAGTCATGCGGCGGATGAGCGTGCGCGGGTCGGCGGGCGGGCTGGGCCTCAGCCCCTTTGCTTCGAGCTTCGCGAGGACGAAGAGGTCCACGGGCGACTGCGGCCAATGCTTGTCCTTCACCTTCGGCAACGGCTGCTCTCGCGGAGGCACGAAGGCCCAATGCGGCTTCCCTGAAGGCTGACTGCTGGCTCCTGAAAGCTCCGAAGCTCCAAGGAAACACCCCACGCCAAGCACCACGGCGAGCAGCGCGCGCGCACGTCTCCAGGTAGGGTGAGAATCCGTCGAACCCCATTTGCCGACGTCGGCGGCACGAGCGAAGCGAGCATCTCGGGGGTGCACCGCTCCTGCCGAGAAGCTCGCCTCGCTGCGCTCGAATGGGAGCTCGACCGAGTCTCGCCCTACCGACGCGGTGTGTGCGCTCTGGTTGCGCGGATTCGAGGTTCGCAAGAGAAGGTTCACTTCGGGCATACGGTGTCAGACGCAGACTAGTCACCCAGATTCGCCTTGGGAAGCGCGGCTGCAGGCAATCCCGACTTGAGTTCATCCCGCCATTCCCCGACGCTCCAAACCAAATTCATGAGCCAGCGCGCCCTTGTCATCGTGCCGACCTACAACGAGCGGGAAAACCTCCCGCCGTTGGCCGAGCGCATTCTCAAGCTGCCGGTGCCCGTGGACCTGCTAGTGGTGGACGACAACTCCCCCGACGGCACAGGCAAGCTCGCCGACGAACTCGCTGCAAAGCACCCGAGCATCTACGTCCTGCACCGTGCGGAGAAGAACGGCTTGGGCCGCGCCTACCTCGCCGGTTTCAAGTGGGCGCTGGCCCGCGACTACGAGTTCATCATGGAGATGGACGGCGACTTCTCGCACAACCCGGATGACATCCCGAA
Organism: Klebsiella pneumoniae; assembly: GCA_943330855.2. GTDB lineage: Bacteria > Verrucomicrobiota > Verrucomicrobiia > Limisphaerales > SXTU01 > SXTU01. The sequence continues at coordinate 102,555 of CALQJI020000003.1, forward strand.
GTTCCTCACCGCCGCGCAGACCGCCGACCTCGTCATCGGCTCGCGCTACTGCAACGGCATCCGCGTCATCAACTGGCCGCTCAACCGCCTCGTGCTCTCCCTCGGCGCGGCGAAGTATGTGCGCATCATCACCGGCCTGCCCCTCAGCGACCCGACGGGCGGCTTCAAGTGCTTCCGCCGCGCCACGCTGCAAGCGCTCGACCTCGATGCCGTGCAGTCCAACGGCTACAGCTTCCAGATTGAGATGTCGCATCGGATTTGGCGGCAGGGAATGAACATTGCCGAGGTGCCAATCATCTTTACCGACCGCTTCCAAGGAAACTCGAAGATGTCCAAAGGCATCGTGAAGGAAGCGCTGTGGATGGTGTGGAAACTGTGGTTTCAAAACGGGATGAGAAGGTCGCCGAGGAAGAAATCGCAGCCCCAACAGTCTAGATGCAGGTCTTTTTTCTGATTGGCTGTCTGGCATTTTTGACTTGGCCTCGCCATGCGAACGGGGTGCCCCTCCATTCTATGCGTGCCAGGCCCATCTCAAGCAGATGGACGGGGCGGTTCAGCGATGGGCTTTGGAACGAAACTTGGCAGGGTTCTCCGCTGTTTTCGGGGGCGTATCAGTTGTTCGGGAACGCGGGGGCGACGTTCCGCAGCGAGGATGCGCAGGTAATCGCGACGAATGCGAAGGCCGCGCTCCGGGAGTTCGTATCGGGCTGCGGGCTGACGCAGCCGGGGGCGAAGGTGTCGGGGTGCGTGTATGGGGTCGCGAACGCGGGGAATCAGAAGGGGAACGCGCCGATGCCGATCGCGCGGCCAGCTTGAGCGGGTGGGATGGAAGTGCCCCCCGAGTCTCCCGGCCTAGCGTGGCGGGATCGCGCGGAGAAGTTGGCCAACAATTCTATTGCCTGTGCATCGCGTGACGGTATGCTGCGCGGCTCAATTCGGGTGTCACGAAACCATGAATCCAGAACTCGTCCGCAAGGCTCTTGACCGAGTCATCAACCCCAACATACTGACCAACCTGCTGTCGCGCCGGGTGCGTCAGCTTAACTCCGGCAACCGTCCGCTCCTCATCGTCCCGCCGACCATGGGTGCGGCAGACATCGCGCTCTCGGAGATTATCGAGGGCAAGATGAATTGGGACGCGCCGGAGACGCCGGAGGCTGCGGAACCGCCGCCCAAGAAGCGCCGCAAGCACTAGTCGGCTTTCCGTGAATTTCGAGCCGGCCAGAAGGTTTCTCCTTCTGGCTGGTTTTGTTTATGGCCGAGATTGTCAGCAACCCTAAGGCCCGCCGGGACTATCACGTCATCGAGACGTTCGAAGCCGGCTTGGTGCTGCGCGGCACGGAGGTGAAGTCCATCCGCGCTGGCTATGTGCAAATCGGCGATGCCTTCGCGCGTGTCGAGCGAGACGAGGTGTGGCTGCACAACATGCACATCGAGGAATACAGCCACGGCAATCGTGAGAACCACGTGCCGAAGGCTCCTCGCAAGCTGCTGCTGCACAAGCCCGAAATCCGCAAGCTCCATGAGTTCTCCGCCGTGAAGGGGAACACGCTCGTCGCGCTGTCGTTGTTTTGGAAGAGCGGTCGAGTGAAGGTGACCCTCGCGGTGGGGAAGGGGAAGGCGTCGTTCGACAAACGCGCGGACATCAAGCGCCGCGATGATGATCGCGAGATGAAGCGCGAGATGATGCAGCGGCAGAAGGGGCGGTGAGCAAAGGAAAACGGCGTCCGGTGGGGACGCCGTTCACTGCTACAGGCGCGAGGCCTGCTGGCTAAATTCAGGCAGCCTTGGCTACGGGCTTCTTCCAAGTGCGCTTGAGCGGCTTGACCACGAGGCCTTGTTTGATGGCCGCTGCGGTCACGCGGATGTAGCGGACTTCGCCGTTCACGACAGCCTTTACGCGCTGAAGGTTGGGGAAGAAGCGGCGCTTGGTGATGGCGGTGATGTGCGTGCCGATGCCGCCCTCGCGCTTCGGTTTACCACTGCGCCAAATCTTGCTGCCCTTCATCGGGCGCTTGCCGGTCAGTTCACAAATGCGTGCCATAAGAATTAAGTTTCCAGTTAAAGGAGCGCTTAGTTAGCCAGCACAACAGGCATGGTGCAAGCACGATTTCGCCGGTTGTGACACTCATTTTGAGCGGTTCATCTTGAAGCTGCCCGTGTGGGCCTTGGCTGGCTCTGGGTTCCACTCCGGCAGGCTGGTCTTGGGCGTGGCGGCGGGGGCCATGAGGGCGAGTTGCTCCACTTGGTGCATCATGGAGGAGAGGTTCACGTTGGCCTTCGAGAGTTCGAACTGCGCCTTCTTCAACTCGGATTCCAACCCTTGCAGGCGCGTTTTGAACACCACGAGCATCGCGACGCCAAGGAACAGGATCAGGGCCGAGATAACCATGCTCGTGATGGCAATCCACTTCGAGGCATCGCCGCTCGCGGATGCGGCTGGAGATGGCTGCTCACGCACGCGCGGTTCCGGCTGCGGTTCGCGGGCGCGAGGAGGTTCGGTGAACAGGCTGCCGGGATTTGTGTCGGTGCCGCCGGAGGGAAGCTTGAAAAAATCCGGTGCGGTTGTGGCGGGCGCGGGCTCTTTCGTTGCGGGAGGAACGGTGAAGGGGGGCAAGCTGGCCTCCTTGGTGGTGGTGTCGCCCGCAGTGGCTTTGCCGGGGGACTTCGATGGGAGCGGCTCCATCGGCTTGCCGGCTGGCGGGAGCGTGGGTGTGATGGGCAGCGGTTCCCGCATCGCGGTGGCGGAGTTCAGTGTGTGTGCAGCCTCGTGTGCGGGAGGAACTGCGGTGAGTCCAGTTGTGGAAGGCGGGAACGCCGGGAAACCAAGGTCTCGTGACGGGGCGGGCGGGTTGCTCTGCGTCCGGGGTGACTTTTCCGAGGGCGGGGCAGGCGGGGGGGAGTTGGAGGCGAGCGCAGCGCGAGTGCCTTGTGCGAGGTGTTGCGTGGCGAGTGGGTGGCCTTGCGCCGCCGCTTTTTCAATCCAAGCGCGGCCTTCGGTGGGGTTGCGTTCCACGCCTTCGCCTGCGAGGAGGGCGCGACCAAAATCAAATTGTGCGTCGGAATAATTTTGGAGGGCTGCCTTGCGAACCCACTTGGTCGCAGTTTCTAAATCCTGCGTGACGCCTTCGCCCAGTTGATAAAGCCGTCCCAACAAAAACTGCGCGCGGGCGTCTTCCTGATACGCCGCCTTCCGCAGCCATGAGGCCGCCTCGGTGGAATTCTTTTCGACGCCGTTGCCGGTGACGTGGGCCAGCCCCAGGTGGCACTGGGACCGAGCGTCGCCCTGTTCCGCAGCCTTGCGGAACCATTCGGAGGCTTTCTTGCTGTCCTTGAGCACGCCTTCGCCCTTCGAGTAGCAGATGGCGAGGTTGTATTGCGCGTCGGCCAAGCCTTGGGCTGCGGCCAAGTCATACCACTTCACGGCCTCGCGGAGATCGGCGGTCACGCCCTCGCCCTGATCGTAGAGGGTGCCGAGGATGTATTGCGCGATCGGGTCGCGTTGATTCGCCGCCGCGCGCACCCAGCGGGCGCCTTCGGCTGCATCCTTCTGCACGCCTTCGCCGCTGAGGTAGGCGTTGCCCAGCACGCGTTGGGCGAACACGTCGCCCTTCTCCGCCGCCGCGCGCATATCGGCGAGGGAATGGATGGAGGGGTTGGCACCCGTCAGCGTTCCCGTTGCCGACGGGGCGTTGAGTGGCAGAAGCGATATGGCCGCGAGCGCTAATCCGAGGCGGAGCAGTTGGAATCCCATTGGAAAATGCATGAAAAACTTGCGCATAAATACAGCCAGCACTGCGCTGAAGTTGCCGATGAAGCACTTCCTGCGGGCCAAGCCCCCCCATCGTGTTTGTCGCTTTCCGCAGTGTCAAGGTCGGGCTGCCGCGGGCTGCCGCGTCTCCCTTGTCAGCCACGTTTCGCCCGCTACGCTGCGGCCATGCGCTTCCGATTCATTCCTCCGCTCGCTCTACTTTCACTGTTTGCCTCGCTTGCGCCCGCCGCCGAGGCGTTGCCCGGCACGCAGCCGCTCCCGCGCACGGGCGACTTCTCGGCGCAGATGGTCGCGGGCATCCACCAGTTCCTGCTGCGCGAGACGGAGAACTCCGTCGCGACCCGCGCGCAGCTCTGGCAGCGCGACCGCAGCTCGCCGGAGGCCTACGCCAAGTCCGTCGCGCCGAACCGCCAGCACCTTGCGCAAATCCTCGGCGTCGTGGACCCGCGCATTCCGTTCAAGGCGCTGGAGCACATCGCCACCACGCGCGACTCAGCCATCATCGCGGAGACGGCCGATTACACGGTGTTCGCCGTGCGCTGGCCGGTGCTGGAGGGCGTGACGGGCGAAGGCCTCTTGCTGGAGCCGAAGTCTCCCCTCCGCGCGCAAATCATCGCCTTGCCAGACGCTGACCAGACGCCGGAGCAGCTCGCGGGCGTCGCGCCGGGCAAGGCGGCGTGGGCGCGTTCGCTCGCGGCTGCCGACTGCCGCGTGGTCATCCCGACGCTCGTTGACCGGCGCGACGAGTGGTCTGGCAACCCGCGCATCCGCTTCACGAACCAGCCGCATCGCGAATGGATTTACCGCCAAGCCTTCATGCTGGGCCGCACGGTCATCGGCTACGAAGTGCAGAAGGTCCTCGCGCTCGCCGATTGGTTTGAGCGGTCAGCGGTCAGCGGTCAACGGTCAGCGCCGACGGTCGTCGCAGGTTACGGCGAAGGAGGCTTGCTGGCGCTGCACGCGGCGGCCCTCGACACGCGCATCTCCGGCGCGCTCGTCAGTGGCTACTTCGATTCGCGCCAAGCCCTGTGGAAGGAACCCATCTACCGCAACGTCTTCGGGCTGCTCCGCGAGTTCGGCGATGCGGAACTCGCCAGCCTCGTTCACCCGCGCAAGCTCATCATCGAGCACAGCGCCGGGCCGGACATCAAAGGCCCGCCCGCAGCTCGCGCGGGTCGCAGCGCAGGGGCGGCTCCGGGGCAGTGGAGTTTGTCAGACTTGGCTTCCGTGCAGGCGGAGGTCACGCGCGCGGGCCAGCTCACGGGCACAGCGCCCGAGCTTTTCCACGGCAATGGCGGAGCCACCACCGGCCCCGGTTCTCTCCGTGCACTCGAAGCGCTACTCAAGGCTGGCGGCGCGAATGCCCGCGTGGACTTCCCACCCGACCAACCGCTCGGCGACCGCCGCAAAGACTTCAGCTCCGACGACCGCCAGCGGCGGCAGGTGAAGGAGTTGGAGAACTTCACGCAGAACCTCCTCCGCGTCGCGACCTACACGCGCGATGAGAGCTTTTGGGCGAAGACGAAGGCCCCCGACGACGCCGCCTGGGAAGCCACGCGCCCCCGGTGGCAGAGCAACTTCTGGCATGTCGTGAACGGCAAGTTCCCCTCGCCCAACGTCCCGACCGCCGCACGCTCGAAGGAGATTCTCAACACCGACAAGTTCACCGGCTACGACGTGACGCTGGACGTGTGGCAGGACGTGTTCGCGTGGGGGATTCTCTTGTTGCCCAAAGACCTTAAGCCCGGCGAGCGCCGGCCCGTGGTCGTCTGCCAGCACGGCCTCGAAGGCGTGCCGATGGATTGCGTGACCACCGACGAGAAGTCGCGCGCGTGGCAGAGCTACAAGGGCTTCGCCACGCGCTTGGCCGAGCGCGGCTTCATCGTCTTCGTCCCGCACAATCCCTATCGCGGCAAGGACGACTTCCGTGTCCTCCAACGGCTCGCGAACCCGCTGGGCAAGCACCTCTTCTCCGTCATCTTCGCCCAGCATGAACGCATCTTGGAATGGCTCGGCACGCAGCCGTTTGTGGACGCCAAGCGCATCGGCTTCTACGGCTTGAGCTACGGCGGCAAGTCCGCCATGCGCATCCCGGCGGTGTTGGACGGCTACTGCCTGAGCATTTGCTCGGCGGACTTCAACGAGTGGGTGTGGAAGAACGCGACTGTGGATTGGCGCGGCAGCTACCTCTTCACCGGCGAATACGAAATCTTCGAGTGGAACCTCGGCCACACCTTCAACTACGCCGAGATGGCCGCGCTCATCGCGCCCCGGCCCTTCATGGTCGAGCGCGGGCACGAGGACGGCGTGGGCATCGACGAGTGGGTGAACTTCGAGTTCGCCAAGATTCGCCGCTTCTACAACAAGCTGGGCATCGGCGACCGCGCGGAGATTGAACACTTCGATGGCCCGCACACGATCAACGGGCAGGGCACGTTCGACTTCCTGCACAAGCACCTGAACTGGCCGAAGCGGTGAATCACGCCTGGGGCGGACGAATCCCAGTGGTAGGTTTTCTGACGCAATCATCTGGCTGGGAAGATGCATTTGAATGCACCCCCCCCCGCCGCAGTCTGCAAACCATGCCCGTTTCCGAGCGCATCCTTTTCGCCCTCGTCTGTTCGGTTGGAGTCGCCTCCGCCGACGTGGATTTCCGTCAGCAAATCCAACCCGTCCTGGAGAACGCCTGCGTCCGCTGCCACGGCGCGGACTCGGCCAAGGGCGGCTTGCGCCTCGACACCAAGGCCGGGTTTCTCAAGGGCGGCAAACACGGCCCGGTGATTGACGCCAAGGACTACACGAAGAGCGACCTGCTCCGCCGCATCTCCCTCCCGCGCGACCATTCGGACATTATGCCGCAGGAGACGGAGCCGCTCTCCGGCCCGCACAAAAACTGGCTCACCGACTGGGTCCGCACCGGCGCGAAGTGGCCCGACGGTGTCGTGCTCAAGACGCGGAAGAAGGAAGTGCCGGGCTTGGCCGAGCGGCAGTTCATCCCTGAGCAAGCCCCGGCGTCCATCGCCGCCGCCGCCGCCGCGATCGACCAGATTCTCAAGCAGGAAAACGCCATCGCCAAAGGCGGGGCGGCTCCGCTCGCGGGGGTCATTGACGACCTCGCCTACCTCCGCCGCGCGACACTGGACCTCATCGGCCGCATCCCGACCGTCGAGGAAGTCCGCTCTTTCGAGCGCGAGAGCGCGGGTGACCGCCGCGCCAAACTGATTGACCGCCTCCTCGACCACCCCCGTTTCGCCGAGCGATGGACGGTCTTCTACGCCGACATGCTCCGAGTCCGCTCGCAGCAGGATGGCGGGCCGCAGCTCCTTGCCTACGTCAACCGCAGCGTCGCCCAAGGCAAGCCCTACGACGAAATGGCCCGCGAACTCATCGCCACCAACGGCCGACCAGAGAGCACGCCCGCCGCTGGTTTCGCCCTCGGTGACGCCGCCAACCCGATGGCCCTCGCCGGCGCGACCGCGCAGATTTTCCTCGGCGTCCGCGTCCAGTGCGCCGAGTGCCACGACCACCCGTTCGATGACTGGAAGCAGAAGGAGTTTTACGAGCTGGCCGCCTACTTCGGCACCATCAAGCGCGTCGAGCAGGGCAAGAACATCAAGCGCATCTACACCACCGAGGGCAAGGAGACGGCGGTGAAATGGCCCCCCGAGCGCGAGCAGGCTCCGAAGCGCGACGGCGTCGCCCCGAAGTTCCCCTTCGAGATGGTCAACTACACCACCAAGCCCCACTTCATCAGCCGCCTCGAAGACCGTCGCAAGCCTGATAGCGCCGGGCTCAGTGCCGCCGCCGCCAAGAAATCCCTCGATGAGTTGGTGGACGGCTTCAGCGTCAAGCAAGCCCTGCGCGACTCCAAGTCCGAGGCCGATGTGCTCGCCGAAGCCAAGGCCGCTGCAAAGCAAGGCGACGATGGCAGGAGCGTTTACGTCCAGAGCGAAGACCGCAAGAAGCTCGCCGCGATGATTACCGACCCGCGCAACCCCTACTTCGCCCGCGCCTTCGTGAACCGCGTCTGGGCCGAGTTGATTGGTCGGGGCTTCATCGAGCCGCTCGACAACATCTCCGCCTACAACGAAATCCGGCACCCGCAGACGCTGCAGTTCCTCGCGCAGGAATTCATCGCCAGCGGCTACGACCTGCGTTCCCTCGTGAAGCTGACCATGCTCACCGAGACCTATCAGCGCGGCCATCTTGCGGCCGGTGTCAGCGTGGCCGACGTGGCGCGCGCCGAGGAATCCTTCACCGCCACGCGCGCCCGCCGGATGCTCGGCGAAGTCCTTTTCGACAGTGTGTCCGCCGCCGGCCACCTGCTCACCCACAAGTGGCCCGAGGGCGCGAACGTCCGCGAGGTGAAGCGCCAGGTCCGCATCTCGCTCGCGCCCGCCGCGATGCTCGATGCCGCTGAAGACAAGACCACCAACCAACCCGCCATGATGGCGATGGCCAAGCCCGGCCAAGCCCCCGCCCCCTACGACCTCGAGAAGGGCTCCAGCCTCGACTTCGAGGCGCTCCTCAAGCCCGAGAAGATGAAGAAGGGCGAAGACAAGTTTGCCGACGTGCTCACCGAGTCGAAGATGGACCTCGAGATGAACAAGAAGATGGAAGACGACGCTATCGAAGCCGTGCGTCAGGCGCGCATCCGTCTGCTCCGCTCCGGCAACGCCGAGCGCTTCCGTCTCGAGACCGTCTCCGCGCTGGTGGATGACAACCCCAAGTTCGACACCACTCTCCGCATGGCCACGCCCGCGCCGGCCGCGCACTTCCTCCGCGTCTTCGGCCAGCCGGCGCGCGATAACCTCGGCGAGTTCCGCGACGAGTCACCCTCCCTCCGGCAAGAGCTGATGATGCTCAATGGAAAAGCCACCCACGAAGCCTCGCGCGTCGGCCCGCTGGAGCCCGTCCACGCGCTCATCGCCGGCCCCAACGCCAATGCGGGCAAGGCCGTTGAGTTCGTCTATCTCGAAATCCTCACCCGTCGGCCCACCGCCGAGGAGTTGTCCGAAGCCCGCGAAGTCATCGCCGGCGGCAAGACCCCTTCGGACGGCCTCGCCGACCTCCGTTGGGCCATGCTCAACTCCCACGAATTCCGGTATCTGCCCTGAACTGTAAAAAACAAAACACATGAGCTCCTGCACTGACTACTACACGTCCCGTCGCCGCTTTCTCGCGCAATTCGCCGGCACGGGCGCGTTGCTCGGCATGCCCATCAACCGCCTCGTCGCCGCCATTGGGTCTGCCCACGCGCCGAAGGCCGAGTCCGTCGTCCTGTTCTGGAACGGCGGCGGCATGAGCCACATCGACACTTGGGACCCGAAGCCGGGCCGCGAAGTCGGCGGCGAGTTCGAGCCCATCAAGACCAGCGCCGACGGCATCCAGATCAGCGAGATTTTCCCGCAGCTCGCCAAGCAGATGCACCATTGCTCCATCATCCGCTCTATCGCCGGCACGAACGGCGACCACGGGCGCGCCACCTACGAGTTGCAGACGAGCCATCCGCAAAACCCGGCGCTCGTCCACCCCGGCCTTGGCTCGTTCGTCATCAACGAGAGCCAGAAGGCCGGCGACCTCCCCGCCTACATCAGCATCGGCGGCATGGCTCCGCGCGCCGGCTACCTCGGCCAGCGCTGCGAGGCCTACTACATCGGCCTGCCCGGCGAGCGCGACCCGTATCTCGCCTTCCCCGACGGCATCCACCACACGCAAGGTGAGCGCCGCCTCGAAGTCCTCGCCCGCATGAACCTGCGCACCTCTGGCAAGCTCGCCGCGCGCGACCTGAAGGAAGCCGACGTCGCCCTCAAGGACGCCGTCGCCCTGATGAAAAGCCCCGCCCTCGCCTCCTTCGACCTCGACAAGGAAAACCCCAAGACCCTCGAACGCTACGGCCTCACCGAGTTCGGCCGCGGCACCTTGCTCGCCAAGAAGCTCATCGAGACCGGCGTGCGCTTCGTGCAAGTCAACCGCGGCGGCTTCGACAACCACATGGACGTCTTCCCCGCCATGCGCAACCACGGCTCCGTCATGGACCCCGCCGTCGCCTCGCTCATCGAAGACCTCCACTCCTCGGGCCGCCTCTCCAAGACGCTCGTCATCATGTTGAGCGAGTTCGGCCGCACGCCGAAGATCAACAAGGATGCCGGTCGCGACCACCATGCGCGTGTCTTCAGTTGCTTCATGGCCGGTGGCGGCATCAAGGGTGGCCAGGTCATCGGCTCTTCCGATAAGGACGGCATGGCCCCGGAGAACCGCCCGGTGCAAGTCGCCGACCTCCACGCCAGCGTCTGCCACGCCCTCGGCATTGACCACACCCGCGAATTGACCACGCCCCTCAACCGCCCGATGAAGCTGGTCAAGGAAGGTGCCAAGCCCATCGCCGAGCTGTTCGCCTAAACCTCACCTCACCTCAGGGAGCGCGGACGCCAAACGTCCGCGCTCTTTGCTTTTCAAGGGTAAGTCAACTTCCGACAATCTACGAGGTCGCGGAGCGTCTGGACTGCGGTGTCTTCAGCGCCGCTATCCGTGTCACACTGAGAAGGAGGACGCAAAAACGGTGCTAAAGACGCCGCAGTCCAGACGCTTCGCACGCTCCCTGCCATCGGTGGGCACTGGCAACCGCCAACGCTCAATACGCCTCGGCCTCGCTCAAGCCCTCGGGTCGCTCGCTGCCGCCGAAGATGTGGATGCCGATGAGCGTGACCTTCGGCGCGTTCACGGGGAAGACACGCCAGAACTGGTCGCTGCCCACCGCCGTCGCGAGCAACTCGCCGCCCTCGTTCTCCTTCGCGTCGAAGCCGGAGAAGAGGGCGAAGTTCGCACTCACAGCAGACTGCCGGTTCACGCGCTCGTAGGTCGCCACTAGGCGCAACGGCGTCGGCTTCCCCAGGTCCACGGTGAGCCACGCGCCTTTGTAGTTGGGCTTGCCGCTCACCCAATCGGGCAGCTTGCCGTTGCCGAAGCGCCGGCCGTTCAGCGCCGTCATCGGGTCCGCGCTGGGTTTCAGATACGGGCCTTTCACCTGGTCGGGGTCGGGGTTGAAGACGTAAATCTTCGCCTCCTTCGCCTTGCCGGACGCGCCGCCAGCGTCAATCAAATCATCGAGGTTCAACTCGCCGCCGCCCTTCACGCCCTTCGATGACGCAGTGGCCAGCGGGTCGCCGGAACCGCCGGCGGGCGCGACGTAGAGCTTGTTTCCGCCCGGCCACTTGAAGCTCCACAACGAACACTCCGCGACTTCCAGCGGGCCGTCCGCGCTCACGGTGACCTTCACGCCCGGCCCGCGCATCGGGATGTCCAGGATGCGGAACTGCGGCGTGCGCAAATCGAGCGTGAACTTCTCCGCGCCATCCGCGCCGGTGGTGGTGACGGTCGTCTCGCTATTTCCCTCGGGCCGGCGGTAAACCAAGTGGACGAAGAACTCGCCCTCCGCCGCGCCAGCGTTCAACTCGATGGGCGTCGTGACCGCGAAGAACTCACGTCCGAACGCGGCGCTGCCCGGCCCCGCTGGCTTCCACGCGGCGACTCGCTTCGCGCCCAACTGCAACTGCGCTAGCGCGAGCGTGCCGGGGTCGCGCGCCTCCAGCGGGGGAACGGGGCGCTGCCCGTTCGCGGCGGGCTGCACCGGATGCTGCGCGCGGTCGGCGGCGGTGGCGAGGTTCACGCGGCGGGTTTCCTTGCCGTTGCGGTCGAGGTGGATGAGTTCGCCGATGTTGTTTGCCACGAGCACCTCGTTCGCGCGCGTGGTGGCGAGCTGCGGGTTCTGGCCACCGCTGGCGAAGGTCCATTGCTTCGCGCCGTCTGGGGCGAAGGCGAGCACCTCGCCATCCGCGCACGCGGCGAAGACCAGCGTGCCGTCCGCGCTGACACCGCCGGCCACGATGGGCTCGGGCGGCGCGACGCGCGCCAGCTTCCCGCCACTGGCGATGTGCAGCGCGCCGCTGAACGCCCACGCGGCGACGGAGCCGTTCTCGGAAATCCACACGCCCACGCCGCCGGGCGGGCCGCGCCGGGCTTCGTTACGGTGCGTGGCTTTCGCGACCGACTCGCGCACCACGACCTTGCCGGACTTATCCACGAGCAGGATGGAACCCTCGTAGTCCGCGAGCGCGGTGAACGCGCCGTCCTTGCTCACGGCGGCGAAGCCCGAGAGCGCGGCGTAGGCGGCTCCGCTCTCCCCGCTCGCGCGCAAGCCCCACAGGCGTTGGCCGGTCTGCGCGTCCACGAGCGTCGCCTCGCAGCCGACGGGTGAGGGCGACGTGACGCCCATGCCGCCGAAGCGTGGGCGGGTGTCCATCGTGAAGAAGACATGGCGGCTGTCGGGCGAGAAGGTCGTGCCGACGGGGAAGCGCGGGTTGCGGACCTCGAAGCGGTTCTTCACGAAGGAAAGGTCGTTGTAGGATGCGCTGCTGGTCGCGGCGAGCTTGCCCAGCAACACGCTGGCGCGACGACCGAAGGCGTAGCTCTCGCCGTCGGGGGCAATGCGGACGCCGGCTTCGTGGTCGGGCGGGAGGTCGTGGGTCTCGCCGGTGTAGGCGGTGACTTCAGTCTGGAGCGTGCCGTCGGGGGCGAGGGCGCGGAGGGTCAGTTCGTGGGCGTTCTCGAAGTGCCAGGCCTTGTCCTTGGCGGTGCCGCGCGCGGTGAGGGTCCAGACACGGCCCCGGTCGTCCATGCGGGCTTGGGCGACCACGCCGGCCTCGGCGGCCACGGTGGCGGTGACGCGGCCGGTCTCGTCCACGAAGGCGAGGGTGTCGGCCTTGCCGTCGAGGAAGACGGCGGCTTGGCCGCGCGTGTTGGCGAGGAGTTTGACGGTGCGCTGGAGCGGGGTGAAGTCGCGCAGGGGCGTGGCGACGGGCTGGGGCGTGCCGGCGACTTGCAGTCGCCGCGTTTCGCTGACGGGAGCGAGGGACGGCGGCTGCAAGCCGCCGGCACGAGCGTCGGTCGCGGTGCGCGCGGCGGTTAGTTCGGCCAGCTTCTCCGCTGCTTTCTCCAGTCCAGCCAGGTCATTGCCGACGAGGGCGGCGACTTGTTTGCCGGCGGCGAAGGGACTGAAGCACACGACCAAGCGGCCTTGGGCGCGACCGGGCGCGTTCGGCGAGTTCATCCACGGCGTCACGGCGCGGAGGCTCTCGGCGAGCAGGCCACCGCTGAAGACCACGCAGTCCGCGCCCACCATGAAGAACGGGCCGTCCTCCGCGTAGCCGCCGCGCTCGGGGACGTGCGTGCGCTTCACCTTGTCAATGAACGGAACGAGGTTCCCGCGCCAGCCGACGAGTTGCCCGGCGGAGACGAACTGGAGCCGCGCGACGTCGTCCGGCTGTGGATACCAGCGGACGGGGATGGTGTCGAAGTCCTCGCCGCGCAACTGCCAGAGCCGCGCGCGCTGGCCGGCGGCGGTGAGGTGCTCGACGAGCTTCTTCGCGGCGGGCAGGAGCGCTTCCTGGCCGGGTTCGAGAATAACGAGCTTCTCGCCGGTGCGCCGGGTGAAGGCGCCGAGGTGGGGTTCGTTGACGAGGTGAACGTCGGGAACGGAGGAGAAGTGTTCAGTGTTCAGTTTCCAGTTTTCAGTCGGGGGCCAGGAGAGTTTTTCGGTGACGGTGAGGCCGGTGAGTTGTTCTTGGAGGGTGAGTTGCCACTGGCCGGGCTGGGCGAGTGCGCCGAGGTGGAAGCGGGCTTCCTCACCGGCAGCGCGGAAGAGCGTGGAGTGCAGCGCGCCGGTGGGGTCGCGGAGTTCGACGCGGAGGGGGAGCGGGCCGAGGTCGGTGCTGTCGGTGGAACGGACGGTTGCCGTGATGCTGACGCCGCTCCCCCTCGCCCGGAGGAGAGGGAGAGACGCAGACCGCGTTGGGTTGAAGCTGACCTGCGCGGTCATGGCGGCGGGCGCGGTGCGATAGCAGGCGAGCACGGCGACTGGCTCGGTCACGAGGTCAACCGTGACCTCGGTGCGGCCGCTCGCCGTGGTCGTCTTGATCGGCTCCTGCGTCACGAGATTGCGCACGGTCCAGCCGGTGCCTTCGAGCGAGACGGGGAGCGCAACGGTTGGCTCGAAGTGGTTTGAGTGCTTGCCCTTCGTGTCCGCGATGACGATGGCGTAGCGGACGGGACCGGCGTCGAGGCACAGCACGAACGCGCGGCCGGGGTCGGTGGTGGCGAGCGGGGCGACGCCGGTCTGCGTGACGGCGGCGGTGAGCGGGGCGCGCCAGTTGTCGGCGAACTCCTTCGCGAGGTTCGCGTGCGAGTCGGCGGTGAAGCCGCCGAGTTCCCAGAGCTGCTTCACGGCGGGAGCGAGCTTGGTAGCGCCGGCAACTTCCACTAGGCAATCGCCGGTGAGCAGCACCTTGCCGCCGCGTTGCTGGAAGGCGGCGAGGGCGGCGGCGAGTTCGGTTTCGAGCGGCTGCTGCTGGCGCACGAGGAAGAGGACTTTCACGGCGGCGGGGATGCCTTTCTCCACCGCGACCACGTCGTCCACGACGACGGGCGCGCAGCCGAGGCGCGTGAGGTGGCTGTAGAGCGCGTGATAAACGTATTGGGCGTGGCCGCCGGCGAAGACCTGCTGCGACGCGGTGCTGAGGATGGCGAAGTGGCTGTCCGGCTGCGCGCGCGTGGCGATGGCTCCGAACTGCGTGACGAACGCGAGGCCCTTCGCGCGACGGGTGAGCACGGCCAAGCCGGCGTCCTCCTGCATCGGCACGCCCGCGCCGGCGACGCCGCGCGCGAATGCGTGGAGCAGGCTCTTCATCGAGCCTTCGGGCGAGGTGCCCCAACTGGTCGTGAGCCAGACGGGGCGCTCGGGGGCGTTGCCGCGCGCCCAGTCGGTGGTGAAGCCGGCGGACAGCGGCCAGTCGCCGAAGTCGGTGTAGGTGCCGTAGAAGCTCGCAGCCATGTCGCCGAAGAGCGCGCGCGTGCGTTTGAGGCCGTCGTGGCCGGCGTTTTCGAGCAGCAGGCATTGGGTGTCGGGGCGCACTTCGCGGACGGCGTCGTTGTAGAGCTTGTTGTGCTGGCCCCAGCCGAGGTCTTGCTGCGCCTTCCAGTTCGCCACGGCGCGGCGCTGGAGTTCGAGGGCTTTCGCGCGGGCGGCGGGGTCGGAGGAAAACTTGTTGTCCGTGTGGAACTGGCGCTCCTCTTTCGTGAGTGAAGTGAAGCCGGCCTTCGCCAGGTTTTCGCCGAGCGCGCGATTGCGGTCGCCGACGTGAGCGTCGGTGGGGACGCCGCCTTCGGAGTAGCCGCCGAGCTGCGGGAACCACGAGTAGTTCACGCCCCACGCGGAGGGATAGTCGGCGGTCTGCTGCGTGTAGAGCTGGAGCTTGCGGACCATGCGGTCAACGGTCGGCGCGTAGCTGTGGTGGTAGGAGAGGGATTCGAGGTAGAGCCCCTCGCCGCGCATCGGCGTGAGGTCGGCGGAGCGGAGGCCGTGGCGGAGGAGGCGTTCGAGGAGAAGGTCGTTCTCGGCGCGCTTGAGGCGGGCCTCGGGCGGGCCGACGCCGGCTTGCGCGAGAGACGGTATGGCCGTGTCCAGATAGCTGCGGTGGCTTGAAGCGGCGACCATTTGCACGCCGGCGTCGGCGAGGAGTTTCAAGCCGGCGTCGTTCGTGGGCCACTGACCAGTGCAATGGCTCG
Organism: Klebsiella pneumoniae; assembly: GCA_943330855.2. Lineage (GTDB taxonomy): Bacteria > Verrucomicrobiota > Verrucomicrobiia > Limisphaerales > SXTU01 > SXTU01. Next base: position 117,949 of record CALQJI020000003.1, read on the forward strand.
TGGTGTGGGTGAAGAAGGAACTGCGCGGCTCCCACGGGACGATGGTGATGGCGATGCGCGCGGACTTCGCGGTGCCGGATTCGACCCAGAGCTCGTGGTCGCCGGGCGGGAGGTCGGCGGCGCGGAGGGTGAAGGCGCGGGAGTCGTAGTCGGTGTGGGTGACGGCGGGGAGGGTGAGAGTGCCGGGGACTTGCAGTCGCCGCGCTTCGGCTGCGGGGGCAACCGACGGCGGCTGCAAGCCGCCGGCACGGAGCATCAGCTTCGCCTCGCCGCCTGGGAAACCACGCGGAGCGAGCACGGTGAAGAGCGGTTCCTCGTGCGGGGCGAAGACGGCGCGGCCACGGTGGGAGACGAGCCAGAGCTGGTTCGCGGGCGCGGGCGTGGAGGCAGTGACGGCCTCGGCTTTCATCAGCTTGCGCAGGCCTTCGCTGGTCACGGTGACGCCGGCTTCCGGCGCGGCTTTCTCCACCTTGCCCAGCGCAGAGAGCGTGAAGTCGCCGAAGCTCGACTGGTAGCGGACGCCGACGGGGAGCCAGATGACGAGCGGGTTGAAGACGGCGGCTTCGCGAAGGAGCGAGTCCTTGCCGGACTGGAGCGTCACGCGCACGGGCACCGGTGCGCCGCGTTCATCCACGCCGTCGAAGCGCACGGGGGCGCAGCGGATTTGCACCTCGTCGCCGACGATGCGGAGCGCGGGGTGGTCGGACTTGAGTTGGCCGGCGTCGAGCGCGAGCGGGAGGTCGCCGGGCGTGAGGACGAAGCGGCCCGGCTCCAGTTTGCGCCGGCCTTCGAGGGAATAGGTGAAGGTGAGTTCGGTCAGCGGGCCGTTGGTGACTTGCTTGGGAGCAATGAGTTCGTCGCCACCGAGTCGGACGCGAACGGGCACGGTCTGCGCGGCGGTGAAGGCCGGAATGCGCCGCCAGAAGAGGCGCGGGGCGAGCGGTTGCTTCGGATCTGCGGCGTCCACGAAGCGAAAGAGCGTGCCGCTCGGCCCGTCGCCCTTGAGGATCGAGTCGAGGTCGTCGAGGGATTTGTCGGGGGTGGCCGGTTTTTTGGCGGGGGGTGTTTGCGCGCCCGCACTCCAACCGGACAAGAGTAGGAGCAACAGAAGTCCGAAAGCAGCCACGAGCCGGCTACTTTTCTTCCTTCTTCGCTGCGCCGCCGAGGGTAACATCAACTCCATAAGTGAGGGTGAGATCCTGGTGGGCGCGACCCGCCCACGAGGTGTTCAGGTGGACTTTGCAGACGGTCTTGAGCGTGCGGATGGCGGCTTCCTTGTCGCCCTTGGCGGCGTAGTGGCCGGCGATTTTGTATTGGGCCTCGGGGGCGGCGCTCTTGAAGAAGTTGAGCACGCCCACCAGCGTTTGGATGGAGGCGTCGTGCTGCTTCATCGCGCCCTGGCACTCGGCGATGCGGAAGAGCGAGAGCGGCTCGCGCTGGGACTGGTTGTAGCAGGCGATGGCCTCGGGATACTTGCCGGTGCGGTTGAAGACTTCGGCGAGCCGCCACTGAATCGCGTCGGACTGCTGCGGGTGCTTGTTGAGCATCGCCTGATAGGCCTCGATGGTGCTTTTCCAGTTGTTCTCCTCGCCGTAGGTCTCGGCGATTTCGGTGTCGGCGACGTATTGGTTCTTCAGCTCGCGATAGACGAGGCGGGCCTCGGGGCGCTTGCCGCTGGCGCGCAGATAGGCGGCGTATTCGCCCCGGAAGGTGTCGTTGTCGGGGAACTTCTTGGACAGGGCGGCGAACCGCACCGTGGCCGCCGGGGTGTCGCCAGCGTAGGCGTGGATGCGCGCGCACCAATGCTCCAGCGCGGTCTTCTCGTCGGGAGTGGCCGTGGGTTGCTTCTCGATGAAGGAGACGGCGTTGGTGGCGATGCTCGTGCGGAGCTTCGAGCCTTTCTCCCCGTAGAAGGTTGGGATGTGGTGTGCGTGCATCGCGTCGGCGGTCCATTGCGCGAAGACGAGCAGGGCGTCCTTCTTTCGCACGCCGTCCACGAGCGCGAAGGCCTCGGGGGTTCTCTTCTCGACGAGTCGGTGCATGAGCACGCGATGCTGCGCGGTGTTGTGCAAGTTGGCGGGGTCGGCGTAGCTGCCGGTCGCGAGGAATTCCATGTGCGCCACCCACTTCTCAGTCTTGCCGAGCCGCCAGTAGATGGTGCAAACCTCGCTGCGGGCGTAGGCGCCGAAGTCGTTCGTCGGCCACTTGGCGATGACCTTTTCAAAGGCTTTCACGGCCTCCTCGGCGTCGCCGGTCTGGGTCTGGCAGACGCCGATGGAATACTGCGCGCTGCCGGCGTCAATCGCGTCGGGGAAGTAGTCAATGACGTTGCGGAATTCGCCGATGGCGGCGTTGACCTGGCCGAGCCGGCGGGTGCATTCCGCGAACATGAGCTGCGCGTAGGAGGCGACCTCGGACTTCGTGTGGAGCTGGAGGAACAGCTCGTATTCGGAGCGGGCGGACTTCCAGTTGCTCTGCTCGGCGTAACGCTCGGCGCGCGTGAGTTGGTGGCGCTCCTCCTCGGTGAGGCGGGTCCAACGCTCGGCGGCGAGGCGTCCGTAAATCGACGTGGCCGACAGCAGGCCACAGAACAACAGGGGGAGAAGAAGGCGATTTTTCATGCGCTTGGCTGAGTGGGGAAATTTTTAGCCACAGATGAAATACAGATGAAGAACCGCCATTTTCACCGTGTTCAATCTGGGTTTCATCTGTGGCTCAAAAGCCGGGTTCACTTATCAACTTCAGTGGCGAGCACGATGGCTGCGTCGCACTGGTTCACGATGTCCATGAGCTTCACGGCGCTGCCGTAGTCCACGCCACGGTCAATGTTGATGATGACCGCGCGGTCCTTGGTGCCGGCGAGCTTGGCGGTGATGCCGGCCTTGAGCTGCTCCCAAGTCGTCTTCTCGCCGTTGAGGAATACGTCCTTCTGCATGTTGAGCTGCACGGAGACGCTCTTGTTCTCGGCGTTCTTGGCGGTCGAGGCCTTGGGCAGCTTGAGGTCGATGCCCGTCACGTTCACGAAGGTCGTGGCGACCATGAAGATGATGAGCAGCACCAGCGAAATATCAATCATCGGGATGAAGTTGATGGCCGCTATCGGCTCATCCGAGTCATCTTGGAGGTCCATTGCCATAAGCGGGGTGCGAGTTGGGAATTACTTCTTGGCCGTCGCGGCGGCGAGCTGCGAGCGCAGGTCGCGGTAGGCTTGGAAGGCCTGAGACTCCAGCTCCAGCGCCATGTTCGAGATGGCCTTGCTAAAGTAGTTGTAAAACATCAGCGCCGGGATGGCCACGAGCAGGCCGGTGGCGGTGGCCACCAGCGCCTCGGAGATGCCCGCCGCGATGACGCTCGGCCCGCCCATGCCCTGCGTGGCGATGTCCGAGAAGGCGGTGATGATGCCTTTGCACGTGCCGAACAGCCCGACGAACGGCGAGATGGAGGCGATGGTGGCGAGGATGGGCAGGTATTGCTTCAGCCGCGCCATCTCGCCGCGCAGGGTGAGGACCATCACGCGCTCGGCGTCGGCGCTCTCGGCGTCGCGGCCGGACGCGGCCTCGGCGAGAATCATCGCGGCGAGGGGCGACTCGCTCTGGCGGCAGCGCTCGAGCACCTGGTCATACTGCTTCTTCTCCAGCAACTCCTTGACGCCGTCGCGCAGCGACTGCGTGGCGACGCGCACCTGCTTGAAGAAGGCGAGGCGCTCGAGCACCACGCCGATGCTGATGACCGAGAGTAAAATCAACGTGGCCATCGTCATGCCACCCGCAACAATCCATTCCCACAACATAGGTTTTTTCTTTGGTTAACGGTTAACTGACGTGTTCTGAATCAAATCTGTGGCAAGCAAATCGGGGCACGGTCCACGACGCGCGCCTTCTCTCTTCCTCGGAGGAGGGGAGAAGGTGGCCGCAGGCCGGATGAGGGGTGGGGCCACCAACGCCGACGCACGTAACCCCTCACCCCAACCCTCTCCCCTCATCCGATGAAGGGAGAGGGAGGAGAAGCGCGGCGTGGTTCCACTGCGTTGCTGCCGGATGGCACTCGCAATCGGTGTGGGAGAAAGGTGCGCGCTCACTTCTTCCCCCCCTTGCCTTCCAGCATCATCTTCCACTCGCTGTAGCCGGCCATCGCCTGCGCGAGGATGTTCACGCCGAGCTGATACGACTGCTCCGCCGACTCCGCGCTGGTGCCGCCGTGCGTGTCTTTCCACGCGTCCGTGATGGAGCCTTGATGGTAGAAGGCCACCCAGCGTCCGTCCTTCTTCCAGCCCAGCGCGCGCGTGCCGCTGTGCGCCCAGAGCGGCGGCGCGCCATCCAGTGGATACGGGGCGCGGTAAATCGGGTCGTCATCTGGAATCTCCACCGCCGCGACCTCGGGCAGCACCGTCTGCATGAACCGCATGAACACGCTGTGGAACTGGTTCCCGCCGTTGTCGGCGAAAATCATGCCCCGGTTCTCCAGCAGGTAACTGCGGACAGCCTTCACCTCACGCGGGTCGAAGCGGAAGGGGTAGCTGCCCACCATGAACACCACCGGCGGCGCGCGACCCTTCACGTAGCGGCCGAGCTCCAGCAGCGTCGCGTCCATCGGGATGGTCGAGACCGGCATCTTCGCGCGCCGGCCAAATTCTTTCGTCAGGTTCTCGTCCGCGCCGTTGCGCAGGTTGAAATCCCAGTTGCCGCCCTCGTAGCGCACGCGCACGAAGCTGAAGCGCACGCCCTCGCGGCCTGCCGCGTAGCCTGCCGGGCCAGCGCCCTCGCCCTGGCCGATTTTGTATTCGTTGGCGGTGACTTCCTTGAGATTGAGCGGCGTGAGTTCGAGTGGCGGCACCTCGAAGACGACCGAGCTGTTGGGGTTCACCAGCACGCGTTTGCGCTGCACCTTCTTCACCTGAACCTTCATCTGCTTAATCATCGCCTTGGGCTTGCCGGAGCCTTTGACGAGGTCGTAGCTCTTCTTGCAGCCGGGGATGAACGCCGGCAGCACGAGCATCAGCAGCAGGCCGACGTGGCCGAGGAAGGAGTAACTGAAGTATCGCTTCAGCCGCCCGTGCTTGCCCTGCCAATACGCCGCGTCAGGCCGGAAAGGATTCCAGATGCGCGCCACAGGATGGGGCTGAGCAGGCATCCCAAACTAGTTTTTGGCCACAGCTGGAACACAGCTGGAACACAGATGCAGCGATGCTCCGTAACGCTGCGATGCAGATGAATCCAATCTGTGTTTCATCGGTGTTTCATCGGTGGCTAAAATTTTTCCGCGTCTCACTTCAAGTCCTTTAGCAAGTCGTCGTTCTTCGAGGAGAACGGGCTTTTCGGCAACTCGCCGGGCTTGGCGACCTTGTCTATCCCGAGAATCTTCTCGGCGTCGGCTTGGCGGTTGGTGCTGACGGGCGCGGGGGCCTCGGGCACGGAAACCGTTTTGGTGGACGCGGCGGGGGCGTTCGTCACGGCCGCGGGCGGGGCGTTGGTGCCACCGGCTTTGGCGGCGTCCTCGGCCTCCTTCTTCTTCAAGGCGGCGTCCTCGAGGGCGGCCTTGGCTTTGCTCGCCGCTTCCCGCTGCTGGTGGCCCCAGTAGCTGAAGCCGCACAGCCCAGCGATGAGCAGGGCATGAAACACGGCGCTCACGCCGGTCCACTTCCACAGGATTTTCAGCGGCACATTGCCGCGCACGTTTTCAGGTTTCGGTTGCATCGTGTTCAAAGGGTTCCGTTGCCACTGAGTCTGGATTCTTAGCCACAGATTGAACACGGATTAAACATGGAACATCGGCCAGCCGAGTCCGCATCCGTGTTTCATCCGTGGCTAACAATGGGGCCGCCTACTGCGCCACGTCGCGGTCGGCGATGTTCACCATCTCGGGCAGCACCAGCTTGCCGCGCGCAAACTTCGCCGCGTCGCTCTCCGGGTAATCCCACGTCGCCCGCTTGTAGCGGCGGTAGGCGAACTCAAGCTGCCCGCCGCTGCGATACGACTCGCCCGACCAGAAGATGGCGTCCGGGCGGAACTTGCTGCGTGGGTAGTTCTCCACCAGCAGGTCGAACTCCTTGCCGGCCTTGCCGAACTGCTCGGCCTTATACCAGCACTGCGCCGCGCGGAAGAGCATCCGCTCCGCCCACTCGTGCGTCGGGAAGCGCTCGACGAACTTCTTCGAGACCTCCGCCGCCGTCGGATACTCCTTCTTGTTGTAGAAATACTCCGCGATGCGAACGACGACGTTCGCGACCAACGGGTTCTCCGGCCAGGTGTAGGCGAGCGTCACGTATTCCGCGCTCGCGGCGTCCATGTCGTTCTTCTCCTCGTGGCACTGGCCGAGCTTGTATTGCGCGTCCGGCGCGAGCGGGTGGTCGGAGTGATTCGCGACGATGCGCTTGTAGTAGCTGATGGCCTCGTCGTGCTTCTTCAGCTCCTGCGCGAACTGACCGAGCAGGTAGTCCGTGCGCGCCTCGTATTGCTTGCTCGGGTAGTCATTGCTGAGTTCCTTGAGTAACTGCATCCCCTCGTTCAGCGCGTTGGTCGCCTGTGGCAACTGCTTCAGCGCGCGGAAGTTTTTGAACAGCTCGAAGTAGGCCTCCGCCATGCGGAACTGCGACTCGATGGCCACCTTCTCCGTCGCATACTTCTTCTCGAAGACGAGCAGGTTGCCGTCGGTGCCCAGCACCACGTTGATGGTCTTCTCGAACTTCGCCGTCGCGTCCGTCTTGCTCGCGTAAGTGAGCGTGATGGCATCGCCGAACCACGCCTCCATCTTGTCATCGCCCGCCGTCGGCTTCTCGCCGGCCACCAGCGGAAGGCTGCCGCTGAACTCGCCACTGTGGCTGAGGGTTTCCATCAACTTCGCGCTGAACTTCTCGCCGCGCGGGCTGGTTAACGTGACCTCCACACTGTCGCGCTCGGGCGTCGCGTCGGCCGTCAAATCCTTGACCACGACGAATACCTTGTCGCCGATGTAGAGGTTCGTGACGGCCTTGTCGTAGCCGCTGTCGGTGAACTCCACGCTCGCCGGCACTGAGAGCCGCGCCTGGTCCTTGAACACATTCGTGCCCACCTTGTAGGTCACGGTGATGACATCCTGGCCGTTGAGGTTCAGCACCGGAACGACGTTCGCGAGCTGCTGCTCCTGCTGCACGCTCGGGTTGCGACGGGCGGCGAGCGTCCGCGTGTCGCCCGGCTCCAGCACGATGGTGGGCGGTGAATCCTTGTCGCCGAGGTTCATGAAAATCTGGCCGACGAAGCGCCCAATCTCCAGCGCGTCGTCCACCACTTTGCGCTTGGCCAGCTTGCCGCCCGCGATGTCGGACAGCGGGCAAATCACCTCGATGGTGCTGCCGCCGGAGGTCGTGAGCGTGGCCTTTACCTCGCTGAAGGAATCCTTCGCCGCACCGGGGTCAATGATTTCAAACGTCAGCGGCGGGCGGAACGCGACGGGCTTGATGGCCGGCGCGTTGGTGTCAATCGTCGAGGTGAACTCGAAGACCTCCAAGCCAGCCTTGTTCACCGAGGCTTTGGACTGCACGAAGCCCACCTTCACCTGGCCAGGCGCGACGGCATCCAGGTGCGTCGTGCGCAACGTGGGCGCGCCGGGGTCGGTGTTCTGCTCGTCGAGATACGCGGCCTCGACCATCGTGCCGGGCGGCAGCTTGAAGCCGTTCGTCCGCTGCTCGGACCAGATGTCGAACTCCTTCGTGAAGACGCCTGTGAACGGCTCGGTCTCCGTGGCCTCCATCTTTACGGCCTCGCCGTCGCCGACCTTGAGGCTGAACTTCACCTTGTCGCGCTTGTCGGTGCTGTCGGCGTCGTAGTCGGTCACGCGGATGATGACGCGCTGGCCGGGGTCCACGCGGCGCACCTGCTTGACGTAGGTCTCGGGGATGGCTTGGCCGGCGTTGGCCTTAAAGTCGTAGCCGATGAAACCAATCGTCGCGTTGAAGTAGGTGGCAACGATGGTTTGCGACAGCCCGCGTGGCTTGCCCTGCGACACCATGCTCGTCTCGTCCTCATAGACCGCGGTCACGCGGTCGCTCGGTGTGAGGCGGAGCGAATCACCCGCGACGGCCTCGGCCTCGGTCTTCGTAGGCAGCAACACCGTCCCGGCGGCGTCCACCACTTCCAACTCCGCGATGCGCACGGAGGTGCCAGTGAACTTCTCGACGTTCATCCGCACGTAGCGGCCCGTGGCGTTCGTGAGCTGGATGGTCGCACTGGCGAAATTGAGCGAGTTCGTCGCGACGATACGCGCGCGTTGCTCGGCGGTAGAACCGGGGTAATTCGTCGTCGCCGCCACGGTGGTCCAGTCGGTGAGGTTGGTGGAAACCTGGATCGCATACTCGACCGGCCGCTTGTCCTTGGTGACGCCGTCGTTGCTCCACTTGAGCGTGCCGAGCTTGGTGGCCTGCTTGAGGTCCACGGCGATGAACTTCGGCGCGCGGCCATCGTTCAAGCCTTCCCATGAAGTCTTCAGGTTGTTGTCAATCGCCCGCACGGCCTCGTTGCCGACCGAGCGGTCGCTGGCGAAGGTGTTCGCCGCGATTTCCACCGTCTTGAGCGTGCCCCGGAAGATGCCCGTGTGCGGCCCCGTCTCGGTGAGCGTGGCGGTGACTTTGCTGCCGCTGGCGGCGGTGACGAGCAGCTTGATGGTGTCCGCGTCCTTGCTCACGTCGCGGTCGCCGTCGGTGACCTGGAGGTAGATGTTGTTGCCCGGCTTGAGCGCGTTGCCCGTGCGGAACTCCTGGCGGAACTCCAGCCCCGCCTGCTTACCGGCGCGCTGGCGCTGCTCGCGCAATTTCTCTTCGAAGCTCACTTCCTCCTCGTCCTTGATTTCGGTCGCCGAGATTTTGAACTCGCCGTCCGCCGCGAGCCGGATGTTCGAGCGCGGCTTGGCGATGCTGGTGAACTGCTTCTTGAACTCGTCGGGGTAGTCGTAGGTGATGGTGTCCGAGCCGTTGACCTGAAGGATGTTGTCACCCGGCTTCGCGTCGCCCAGCTCGGTCGGCAGCTCGGCGCGGAAGAATCCCTTGCCCGCCGACCCGCTCTCCAGCCGCACCACTTCGCGGTCGCCGCTGCTGGTGATGACCACGACCGGCACGTAGCTCTGGCCGCGGCTCACACCGAGGTCCGCGTCTTGGATGACGATGTTCAACGGCAGGCCGGGTGGATGCCATTGCTTCGCGCTGCTGCCGATGAGGCCGATGCTGCGGAGCAACATCAACTCGTCGCGGAAGCGGTTCTCCTGTCCGTAGAGTTCGGAGAGGCGATAGAGAATGCCGTCCGCCACGTCGCTCGACGGCGCGAGGTCCATCACGTTGCGGAAGCGCGCCTTCGCGTCGTCCACGTCGCCGCGCTGCTGCGCGAGCACGCCGAGCAGGAACTCGCCGCGACTCGCCGCAATCTTGTCCTTCGACTTCGCCATCTTCTCGAAGACCTTCGCCGCATCCACATACATCTTCTGCTGGAGGAAGCACTCGCCGATGCGGAACTGCGCATCCACGGCCTCGGCGGTCGTCGGGAAGCGGTTGAGCAGCGAGGTGCATTCCGAGCGCGAGAGGTCGTAGCGCAGGGTCTTGAAGTAGTAGTCCGCCAGCGCGAGCTGCGTCTTGGCCTTCTCCTCGATGGGGACGACGGTCGAGTTCTCGTTGGCGATGACCCAGCGGCGGAGAATCTTTTCGGCCAGGTCCCGCGAAGCCTCGTCGTCGCGCTGGAGCAGGCGGTCGGAGGTCCAGCGGATGTAATCGGCGGGGAGCTTGTCCTCGTGCTTCGCGAAGAGCGGCTCGTTCGCCTGGAACGCCTTCCACGCCGCGATGGGGTCGCCCATGCGGAGGCTCATGGCGGACTTGAGCAACGGCGCCCACTCGAGCTTCTCGTCAATGTCGGCGGCGGGGAAACCATGCTTGTTGCTCAAGCTGAACAACGCCTGCGACGCCTGCGCGCGCAGCTTCGGGTCCACGCCGGTGAAGCGGTTCACCGCCGAACGCAGGATGAGGCCGGACAACTCCGGCCGGTTCAGCAACGCGACCTGCTGCGCCCACGGAATGTAATAGTTCGCCAGCCAGTTGCCGTCGTTCGGGTTCATCCCGACGGTGATGCGGTTGACCGTGTGCGTGAAGTCCAGGTTCTGCCCGAGCTGCGCCTGACGCACGAGCAACGCCGGCATCCAGTGCGCCTGCACCGCGCCGAGCGAGGTGATGATGTCGGAGAGCAGCGCGGTGTCGGCGGGCTTCGCGTCCTCGACCTTCGCGCTGGCGACGGTCTGCAAAAGGGTTTCGCCCCATTGCCACGGGATGCTGGCGGCGGTCCACGCGAAGTCACCCGAACGCGTGGCCGCGAGTTGGATGGACTTGATGGCGGCGTTCGTATCCTTCTTCTCAGTGAGCAACAGATTGCCGCGCAGCAACTGAATGCCGCCCTGCTGCGGGCCGCGATTCGGGCGCGCGAGGTAAGCGTCGAGCGCGGGCAAGGCCCAGTCGGCGGCGTTGGTGAACGAGGTCGCGATGGTGTGCAACGTGGCCGGCTCCGAGGCCGTCGGCTGTGCGGTCTTCAACGCGGTGAGCAGCGTCTGCTTCGCCTTGTCCACCTCACCCACCGCCGCCTGCGCGGCCCCGATGCGGCGCTGCAACTCGGCGATCCCGGTGCTGCCGGGATAGAGCGCGACCATCGCCTTGAGTTCCGCTTCCATGCTGGCGGGCAGGCGGTTCTGCTCGGCGGCGTTGAAGGTGTATTGGCGGACGTGCGCCCAGCCATCCAGCGGCCAGTAGCTGCCGCCGGACTTGGCCACGATGTCGTCCACCAGCGCGTTCACGTCCTTGTTCTTCGGCGTGCCGATGTTGTTGCCCGCCACCGCGAGCAAGTGCAACGGACCGGTCGCGCCGGGATACTTCGCGAAGTAGAGCTTGCTGGCGTTGATGACCCGCTCCCACTGCGAAGCGTTATACATCGCAGCAATGACTTCGTGGCCGCCTTCAAGGCCGAGCACGCCGCCGGCTTCGAGGAGCTTTGGCAAGAGCTGCTCGCCGGACTGGCCCGCTTTCGCCCACTGACCCGCAGTGCGCGCGACTTGGAAATTCGCCACCGACGACTTCACCACATCGTTCTGCCGCACGCGTTGGACCAGTTCGCTGAGTTTTCTGGACTCGGCCGGAAACGCCTTGGGCGGGAAGTGCGGCTTGAACGCCGCGTCAATCGAGGCCAGCGCCGGCCCCCACGCGACGGTGCGGGTGAGATACTTCTCCAACGACGGGAGCAGCGCGTCGAACTTCGCAACCGCCTTGGTGCGCGTGTTGGTGAGCGCCGTCTGCGCTGCGTCGGACTTGGCCTGCGCCTTGTCGAGCACGTCCTTGGCGGCGGTGACAACCTTCTCGGCGGCTTCCTTCGCAGCGGGCGGGGTCTGCGCCTTCTTCGCGTCGGCCACGGCCTTGGTGTGCGCAGTCTTCGCGGCCTTCAACGCGGTGTCGGCGTCCTCGTCCGCCTTCGTCGCCTCGGGCAGGCCGATGAAACTCGCGTCCGCAGCAATCTTGATGACCTGCGCGCCGTAGCTGGACTCGCCGTCGGTCTCGAGGAAGGTGCGGGCGAACTTCAGGGCATTCTCCACTTCGGCACGGCTCATCGCCGAAGCCGTGAGGCGGTAAGCGATCTGGCCGCGCGCCGAGGAGCGGAGGGTGACGTTCTTCAACGAGGCGGTCGCGGCAAGCGAGGCTTCGAGCTGCTTGGCGTAAGCCTCGGGGCGCTTGAGCAAACCGGTGACTTCGGAGAGACGGTCCCACGCGGCGCCGTTGGCCGGGTCGATCGCGAGCAGCGCCAACAGTTCCTTCTCGGAGGCATCAAACTGGTTCGCAGCGCGCAGCGCGTAGGCGTGCGCGAGGCGGACGCGCGGGCCCCACGCGGTGGCCGCGAGCTTCGGCAGGAGCTGCGCACCGAGGGCGACGGCTTGGTTCGTGAGGCCGAGGCTCGGGAGGTATTCGAGCGCGAGAACCTGATACTGCGCGTCGCCGGTGAGCGCGGTGAACTGCGCGGCGAGCGGCTCGACCTTCGCGTAGCTGTTCGTGTCGCGGCGCATCGCCTCGATGGCGGTGCTGACGATGGAGGAGTTCAGGACGAAGCCGGGCAGCTTGCGCTCCGCCTCGAAGGCAATGACAGCCCCGGCGTAATCCCCGGCGGCATAGAGATGATAGGACTCGGTGAAGGCGTTGCCAGCGGGGTCGCTCGGAAAGGCGGCCTTGAAGCGGTGGGCCGTCTCTGCCGCGCCGCGATGGTCATTCACACTCGCGCGCTGGCGATAGAGGCGGAGCAGGAACTCGCGCGTGCGCGCATCCGACGGGAAGGACTCGGTGAACTCCGCGAGGCAGCGCTCGACCATCGCCGTGTTGCCCAACAGCGCAGCGGCGCGCACGCAATCAGCCAGTGCCTCGGCGCGCTCGGGCACGACGGGCGTCTGCTCGGCGATGGTGCGATAGAGCGAGATGGCGTCGGCGACGTTGCCGCCGGCTTCGCGAAGGCGGGCGTTCAGGTAGGCCATCGCGTTCTTCTGCGGGTCGTTCGGCGACTCGCGCAAGAAGCGCTCGACGGTCTGCTGCGCCGAGATGAGGCGGCCGGCGGCGACTTGAGCCTTGGCGAGCTCAACGGCGGCGGCGGGCTTGCCGGCCCCGCCCGCGCGGACGGCGGCTTCGAGCTTTGCGATGGCGTCATCCGGCGCGGCTGAGTGGACGGTGAGAGACGCGGCGAGGAGCGCGGCGAGCGGGAGGAGGGGGCGGAGTTTCATGGTTCGGAAAAGGGTTTTAGCCGCGATAGGGCGCAGAGGAAACAAAGGGGGATAAGGAGGGAAACGTTCAGAGAATGGGCGGTCGGACACGATGGGCTACGAAGGCACGCCGTTGGACGTTGGACGTTGAACGTTGGAAGTTCGGCTTCATCTCGGGGCTTTGGGCGTCCGCGCTCGGTTAGTTCGCAGTGCCGGCGCCTTTGCGCTTCTCGATGGCTTCCACAATCTTCTGCGCGTTCGCGACCATCTTGCTGTTGGGGTAGGTCGAGATGAGCTGGTTGAACTTCTCCACCGCGCCGTCGAGCTTCTTCATCTTCACGAGGCAGCGGCCGTAGTTGTAGAGGATGACGTCGATGAACTTGCTGTCCTGATACTGCTGGAGCGCCTCCTCGTAGAGGTCCAGCGCGCGGGTGAAGTCTTCCTTGCTGTAGTAATACTCCGCCATCTTGGAGAGCGCGTCGCCCGCCTGGTTCGAGTTCGGGAACTTTTCGAAGCAGCCCTTGAACGCGAGGAACGCCTCGTCGTAGTAAATCTTGTTCTTCTGCGTCGTGCCCAGCTCCTCGTAGCACTCGCCGATGGCGTATTGCGCGGAGGGCGCGAGCGGCGAGTTCTTCAGCGCGGCGAGCCGGCGGAAGACGCCGATGGCTTCCTGAAATTTGCCCTGCTTCTGGCTAACCTGGCCCATGAGCAGCAGCGCGTCGTCCACGAACGGGCTTTCGGGGAAACGGCGCTGAAGTTCGAGGCACATCTGCGCGGCGCGACCGAGGTCGTCCATCGCGTAGTAAATCTTCCACATCTGCACGTAGGTCTGTTCGAGGAGTCGCTGGTTCAACGCGCCGTAGCTGCGGGCCACCTGCTCGGTCTCGACGAGCGCCTGCTTGTATTTGTCCGTGGCCTGCTTGGTGAGGCCGAGGTCCTTGTAGATGTTACCAATGTTCTTGAGCGCCTCGCTGGTCTTGAGTGCGGTTTTGAACTTCAGTTCCTCGTCGTTGATTTTCGCGTTGGCGACCTGGAGCGGGTTCAGGTTGCCCTCGATGACGCGGGCCACGGTCTTCCGCGCGACGGGCTTCGAGTCGAGGCTCACCTCGTCGAGATACTCAATCTCCAGCACGTCACCGACCTGCGCTACGATGGCGGCGGGATTGGGCGTGTCACCCTGGCGTGCCATCTGGATGACGCCGATGAACGCGCCGGTGTGGACCGCCGCGCCAGCCACCGCACCCTCGGCGGGCTTCTCCACGAGCTTCACCTTCTTCTCGTCGATGGTCTTGAAAATCGGCTCGGCCCTCTCCAGCGCTTCGAGCGCGGCGGCGATGTTGTTGGCGGGCTTTTCGGACTTCTCGCTGTCGGGGTTCTCTTCCACCGGGCGCTTGGTGCGGACAATGACTTCGATTTCATCGGACTTGCCCGAGATGTCGCGGTCGGAATCCTGCACGAGGAGGAACGCTGGTTTATCGAGCACGACGGCCCCGACCATCTCGGCGAACGCGCCGTCCACGACCTTCACGCGGGCGTTGCCGACGACCTTGATTTCCTTGATGCGAACGATGTTGAGCTGGGCGTTGGCAGTCTGTTTGTCGGTGTAGGTCACCTTGATTTTATCTGTGCCGATGAGCTGCACGATGCCGTCGCCGGGCTTCGCACCGCCGAGCTGGGTGCGGAGGCTGCCCATCAGGATGGGCGCACCGGGCGTGACGGGGAAGCAGGTGATGGACTCCTTGTCGCCCGCCGTGGTCTCGATGGTGACGACCACGCCGGTCTCGCCGGCCTGGGCGGAGAGGTCCTTGTCATCAATCTTCACGAAGAGGCGCTTGCCGGCGTCGAGCTTCTCGGCCTCCTGTGCCTGCGGGTCAATCGAAGTGCCGACGTTCTTGAAGGCGTCGATGGCGTTGGCGTAGCGGCCCATTTTGAAGTGCGCCTGACCAATATAGTAATAGGCGTCGTTGGAATAAGGCGTGCCGGGATGCTGCTTGATGACCTTGCGCAGCTCGCCGAAAGCCTCCTCGAACTTGCCCATCTCGAAGAAGCAGATGCCCACCTGAAGGCTGGAGTCACCGCGCTGGTCCTCGTCCTTGTTGTCCTCGACGGCGACGCGGCGGAACTGGTCGAGCGCGAGGTCGAACTTCTTCTCGCGGAGGAACTGCTTGCCCATCTTGAGCCGCGCGAGGAAGCGCCAGCGGGAGACGGGATAGCGGTCCATGACTGCCTTGTAGAGGTCCAACGCGGCGGGCAGCTCGCCCGCCTCAAAGCGCGCATCGCCGGCGTCAAGCAAGGCCTTTGCCTTCTTGTCATCCACTAGATTCGCTGCGCCTCCTGGAACTTGCGCGGACGCACGCGGTTGACTGAGGAACAGCACCGCAACCGCCGCCGCCAAAAGCAAATTCTTCATGAGACGTAAATCAAACCGCCCAGACATTCCGGGAGTCAATTTGCGACTTGGCTTCAGCGGGAGCTATTCACGAGTATCCCAAAAACCGGGCTTTCGTGGGACAAAAACCTGCGGTCACGTCGCCGCAAACGGCACCTCGGTCAAGAAGCGGCTTTGAGCTTCCCGTTGCCCTTGCTAGCGTTGGCGCCATGCGAATTTTGACCGGCATCCAGCCTTCGGGCGCGCTGCACCTCGGCAACTACTTCGGCGCGATGCGCCCAGCCATCGAACTGCAGTCTCAGGGCGAGGCGTTCTACTTCATCGCCAACTACCACTCGATGACCTCGCTGACGGATCCGAAGCTCCGCCGCCAATACACGCTCGACGTGGCGCTGGACTTCCTCGCCTGTGGGCTCGACCCCGCGCGCTGCGTCTTCTGGGTGCAGTCCGACGTGCCGGAAGTTGCCGAGCTCGCCTGGCTCCTCTCCACCGTCACGCCGATGGGATTGCTCGAACGCTGCCACAGTTTTAAGGACAAGGTCGCCAAGCTCGGCGATGGCGAAATCGCCTCCGTCAACCACGGTCTCTTCGCCTACCCCGTGCTCATGGCGGCGGACATCCTTGCGTTCGACTCGAACATCGTCCCCGTGGGCAAGGACCAAAAGCAGCACCTCGAAGTCACGCGCGACATCGCGGGGAAGTTCAACCAGCAATACGGCCAGACCTTCGTCATCCCCGAGCCGCGCATCCGCGAGGAAGGCGCCGCCGTGCCGGGTCTGGACGGACAGAAGATGAGCAAGAGCTACGGCAACACCATCGAGATCTTCGGTGAGGAGAAGGCCACGCGGAAGAAGATCATGGGCATCGTCATGGACTCGCGCACCCCGGCTGAACCGAAGCCCGACGCGGACAAGAACCTCGCCGTCCAGCTTCTCAAATTGGTCGCCCCCGCCGACGTGTCGGGCGACTTCGAGAATCGTCTTCGCGCCGGGGGGGTGGGCTATGGCGACTTGAAAAAGGCCCTCTTCGAGCACTACTGGCAGCACTTCACCGCCGCCCGTGCCAAGCGCGCCGACCTCGCCGCGAACCCGGATTACATCCGCCAGATTCTTCGCGAGGGTGCCGAGAAAGCCCGCGCCGTCGCGACGAAGGTCTTGCAGCGTGCGAAGTCGGCGAGCGGATTGAGCTAACTCCGGGTGGCACCCGCCTCCAGCGGCTCGGATTCGGCGTCCACAGGCAAAAGCTGTGATGGACACGCACAGAACGGCGCAGCCAAAGTTTCAGGCGAGACGCGGGTGCCACCCGCTCTCACATCACCTTGTGCGCCTCGTTCCGGGGCGTTTCCTTCAGCACGCGGCAGATGATGTCATCCACCTTGATGCCCTCCGCCTCGGCGTTGAACGTCGGCACGATGCGGTGGCGCAGCACAGGCAGCGCGAGCGCCTCGATGTCCTCCACGGTGACGTGGAAGCGCCCGCGCAGCACCGCCCGCACCTTCCCGCCCATGACGAGTTGCTGGCACGCGCGCGGGCCGGGGCCCCACGCGATGAGTTCCTTGGTGAAGGCGGGTGCGTCCTTGTCCGTGGGCCGCGCGTGGCGCACGAGGTCCAGCACGAAGTCCGTGACGTGGTCGGGCACGGGGACTTTGCGGACGATCTTCTGGATGGCGATGACCTCCTCGCCGGTGACCACGGGCTCGATGTCCGCCGAGTAGGCGCTCGTCGTGCGCTTGATGATTTCGCGTTCCTCCTCGCGGCTCGGGTAATCCACGCGCACGTGAAACATGAAGCGGTCTTTCTGCGCCTCGGGCAGCGGGTAAGTGCCTTCTTGCTCGACCGGATTTTGCGTCGCGAGCACGAAGAAGGGTTGGTCCAGTTTATAAGTGCGCCCACCCACGGTGACGCTGTGCTCCTGCATCGCTTCGAGCAGCGCGGCCTGCGTCTTGGGTGGTGAGCGGTTGATCTCGTCCGCGAGGATCATCTGCGCGAAGAGCGGGCCTTTGAGAAAGGCCAGTTCGCGTCGGCCCGTCGCGGGGTCTTCGGAAATAATGTCCGTGCCAGTGATGTCCGCTGGCATGAGGTCGGGCGTGAACTGCACGCGGCGGAAGGAGAGTTGCAGCGCATCGGAAAGCGTCTTGACCATGAAGGTCTTCGCCAACCCCGGCACGCCTTCCAGTAAGCAATGGCTGCGCGCGAAGATGGCGATGAGGAGCTGCTCGATGACTTCTTCCTGCCCGACGATGAGCTTGCCCACCTCGGCCGTCACGCGCTGGTAAGCCTCCGTGAGCCGCCGCGCCATCTGGGCATCTTGCGCGTCCGTGATTGCTGGCTGGCCGGCCACCGCCTGCGGGCGCGCACTCAGTGTGTGGGGGCGAGGGACGAGGGTGGGCGGCGGTGGCGGCGGCGGTAGGGCGCTTTGTGGGACAATCGTCGGCGGGCGCGCTGCGGCTGGGGCGGGGGTGGTTGGCTGCGGGGGTGGTTCGTTCGGCTCCGGCACCAGCGAGACTTTGAGGCACGTTGGGCAGCGGAACTCAGTCCCCGCGAGCGCGGCTTCGACTTTGAATTCCTGTTCGCAGAGCGGGCATTTGAAGGCGATGGCCATGGGTGAAGGTCGGCGGAGCGTGGCGTAAAGCCGTGCGAAGGGGAATTCCTTTCCTACTGAATCCGGGCGGTGGGAGGCATCAAAAGCAAAACGGCCAGAGCGGGTGTCGCTCTGGCCGTTCACAAGTGAGTGGTGACTGACTACTTCATCAGCGCGAGCGCGGACGCCACGAGCTTGTCGGTGCTCAGGCCGTGCAGCTTGTAGAGCTCTTCGGCGAGGTAGGCGCTCTGGCCGAATTCACCGGGGATGCCCAGCGAGGTCATGCGGTGCGCGATGCCCGCCCGGCTCAAGGCGTGGCTGACTTGCGCGCCCATGCCGCCGACGACTTGGTGGTCCTCGATGGTCACGACGCGGCCGTTCGCGGCTTTCACGGCGGCTCCGATGGTCTCGATGTCCACGTGGTTGACGAAGGGGTTGTTAATGACGGTGGCCTTCACGCCTTGCTCGGCGAGCTTCTTGCCGGCGGCGATGGCTTTGTCCAGCAACACACCGCAGCCGATGAGGACGACGTCAGTTCCCTCTGCGAGGACTTGCGCCTTGCCCCACGGATACGTCGCGCCGGGAATCCAGCTCATCGGATAATTTTCGCGGCCCACGAAGAAGAGGTAGCTCTCGCCGTCCTTGCCCGCCGAACGGTCAGCCGCGTAGCGGTGGATGGCTTGATACATCAGCGACTCGGCCTCATCGGGGCAGCTCGGCATGATGACGCAGGTGTGCGGGATGGAGCTGACGGCGGCGATGTAAGTCGTCGCCTGGTGGCTCGCGCCGTCGGCGGCGTCTTGGAAGCCGATGTGGCTGAACATCGCGATGACCGGGGCCTGGGAGAGGGCGGCCATCGTGAGCGGGAGATTGCCCTTCGTGACGCCGAACTGGCCGAAGGTGTCCACGATGGGGATGTAGCCGGACTTTGCGTAGCCCGCGCCAACGCTGATCATGTTCGCCTCGGCGATGCCGACCTCGACGAAGCGTTCGGGCAACGCTTTCTGGAACGCGCTGATACCGGTGGAGCCTTGCACATCGCAGGAGATGGAGAAGACGGGGAGGCCGTCCATCGCGGCGCGGACAGCCCCCTTCGCGAGACCGGCTTGAACTTTATCCTTCTTCACAGCCGGGGCAGCGGGTGCGGGCTCGGCGGCAGCGGCAGTCTTGGCCTTCTTCGCCGCTTCGCTTTTCTCCCAATCAGCGCGGAGCGCAGCGCCCCAAGCGACGAGTTCGGCAGGCGCGGTGTCGCCAGCGTAAAGTTCGGTGACCCACGCGGGGATTTGCTCGCCGTTCGCGAGCGGGAAGCCGTGGCCGCCGGCGGAGTTTTCCACGGTGGCCTTGATGCCGACGCCCTTGACGGTTTTCACCCAGAGGCAAACGGGTTGCTTCGGGTTCGCCTTCGCAGTGGCGATGCCGTTTTCCACGGCGAGATAAACGGCCTGCAAGTCGTGGCCGTTCGGGACGGAAATCACGTTCCAGCCCAGCACGGCCATCGCGTTGAGGCTCGGCTGCATGGAGAAGGAATCCTTCGTGATGCGGCCGGAGAGTTTCGTGTCGTTGTCGGAGAGGATGAGCACGAAGGGGTTCACCTTGTCCTTCGCAGCGAGGCCGGGGATGGCGGCGAACGCTTCCTTCGCCTCGCCTTCCATCGCCGCGCCGTCGGACACGGTGCAGACGGTGACGCGGTCGCGGCGAGCCGTCTTATCGCCCATCGCGAGGCCCTGCGCTTGCGGGAGGCTGGAGCCGAGCGGGCCGTTGGAGACGAGCACGCCCTGGGGGTTGAGATGCGACTCGCCGTGGCCGGTGAACTTGCTGGCGATGCTACGGAAGCCCTTGAGCGTGTCGAAGGTCATGCCATCGAAACCGTAATTCGCGCGGAGGGCGTAGATGCCGTTCTCGGTGTGGCCGGCGTCGTTGACGAAGTTGAACGCCTCGTGCCAGTGACGCCCTTGCGTGGCGAACATCTGCGCGTGGACCGCCGCCATGATTTCGGCGAAGGCCGCCGGGCCGCCCCAGTGGCAGGCCGCGCCACCGACGACGGCGTGGACGTTCATGAGCGCGACGAGCGCGCGGGTGGCGCGCGGGTCGGCGACGACGACGGACTGGCCGGCGGCGTTCTGGAGCGTGACGGAGTATGTCGGCGGAGCGGAGGGAGCGGGTGCGAGGCGGGACTTGAGCGCGAGCGGCGTCAGCGGCGGGGCTTCGAGTTTAGCGACAACGGAATTATCAGCGGCCATAGGTTCGGTCGGGTTGGGTGTTACTGGTTCAGCTAGCGAACAAAGCGGGGGACGGTAGAAATCGGCAGGCAAAATGGGAAGGAGGAATTTGGGCGGTTTGGCTCACAAACTTGAGATCAATGATGTCCTGCTTGAGCGGCGCCGCGTGGGGGGATTGCGATTGCGACCAGAAGGGGCGCATTCGCGCACTGCCCCGGAGTGCGGCATTCCGGGCCGCAGCGGGTGATTTGCGCACGGGTGGGGAAGCTCATAGTCCACGGACTTCTCTCGCGTGCTGCGGGCGGGACGCCCGCGCTCCGGCCCGTGGGCTATCGGGGGCAGTGCGCGGTTGCGCTCGACCATAAGGCGACGGCTATTCCCGGCTGGGCAGGGCAAGGCTTACTCGCCACACTGCAGTCGTGCGTGTGCTGATTGTGGGCTGCGGTTATGTGGGTTTGCCGCTGGGCGCGGAGCTGGTCCGGCGCGGTCACGCGGTCTGCGGAATGCGTCGGAGCGAAGACGGCGCAGGAGACTTGCGCGCGGCTGGCGTGACACCAGTTTTTGGCGATGTAACGCGGCTGGAAAGCCTGCGCGCCTTGCCGGGTCCGTTCGATTGGGTGGTGAACACGGTCTCTTCCTCGAAGGGCGGCGCGGATGTGTATCGCGCCGTTTATCTGGAGGGGACGCGCAATCTCCTCGCGTGGCTCGCGGGCGGTGCGGTGCGGAAGTTCGTCCACACCAGCAGCACCAGCGTTTACGGCCAGACGGACGGCGGCGAGGTGACGGAGGAGAGCGCGGCGGAGCCACGGGCGGAGACGGGCCGGCTGCTGGTCGAGACGGAGAACTTGTTGTTGGCTGCGGTGAGAGAGCGGGATTTTCCTGCGGTCGTGCTGCGCGTGGCGGGGATTTACGGGCCGGAGCGCGGGCACTTGTTTCAACAGTATCTCCGCGACGAGGCGCACATCAGCGGGGACGGCAGCCGGCTGCTGAACATGATTCATCGCGATGACGTGGTGGGCGCAGCCATCGCGGCGCTGGAGCGGGGCGAAGCGGGACGCATCTACAACGTGGCGGATGACGCGCCGGTGTCGCAGTTGGACTTTTTCCGCTGGCTGTCGGAGCAGTTGGGCAAGCCGTTGCCGCCGTTCGCCAGCGCGGAAGAGAACGCAGGTCGCAAGCGGGGCGTGACGAACAAGCGGGTGTCGAACCGGCGGCTGCGAGAGGAGTTGGGGTGCGGGCTGAAGTTCCCGAGTTTCCGGGAGGGGTATGCGGCGGAGATGCGGCGAGCCGGGTAGCCGCCGAGGTGAGGAGGCGGATTTGTTCGAGGCGAGCCGAAATCCGCCTCCTTATCTCGGCGGCTACCCGACGCGGAACGAGATGCGCTTTACCGTCTCCTTGCCGAAGCTGTGCTGGAGGCGATCCAGGATTTCACGGCGACGGTAGCGGACGATCTCATCGAGCCACACGCTGCTGTCCACGGTGACGAAGAGGGTGCCCTTGTTCATGCCGGTGGGTTGTGCGTGGGCGGTAACGCGCGGGTCCAAGAGGTTGTTCCAAACCTTGATGATTTCGGCTTCACCCTGACGGCGGTCCAGACCGAGGCCGGTCAGCACGTTGGGCAGGAGCGAGGCGAGGGGGCGGCTGTGGTTCTTTCCCGCGCTTTCGAGCGAGGTCACGTCCACGCCGCGCCACGCGGCGAGCACGCGCTCGCGCGGGGTGAAGGCTGCGTGCCGCGCGACGGGACGGTCAGGCCGAGGCGGCTTGCTCATCTACTACGAGGATGTCTTTACCGGGGATGTCGTATCCGCCGGTGATGGGCTTGCCGGTGAGGCAGTCGCGCACGGATTTATGGAACTGCACGTGGACCGACTGGGCGTGGTGGTTCAGGAGGAAGTAAATGCGGTAGTCGCCGCGCACGCGCATGGAGACCTCGATTTGGTCGGGCACGCGGAGCGACGGGCTGAGACTGCACGTCTGCCGGAGCCAAGTGATGAGGTCGTGGTAGAAGGGCAGACTGCTCATCGTGCCGACGTAGATGGCGCGGCCCTCGCCAAACTGGTTCATCGTGATGGCTGGCTTGCCCGCGTAGAAATCCTGCGCGTAGGTGCCGAGGACTTGGCACTCGCCCGGTTCGATGATGTCGCACCACAGCCGCGCGCTGTGCAGGCCGGTGGTGGGGAAGCCACCTTTGATGGTGATGTGGTTTTCTTCGCCGGGCGGGAGCGGATCGAACTCGACGACCTTGAGGCCGAACATATCGGTCATCTCGTAGGGCGGGTCGGTGGCGGCGGTGTTGTTCTCGTCCACGAGGCCGGTGTTGAAGGTGCCAACGAGGGTGCCGCCGTTGTGGACGTAGAGCCGGAGGGCATCGGCATCGCCGCCGGAAATCATGTGCAGCGAGGGGGCGATGACGAGTTTGTATTTCGAGAGGTCGTCGCTCGGGCGTGCGAAGTCCACGAGGATGTTGCGGTCGTGCAACGCACTGTAATAGAGCTGCACGTGCTCGCGCTGGCTGAAGAACTTGTTCGGGCGCATGGGTTGGTTCAGCGCCCAATCACTCGCATGGCTGAGGAGAATGGCGACATCTGCCTTCACCTGTGTGCCGGCCAGCAACGGCTGGAGTGTCTGCAACTCCTGGCCCACCTGCATGACTTCCTGGAACATTCGGTTCTTCGCAAGCCCGTCGTGGGTGAGCACGCCACCGTAGAATTTCTCCGGCCCGATGCGCGGCATCCGCCAGTAGAAGTAGAGCAGACCGGTCGCGCCACGGGAGAGCAGTTGGTAGCTGAAGAGCCGCACCACGCCGGGGCGCACGAGCGAGTTTGCCTCGGCCCACGCCACGTTGCCTGCCTTTTGCTCCATCACCCAGAAACCCTCGGCCTCGCCGTTTTTCTTTAGGGAGCGGGCGATATCAATGGTCATCGCGTTCTCCGCCGCCTTGTGACCAGCGGTGGCGTCGCTATCCAGCGAGACCAAATCCACCGCTTCCGCGAGGTCGAAGTTGTCAATCTGCGTCGCGTAAGGTCGGAGCGTGGTGGTCGTGGGAATCTTGGGCGTGATTTCGCGCAGGATATCCGCCTGCATCCGGATGAAGGCCACGCAGGTGTCACTGGAGAAGCGCCGCCAGTCCGTGATGAGCGCCGGGTTGTGCGCGGAAGGCGTGGGCATGGGCATGGGGACTTCCTCATGCGTGTTGACCAACTGTCCCCAGAAGCGCAGGCCCATTCGATCGTTGAGCTGCTCCACCGTCTCGTATTTGGCCCGCAGCCACGCGTGCCAGTCGCGCTTAGTCTCGGGGTTGAAGGCGTATTCTGTGTTGTGCCGGCCTACGCCATTGTCGATCTGCCACGCAACCAGGTCGGGATGGTCGCCGAGCGCCTCTGCCATCGCGCGGACGAACTTCTTGGCGTAGTCCCAATACACATCGCTGTTCATGCAGTAGGCGCGCCGCGTGCCCTCGTGGCGCGGTTGGCCGTTCTCGTCCAGCGGGAGAATCTCCGGGTGCTTGTTGAGCAGCCAGACCGGGGGCGCGGCGGTCGGTGTGGCCAACGCGACTTTGATGCCATTCCGGGAGAACGCGTCCATCGCGCGGCGTAGCCAGGCGAAGTCGTATTTGCCTTCCTGGCGCTCGCACAAGCCCCAGCAGAACTCGCCCATGCGCACGACGTTCATGCCCGCATGGGCCATGAGCTGTGCGTCCTGCTCCCAGCGCGACTCGGGTTCTTCTGCCGTTCCGTCGTAGGGAAAGACCCAATGCTCGGGGTAGTAATCAGCGCCGAAATACATGGTTAGCTGTTGGTTGTTGCCCGTAGCAGGCTGGCCCATTCGGTGAGGCCCTAGCAATCTCAAATTCGAGTCCGAGTCGTGATCGGCTCTCGCGGTTTAATGCACTCGCGGGGCCAATCCCGGAGGCAGGGGCGGCAGTGGGCCGGCACCGGGTGGCAGTGGGGGGAATTCAATGACGACCTTCCGCCAGGTCGCGCGCTCGGATTCCGGCATCTGCTTCCACTGCTCGGCGTTCGCGTAGAACTGCGCTTGTTGCCCCGGCGTCATCTGGCCGAGTCGTTTCAGCGCGGTGAGGCAGGCCGCACGCTCTCCGGCAGTGAGGTGCTCGAACTGATCCAGTGTGCGCGTGGCTTCGGCGCGCTTCGGCTCCGACACTGCGGCCACGATCTTTGTCTTCTCGCGCTCGCCGAGTCGGAAGTAGTGCGTGAAGTTGCCGAGTAATTGCTCGCGCTGCTGCGCGTCGAGGCCCTGCCAGTGCGCGAAATTGTCTGGCACCTTCGGCTCCAAGCCCGGTGGCAGCGGAGGAAACGCACCGACCACGGCGGGGCGCGTCATCGCCTGGCGTAGCCGCTCGTCCGCGAGGATTTCGCGTTGAATCTCGGCGGGCAGCTTGTCCCAAGCAGCGAGCCGTTCTTCGACGAGTGGGCGAAAACTTTGCGGCACCGCGGTGAGTTGGGTGGCGCGAGTCGCGGGGAGGGTCGTCAGCAGCGGGTTTAAGTGATAGCGCAACTCCGTTGCGTGCAGCCGGGCTTCGCGCTCGGTGGGCGGGAGCGCGTCGTAATCGCGCAGCCGCGGGGCGAGCACCGCGCGGAGCCGTTCGGGCTGGGTGGCCAGCTCAGTCGCCCGCGCGTCCGTCCGCATGGCGAGCAGGCCACGGAAGACCGCGACGGGATTGCGCTCGCTCCCGCCAGCGGGTTCCGCCGCGCTGACGGAAATCAGCGTCAACCACAGGAGGCTCAGTTGAAATACGTGGCGCATGGTTCAACGCTCCCGTTCAAACGCGGCCAGCAACTCCACATCCGCCGCCGACTGGTGCAAACGGCTGATGGCCTCAAAGTCTTTCAGCAGCTCGACATCCGGCCCGCGCGCAATGGCGGCGATCTGCTCGATGCTCCGTGCCACCTGTGATTGCGTGCGAACACGACGGCTTTGGACGATGACCACCACCGTCAGCAGGATCGCGGCGAGCGCGAACTGCTGCGCCAACGACGGCCAGCGGAGCCACGCCCGCCAGCCGGACGCGGTGCTTGCCGTCGCCGCGCGCCGCTCCTGTGTCTCGATGTCCTGCCACACGCGCGCCATGAAGTTTGAGGGTGCGGGCAGCGTTGGCAGTCGGCGCAGCGCGGAGCTGAGAGCACATTCTTCCGCCCAGCGCGTGCGGTCGGTGGGATGCACGGCCAGCCAGTTTTCGAGGTTGGCCTGCTCTTGCGGCGTCAGCGGGCGTTTCAGCCGGAGCGCTAGCAGTTCTTCAAACAGTGCGTTGTTCATGATGAACTTTCGGTTGATACCCACGTCGCGGGCAAAGTTGCTGCGTTTATTCATCCTCCCACACACCGGTGAGGAGATACGGCTTGAGCCGCGCCTTGAGCGTCTCGCGGGCGCGATGGATGAGGGATTTTACGGCGGAGAGCGAGCAGCCCAGCACCTTGGCGATGTCTTCGTAAGCCAGCTCGTCCCGCTGCCAGAGCAGGAGCGCGGTCCGCTGGTTTTCCGGCAGCGCGGCGACCGCCTCGGCCACTTTGGACTCCAGCTCGCCGCTCAACAGGGTGTCCGATGCGGCCACCACACGCTTGTCCTCGACGCTGTGGCCGCGCGGCTCGTCGGTGCCCGCGTGTGCCGGGGCGTCGAGGGAATCTGCGGGGTGCCGTGAGCGGCGGCGGAATTCGTTGAGGCAGAGGTTGCGGGCGATGGTGAAGAGCCAGGTCGTAAACTTCGCCGATGGCTCGTAACGGGCGGCGGATTTCCAAACTTGAACGAAGACGCCTTGCGCGAGGTCCTCCGCCTCCGTTGCGTCCGGCAGCGTGCGGAAGACGAAGTTCAGCACCGGTTGCCGGTAGCGCGCGACCAGTTCCTCGAACGCCGCGCGGTCGCCCCGCTTGACGCGGAGCATCAGCGTGGCATCGGGGTCGGCGGGGTCGGACATCTAGCGCGATGGTAGCAAACCCCGGCGGCGGGAGAAAGTTGGTTTAGGCTGTGAAGAGGTTGACGGGTGGAAGGGTGGAAGGGTGAAGCGCTGAAGGGGCCGCACGCTTCAACCCTTCAACTTTTCGCTCCTTCGGGGATCTTAGTGGCTAACATGGAGACCCCACCCACCCACTGGAAGCGGCTCTGGTCTTTCAAGTGCGGTCTTCAAGCCCGCCAACAGCACGCCACAACGCCTCAAAATGCACGGTAAGGGCTCGAACGGAGAGGTTTTC
>CALQJI020000004.1 GCA_943330855.2 Klebsiella pneumoniae
ACGCCGGGATGGATCCCTACGAGTTGAAGAAAAGGATTGAGGCCAAGCTGAAGAAATTCTTCACTGCCTTGGGTAAACTAGATCGTGAGTCAACGAAGACCTGACGGTCCCCTGCCCCCGGTAACATTTAGCCGTGAGTCAATACGCTCACTGGACTGGTCACGCCATGCAGAAACCGCCAATTAACTTCACGCGCGAAAACCTGCCCATTCAACTAGCGGACGGACAACTCACTTCGCCGCAATGGCCTCGGGCGCGGGCGTCTGCAGCTTCGCGTGTTTGCGATGGAAGACCTCTCCAAGGTCATCGAGGTAGGAATAGACCACCGGCGTCACCAGCAGCGTGAGCAGGAGGCAGAGGGTTTGGCCACCGATGACGACGACGGCGACGGCGCGGCGTTCCTCCGCACCAGGGCCGGTGCCCAGCGCGAGCGGAATCATCCCGGCAATGAGCGTGAGCGTGGTCATCAGGATGGGGCGGAGGCGGTCGCGATTGCCGTCCATGATGGCTTGCAGGCGCTCCATCCCGGTGCGCCGGAGCGTGTTCATGTGGTCAATCTGGAGGATGGCGTTCTTCTTCACGACGCCGAAGAGCACCAGCAGGCCGAGCGCGGAGTAGAGGTTCAGCGTGTTGTTCGTCACCCAGAGCGAGAAGAGCGCGAAGGGCAGCGAGAGCGGCAGCGAGAGCAGGATGGTGAACGGGTGGACGAGGCTCTCGTATTGCGAGGCGAGAATCATATACATGAAAATCACCGAGAGCAGGAAGGCCCAGAGGAACTCGGAGAAGGTGCGCTCCAGCTCGCGGCCGCGGCCGGAAATCTTCGTGCTGTAGGTGGCGGGCAGGTTCAGCTCCTTGAACGCTGCTTCGAGGGCTTCGAGACGGTCCTTGAGCGCGTAGCCGGGCGCGATGCTGCCGCGAATGCTCACGGTGCGTTGCCGGTCCAGCCGGTCAATGCGCGACGCGGTCTGGCCTTCGACGATGTCCACGACGTTGTCGAGGCGCACGAGGCCGCCGCCGCGCTTGGGAACGTAGAGGCGGGTGATGGCTTCGCGGTCGTTGCGCGTGCCGTGTGCGAGGCGGAGCTGCACGTCGTAGTCGTCGCCCACGCTCGCGTCACGGAAGCGCGAGACGCGGTCGTCGCCGCCGACCATAATACGCAGCGCGGTGGCGATGTCCTCGACGGAGACCCCCAACGCGGCGGCGCGCTCGCGGTTGACGTGGACGCGATACTCGGGCTTGTCGAGCTTGAGCGTGGTGTCGGCGTCGGCGAGGCCGAGTTCGGCGGAGCGGGCGCGGAGGTCCTCGGCGATTTTGGAGAGCGATTCGAGGTCGGGGCCGAGAATGGAGAAATCAATTTCGTAGTTCGGCCCGCCGAGGCTGATGGAGCCGCTGGCAGGCCGCGCCGAGACGCGGACACCGGGGATTTTCCGCAGCCGCACGCGCACTTCCTGCAACACGTCGCGCTGGGAGTAGTTGCCCTTGAAGGCGTCCATCGGCGTGCGGGACAGGAGGCGTGACCACATGAAGACGCGTTCCTTGTGCGGCGCGAGGCGGACGAAGAAGCGAGCGGAGTTCGCGCCGCCGATGCGGCTGGAGCCGATGCCACCCTGCACGAGGATGAGCTGCGGCATCGCGCGCAACTCGCGCTCGGCCATCAGCGCGACCTCGTCCATCTGCGTGAGGCTGGTGCCCTCCTTCGCCGTGAGGCCGATCTCGAACTCGCCCTCGTCGGTGTTGCCGGGCGTGAACTCTTGCCGCAGCGACTGGTAGAGCGGGATGGAGGAGGCCATGACGCCAATCGCCAGCACGAGCACGGCGAACCGCCACTTCATGCAGAAGCCCAGCACCGCCATGTAGAGCCGCTCCAGCCAGCCGTAGAAGCCACCGCGCGACTTCGGCCCGCCGTGCGTGGTCTGGGCGACCTCGCCGAGGTTGAAGAGCCGCGCGCTCATCAGCGGCGTGAGTGTGAAGGAGACGAGCAGACTCACCATCACCGCCACGCCCGCCGTGATGCCGAACTGGTAGAGGAACCGCCCCGCGATGCTGGACATGAAGGACACCGGCACGAAGATGACGACGAGGCTCAGGGTGGTCGCCAGCACGGCGGTGCCAATCTCCGCCGTCGCCTCCCGCGCCGCGTCGAAGGGGTGCATCTTCTTCTCTTCGATGAACCGGAAGATGTTTTCCACCACGACGATGGCGTCATCAATCACGATGCCGACCATCAGCACGAGCGCGAGCATCGTGACGCTGTTCAGGGTGAAGTGCAGCGCCCACATCACGCCGAAGGTGGAGATGACCGAGCAGGGAATCGCCACCGCCGCAATGAACGTCGCACGCCAGCTTCGCATGAAGACGAAAACCACGAGGCTGGCGAGGATGCTGCCTAGCACGAGGTGGACGTTGATTTCGTGGAGAGCCTCGTAGATGTAGCGCGACTGGTCTTCGATGACCTCGAACTGGATGTCCGTCGGGAGCTGCGCCTGGATGCCGGGAAGCTTCTTCTTCACCGCCTCGATGACTTCGACGGTGTTGGCGTCGGCCTGGCGCTTGACGACGAGCGTGACGGACGGGCGTCCGTTCAGGCGCGAGATGGTGCGCTGCTCCTTCGTGCCGTCCTCGGCCCAGCCGATGTCGCGGATCCGGACGGGCGAGTTGCTGACGGTGGTGATGACGAGGTCGTTGAACGCCGCCGCGCTGGTGAGCCGGCCCACGGTGCGGAGCGTGTGCTCGCGGACGTTGGAGATGACGTTGCCGCCGGGGATGTTGGCGTTCTGGCGCGCGATGGCATCGCGGACCTGCGTGATGGGAATCTGGTAGGCCGCGAGGCGGTCGGGGTCCACCCAGATGCTGATGGCGCGTTGAAGGCCGCCGTTGATTTCCACCTCGCCGACGCCGAGGGCGCGTTCGAGCTGGACCTTGACGATTTTGTCCGCCAGTTCGGTGAGTTCGCGCTGCGAGCGGTCGCCTGAGAGGGAGACGGAGATGACGCCGTTGCGCTCGGTGTCGAACTTCGTGACCTGCGGCGGGTCGGCGTCGCGCGGCAGTTCGTTGCCCATGATGGCCACGCGGTTGCGCACGTCTTCGAGGGCTTCGGTGACTTTGCGGCTGAGGTCGAACTGGACGATGACGAAGGAGCTGCCGACGCCGGAGATGGACCGCAGCTCGGTGATGCCCTCGACGGTGTTGACCTGTTCCTCGATGGGCTGGGAGATGAGCGACTCGACCTCGACGGGCGACGCGCCGGGCAGCCGCGTGCCGACGTAAATCTGCGGAATGTCCACCGGCGGTGAGCGGTCCACGCCGAGCTTGAGGTAGCCGGCGATGCCCACGACGACCAGTGCGAGCACAATCATCGTGCCGAAGACCGGGCGGCGGATGGAGATTTCGGCGAGCTTTTGCACGGGGAGCGGGGAGCTATCAGCGGTCAGCGGTCAGCATTCAGCGAGCGGCGGCGGTGAGTTGGTCGGCGCGGAGTTTGCGGATGAAGGCGGCGAGCATCTTTTTCACTTCCACGGTTTCGGCGTTGAGGACGGCGTGGGTGGCTGAGGACAGGTAGCCGAGGTCGGCGGCGAGCTGGAGGTGGTATTCCAGTTCGGTGCCAGAACCCATTGCGATTTGGAGGAACCGTTTCAGCTCGGCGTCTCCGTCCCGGCCACAACCTTCGGCGATGTTGGTGGGGACCGACGCGCTCGCGCGGCGAGTCTGGCCGGTCAATCCGTAAAGCTCGTCCTTAAGATACGCGCGCGTCGCCGCATAAACCTGAAGGGTCAACTGGTGGCTTCTTTGCCAAATCGTCAGCTCGCGAAAATTCTTCATGGCCCGGCTGGCTTCCCTTGCTTCCCACTTTGCTCGCCCTTCGATGACCGCTGCTTGCTATCCGCTGACGGCTCCCCCGTCTTCGCTGACCGCTGACCGCTGACCGCTGACTGCTCAACCGTGACCGGTTGCCCATTTTGCAAGCTGCCGGGACTCACCACCACGACATCGCCTGCCTTCACCCCGCTGGCGATTTCGATGAACTCTCCTGCCCTTCGCCCCGTGGCCACGTTCTTCTCCACCGCCTTGCCGTCATTCACGAGGAAGATTTTCTCCATGCCGGCGAAGGTGACGAGCGCGTCCTTGTGAACGGCCGTGGTCGGCTCCTGCTCGGCGAGCACGATGTCCGCGCGGGCGAAGGTGCCGGGGCGCAGCACGCCGCCGCTGTTCGCGAAGTCCGCCTCGACGACCAGCATGCGGCTCATCTCGGTGATGGCCGGGCTGAGGCGCGCGATGGTGCCCGTGTATTTGTTGGTGTCGCCCTCGATGGTGAGGCGGACCTTCTGGCCGGGGCGCACGCCGGCGGCGTTGCGCTCGGGCACTTCCACGCGGAGGCGGAGCGGGTCCACCTTCACGAGCGTGACGATGGGCGCGGCGGTGTTGAGGAACTCGCCGGGGCTGGCCTTGCGCTCCTGCACGATGCCGTCGAAGGGCGCGACGATGCGCGTGTCCACGAGTTGCTGGCGGGCGATTTCGACCTCGGCGCGGCGCTGTTGCAGCACGCCTTGGCGCTGGCGGATGTCCTCCTGCGCTTCGAGCTGTTTGTTGAACGCGATGTCGTAATTCGCTTCGGCCACTTCGAGTTCCGCCTGCGGGGAAATGCCGCGCTTGACCAGCTCGCGGGTGCGGTCGCGCTGCTTCTGGGACTCGAGCAACGACGCCTTGGCTTGCCGCACCGTGCTGGTCTCGTCGGCGATGACGGTGTCGCTCGTGCCGATCAGTTGCAGGCCCAGCCGAGCGCGGGATTGCGCGAGGAGCGCCTCGGCGGACTTGAGTTTCAACTCGTAGTCCACCGGCTCAATCTGCGCGACCAGCTCGCCCTTCTGCACGCGCGTCCCAAAATCCACGGTGAGGCTCTGGAGCCGGCCCGTGACCTTCACGCTCAAAGTCGCCTGGTCAATCGCCGCCAGCGCCCCGATGACGGACACTACGCGCTCCATCGGGCGCGACTCGACCGGGGCCACCTGAACGGCGCGTGAAGGGAGGACGGGCGCTTCCTTCTTACCGCCCTTGGGCGCGTCGGGCGGGTTGCAGCCGGCGAACGCAACTACACAGAGAGTTGAAAAAAAACACGGGCGAATCACAAGGTGCGGAAATCTAAGTGGACGTAATTTGAGCGGCAACGGATTTCCCGGCGCGCACAGGCTAGTGGTTGAACACGAACTCGACTGTGTTCAGCAGACTCCAAGCAAAGTCCTCGACGCCTTGCAGACGGCTGGGGCTGACCGCGAAGTGCTTCACCGCCAACTGCCGCTCGGTGTCGCTTGGCATGCGGCTGAAAAAGGTCAGGTAAAGTTCATCGGCGAGCTTTGCGTTGTCCGCGTGCGACGCGACAAGCCGTGCGAGCTGACCATCGGCGTGCGTGAGCTTTGCATGGAGGTTCGGAGAGTTCAGGAGGTGCAGCACTTGGGCGACGCTCGCTTCCGTGTTTCGCTCGCACTCGCACGCGGTCGCGCGCACGGGGCGGCCGAAGAGTTTGAGGAAGTAGTGCTGCGTCTGACTGTCCCAGAGCTGGACGGCGCGCGCGCCAGCGGGGACGCCATCGAACTTCTCGGCCACGCCGGTGACCTGGCTCACGGCGTCGAGCAGAACTTCGGCGGGCAGGCGCTTGAAGAGGGCGCGGGAGTAATTCTGCTCGTCCTGCGCGTTGGTGTCGTTCGGCGTGGCGGAGAGCTGGTAAGTGCGCGAGGCGGTGAGCGTGCGGATGAATTGTTTTAGGTCGAAGCGCGACTCGACGACTGCGCCTGCCAGCGCGTCGAGCAAGGCGGGGTTGCCGGCGGGGTTCGTGGCGCGCACGTCGTCCACCGGCTCGATGACGCCGCGTCCGAGAAAGTGGGCGGCGAGGCGGTTGGCTAGGTTGCGCGCGAACCACGGGTTCTCCGGCGCGGTGAACCACTCGGCCAGCGCGCGGCGGCGGTCGCCGGTGTCCTTGGACGGCTCGGCGTCGAGCGCGTGCGGCGGGACGTTCTCGCCGGTGCGCGGATGCTTGGTCGCGGGATTGCCCTCGGCCAGCAGCGTCTCGCCCAGCGCGCCCTTGCGGATGCTCACCTGCGCGAACAGGCCGGACA
Organism: Klebsiella pneumoniae; assembly: GCA_943330855.2. Classification (GTDB taxonomy): domain Bacteria; phylum Verrucomicrobiota; class Verrucomicrobiia; order Limisphaerales; family SXTU01; genus SXTU01. The sequence continues at coordinate 6,108 of CALQJI020000004.1, forward strand.
TGCCGTAGTAATCCGTCTGGCTCCAGCGGTCGAAGGGATGGTGATGGCACTCCGCGCAAGCGAGACGGATGCCGAGGAAGACTTGCGAAACCGCGTTGGCCATGTCGCCGGGGCGCGTGACGACCTTGTAGAAATGGCCGGCAGGCGCGTCGTCCAGTGGCCCCTCGGCGGTGAGCAGCGAACGGGCGAATTGGTCGAGCGGACGGTTCGCGGCGAACTGGTCGCGAATCCAGCGGTAGTAAGCGTAGGCGTCGCGCTGGCCGAGCTTCTGCCGGTCCACGCGCAGCAGGTCGGCCCACTTCAGCGCCCAGAAGTCGGCAAACTCGGGCCGCTTCAGCAGCGTGTCCACGAGCTGCGCGCGCTTGTCCGACGACTCATCCGCGAGGAAGCGCCGCGCTTCCGCCGCCGTGGGTAACGTGCCGATGATGTCGAGGTGCGCGCGCCGGAGGAAGGTCGCGTCGTCGCACACTCCGCTCGGACGCAAGTTAAGTTTCTTCAAGTGCGCGTTGACGTGGCGGTCGATGAAGTTGAACTCCGCGAAACCCGTGTTGCCCACCGGCTTGCCCGGACGCGGCACGATGGCCATGAACGACGTCACCTCGCCGAGGTAACGCGCCATCACCGAGGTCTGCCCCGGCAGCGAGCCGATGCTCACCGCGCCGTGCTCGTCCACTTTCGCGAGGGAATCGTTGTTGGATTGGAACACGCAGAAGCGCGTCACGTCCGCCTTGCGCCCGTCGGAGTAAATCGCGTTGACGCGGAGCTGGAGTTTGCTGCCCACCGCGAGGATGCGTTCGCGCGGCTCCAGTTCGACCTTCACCACGCGGGCGTCGTTGGTGGAACCAAACGGCGCGCCCGCCGCGAGCCACGCACGGATGGTCTCGTAGTCCGGTGAACCGGCCGGGATACGCGCGCCGCCCTGATGCGGCATCGCGCCACTGGCCTTGGCGAGGAAGAGACTTTGTTCGGGAGCCGCCGCCGAGGTGCGTCGGCCCTTGCTCTCCGCAGTGAACGCCCGCCAGTCCGCCAGCGCATCGTAGCCGAAGACGGAGAGCTTGAAGCCATTCTGCCCCTCCGCCTTGCCGTGGCACTGCGAGGCGTTGCAGCCATGCCGCGTGAGCAGCGGGCTGATGTCGTTCTCGAAGTTGAACTGACGCGGGGTGGGGGCCTTGGCGGGAGCGGCACCGGCCGAGACGGCGGCGAGCAGGACGGCGGCGAAGAGTGGTTTAAGCAAGCGATTCAAGCGTTTGAAGGTGGGTGTCAGACGGCGCTCGGAGAAGCCCGCTTCAAGCCCTCTGCGCACTCTTCATGTCAGCCGTCCCTCGCCCGCATAAATGTTCATCCCTGCGCCCCGCAGGAAGCCCACGAGCGTCTGCCCGCTCTGCTGCGCGAACTCCACCGCCAAGCTCGACGGCGCGGACACCGCCGCCACCACCGGCACACGCGCCGCCAGCGCCTTCTGCAAAATCTCAAACGACGCCCGCCCGCTCACGAGCAGCACGTGCTCGGCGACCGGGAACAGGCCGTTGAGGAAGGCCCAGCCCAGCACCTTGTCCACGGCGTTGTGGCGCCCCACGTCCTCGCGGAGCACGAGCAGTTCGCCGGTCGCGGTGAAGAGGGCGGCGGCGTGCAGGCCGCCGGTCTGGTCGAAGGTGGCTTGCTGCGCGGCGAGCTTCTGCGGGAGCTGGAGGAGAACTTCCGGCGAGAAGCGCCCATCGCTGGGAGCGCGGACGCCTACGTCCGCAGCAGGCTCCCCTTCGCTTGCGAGCGGCTGCGGACGTGGGCGACCGCGCTCCAAATCCAACGGCGCAAACTGTCGGTGCACTGACTCAATCGTCGCCTTGCCGCACAGCCCGCAGCTCGACGACGCGAAGACATGACGCGTGAGCTGCTCGAAGTCCACGACCACGGCGGGCGCGAGGAAGACGTTGAGCGTGTTGCCGAGCTGCGCCGCCTCGCCCTGCTGGCAATGGGCAATCTCGATGATGTCCTCGCGGCGCGTGACCAAGCCCTCCGTCAGCAGGAAACCAGCAGCCAGTTCCTCGTCGTGCCCCGGCGTGCGCATCGTCACCGCCACGCTCTGCCCACGCACCCGAATCTCCAGCGGCTCCTCGCGCGCCAGCGCGTCCTGCTCACGACGCGGCGTTTCCCCCCGCCGCCAGCGGAGGATTTCGGCACGCACAATCTCCGGCGAGGAAAGCATGGGGGATTTCTTATAAGGAAGGCAGGAGGGCAGGAAGGGAGGGAATGAAGCAGCGGCACTCCACAGAGTCCTCTCCTGCCTTCCTGCCCTCCTTATAAAATCCCCTTCCTCGTCTCATGGCCTAAAACCAGTTGTAGTTAAAGCTCACGCTCACACGCTCGGCTTGCACCGGATTGGCCGGCACTTCGTGGCGCAGCCAGCTCTCGAAGAGGATGACGTTCCCCGCCTCCGCCGCGTAGTGGGCAAAGGTCTGGTTCTCCCGACTCGCCCCGGCCTTGCGCGGCGGCGCGGCCATGAAGCGGTCGAGGCGCGGGTCCTCGAACTTGATGGCGGGGCAACCCTTGGGCGTTTTCACGTAGAAGGTGCCACTGATAGTCGAGGTCGGGTGAAGGTGCAGGCCATGCGCGGTCTGCCGCGGCATGATGTTCACCCAGCAATCGGTCATCTCCAGCCGGCGGTTCGTGAGGTCGAAGTCCAGCTTGCGTGCGAACGCCTTCACATGCCGGTCAATGCGCCGCTGCAATTCGGTGAACGTGGACGAGAACTGGTGCAGCTTGTCGAGCGACCCGTAAGTCGTGAAGCCGCCGGGATAGTTCTTCTTCGACCACTTCTGCCCGTCGCGGTCGAAGTCACGGAGCTGGTAAGCCTCCTTGAGCAACTCCGCGTTGAACCGCGCCGTGCCCGTGCGGAGCAGCGGCGCGCAGTAGATGAACGTCGGGAACCAAGCTTTGATACGCACGCCGCGAAGCTATCAGAAGCCAGTCGCGCTGGAAGCCTGACCTACTTGGCGGCGCGCGGGCTTGCCTGCCTGTCCGCGCCGTCTAGTCTCGCGCGCGTGAAAATCCTCTTCATCGGCGATGTCGTCGGCTCGCCTGGTCGCAAGGCCGTGACCGAGCTGGTGCCCATCCTGCGCCGTCGCCACGGCCTCGATGTCGTCATCGCGAATGGCGAGAACTCAGCGGGCGGTTCCGGCATCACGCCCGAGACGGCGGCGGACCTCTTCGCCGCCGGCGTGGACATCATCACCAGCGGGGACCATCTCTGGGACCAGAAGGAAGTCATCACGTTGCTGACCGATGAGCCGCGCTTCGTGCGCCCGCTGAACTACCCGCCCGGCTCGCCCGGCCAGGGCAGCGCCACGCATCGCCTGCCGGATGGGCGCTTGCTCGCGGTCATCAACTTGCAGGGCCGCACCTTCATGCCGCCGATGGACAACCCGTTCATCCGAGTCCGCCCCGAAGTTGCGCAACTTCGCCAGCACACGCCCTTCATCTTCGTGGACATGCACGCCGAGGCGACCTCGGAGAAAATCGCCATCGCGCGGATGCTCGACGGCCAAGTCAGCGCGGTGGTGGGCACGCACACGCACGTGCAAACGGCGGACGAGCAAATCTTCCCCGGCGGCACGGCATTCCTGTGTGACGCCGGCTTCACCGGCCCGCACGAGAGCTGCCTGGGTCGCGATATCCAGCCCATCATCGAGCGCTTCATCACGAGCCAACCCCGTCGTTTTACCGTGGCCCGCGACCGCGTGCTGCTCCAAGGCGTGGTCATCGAACTGGACGACAAGACCGGCAAGGCCACGGCGATTCAGCGGGTGTCGGAGCCGTTGCCGACAGCCGGAACGGAATCCGAGTGAGCACGAGAATTAACGCAAAGGCGCAAAGGCGCAAAGGCGCGGAGAAATCATTTCCTCTCTGCTCTTCCTTGCGTCTTTGGGCCTTTGCGTCCTTGCGTTAAATCGTTTTCAATCTGTGGCCAAACCAACCAAATCGCAGTGGGACTTCGGCGGCGAACTCTTCCCGACGGAGGCGGTGCGCAAGGTGTTGTCCGTCTCGGAGCTGACCGGGAACATCAAGCGGCTGCTGGAGAAGCAGGTCGGGCAGGTCGCTGTCTCCGGCGAAATCACGAACCTCCGCGCGCAGGCGTCGGGGCACGTTTACTTCACGCTCAAGGACGCTGGTGCTCAGCTCGCGTGCGTGCTCTTCCGCAACACCTCCGTGCCGCATCGCTCGCTGCTCGCCGACGGCCAGAAGGTGCTGCTCACCGGCGACGTGACGGTCTATGAGGCGCGCGGGCAGTATCAGCTCATCGTCAGCAGCGCGGAGTTGCAGGGCGTGGGCGCGTTGCAGGCGGCCTTCGAGCGGCTCAAGGAAAAGCTCGCGGCGGAAGGCCTCTTCAAGCTTGAGCGCAAGCGCCGTCTCCCGCGCTACCCGCAGCGCATTGGCCTCGTCACCTCGCCCACCGGCGCGGCCATCCGCGACGTGCTGCACGTCATCCAACGCCGCCAGCCGGGCTTGGAAATCATCTTCGTCCCGTGCCGAGTGCAGGGGGAGGGGGCGGCGCGTGAAGTGGCGGAGGCGGTGCGGTTGTTGAATGCTTTTTCGGCAGGGGACGCGGGGCAGGTGAGAAAGCGAGAAAGTGAGAAATTGGGAGCGGCGTCCGAGGCTCTCTCTCACTTTCCCACTCTCTCACTTTCTCACCCGCCCAAGCTCGACCTCATCCTCATCACACGCGGTGGCGGCTCGCTCGAAGACTTGTGGGCCTTCAACGAGGAGGTCGTCGCTCGAGCCATCTTCGAGTCGGCGGTGCCGGTCGTGTCGGCGGTCGGGCACGAGATTGATTTCACCATCGCGGACTTCGTCGCGGACCTGCGCGCGGCCACGCCCAGCGCGGCGGCGGAGTTGATTACGGAAGGTGCGTTCGCCAGCCGGGAGTTTGTAGCGGAGGCATCAGCGCGGCTGCGGCAGCTTGCGCGGCAGCACTTGGAGGCAGCGGAAGAAAGCTTCGCCCAAGTCCGTCATCGCCTCGCGCTCGCGCACCCGCGCCGGCGCTTCCAGGAATTCGCCCAGCGACTGGATGACGCCAGCGTCGCCCTGGCCCGCGAGGCGAAGACTCAAGTTCGCGAGCGGGGGTATCGCGTCCAACAAGCCGTGTCGCACCTTCAACGCCTCAAGCCCGCAGCCCAACTCGCATTGCACCGCGCCCAGCTCGCATCGCTCACCAGCCGCCTGCGCCTGCTCTCCCCCGAGAACGTCCTTGCGCGCGGCTACTCCATCACCACGGATGCGGCGACCGGCAAAGTCATCCGCCACGCCGAGCAGGCCAAGCCGGGCCAGACGCTGCGCACGCGCGTGCAGGACGGACTTGTTGAGAGCGTGGTTCGCAAGCCTTCGTAGGAGACGACGTAAGGAGTCTCTGATTCTCCCGGGAAGAGGAGTGGCCCGCGAATCACGCGAATTGCCGCGAATGAAGGCGGGGGATTGCCGCTGGCTTCACCAAACGCACAACCCCAATTCGCGCTGATTCGCGTGATTCGCGGGCACAATTCAGCGTTGCATTTGCCCCCGTGCCTCCGCTCACCATTCGCCATGCGCTCCACCTGTTTCGCCGCTGCCGCCTTACTGGGCTTCCTCATCTCCGCGTCCGCAGCTCTGCCCGAGGGCGTGCGGCGCGTGAAGGTGCTCAACTACCCCGACTGCTTCGAACTCTCCAACGCCGACACCAAGGTCACGCTCGGCCACCACGTCGGCGGGCGCGTGCTCGAATACACGCACCAAGGCAAGAACGCCCTCTACCTCGACCCGCGCGAGGAGAAGTGGGGCACGCCCGGCGGACCGAAAGCGCCGTCCAGCGCGGGCCGCTTCGACATCGGGCCGGAGTATCTCATTCCCAAGCGCGACAAGCTCTGGGCTGGCGAATGGCAGGCCGAGGCCACCGGCCCGCGTTCCGTGCGCCTCACCAGCCAGCCCGACGAAGCCACCGGCGTGCAGCTCATCCGCAATTTCCGCCTCGCCGCCACGGGCACCCATCTCGCCTGCGAGCAGGTCATCAAGAACGTTTCCAAGGAGCCGAAGTTCTGGGCGCACTGGAGCCGCACCTTCGCGGTCCACGGCGGCATCGGTGTCATCCCGCAGACGCCGGACACGCGGCGCTTCCCGACCGGCTTCGTGATGTATAACCAAGGCGCGGAGCATTCCATCATCCTCAAGCCCACGGACCCAAACGTGCGGATGCGCGGCAACTTCCTCGAAGTCCTCGGCCCCACGAAGCAGCCCAAACTCGGCTTCGACTCGAACGCCGGCTGGTTCGCCTACGTGATGCCGCACGACCAGGCGTTCGTGAAGCGCTACCCCTCGCCCAAAGACGGCGTGTATCCCGAAATCGCCGGGCTGACGCTGTGCTTCTGGTATCCGCAGGCGAGCTTCGTCCCCGCGTGCGAGCTGGAGCCGCACGGCCCGCGGAAGACCATCGCGCCGGGCGCGAGCGTGAGCTTCACGGAGGACTGGTATCTGCTGCCGCACAAGTTCCCGGCGGCGGGCGAGCAGATTGACTTGGAGAAACTTGCGGCGCAGGTGGAACGCGCGGTGAAGAACTGAAAACCGCTTCTCCGCTTGCCCACGCCCGCCGGCTCCTTCAGCTTTCGCCGCATGAAACCAGTCTCGCTCCGCCTTGCCCTCGTTGCTGTTTGCCTCGCGAGCTTCTCCCTCGGCCTGCCCGCCGCCGAGCCGATTGCGCGCGGCTTCCAGAACCGCGTCTTCACGGACGCGGAAGGCAAGAAACACCCGTTCGTCATCTACGTGCCGGCGAAGTTCGAGCCGGGCAGCAAACCGCCCGGCATGCTTTTCCTCCACGGAGCCGGCGAACGCGGGAACAACAACATTGACCAAATCATGGTCGGCCTCGGGCCTGCCATCTGGAAGCGCAAGGCCAACTTCCCCTTCGTTACCGTCATCCCGCAGTGCCGCACTGGCTCCAACTGGCTCGCCGACGGCCCCGACGCGCAATGGGCGCTCGCGATGCTGAAGCAGACGCAGACCGAGTTCGCCACCGACCCCGACCGCGTTTATCTCACGGGCCTCTCGATGGGCGGCAGCGGCACCTGGAGCCTCGCGGCGAAAGACCCTTCCGCCTGGGCGGCCATCGTGCCCATGTGCTCGGGGCCGGACGCGGCCAACGCGGAGAAGTTCGCCACCGCCCGCCTGCCCATCTGGAATTTCTGCGGCGACAAGGACCGCGAAGGCACCGTGAAGGCCAACCGCACCATGCACGAAGTCCTCACCAAGGCCGGCGCGAACGCCAAATACACCGAGTATCCCGGCGTGGGTCACAACTGCTGGGACGACGCCTACGCCACCGACGCCCTTTACACTTGGCTGCTGGAACAAGCGCGCAGCAAGAACAAGAAGTGACGCAGTAGGTCAGCGCATCTTGCCTGACCTCCATCTGGATTGATTCCGCTTGAGCGGGAGCTGGTTGATCAGAAGCCAGCCGGGACGCGCTGTCCTCACCGCGCCGGTGGGCGTCCCAACCGTGTCTGGCGGCGCGCTAACGACAGCCGCGCCCGAGCACGAGAGTTTTTTCGGGCCACGCATCATTCACAAAGCCGGTTAGAGCCTCATAGCCTTTATGCCCATCTCAGTCGCCATCCTCACACACGCCGCCGGACCGCACCTCGACGCCTATCTCGCCGGCCTCGCGGCCAGCAGCGAAGTGGGCGAAGTCTCCATCGCCGACCCGAGCGGAGCCACGTTCGCCGCCGCGCAGAAAACGCTCGGGCCGAAGCTGAAGGCCACTGGGAAGGACGTTGTCGCCGTGCTGCGCGAGGCGAAGCCGAAGCTGGCGCTCGTCACGATGGAAGCCGTGCTCGCGCCACCGGCGATTGACGCCGCGTTGGATCAGGGCTGCCATGTGCTCGCCGAGAAGCCCGCCTGTGTGCGTGCGTCGGACTTCGAGCCGCTCGTGCGCAAGGCCGAGGGCAAGCACCTGCACCTGATGCTCGCCTTTGCCAACCGCCTCAAGGCGGAGGCCCGCGAAGCGCAGCGGCTCGTGCGCGAGGGGCGACTCGGCAAGCTCTACGGCATGGAGATTCACCTCGTCGCCGACCAGACGCGGCTGAAGAACGAGAGTTATCGCAAGAGCTGGATGGGCCAGCAGGCCCGCGCCGGCGGCGGGCATCTCACGTGGCTCGGCATTCACTGGCTGGACCTGGCGCTGTTCATCACCGGCGCGGAGGTCGAGGCCGTCGCGGGCTTCTCCGGCAATGTCGGCGGGCAGCCGATGGACGTGGAGGACTCGAACGCCGCCGCCTTACGCTTCAGCAACGGAATGCTCGGCACGCTCACCAGCGGCTACTACCTCGACCGCGGTTATCACCAGCATCTCAAGCTCTGGGGCGAGCAGGGTTGGCTGGAGCTGAACCACCAGCCGGAGGTGAGCTTGAAGTGGTATTCCACCGCCGAGCCGAAGGTCAGCGGCATCCAAACTTACACACCGCCGAACGAGCCGGGCGGCTACACGCCGTGGGTCCACGCCTGCGTCCGCGCCGCCGCCGGCTTGCAAGACCCTCCGGTCACGGGGCGCGAGGGCATGCGGGTGCTGGACACGATTTATGCCTTCTACGAGGCGGCGAGATCCGGGCAGACGAAATCGGTGAAGCGAGGGTGAGCAGCGCAGACGCAAGCCGCTCGGCGTCGTCCGAAAGGAATCGTTACAAGCCCCGTGCTTTCGCAGCCCACCCTTGGCGCATGAGGGTGAGCAAGTGCGCGAGGGCTTGCTCGTAGGATTGGTTCCGCTCCGCCGAGAGCTGGCGGGCGCGCTTGTCCAGTTGCGCGGCCATTTCGCTGGCTTTCTCCGGTGGGCAGCCGACGGCCACCAGCGCCTGCGAGAGTTGGGCCAAATCAGCGTTCAAGGCGTTACGCCTTCACCGAGTCGCGCGGGACGATTTGCACGGTCTCCACGCTCATGCGGCGCGTCGGGCGGCTCTTCTCGCCACCGCCGGCGTTCTTGGTTTCCACGCTGCCGATGGCTTCGAGCACGTCGTCACCGGCAATGACTTTGCCGAAGGCGGTGTATTGGCGGTCGAGGAACTTGGCGTCGGCGAGGCAGACGAAGAACTGGCAGCCGGCGCTGTCCGGGTCTGAGGAACGCGCGGCGGAGAGCACGCCGCGAACGTGCGGGCGGTCGTTGAACTCGGCCTTGATCTTGTAGCCGGGATCGCCGGTGCCCCAGCGGGCTTCATTCGCGACGTCCTTGGTGAGCGGGTCGCCGCCCTGGATCATGAAGCCCTTCACGACGCGATGGAACGCGGTGCCGTCGTAAAATCCCTTGCGCGCGAGCTTCTTGAAGTTCTCGACGTGGCCAGGGGCTACGTCGGACCAGAACTCGACGACCATCTGGCCGTGGCAGGTGTTGATGAGGGCGACTTCGTTGGCAGGGGCGGGGGTGCTCATGAGTGGATGCGGTGTGGGACGTTGGTTACTTGATGGAGTCGGCGAGGACAATCTTGATGCTCTCGACGAGGACGGGGCGCTGGGGCTTGCTGCCTTTCGCGCCGCCGACGGGGACGGCTTCGAGCTTGTCGAGCACGTCGAGGCCTTTGAGGACTTTACCGAAGACGGTGTATTGGTTGTCGAGGTTGGTGGCGCGCTTGAAGCAGATGAAGAACTGGCTGCCGGCGGAATCGGGGTCGGAGCTGCGGGCCATGGAGAGCACCCCCTTGTCATGCGGACGGGCGTTGAACTCGGCCTTAATCTTGTAGCCGGGATCGCCCTGGCCCCAGAAGGCTTCCTTGCTCGGGTCTTTGGTGAAGGGGTCGCCGAGCTGGATCATGAAGCCGGGGATGAGGCGGTGCGACTGCGTGCCGTCGTAGAACTTGTCGTTGGCGAGCTTCTTGAAGTTCTCCACGGTCTTGGGCGCGACGTCGGGGAAGAACTCCACGACGATGTCGCCGAAGTCCTTGAACTTGAGCACGGCGACTTCCTTCGCGGCGGGTTTGGTTTCCTTCTTGTCCTGCGCCGGCACGGCGACGATGCCGAGGGCGAGGAGCAAAGCAGTGGCGGAGAGCAACAGAGTTTGTTTCATAGCGGCGGAGGAAATGCCACGCACTCGGCGGAAAGTCACGCGGGAAAAGCCCGTCCAAAGCAGGTTAGTGCTTCCAGCCGGACTTCTGATTGGGAGTTACCGCTCAAGCGAACCCCTCCCCGGTAGGGCTGGGCTGCGCGCGGCCTCGAGCCCATCCAGCAGATTCCCCGAGGACGCGCGCAGCGCGTCCCTACCTGCCTCCTGTCAGCCCGCTTTTCCTTCACCGGAAGGCACGGGTCGGTTCGGACGGCTCGGTTCTGCCCGACGGAAATAGGCCTGTCGGCCCTACCGACCCGGTTTCCGTCCACTGGAACGACCCTGCCGGTCCTGCCACCTCGGTTTCCGTCGGCCGGAACGAGGCTTTCGGTCCCAACAGCTCGGGTTCCGTCCGCCGGATGGGCCTTCTCGGAACCGCAACTGGCCTCCCGGCTCGTCCGGAGGCCACTTTCCGACCCGAAAGTGCCTTCCAGCTCGCCGGAACCCCACTTTCAGACCTACCGACCCCCCTCCAGCCCGCTCAAACCCCGCTTTCAGACCTGTAACCCCCCTTCCCGCGAGCCAAAACCGACCCGTGCGACCTGTTTTGCCCCTTCCAAGCTACGGAACCAGCACCGCAGAGCTACTTGCCACGAAAATGGGTCCTCCCTCTCCCCTCCTCGGAGGAAGGGAGAGGGAGTCAGGGTGCGTCGCAGTCCCTAGCCATTTCACCGAATGTCATTCTGAACTGGTATAACCTCCACGCTGCAATCCCCTGCCCCGCTGCGCAGCGTGAGCTGGGTGCCCGGTGCATTGTGTTCCTTGCGCACGTAGCCGAGGGCGTGGCCGGGAATGATGCTGGTGAGGTGGCCGACTTCTTTGTCGCCGACGTAGAGTTTGTCGCCGCGCGCGGGGGGCGTGGGGAGGTCGGCGGGGAGGTGGAGGGGGCGCAGGGTTTTGGCGACTTGGCCGTAGGTGCGGATGCGGGCGATGACTTCCTGGCCGATGTAACAGCCTTTGCTGTAGCTGATGGCGCGGGCTTCGAGGCCGGCTTCGGGCGGGAGATTGGTTTCATCCATGTCCTGGCCGAAGCGGGGGATGCCAGCGGCGATGCGAGCAGTTTCGAGGGCGTGCCAGCCACAGGCGCGGCCGCCGAGGGATTGGGCGGCGGCGAGGAGTTTGTCGAAGACCGCGCCGAGGGCGGCGGTGGGGATGAAGAGGTCGAAGCCGCCGGCACGGCGCGTCAGGTAGAGCTGGCCGAGCGTGGGGTCAGCGTGGGCGCTGAAGGCAAGCGGCGACGCGGGGAGTTCCCACGGGAGGGCAAGCACTGCGATCGCTTCGGCGGCGCGGGGGCCTTGGACGCTGAGGAGGCCGTAGTGTGGGGCGGCGTCGAGGAGCTGAACGTCGTCGGTGACGATGTATTTCTCCAGGCGGGCCGTGACGGCGGCGGTGTAGCCGGGCTCGAAGTCGAGGAGGAGTTCGTCGGCGAGGCGGTAGATGTTGAGGTCGCTGTGCATCTTGCCCTTGGCGTTGACGAGGGCGGCGTAACAGCCTTCGCCGACCGCGAGACGTTGCACGTCGTTGGTGACTTGGCCGTGGAGGAATTTCACGCGGTCCGCGCCGGTGAGGCAGAGGCGGCTGCGGTGGCTGAGGTCGAGGAGGCCCACGGTGTCGCGCAGGGCGGTGAGTTCGGCGGCCGCATCGCCGTAGTCAGCGATGACTTCGGTGGCGTGGACGGTGAGGAAGGTCGCGCCGAGGGCGGCGTGGAGTTCGTGGAGGGCAAGCGTTGTCACGGGGGGAATGGGCTGGGGAATTTGGGGCACGGGAATGAATGCTTGCGGGCTGAGTTTTCTGGGCGTGGTCGGATGGGGGTGGACGAGCGCCGGAGAGCTGGCGCAGTTCAAGTGACTGGCGCGACTTCGGGAGGGACGGTCGCCTCCTCACTTCGGCGGCTACTTCCTGATGTGCTGGTGGGGGTGGCTGCCGTGGACGGTGTGGTAGCTATGGCAGGTGGCGCAGGTTTGGGACACGCCGCCTGCGGTGCTGTGGCATTCGGTGCAGCTCTGCTTGTTGGGTAGGAGGATGTCCTCGGTGCGACGGCTGCTCGCGGCGTCGTGACATTCCGAGCATTTGACGATGGTGTGCTTGGCATGGTTGAACTCGCCGCGGATGAGCCAGCGGTCGGGCGTGGCGACCCGGGCGATTTGCGGCAAGCCGTCCGCGCCGCCGGGCTTCACGTCGTGGCAGTAGGCGCAGCCGGCGAAGCGCGCGCGAGGGGAGGCATTGCCGGGGCTGGCACCGATGGCGAGCTGCTTCGAGGGGTCGCTGGCGAAGAAGATTTGTTGCTCCAAATTTTCGCCGCTGAAGGCGCGGTCGCGGAGTTGGCGCATCTGGTCGGTGACGAATTTCTCCGTGTCGGCCTGCGCGGTGACTCCGGTGCGGCGGGCGAGGTCGGCGTATTGCGTGGGGAGGCTGCGGAGGAAGGCGCGGACGTTCGCGGGGTCGCCGTGCGGGAGGCGGAGCTGCGGGTTGAGGGCGTCAAACTGGAGGGCGTGGCAGCTCTGGCAATGCTTGGCGAAGGTGGTGGCTTGGAAGTGCGCGCCGGCGGCGGCGGGTTGGTGGCAATCGGCGCAGGCGAGGGGCTGGCCGTTGCGCTGGACAAGGGCGGAGAGGTGGAGGGCGTGGTTGAAGCGGAGGGAATTGGTGTCGGTCAGCTTTTGGGCGTGGAGCTGGAACTCGGGGTGGTCGTGGTCGAAGGATTGGAAGACGCGCGTGTAGCCGCGTTCGGGCCGTGGGACTTGGAAATGCTGGCGTCCGGCGACTTGGCGGTAATCGAAGGCAGCGGCGGGGAGCTTCTCGCCGGCCTTGCGGGAGGCTTCCATGACGGCGCCGCTGCCGTGGCAGGAGAGGCATTCCGTGTTGGCGGGCGGGGGCATCCGACCACTGCCTTGATGCTCGCGGTGGCAGGCGGAGCAGGAGTGGTCACGGGTGACGTTGGGCTGATGGAAGCGATGGCCGGGATGACAGGAGAGGCAGTTGTTATCCAGCGCGGTCATCCCCTCGGCGGTGACGGTGTGGAGGCGGTGCGGCTCGAACGGACCGGGCCGGGCGCGGAAGGAGGAACGCACCCACTCGAGGAGGCCGCCATGTGCAGCGGTGTGACAGGCTGCGCAGCCATCGCTGCCGGGCCAGGAGTGTTTCATCTGGGCGAAGACGACGCCGTGGTGTTGCGAGGAAACGGGGCCGGCAGAGATGAAGCGCCATTGCCAGGGGCCGAAAAAACCGACGAGCAGGAGGGCGAAGGTGACCGAGGTGACGGCGACACAGAGGCGTCCGCGTTGGTTGCGGAGTGTGCGGCGAGGCTGACACTTCGGGATGACGCACGCGCAATCACCTTCGGGGAGCGGTCCGTTGGTGCAGGGGCCGCCCTGGTCCTTTGAACGCGTGCAGCGCCAACGGCCTTTTTCCTCGCCGTCTTTTTTCTCCAGCACGGGGCGACACTCGGCGGTGGCGCGGCATTCGCCGGAGGGCGAGGGGCCGATGCGGCAGGGGCAGCCTTCGCACGTCCGGCCACACTCCCAATTTTGGTTGGGCCGGTCGTAGCGGTTGCGGTCGAAATCTGGCGATGGAAGCTGGTCCTTCATTCAGCGGGCTCCGGCTGAGAAGCCATAGACTAGGACGATGTGCGCGATGGCACAGAGCATCAGGCTGTAGGTAACGGGGATGTGGATGAAGAGCCAAAGGCGCAGCGTGAGCTGGAGTGCGTGCTGGTAGTCGAGGCCGTCTTTCTGCCGGACGAGGGCGACGAGTTGCTCGACGAGCTGACGTTCCCGCTCGTTGAGGAAGCGGTTGAGGTCGCTGAGATCGTGGAGGAGGGAGTTGAGCGGTAGTCGGCCTTCCACGAGATGGGAGAGAAAGTTTTTCGGGCCGGCGAAAAAGTCGTGAAGTCGGCGCGTGTAGAAGTCGGCGATGGTCGCAGATTTCGCCTCCGCGACGGAGTTCATGGCAATTGCTTCGGCCTGCTCGCGGAGCTGCCGACGGACGATTGGAATGCGCTCGAAAGGCACTTCTCCACCGCGCGCGGTGAGGCGCTTGGGCCAGCCGCGCGAGATGATGATGCCCAGGACTCCGCTCACCATAACGATGCCGTAGAGCGCAGTGAGGAGCAGCTCGAACCAGCCTGTGGGCCAGCGCAGGCGGGCGTGTAAGAGGAAGAGCACGCCGGTGAAGAGTCCCGCGTAGAGATGAAATTCCAGCCAGACCTCCGAGCGGCCCAAGGGGAGGTAGGGGATTTTCTTGATCCAGTTGTAGCCGGTGAGGATCAGCATCAAGCCGAACAGCAGCCAACCGCTCAGGTAGGCAGAGCGTGTCGTCGCACCCGCCCACAGGACATACACAGAGACGACGGCGCTGGTCGCGGCGAGCAGCAGGCTGCCCCAGAGTAAGCGGCGTCTGACAAAGCCACTCATCGTCGGAGCCAATTGGCGAACGAGTCGAGGTTGTTCATGTCCATTCGTTTGAGTGCGCCGTGCGGGCAGGAGCGCTCGCAGGCGGGGCCGCCGATTTGGTCGGAGCAGAGGTCGCACTTTGTCGCCTTGACGATGGGCTTCATGTCCTTGTCCACCATGAAAGCTCCGTCCGCCTCGCGGATTTCCACCATGCGGATGGCTTCGTAGGGGCAGTTGTTCGAGCAGATGCTGCATCCGATGCAGGTGGCCTGGTTGACAACCACCTCGCCACCGGTCTGACCACGGTGAATCGCGCCGGTAGGGCAGCCGATGAGGCACACCGGGTCGGCGCAGTGCATGCAGGAGTTCGCCACCATGATGCGTCCGCTGGTTTGGCCGTGGCGGAGGAACCGAGGGTTGCCCTCGTTCGTCGAAGCGCAGGCGCGCACACAGTCGTCGCAGCGGGTGCAACGCTCCATATCAATCACCATCGTGGAGGTGCCGTTGAAGTAGCGGTTTTCCGTGAGAAACTCCATCAGCTCGGGGCCAATCTTGGCACCGGCGTCCAGCGTGCGCTGTGACTCGGACTGCACCGTGCCCGCCAATTCCGCAGCGGTGAAGGGCTCCGGCAGTTGGTCCGGCGGCACAGTCGGCAGGACGATCTCCTCCATCACCGCCGTCGGCACGACGAGGATGTGCGTGTAGCCGATGACGCGGAGCGATTGCTGGAAGGGGACGGAGTCCTTGTTGACCCAGTTGTGTGCGATCTCTCGCAACCCGAATTCGCAACCGGCGCTGAGGTAGTTCAGCGTGCGGTGGCCGTGGCCGAATTTCTGGCTGAGGCGCGCGAAGCCGGAGCGGATGAGCACGACCCCGTTCGGGTAGTCGCCCTCCTGAGCGATGACGGTCTCCTTCTCCGGCGAACGGGTGCCATCCTTCACGAGGCGTTTGTAGTCACCCGACCAGTCATAGTCTCCGTAGGTGCCAAATTGCGTCTGCTCGATGACGCGCTTGAGCTGTTCGTCATTGAGCGCCTTGAAAATGGAAATCTCGCGCAAATGAGTGGCCAGCGTGCGCTCACGATAGATGCGGTCAATGTGGTGACGTAGATGGTCATCGAAGCGCAGCAGATCGCGCAATCCTTGCCAACGGATTTCCAGCAACTCCGTCTCGTCGCCCACCGCGAAGATGGTGGCGGTGCGGGCGCTGCGGCTCAGGGCGGCGATCTCGCCGAAGAAGTCGCCGGGAGACATCGTGGCGGTCTTGTGCTCGTCGAGGATGCGCGGCACGTCCTGGAGAAAGACGCCCTTTTGCGCATCGCTGACTTTGACCCCCGTGTCCAGCTCCAGCTCGGCAGCCGTGCGAACCTCGGGGTCGCGCGGATTGGTCCAGAGTTGAGCGACGATTTGGAAAAGAGATTTGTATTGGGACTTGCGGCGGCCCAGCAATGAGACGGGCAGACCGGGGTTCAAAACCACGCGCGCATGGCCGGCCAAGACGAGAAACGCCGACGATCCGTAGTCGCCCGCACGGACAATGATTTCGCCGTTCTTGAAGCGCCGGATGCGGGCGTCGTTTTGGAGGATGCCGCGGAGCGGGGTGCGCTTGGAGAATTTCGCCGCGTCCATCTCGCTGAAGGGCCGGATCTCCAGCAGGCGGTTCACGTCCGCCTCGGTCATGTCCGGGTCGAACGAGCTGTCCCACCGTTCCGGCTTATCAATGACGAGATGAACTGTATCCATGTGCGTCAGGCGTCGAGGACAAGATCACCTGTCGGGCGGCAGATGCAGGTGAGGCACGAGCCGCCTTCGGCAGCTGCGTCGGGCTTTTTCAGGTAGTCCACGCTGCCGGATTTAATGGCAACGGAGCAGACGCCACAGCCACCCGCCCGGCAGCCGGACTCGATGCGTAGTCCGTTCTCCAACGCGAAGTCGAGCAGGTTGGCCATCGCCGGGTTCCAGTCCAGCTCCTTGCCGGACTTGGCGAAGGTGATTTTGCACGCAGGGCCGGCGGCGACGGCGGCCGCAGCGGGGGCGGCCTTTTTCTTCACCGTGGCCGGGCCAAAGGCTTCGTAGTGGATGTCCTTCTCCGGAACGCCCCAAGCTTCAAGGCCGTCGTTGAGCGCCTTCATGAACGCGCCGTTGCCACACATGAAGAACTCGTAGTTATTCGAGGGCAGCAGTTCTTTGAGCACGTCAATGGTGACGCGGCCTTCGCGGTCGTAATCCTCGCCCTTGGTCTCCCCCTTGCCCGGACGGCTGTAGCAGACGAACACGCGGATATTGTCGTGGCGACGGAGCTTATTCAGATCCTCGCGGAGCATATGCTCGCCGGCGCTTCGGCAGCCGAAGAAGAGCCAGACCTCTCGCCGTGAGCCGCTCTCCGCCACGGCCTTGGCCATGCTCAACATAGGCGTCAGCCCAACGCCACCACCGAGCAGACAGATGGGCGTATTTTTCGTCATGTCCAAATAGAAGTGCCCGGTCGGGGCCTTCACATTGAGGAGGTCCCCCTCCGTCACATGATCCGAGAAGAAGCCTGACGCGAGGCCGGGTGGCACGCCGGGTTTGTCCGGCGGAGCCGGCTCGCGCTTGATGGTGACGCGGTAGCAATCCGGGCGAGTCGGGCTGTCGGAGAGCGAATAACAGCGCACAACCGGTTTGTCGCGGCCCGGGATGTCGAGGTTGAAGGTGAGATACTGGCCTGGCTTGAAGGGCGGCAGCGGCTTGCGGTCGTGCGGCGCGAGGTAAAAAGAATTCACGTCCTCGCACTCGGTGGACTTCTGCGCGACGGTAAATTTGCGGAAGCCGTTCCAGCCTTGAGTTACTTCCTGCGCTTCCTTGTAACGAACCTTCGCGGCGAGCACCAACGTCTCCAGCCGCTCGCGGTCCAGCCGCTGTTGCGCACGCTCATGCACCAGCCGCGCCGCCGTGGAGTAGGCCATCAGAACCAACTGGCTCGACAGCACCGCCAGGAAGACGTAGCCGAGCGCGAGGCCCGAGTTTCCTTCTAACGCCGTCTGTAGTTGCTCGATAATGGCTAGCATGACCGTGAGTTGCGCGGCCTCGCAGGGCCGCAAGTTTCAGCTGACTCAGGCCATTGTTCGTTTCTTCTGCGGGTTGCCAAGGTTTTTCCTGTAAAGCCGATTTATAAATACACGCTTGCTTTCACTTCCGTGCGAACCTGAAATTTCGTCGAGATAAATGCACCACGTCTTTTCAGGAACAAATCGCCGCCTCCTGTTGCTCGCCCTGCTGCCGGTCGCGGCTGGCCTAGCCGCCGAAGCACCCGCGCGCTTCACCGGCTCACCGAGCTGCGCCACCTCCATGTGCCACGGTGGCGCGGGGGAATACCGCCACCAGACCACCATTTGGCAAAAGCAGGACATCCACTCCCGCACCTACAACACCCTCGTCAACGCCCGCTCCGCGCAAATCGCCGCCGCGCTCAAGCTCCCCGACGCCACCACCAGTTCGCGCTGCACGAGCTGCCACGCGCCCTTCCACGACGTGCCGAAGTCCGCCTTCCTCGGCGAGGCCACCAAGCCCACCGAAGGCGTCTCCTGCGAAAGCTGCCACGGCCCCGCCGAGAAGTGGATTCGCAGCCACACCCGCCCCGACTTCAGCCACAAGGACCGCGTGCTCCTCGGCCTGCGCGACCTCAACCACCTCTACGTCCGCGCGAACAGTTGCGTAGCCTGCCACCAGACCGTAGACCCCGCGCTGCTCGCTGCTGGCCATCCCGAACTTCTCTTCGAGCTCGATGGCCAAGCCGTCTCCCAGCCCAAGCACTGGCGCGAGAAAGGCGACTGGCACGGCCCGAAAACCTGGCTCGTCGGCCAAGCCGTCGCCCTCCGCGAGATGAGCGCCCAGCTCACGAAGGAGAAGAACCCCGGCGAGAAACTCACCGCGCCGTGGACCGCCACCCTCTGGCTCCTGCAAAGACTCGACGGCCTCGACAGCACCCTGCCCGCTCTCAAACCCGCCGCCACCGCCGCGCAAGCCCACCCCGCCGCCGACACCCTCGCCCGTCGCGCCGCCGAACTGGAGTGGAGTCACACCCTCACCCGCCAAACCCTCCAGCGCCTCGCCAAGACGCACGCGGAATTCGCCGACGCCAAAATCCCCCGCGCCCAGCAAGCCCGCCGCGCCGAACGCCTCGTCCTCGCGCTCGACCGCCTCACTGCCCCGCTCGACAAAGCCGCGCTCGCGAAGCTGGAGCCCGACTTGAAAGCCCTCTTCGCCCTTGCCCAATCCCTGCCGGACTTCGCGCCGGAGAAGTTTGCGGTCGCCCTCGAAGCCTTCGCGAAGAAGCTCTGACCCTTCGCCGTAGATGACGACGTGAGGAGTCTCCATTCATCCTCGGACCTACCCAGCGCACCCCAACTCCGGGATTGATTGGGGCCTCGTTACCTCGTCTCCTACTCGAACTCGCATGAGCCAAGCCACGCTGAAATTTTTAGCCTACAAACGCTCGCGCTTCTCCGCGCAGTTGCCCCTCGACACGCTTTACAGCCCGTCGCACGCCTGGGCCGCGCAGCAGCCGGACGGCTTGTGGCGCGTGGGCATCACCAAGTTCGCCACGCGCATGCTCGGCGACATGGTCGAGTGCGGCTGGGAAGTGGAGCCGGGGGCAAAGGTCGCGTGCGGGCAAGTCGTCGGCTGGCTCGAAGGCTTCAAGGCCATCTCGGATGTCTATGGCATCGTGGACGGCGAGTTCCTCGGCGCGAACCCGCTGCTGAAAACCAAAATCACCACCGTAAACAAAGACCCGCACGGCCACGGCTGGCTCTACGCCGCCACCGGCACGCCCGAGTCCCGCTGCCTCGATGTCCACGCCTACGTGAAGCTGCTGGACAAGACGATTGATAAAATCCTCGAACGCGAGCATCACGAAGAAAACCAATGAGCGTCCCCCTCACGCAATCGGCAATCGGCAAAGCCCGTTACCTCATGCTCGGCGGCTTCCTCGGAGCCGGTAAGACCACCGCCGTGGCCAAGCTCGCCGAGCGACTCACGCAGCAAGGCCTGCGCGTCGGTCTCATCACCAACGACCAGGGCAAGGAACTCGTGGACACCGCCATGCTCCGTTCGCGCGGCTTCGCCACTGAGGAAATCCCCGGCGGCTGCTTCTGCTGCCGCTTCAACTCGCTCGTCGACGCGGCCAACAAGCTCACCGAACGCACGCGCCCAGATGTCTTCATCGCCGAGCCGGTCGGCAGTTGCACCGACCTCGTCGCGACCGTCACCTACCCGCTGCGCCGGATGTATGGCGACCAGTTCCTCATCGCGCCCCTCAGCGTGCTCGTGGACCCCGTGCGCGCCCAACGCGTGCTCGGCCTCGCGACCGGCGGGCAGTTCTCCGAGAAGGTCCTCTACATCTACCGGAAGCAACTCGAGGAAGCTGACCTCATCGTCATCAACAAACGCGAACTCCTCGACACCCTCCAGCTCGACCGCCTGCGCCTGCGCCTGGCCGAAGCCTTTCCCAAAGCCAAAGTCCTCGCCGTCTCCGCCCGCACCGGGGCCGGCCTCGACGACTGGTTCAATCAAATCACCGCCTCCGAGCAAGTCGCGCGCGTCGCGATGGACGTGGACTACGAAGTCTATGCCGAAGGCGAAGCGCTGCTCGGCTGGCTCAACGCCACCGTGACCCTCTCGAACCAGAAGAGCTTCGACGGCAACCAAGTCATCCGTGACCTCGCCAACACCCTGAGCCGCCTGCTCGCCGATGCCGACGCGGAGGTCGCGCACCTCAAGATGACCTTGGAGCCGGAGGACGCGGGCCTAGGCGACCTCGCCGTCATCAACCTCGTGCGGAACGACTTCGTCCCCGAGCTCTCGCAGGAACTCTCCGACTGGCTGGACGCCGGCAAGCTCATCCTCAACTGCCGCGCCGAAGCCTCGCCCGACACCCTCAACGCCGCCCTCAGCGCCGCGCTCACAGAAACCGGCAAGCAACACCCGGAACTCTTCCTCCGTCTGGAACACCTCGAACACTTCCGCCCCGGCAAGCCCCAGCCGACGCATCGCGACGCGTAGCCGCCGACGTGAGGAGGCGGATGAGCGGGTGCGATGACCGAAGGAATCTGCCTCCTGACCTCGGCGGCTATGAGGCCAGCCGCGCTTTCACTGCGGCCAGCAATTCCTCCACCTGCTGAAGCTGCCCGCGCAGTTTCGGCCAGTCCGGGTCTTCCAAGTCGAAGCCGGGGTAGCGGTCGGTGAAGTAGGCTTGCGCGAGTTCAAGACACGCGGGCGCGGCCAGCGGTTCCAGTTCCGACTGCCATTCGACCATGCGGTCGTGCAGGCGAACAAGGTCATGCGTCTTCTCCAACGGCCAGCCGAGGCGAATGAGTTCGGCTTTGATGATTTTCTCCAGCACCTCGGCGAGCTTGCTGCGACACATGGCAAAGCTCCACTCATGAGCAGCGCCTTGGCGCAGCAACTCCATGTCGGACTCGACGATGAGCAGACAGTCCGCCGGATTGTTGCTGTCAGTTTTCCGCTGCAATCATGACTCCTTCCTGGAGGATGGTCTGGAAAAAGTGATCGCCAATGGCCTGCTTTTCCCGCAGGCGCTCGGGGGTGACGGGAATGAGGGTGAAGGACGGCTTGGGGCGAAGGTTCCAGACGGCGCGGAGCCAAGTCGTCGCGGTGTCGTATTGCTGTTCCGCCCCGTCCGCCACGAGGCACAAGTCCACGTCGCTCTCCGGGCGGGCCTCGCCGCGGGCGTGGGAACCGAACAGGATGACCTGTCGCAGCGGGTGGGCGGCGTGCATGGCCTCCAGGCAGCGCGTGAGCGTCTCGCGTTGCGGGACGAGCGAGGACGGCAGATTTTCCAAATGCAGTTTCACCGGAGTCAAGCTAAGGAAGAAAAGGCTGGGGAGCAAGGTGCCTTTCCCGTTGGCCGCGCCCACGGAAATCGGGCCACCAGCACCCGCAGCTCTTCCTCCGTCTGGAACACCTCGAACACTTCCGCCCCGGCAAGCCCCAGCCAACGCACCGGGATGCGTAGTGAGTCGAGCGAGAGAAAGTTCGCGAGGACAATGCCCCGCGCTGTTACGCCGGAATCTCGAAGAGATGCACGGGCGAGGTGTTGCCGGGGTAGGCGCCGTCGGCGGTCTTCGGACGGCCGTTGCCATTGCTGGCCTTGTTCATCGCGGCGACAGCGAAGCGTTTGCCGTCGGGGTGCAGCGTGACGGAGTGGACATTCGCCACGTTGGTGTGCGTGAAGAACGGTTCCTTCTCGCCGGGACGCAGGAATATGATTTTTCCGCTGCCGGGCTGCCCGCTCGTCACCAGCAGCAAGTAACCGTCGGGGTGCGCCGCGACATCCAGCACGAAGCCGTCCTTCGCCGCGCCAAATTTCCACTCGGTCTGCTTCTTGCCGGTGGCGGTGTCGAACTTCACCAGCACGGGCGCGCCCTCGAGGAAACCGCCGCCGGCCGGTTCGCAGCCGCCGACGAGCAGCGATTTGCCGCCGTCGATGAACGTCACAACGCGCAGTCCGCACACATCTTGCAGGCGCGAAACTGAGAAGAGCACCGAGGCGTCGAAGTCGCGGACGAGTTGCTTCGTGCCGAAGTCCCACGTCTTCACGCGGCCCTTCAAGTCGCCGAACGCGATGACCTTGCCCGTGGGCGCGAAGGTGACGGCGAAAACTTCCTCCTCCGCGCGGTGCTCGGCGACGAGCTTGCCCGCCGTGGTCCAGACACGGACGAACTGGTCGCGCCCACACGTTGCGAGGTGCTGGCCGTCCGCTGAAATGGCGAGGCGGCGAATCCAGCCGTCGTGCGCGGTGGCGTTTTCCCACGTCGGCTTAGGCGCGTCGCCTTCATAGGCAACGGCGGAGAGCTTGCCCCACGTGTCGGCGGCGAAGAGAACTTTGTTCTTCGGATGGAAGGCGATGTTCTGCACCCAGCCATTGAAGCCGGTGAGATGCGGCAGCGGCACAAGGTCAACGGGCGATTCCGCGGGCTGCTTGGCGTTCTTGGGCGCGGGCTTCTTCTTTGAATCATCAGGCAGCTCCACGTCCACCGCAGGCTTGGGCTTCTCGACGACGCTCCAGCGGCGCACGGTGCCTTCCATCGCACCGGCTGCGAGGAAGTTGCCGCACGGGCTGAACCGCGCCACGCAGAGCTGGCGGTCGTTGGGGAACATCTTGAGTTCCTTGGGCGGGACAAATTTATCGGCAGGTTTCGGGTCACTCATACCAGCGCCTCCTTGATGGCTTCCATGTCGTCGTGGGCTAGCGGCAGCGGTTGGCTGTTGTTGTCGTATTCCACTTTCTTCGAGTCAATGCCCAGCGCCTTGAACCACGTGTGGAATACTGCGCCGATGTCGTGGCCCTTGTCCTTCACGTCGGTGCCGAGGGCGTTCGTCGCGCCGACGACCGCGCCGGCCTTCACACCGCAGCCAGCCATCGCGATGCTCCACGCCTCGGGCCAATGGTCGCGCCCGACGTGGCCGTTGATGCGCGGGGTGCGCCCGAACTCGCTCATCGCGATGACGAGTGTGTGGTCGAGCAAGCCGGTGGCCGCGAGGTCCTCGACGATGGCGGCGAACGCGCGGTCGAACTTCGGCACGAGCGAGGCGCTGGCGTTGAAGTTGTCGCCGTGCGTGTCCCAGCCGTAGCTGCCGACCTTCACGAACCGCACGCCGGCCTCGAGCATGTTGCGCGCGACCATCATGTGCTGGCCAATCTCGGTGCGGCCGTAACGATCGAGATCCTTCGCGGGGAGCTTGGTCGTGTCGAAGACATCGGCGCGCTTCATCAGCTCGCGCGCGCTGTCGAAGACGAAGCTGCTCGCCTCGGTGAAGGTCGGGCGGCGCTGCGCGGTGTAGCGCTTGTTCAGCATGTCGCGAAGCTCATTGCGCTCCTCGTCCTCCTCGACCGTCAGCGACGTATGCCGGAGCAAGTCCTCCGGCGGCTTGCCGTCGCCGAACGCGAGCGAGCCGTATTTCGGGCCGAGGAAGCCGGCGTCCTCGGCCTTGAAGCCGCCGCTGCCGGGCTTGACCCAGGCGTAGGCGGGCAGTTTCGAGGCGGTCGGTCCCATGAGCTTCGCAATGGCCGAGCCGAAGAAGGGATAGGCTACGCCGCGATTCTTCGGGTCGCCGCGCTGGATGCGTGCGACGCCGGAGGAGTGGGCGTTGTCCTTCGTGGCGATATTCCGCACCACGCACAGGCGGTGCGCCTGCTTCGCGCACATCGGCATCAGCTCGGAGAAATGCGTGCCGGGCACGCTCGTCTTGATGGTTCGGAAGGGCCCGCCGAACTCGGTGTTCGGCTTCGGGTCCCAGCTCTCGAGCTGGCTCATGCCGCCGTCGAGCCAGACGAAGAGCACCTGCTTCTCCTTCTTGCGCATCGCCTCGGCGGCCTGCGGCGAAATCATGCCACCGAGCGCACCGAACGCCAGCGCACCAGCGGACGCGCCGAGGAACTGGCGGCGGGAGGTGGTGTGCTCCCAAGGTTTGCAGAGGGGATTCATGTCAGTGATTCGTGAAAAACTCCATGCTCGACAGCATCGCCCAGGCGTAATGCCCGAGCGCCTTCTCGCGGCTGGCGGCGTGCTTCGCGAGATACTTCGCCAGCTCGGCCTTTTCCTCGGCCACCGGCGGGCGGGAGAGGATGGCGTGATACAGCTCGTCCGCGACCTGCCCCGCTTCCGGCTGTGCGGCGACGCGGTCAATGAGGTTGCCCTTACGGCGCTGGAGCGACCAGAGGACGAGGTCGTTGTTCCGCAGGAAGAGTGCGGCGCGAAGGGTCGGGTTGACGTTCAGCTCCGGCTCCTTGGCGGCGTTGGCGAAGGCAGCGAGGAAGGCCTTTTCAAAATCCTTCTGCGTGTGCTTCTTGCCCTCGATGCCTTCCCAAGCCTTGCCACCCACGACGCGCTCGTGCTCGCCGGTCGCGGCGAGGAAGGCGCGGGCGAGCTGTTCGGCGGAGAGCGGGCGCTCCTTGGCCACGGTGAAGAGTTCCTCGGGCGGGGACTTTGCACCGGCGGGCAACAGGCTCGCGCGCTGGTAGGTCTGCGTGAGCGCGAGTTCGCGGACGAGCCATTGCAGGTCGAACTTGTGCTCGGTGAGTTCCTTCGCCAGCAGGTCGAGTAGCTGAGGATGCGACGCGGGGTTGTCCGAGTGCTGCAAGTCCAGCGGCTCGACGAAGCCGCGGCCCATGAGCTGCCACCAAACGCGGTTGGCGATGTTGCGCGCGAAAAGCGGGTTCTCCGGCGACGCGAGGCGCGCGGCGAGTTCCTTGAGCGGGCTGAACTTCAGCACGCCAGCGGAGCGCGTCTTCTTGTCCGGCGGCACCTCCCACAATTCGGCCGGGTCGGGCAGCGGCACCTCGACGCCGAGCGGCACGCGGGGACCGGTCGCGCCCTTCACGCTGCTGAGGACGGACACGAACTCGTATTTGTTGGTCATCGGCCCCTCCTGCACCCACGCGGTTTTGTATTCGCCGGCGGCGGCTTGGAGCTTCGTGTTCTGGAACGCGACGAAGAGGCCGTTGAAATCCACCTGCTTGTAATCCTTCACCGTGAGGTGCTTGTGGCACTGGCAGCACTGAAGGTCCACGCCCATGAAAAGCCGACCCGCATCGCGCGTGAGCCCCGGATAATCGGTGTCCTGCTGACCGACCTTGTCGAGCCGACGCGTCATGAACCAGCCCGCGCCGCGCAGCTTCTCGTCCTTGAAGTCCGGGCTGAGAATCTCCCGCGCCATCTGGTCCCACGGTTTGTTCGCGCGAAAAGACTCGGTTAGGTAAGTGCGCCACTCGTCGTTGCTGCCGTTGCGCTCCATGAGTTGAATGTTGAAAGCCTCGGCCATCTGCTCCGCGAAGCGCGGCGCGGCAACAAGCTGTTCAATCAGCTTGGCGCGCTTGTCAGCAGACTTGTCGGCGAGAAATTTCTTCGTCTCCTCCGCGCTGGGAATGCCGCCGTTGAAGTCGAACCACGCGCGGCGCAGGAACTCCGCGTCGTCCGCCGGTGCGGCGAGCGGCTGCTTCGCGGCCTTCGCGACGATGAGCTTGTCCACTTGCAGGTGCAGCGGCTCTGCGGCAAACACGTCAACACCCGCCAGCAACGCGGCCAGCAGGAGGCAGCGCGTCAGGAGCAAGTTGAGTCGGGGCAGTTGCATCGCGTTAGTTGACGCCGACGGAGGCACTGCCATTGAATGCAAAAATACGTTGAGTCCGCTCGCTGGGTTGCCGATACAAGGCAAATGAAGTTGCGTTGCCTTGCTCCCCTGCTCGCCGTCGGTTGCCTGTGCGTCGCCGAGATACGGGCGGCGGACCACGCGCCCGCGCCCGCGCCCGTTTCCGTGACCGAACCAGTCTACCGGCTGTTGCACGAGGCTACGCTCACCCTGCTCCGCGACGGGAACGCGCGCTTCATCGCCGGCAAGACCCAGCACCCGCACCTCGAAGGCGCACGCCGCACGAACACCGTCGCGAACGGACAAGAGCCGTTCGCCACCATCCTGTCCTGCTCCGATTCGCGGGCACCCGCCGAGCTGATTTTCGACCGAGGCGTGGGCGACCTGTTCATCGTGCGGGTCGCCGGCAACATCGCGGGCGGCAGCGAGCTGGCCACGGTGGAATACGGCGCGGAACATCTCGGCACGCCGGTGGTCATCGTGATGGGTCACACGCAGTGCGGGGCCGTCACCGCCGTCGTGAAGGGCGCGGAACTCCACGGCCACCTGCTCTTGCTCGCCGATGAAATCAAACCCGCCGCCGATCAAGCCAAGGCCGCCGGGCACACCGGTGACGCCCTCGTCCCCGCCGCCATCGAAGCGAACGTCTGGCGCACGATGGAGAATTTGCTCACCCGCAGCAGCATCGTGAACAGCCGCGTGAAGAGCGGGCGCACGCTGCTCATCGGCGCAGTCTATGACTTGGAGTCCGGCAAGGTCCGCTGGCTAGGACCGCACCCACAGCTCGTGGAAGTGCTCGCCCGCCCGCCGAAACCAACGGCCGGGACCGCGAAGCCGCACGCGAAGCATTGAGTTTCAAGGCGTCCGCCTCCTTACCTCGACGGCTACTTGCTTGGGCTTCTCAGCTTTTCAAGACTGTTCCCATCCGTGTCCAGCCGTGCTAAAGGGTCAGGCATATGTTCGGCCAATACGCTCCTTCGGAACTCGCACTCCCCTCGCGCCGCCGCTTTCTCCAACGCGCCGGCCTCGGCCTCGGCTCCGTCGCGCTCGGCACGTTGCTGCATGAACAGACACGCGGCTTCGCGGCTCCGGTGAACCCGCTCGCCGCGCGTCCGCCGCTGTTCCCCGCCAAGGCCAAGCGCATCGTGTGGCTCTTCATGACCGGCGCGCCGTCGCAAGTAGACACTTGGGATTACAAACCCGAGTTGCAGAAGCGCAACGGCGAGGTCCTGCCCGGCAGCGATCCGAAGACCGGTTTCTTCACCACCAGCGGCAAGATTCTCAAGTCACCGTTCGGCTGGAACCAGCACGGTCGCTCAGGCGCGTGGGTCTCCGACATCTTCCCGCACCTCTCGCAACACGTGGACGACATGGCGTTCATCCACTCGATGCACCTCCGCGCGAATAATCACGCGCCCGCCTCGATGGAACTCATGTGCGGCGTGGATCGACCCGGCTCCCCCAGCGCGGGCGCGTGGGTCACTTACGGCCTCGGTGCGGATAACCAAAACCTCCCCGCCTTCGTCGTCCTGCACGAGACTCGTCCGCGGGGCGACGACCAGATTTGGAGCGCGGGTTTTCTGCCGAAGACCTATCAGGCGCTCGCCCTCGACGCGCGGCGCAAGGAAGTTATCGACAACCTCGCCCGCGCCAAGGACGAGTCCGAGACCCAGCAGCGCGCGACCCTCGACTTGCTGGGTTCACTCAACCGCGATCACGCGCAGGCACGACCCACTCAGGCCGATTTGCTCTCGCGTATCAACTCCTTCGAGCTGGCCTACCGGATGCAACTGGCCGCGCCCGAGGCGATGAACATCGAAAACGAGTCCGCCGCCACGCGCCAGCTCTACGGCCTCGACCGCAAAGAGTCGGAGACCTTTGGTCGGCAGTGCCTCATCGCGCGACGGCTGCTGGAGCGCGGCGTGCGCTTTGTGCAAATCTTCGCCGGCAAGGGCACCGGCGGCGACGGTAGCGTGAACGACGTGCCGTGGGACGGGCACAACAACATCGAGACCAACCACCGCTCTTGTGCCGCCGCGACCGACCAACCCGCCGCCGCGCTGCTCGCGGACCTGAAGTCGCGCGGGATGCTGGAGGACACCATCGTCGTCTGGGGCGGCGAGTTCGGGCGCACCAGCGATTCACAGGGCAGCCTGGGCCGCGACCACAACCCGAAAGGTTTCACCATCTGGCTGGCCGGCGGCGGGGTGAAGGGCGGCGTCCACCACGGCGCGACCGACGAGTTCGGCTACAAAGCTGTCGAGGACAAAGTCCACGGCAACGACCTGCACGCGACCATTCTCCACCTCCTCGGCATGGACCACGAGAAACTGACGTATCGCCACAACGGCCGCGACTACCGCCTCACGGATGTGGGCGGGAATTTGATTCGCGAGATTCTCGCGTGAGTCATCGGCCGTGGAGCTGATCGCCGGCTTTCAGCCGAAGGCTCGTGACTTCCCGATGCTCTACCGCTACCACCCCGCGCCGTGTTAAGCGCCGTCTTTGCGACCGTCCTGTTTGCCTTCTCCGCCGTGTCCGGCGCGCGAGTGGCCAAGCTCATGGGCGGCACGGAGGCGAACTTCTGGCGACTCTCCCTGGCCACGCTTTTCCTCGCGACACTGGCGCACGGGCTTGGCGCGGGGCTGGGAGGTAATGGGTTTTACATCTTCATTCTAAGCGGGTGCGTGGGCTTCGGGCTGGGAGATGTCGCGCTATTTGCAGCTTACCCACGGCTGGGTTCACGGCTGACGATCCTCATCGTGCATTGCCTCGCCGCGCCGTTTGCGGGGCTGGTGGAGTGGCTGTGGCTGGGCACGACGTTAACGCTGGCCCAAATGGAGTGCGGCGCGGTGATTCTGACGGGCGTGGCGGTGGCACTCGCGCCGAATCACGAAGCGCACGCTGACCGAAGGGAGTTTGGCGTGGGCATTTTCTTCGCCGTGCTCGGGGCGATAGGCCAAGGCGGCGGCGTGGTTTTGAGCCGCAAGGCGTATGAGCTTTGTGCCGTTGCGAATCAGCCGATGGACGGGATGACGGCAGCCTACCAACGCATCCTCGGCGGAGTCATCATCTCCGGCCTCGCACTGCTCGTGGTGAAGCGCCACTTCCTCTTCGCGCGTAACGGCGAGTGCAATCCGCCGGCAGAATCCACGGCTGAGAAGTGGCGCAAGTCCGGCAAGTGGATTGCCTTCAACGCGCTCGCCGGCCCCACGCTGGGCGTGAGCTGCTACCAATGGGCGCTGAAGACGACGCCCTCGGCGGTGGTGCTGCCCATCGTGGCGCTCTCGCCGCTGGTGGTGATGCCCTTCGCGCGTTGGCTGGAGCAGGAGCGGCCTTCCAGGCGCTCGACGGTCGGCGCGGTGATCGCTGTGGCCGGCGCGGTGGCACTGGCGCTCGCGAGTGTTTCCAAGTGAGCTGATTTACTAATCAGTCGCGTTTGCCACTCGCCCGGATTCCCGCCATTGTCCTCGCGCATGAGTTTTGCCATTCAGCACAGCGACCTGCGTGACCTCTACGACAAGGTCGTCGCCGGGGAGCGCCTTTCCGACGCCGATGCCCTGCGCCTTTTCGATAGCAAGGACATCAACGCCGTCGGGGCCATCGCGGACTTCGTGCGGCAGCGGAAGGTGGGCAACCGCGCCAGCTACATCCTCAACCGCTACATCAACTACTCGAACTACTGCATCCTCTCCTGCCAGTTCTGCTCCTTCGCCCGCAAGAAGCGCGACGCCGACGGCTTCGAGCTGACCGCCGAGCAGATGGTGCAAAAGGCCCGCGAGGCGCTCGCGCTGGGCATCACGGAGCTGCACATCGTCGGCGGTCTGCACCCCTCGCTGCCGTTCAGCTACTACGTGGACTTCCTAAAGGCGCTCAAAGCCCTCGACCCGCGCCTGCAACTCAAGTGCTTCACCGCGATTGAAATCCTCCACCTCGCGTGGCTGGGGAAGCGGTCCGTCGAGCAAACGCTGCTTGAACTCAAGGCCGCCGGCCTCGCCTCCCTCACCGGCGGCGGCGCGGAAATCTTCCGCAAGGAAGTCCGCTCGGCCATCGCCCGGGGCAAGGAGAGTGCCGAGGAATACCTCGATGTCCACCGCATCTGGCACCGCCTCGGCGGCCGCAGCACCTGCACGATGCTCTTCGGCCACGTCGAGAAGCTCGCGGACCGCGTGCATCATTTGAGCCTGCTGCGCGCGTTGCAGGACGAGACACACGGCTTCACCGGCTTCGTCCCCCTGCCCTACCAGCCAGAGAACAACGGCATCCCTGTGAGCACGCCGCCCACGGGCTTCGACCAGCTCCGCACAATTGCGGTGAGCCGGCTCTACCTCGACAACTTCGACCACCTCACCGCCTACTGGGTCGGCATGGGCACCAAGCTCGCGCAAGTCGCCCTCAGCTACGGCGCGGACGACCTGCACGGCACCATCCTCGAGGAACACATCTTCCACATGGCCGGCGCGAAGTCCCCGCAGCTCCAGACCGAGGCCGAAATGGTGAAGGCGATTCGCGAGGCGGGCCGGGTGCCGGTGCAGCGGAACACGTTTTACGAGCCGGTGAAGGAGTGGCCGACCACCGCGACGAAAGTCGAGCCGACTACGAGCAGCACGAAGTCAAAGGTGCTGGTGGATAATTTGGCGACGGCATGAGCGCATCCGACAAACTCCCCGAACTCCGCCTCGCCCCCATCGAGTCGGCGGACGACCTCGCCCACCGCGTCGAGCGCGAGCAGCGCAGCGCGAACGTGCAGCGCGAGAGCGAGCTGGAAAACTCCCTCGCGCCCTTCCGCGTCGGCTCCGTGCCGTATCTCAACGCCGTCCCGCTCACCCGCGGATTGGAGAGCCAGATTGAGTTCATTCCACCATCGCTTCTCGCTGAAAAGCTCCGGCGCGGCGACCTCGACGCCGCGTTGGTCAGCATCACGGAAGTCCTCTTCCACGACGGTTACGACGTGCTCGACGGCATCGCGGTGGCGTCGCTAGGCGAGGTGTTCAGCGTATTCCTCGCGCACCGGATTCCGGTAGAGCAGGTCTCGGAAATCTTCTGCGACACCGCCTCGCTCACGAGCGTGAACCTGTTGCGCGTCCTGCTGGCCGAGCGCGGCCTGAAGCCGGAGTTCAAGCCGCTGCCCAGCTATGCGGAGGCAGGCCAGCACGACGCCGTGCTGCTCATCGGCAACCCGGCCATCGAGTTTCGCCGCGCGCCGCACACGCACGAGATTTGGGACTTGGGCACGGCGTGGCTTGAGCTGACGCAACTCCCATTCGTCTTCGCCATTTGGGCGCTACGCCGCCGCCCGGACAACGAACGCCTCCGCCGCCAGCTCCGCGCGGCGCGGGACTTCGGCCTCGACACGCTGGATTACCTCATCAGCTCGCGCTCGGACTACGACCTCAACTTCCGCCGCGACTACCTCGGCTGGCACATCCACTACCACCTCGGCTCAGACGAGAAGCGCGGCATCGCGAAGTTCATCGGCCTGCTCCGCAAGCATCAGCCGGGGACTGTATTCGAGCCACGCTTCGTCTCCTGAAGCCCAGCTCCGAAGTTCAGCCACAGACGGCACGAGTCACTTTGCCGCGTCCTGAGAACGGCGTTTTTAGCCACAGCTGGAACACCGATAAGGCAAGTCAACGGGCCTGAAGTGGAGTTCCCCGTAACCCTCGGAACTCCGCAGCCGTTTTTCATCTGTGTTCCATCTGTGGCTAAAAACTTGGGCTCGCTCCGCCACGCTCTGCTGCTGCCCCTCCCGTGCGTCAGCCCGCCATCGCGGCGTCCATGCGCGCGAGCACGCGGTCGCGGCCGAGCACTTCGAGCAGGTGATAGAGGCTCGGGCCGCTGGGCTTGCCCGTGCAGGCGAAGCGCGCGGGATGCACCAGCACGCCGTTTTTCACGCCGAGGGATTTCGCGGTCTCCTTCAAGGTGGCCTCCAGATTCGCGGCGCTGAACTCGACGAGTCCCGCGTAGGCGGCGCGCAGCTTCGCGAGCCGTTCGCGCGCCTCGCTGGTCAGGGCGGCCTTCGCCTCCGCGTCCAGCTCCAGCTTCTCCGTGAAGTAGAAACCGCCGTAGCCCGGCAGCTCGGTGAAAACGCGGACCTTGCCCATGCAGGTGTCCAACGCGGCCCGCACGTAACTGGTGGAAAACTGGTTCGTGTCCACGCCGGCGCGCGCGAGGGCGTGGACGGCCAGCTCGTAGAATCGGTCAGGAGCCATCGCGCGGAGGTATTCGCCGTTCATCCACTTGAGCTTCTCGTGGTCGAAGCGAGCGTTGCTCCGAAGGATTTGCGGGAGGTCGAAGTTCGCGATGAGTTCCTGCACCGGGATGACTTCGCGCCCGTCCTTCGGCGACCAGCCCAGCAGGCAGAGATAGTTCAACACCGCCTCGGGCGCGTAGCCGTTCTCCATGTAGTAGGTCAGCGCCGCGCCGTCGTCGCGCTTGGACATCTTCGATCCGTCGGCGTTGAGGATGAGCGGGATGTGCGCATACTTCGGCGGCTCGACGCCGAAGGCCTGGAAGAGCGCGACGTGCTTGGCCGTGTTGCTCAAGTGGTCCTCGCCGCGAATGACGTGCGTGATGCCCATCTCCAAGTCGTCCACGACGTTCACAAAATGGAACACCGGCGAGCCGTCCGAGCGCTGGATGACGAAGTCCGGCTCCTGCTCCTCGCGGTCGGTGAGCGCCCGCGTCACGTCACCGACAACCAGGTCGCGGATGAGCACCGGCTCGCGGGTCATCTTGAAGCGCACCGCCCCTTCGCTCTCGTAAGCCAAGCCACGCGACAACAACGCCTCGACGCGCCGCGTGTAGTTCTCTTTCCGCTGCGACTGGAAGTAAGGCCCGCGGTCGCCCTTGCTTGGTCCGGTGGCGTCGGCGGTGAGCGGACCTTCGTCCCAGTCCAGGCCCAGCCAGCGCAGGCCGTCGAGGATGACGTTGACGGCCTCCTGCGAGTTGCGCGCCGCGTCGGTGTCCTCCACGCGGAGAATGAACGTGCCGCCGGTGTGGCGGGCGTAGAGCCAGTTGAACAGCGCCGTGCGCGCGCCGCCGATGTGCAGGTAGCCGGTGGGACTGGGGGCAAAACGGACGCGGACGCTCATGGGATTAGGGGTAGAGGTTGAACTGGCTGCGCTCAATTTATGCGCGAAGCATAAGTTGGCTCACGAGGACATGGCAAGCAGGCGGAGCTGCTTTGGCGCGGCCGGGAAGTCCGCACACCGGAGTCGAGTTGCGCCCGTTTCTTTCACCGCTGGAGCTTGAAGCTTGTTGCCCTCCCGCCCTTCGGCCATAAATTCGCATCTCGATGCTGACTGACCGTGAATTTTTTGGACTAGCCGTGCTGCTCTACGGGGCAAGTGCGACGTGGTCCTTTTTCATCTGGCGGCAAGGCTTCCGGCACGACTCGCGGTGGCAATACTTCCTGCTGCTCTGCGCGGCGGGGCTCCACACGATCGCGATGATGAAGCGCGGCTTCAGCCTGGAGCGCTGCCCGGTCAACAATCTCTATGAGGCCACGACGTTCAGCGCGTGGACCATCGTGGCGGCATTCCTCATCATCGGCGCCCTGCCCCGGTTGCGCTTCCTCGGCGCGTTCGTCTCGCCCGTGCTGGTTGCGATGGGCGTCTTCGCGCTCATGCCGGCGCTGGACGTGAAGGGCCCGCGCCCGGACTTCTCAGGTGGTTTGGTGAGCCTGCACGTCGCGCTGATCCTGCTGGCCTACGGCGCGTTTGGCCTCGGGTCAGCAGCGGGCGTGATGTATCTCACGCAGGAGCACGACCTGAAATTTCATAAACTGCGCGCGCTCGTCTCCGCGCTGCCGTCCATCCAAGGCCTCGAAACGGTCATCGTGCGCTTCCTCCTCTGCGGCGTCGTCCTGCTGGCGGCGGGCTTATCACTCTCGCCGTTGCTCTTAAAGCACGCCCAGTCGGCGAATCCACTGGCTGACCCGAAGGTTCTTTGGTCCGGGTTCGTGCTGTTGCTGTATGTCGGGCTGCTCGTGGCGCACTGGCGGTTCTCGCCTGGCGGGCGGAGGTTTGCGTGGGGGGCGGTCGGCGGCTTCGCCTTCGTGCTGCTGACCTTCTGGGGCTTCAACCTGCTGTCAGGAATCCACAACCCGTGAGCAACGATTGCCGATTGCCGATTGCCGATTGTCGATTGCCGAGGTGGCCTCGGCGGCCGGTGGCTCGCGGCCCCATGCCCCATTCCCCATTCCCGATTTCCTAGCGTTCCATGCCCCTCGTCGTCCTTGGCCTCAGCCACCGCACCGCGCCTGTCATGGTGCGGGAGCGGTTTGCCTTCGCCGAGTCCACAACCGCGGAAGTGATGCGAAGGCTCCGCGAATCCGGCGTCATCGAGGAAGCGGTCATCCTCTCCACCTGCAACCGCGTGGAGATTTACGCCGCCACCAGTGCCGACCCACGGGCCGCGTTGGCCGAACTGCGCCGATTCCTCCTCGCGCACCACAACTACACCGAACCGCTCGGCAGCGAACTCTACGAACTCACCGAGCCGCACAGCGTTGAACACCTTTTCAAAGTCGCTGCCGGCCTCGACTCGATGGTGCTGGGTGAAACGGAAATTCTCGGCCAGCTCAAGCAGGCTTACGACCTCGCCTTGAAGCATCAACACACTGGTCGCCGGTTGAACAAGGCGTTTCAGAGCGCCTTCAACGTCGCTAAGAAAATCCGCACCGAGACGAACATCCAGCGCGGCAGCGTATCCGTCGCTTCCGTGGCGGTGGAGCTGGCGCAGAAAATTTTTGACACCCTCACCGGCCGCACCGTGATGGTCATCGGTGCGGGCGACACGAGCGAAAAGACCGCGCGCGCCCTACTAAGTCGCGGTGCGAAGAGCGTGCTCGTCTCGAACCGCTCCCACGACCGCGCCGTGGCGCTCGCCGCCGAGTTGGGCGGACGGGCCGTCCACTTCGATGAGTGGCACACCGAGTTCGCGCAGGTTGACATCATCATCAGCAGCACCAGCGCGCCGCACTACGTCCTCACGCGCGCAAAGCTCGCCCCCCTGCACAGCCTGAGGCAGGCGCGCCCGCTCCTGCTCATTGACATCGCCGTCCCGCGCGACATCGAGCCGGAGGTGAACTTCCTCGACGACGTTTACCTCTACAACGTGGACGACCTGCAAACCATCGCCGACGACTACCTGAAGCTGCGTCGCGAGGAACTATCCGAGTGCGAGACCATTATCCGCGCGAAGGCGAAAGCCTTGCTCAACGCGCCACCGGGAGCGCCACCAGCGCCCGGCCCCAGCCTCGCCTTCGGCCACGAATGAAGACTTTTTCTACCCACGGATTGAATACGGAAGAAGCACGGATGAAAGACGAAGAACCGAACTTTACCACCTCGCCGCACCGCGCTCAGCCCTCCTCCCCATCCGTGTTTATTCCGTGTTCAATCCGTGGCTAAAATCCCCATGCCTCCTCCGCGCCCCATCATCATCGCCACCCGTGGCAGCGCGCTCGCGCTCGCACAGGCCAACGCCGTCCTCGCACAGTGCCGCGCCGCCTTTCCCCGGCTCCAGTTCGAGTTGAGCATCATCAAAACCACGGGCGACAAGCTCCAGTCAGCGTCCCTGATGAACCCCGACGCCTCCCTGCCGAAGGGCCTGTTCACCAAGGAACTTGAAGTCGCCCTGCTCAACGGCGAAGCCGACCTCGCGGTGCACAGCCTCAAAGATTTGCCTACCGAACTCCCCACCGGCCTCGTGCTCAAAGCCGTCTGCAAGCGCGCCGATGTGCGCGACGTGCTCATCTATCGCGATGCCGAGTTCGTCCGCGCCGAGGCAGCGAAACTGGACATCATCGAGTGGACGCCCGGCCAGCACCTGCGCCGTGGCTTCGCAGCAAAGCTCAAGCTGGCGGCGTTGCCAGCGGGCACCATCGTCGCCACCAGCAGCACACGCCGCCGCGCGCTCCTGCTCGTAGCGCGACCGGATGCGAAGGTCGTCGAGCTACGGGGCAACGTGCCGACGCGTCTGTTGAAACTCTCCGAACGCAGCGACTTTGACGCCATCCTCCTCGCCGCCGCCGGACTGGAGCGACTCAAGTTTCACATCATGTCAAATGGCGCGCTCACCGGCGAAGGCGTGCCAGCAGGCTTGTTGGCCGTGCACTTGGAGCCGGAAGAGATGCTTCCCGCCGTGGGCCAGGCGGCGGTGGGCATCGAAGTGCGCGCCGGCAACGACCGCGTCGGTCGAGTCTGCGAGGAGCTGAACCACGGCAACACCCACCTGTGTGTCCGCGCCGAGCGCGCGTTCCTGCGTGCGATGGGCGGCGGCTGCTCCAGCCCCGTGGCCGCCTACGCGGAAGTGCTCGGCCACCAACTGCGCATGCGGGTGGTGTCCTTCCTCGACGGGACGGCGAAACGCGCCGAGGCGAGGCGCAAGTCACAGGAACCGGACCAACTCGGCACCCAGCTCGCGGCGGAGTTAGCAGCCCGTTAACCGACGACCAGCCTCATGTAGCCGCCGAGGTGTGGCGGCGGATTTTCTTGAGCAAATCGGAACAATGGTTCGCCTCCTTACCTCGGCGGCTACTTCTTTATTGGCCGGTTAAATGGCCAGCCGAGCGCATAGCTCAAAGCGGTTGGTCGGCAGGCTCATAGCACGGGACGGGCCTGGAGGATGAGGCCAAGGGCGTGGCGCGGGTGGCGATGGTAAGCTTCAAAAAAGTGCTCCAAGAACTAGCTTTGCTCAAAGGGGATGAGGGCCAGAAGCGCATTGCGGGTGAGTGCCAGATTGAGCGCGGCGTTGGACTTGCGCTGGCGGTGGCGGTCTTCCTGCCACGCGCTTGCGTCGCGTTTGTGGCGGTTGCGGTTTTCCACCGACCTGTGCTGGCCAACCGCATTGGTCGCGCACGTTTGCTCTTTCTCGCTGAGGCTGGAGAGGAAGTAGCGGGGGTGGTTTTTCTGCGTCTGGAGCGGGTCTTTCTTCTCCGCCCAGTCGCGCTGGATCGTGATGGCACAGCGGGCGCCAGGCAGCCCGGCGTTGACGGGGGTGATGGCGGCCACGGCCCCGCGACGGTGGTCCAGCCCCCCCGCGCTCGCCTTCCTGGCTCAGGTGGAATCCCCGGTTTCATCTCGCATGCAGAAGTTTTGTAACGGCTCCTGAAACCAGTCGCCCTCCGTTGTCGTCTTTCACCGCAAGAAACGCTCACGCTATGAACCCGCTCGAACATCAGGCCCAACTCGCCGACCGCTTCCTCACCCGCCGCCAGTGGCTCAACCGCTTCGGCATGGGCATGGGTGCGGTGGGCCTCGGGGCCTTGCTCGGCGAGGAGGTGCGCGCCGCCGCCTCCGCTGCCGACCTCAACCCGCTGGCGCCCAAGAGCCCGCACTTCCCCGCCAAGGCCAAGCGCGTCATCCATATCTTCGCGCAAGGAGCGCCGTCGCACATTGACACTTGGGACCCGAAGCCCGCGCTCACGAAGAACGATGGCAAGTCCATCTCCGGCGGCAACGGCGTCGCGTTTGGTTCGCCCTTCAAGTTCACGCCGCAGGGGCGCTCGGGCATTGAGTTCAGCGAGGTTTTCCCGAGCCTCGCCAAGCACGCGGACAGTATGGCCGTGGTCCGCTCGCTCCACACGGACATCCCGGCGCACGAGGTCGCGACCGTCTTCATGAACACCGGCTCGGTCCGCCTTGCGAAACCTTCGCTCGGCGCGTGGACGCTCTACGGCCTCGGCTCGGAGAACCAAAACATGCCCGGCTTCATCTCGCTGCGGCCCGGCGGCGGGGCGCCCGGCGGCGCACAGAATTACCAAGCTGCGTTTCTGCCCGGCGTCTTCCAAGGCTCGAGCATCAACACGCAGGCGCAGTCCGTGGACCAGATGATTGAGAACATTCGGAACAACTACCTTGCCCCGAAGGAGCAGCGCCGCCAGCTCGACCTCGTGCATCAGCTCAACGCGATTCACAGCCAGAACTTGCAGAAGGACGCGCAGCTCGAGGCGCGCATCGAGAGCTTCGAGATGGCTTACAAGATGCAGACGGCGGCGACGGACGCGTTCGACATCAGCAAGGAGCCGGAGAATGTCCGCTCGCTTTACGGCAGCTCGGCGCAGGGCAAGCAACTCCTCATCGCGCGGCGGCTCGTCGAGCGCGGCGTGCGCTTCGTGCAGGTGTGGGCCAGCGGCTGGGATCATCACAACGACCTCGCCGACCGGCTGCGGCAGAAGGCCGGCGAGATTGACGGCCCGGCGGCGGCGCTGCTCACGGACTTGAAGCAACGCGGGATGTTGGAGAACACGCTGGTCATCTGGGGCGGCGAGTTTGGTCGCAAGCCCACGCGCGACAAGAACGGCAACGCC
Source organism: Klebsiella pneumoniae (assembly GCA_943330855.2). GTDB lineage: Bacteria > Verrucomicrobiota > Verrucomicrobiia > Limisphaerales > SXTU01 > SXTU01. The sequence continues at coordinate 44,064 of CALQJI020000004.1, forward strand.
GACCCCGGTCGCGACCACAACAACCGCGCGTTCTCCCACTGGCTGGCCGGCGGCGGCGTCAAGGGCGGCACCGTCTGGGGCGCGACGGATGAGTTCGGCGGCAGCGCGGTGAAGGACAAGGTCCACATCCACGACTACCACGCGACCCTGCTGGCGCTGCTGGGCTTCGACCACGAGAAGCTGACGTATCGCTACAACGGCCGGGATTTCCGCCTGACGGACAACTTCGGGAAAGTTGTGAAGGGCATCATCGCTTAAGGAACTGCCATGAAACGCGCTTGCCTCCTCCTTGCCGCCCTCGCCCTCGCTCTTGGCGTCGCCACCGCCGACGACGCGAAAAAGAAGAAACCTCCAGTTCCGGCCCCGGCCCCAGCGGCCAAGCCCGCGCCGCCCGCCGCTCCCGCTGCCAAAGCCGCCGCCGCTGCCACGCCCACGCTCACCGCCGACCAGTCCGCGTTCTTCGAGAACAAAATCCGTCCGCTCCTCGCCAACCAGTGCCTCAAGTGCCACAGCACCGCCGAGGGCAAAGTCAAAGGTGGCCTCGCGCTCGACACCCGCGAGGGCGTGCTCAAGGGCGGCGATTCCGGCCCCGCCGTCATTCCCGGCAACCCGGACAAATCCCCGCTCATCCGCGCCGTCCGTTACACCGACCCGAATCTCCAGATGCCGCCCAAGGGCGAGAAGCTCACCGACGCGCAAGTCGCCGACCTCGTCGCGTGGGTTCGGATGGGCGCGCCCGACCCGCGCTCCGGCGCGGCCAAGGGCAAATACGCGAACGCCGGCGAGCGCAAAGTCTGGTGGGCTTTCCAGCCCGTGAAGCTCACGCCCGCGCCCGCCGTGCAGAACAATGCTTGGGCCGCGAACCCCGTGGACAACTACATCCTCGCCAAGCTGGAGGAGAAAAACCTCAAGCCCAGCGGCCCCGCCGAGAAGCAGGTGCTCATCCGCCGACTCTACTTCGACCTCATCGGCCTGCCGCCCACGCCCGCGGAAGTCGATGCCTTCGTCGCCGACAAATCTCCCACCGCCTACGCGCAGCTCGTGGACAAACTCCTCGCCTCGCCGCACTACGGCGAGCGTTGGAGCCGGCACTGGCTGGATGTCGCGCGCTACTCGGACACCATCGGCGACCCGGCGAAGAAACGGGAGTCGCCCGCCTATCCGTTCGCGTGGACCTACCGCGACTACGTGGTGAAGGCGTTTAATGACGACAAGCCTTACGACCAGTTCATCCGCGAGCAGCTTGCCGCCGATCGGCTGCCGAACAACAAGGACCGCACCACGCTGGCCGCGCTGGGTTTCATCACCGTAGGCGACCACTTCGATGGCAACCGCGACGACATTATCAACGACCGAATCGACGTGGTGACGAAGGCCTTCAACGGCCTGACCGTCGCCTGCGCGCGCTGCCACGACCATATGTTCGACCCGATTCCGACGAAGGATTACTACGCGCTGCACGGCATCTTCTCGAACGTCGAGGAGCCGAAGGAGCTGCCCATCATCGCCACGGCGGACAAGACGAAATATGCGGATTACCTGAAGGAGAAGGCCGCACTGGACAAGGCCCAGACCGAGCTCGTGGCGCAGGCGAAGGCAGCGAAGGCCACGAAGAACAAAGGCAACAAGAAGGAACTTCAGAAGGAGGCGCTCCAGCTTGAGGTCCGAACCGACCGGCTCGACATCACGCATCCCGGCGCTCCAGTGCGCGCGATGGTGGTGCAGGACGTGGACAAGCCGAAGGATTCGCCGGTCTATATTCGCGGCGAGAAGGAGAACAAGGGCGAGTTGGTCCCACGCCGTTACCTCGAGGTCTTCCGGCAGCCCAACGCCAAGCCGTTCGTCTCCGGCAGCGGTCGGCTGGAGCTGGCTTACAGCATCGCGAACAAGAACAACCCGCTCACCGCGCGCGTGCTGGTGAACCGCGTCTGGCAGCACCACTTCGGCGAGGGCTTCGTGCAGACGCCCGACGACTTCGGCACCATGAGCACGCCGCCCAGCCACCCGGAGTTGCTCGACTACCTGAGCACTTACCTCACGGACAACGGCTGGTCCGTGAAGAAACTTCACCGACTCATTCTGCTCTCCGCGACCTACCAGCAGGCCAGCACGGACAACCCGCGCTTCGCGCAACTCGACCCGTTCAACCGCCTGCTCTGGCGGCAGAACGTGCGTCGGCTGGAGTTCGAGCCGCTGCGCGATTCCATCCTCGCGATGGCTGGTTCGCTCGACGCCACGATGGGCGGTCGCCCGGTGAATCTCGGCGGCGGCGACGACAACAATCCCGGCAAGGACAAGGCGAAGGCCGGCAGCCTGCGGCCCCAGGGCAACTACTCCACGCGCCGCACGCTCTACGGCTACATCGACCGCGCGAACGTGGCCGAGGTGCTGAATCACTTCGACTTCGCGCCGCCCGAGATGCCCAACGGCAAGCGCTACCAGACGACCGTCCCGCAGCAGGCGCTCTTCCTGATGAACAACGCGCTGGTCATCGAGCAGGCGCGGAAGATTGTGGAGCGCCCGGACTTCAAGGGCGTGGAGGACGAGGAGAAACGCATCGCGTTCCTCTACCGCCTCATCTACCAACGCACGCCGACCGCGCAGGAAATCCAACTCGGCCAAGCGTTCTTCGATGAGGCCCCCGCGCCCGGCCAGACGGCGGCCGCGCCTGCGCCGACGGTTCAGGCGGCACCGGTCCGCGTCGCCGCCAAAAAGGGCCGGCTGCCGCTGGCCGCGCCGCGCACTACACCTCGCCCCCTGAGCGCCTGGGCCGAATACGCCCATGCCCTCATCCTCGCCAACGAGTTCACCTTCGTGAACTGAGCGCGCGTGCCGGCGGCTTCCAGTCGCCGTCCCCGACGGAGCGCGGAGCTCCAGGGAGGCACGCCTCCGTAATTCACTTTGACTGCGGGCGCATCGTCGCAAAACCTTCCGCGCCTATCGCGCCAGAAACTTTCAACTCAACCCCACTCACGGCTACGCCACCCGCGCTGCGTGAGGAGCGCGTCCACGCGTTGGATAACCTTCGCGCGGTCGCCATGCTGTTGGGCATCGTCCTGCACGCGGCGCTGTCGTTCATGACGCTGCCGATTCCGTGGATCGCGCGCGACGTGAGCCGCGGCCTCGGCTTCGACGTGATGGTCGGCGTCATCCACGGATTTCGGATGCAGCTCTTCTTTTTTCTCGCCGGCTACTTCGCTCATCTCCTGTGGCAGCGGCTCGGCTCAAAGGCGTTTCTCCAACAGCGCTGGAAACGGATCGGCATCCCGTTTCTCCTCGGCATGGTCACGCTGATCCCGCTCATCGGGGCACTGTGGATGTGGGGCGAGTCACAAGCAGACCCACCTCCGGCCCGTCCGCAATACAGCGGTCTGACTCTATTTCATATCCCGACCGGCCACCTGTGGTTCCTGGAGATGCTGCTGATACTTTACGCCATCGCAGTGCTGCTGGCGTGGGGAGGCCGGAAGTTGAACCCCGCCGCGTGGCTGCCCCGGCTCGATGCCGCGTTCGACTGGTTCATCGCGCAACGTTGGAAGCCTCTGTTGCTCATCCCGCCGACCGTGCTGTGCCTGTGGGGCGGACCGATGCTGGGCGAGATTGACGCGGCTGGCCTGCGCTTGCTCCCGGCGGCGCGCGCGGTGGTCTACTACGGCTTGTTCTTCTCCGTCGGCTGGTGGCTGCACCGGCGGCGGCACCAACTCGCTGCGCTGCGCGGCTGGAACAACACTTACTTCCTGCTCGCGGGGGTGGCCTTTGCCACGTTGGGCGCTTGTCACTTGGCGCAGGTGAAGCCCGATGACGCGCAATTCCTGCGGGTCAAACTGCTCGCCCTCGCCGCCGCGTCGCTTTACGCGTGGACGATGACCTTCGCCATGACGGGTTGGTTCATGCGCTTCGCCGGCCAGCATCGCCCGTGGATTCGCTACCTCGCAGACGCCTCTTACTGGTGCTACCTCCTGCACATGCCGCTCGTGCTCTGGCTGCAAGTCCTCGTCGCAAAATGGCCGGTGAACGGCTGGCTAAAGTTCGCCTTCATCATGGGGGTGAACATCGTCGTGCTGCTCGCCAGCTATCAACTGTGCGTGCGCTACACGTGGATTGGCCGCCTGCTCAACGGTCCGAGGGAGAGACCGAAAAATGTTACCCGCGGATAACGCAGATGACGCGGATTGAGGAAGCTTACCATCCGCGTCATACGTTTTATCCGCGGGCAGTCTCCTCCCGCTTGATCTCTCTGCGCCCTCTCGCGGCGAAACAACAGCTACTTCAAAAACGGTCCGACTACTTCCTTCCAAATCGCGTAGCCCTTCTCGTTCATGTGCAACTTGTCCTCGACGAAGATGTCGGGCTTGGGCGTGCCGTCCGGCCCCATCATGGCGGCGAACACGTTGATGAACGCGAGCTGCGGGTCCGCCTTCGTCACGGCCTCGATGCGCCGATTCGCCTCGCGCACTTCGTCCACCTGCTTCCAGCGCGCCGGGTTTCCCGCGACGGAGATACAAGCCACGCGCGTCCCCGGCAGCTTCTTCTTCACGAGCGCGACGAAGGCCTTGAAGTCCGCCTCCACGCGCTCCGCCGTCAGGCCCGCGTTGATGTCGTTGCCGCCCGCGTAGAGCACGATGAGGCGCGGCTGATGCGGCAGCACCGCGCGGTCGAAATAGTTCACCGAGTCGAACATCGCGGACCCGCCAAAGCCCCGGTTCACGACCTTGTGCTCGGGGAAATCCTGCGCGAGCGACTTCCAGCGCACGATGCTCGAGCTGCCCACGAAGACGATGCCGCCCTTCACCGGCGGGTTCGTCGCGTTCTGCTTCGCGAAGCCGTCCATCGCGCCCTGCCACTTGATGCAGGACGTGACGATGTCGTAGGCCGCCTCGCTGAAGTGCAACTTGTCCGCGACGAACAACTCCGCGCGGGGCTGTCCGTCGTCGCCGAGCAACTGCGGGAAATAGTTGATGAAACCAAGCTGGCCGTCCGCCTTCGCGTAGTCGGCGATGAGCTGGTTCGCCTGCCTCGCCTGCTCCACCTCACTCCAGCGCGCTGGCGAAGTCGGGATGCACAGGTAGTTGATCTGGGTCTTGGGCAGCGCCGCGCGGACCTTCGTCACGAACGCCTTGAAGTCCGCAAGCACCTGCGCTGGCGACTTGCCCGAGTGCAGGTCGTTGCCGCCCGCGTTCAGGTAAATCGTCTTCGGCGCGTAGGGGATGACCACGCGGTCCGCGAAGTGGACGCAGTCACTCAACTGCGAGCCGCCGAAGCCGCGGTTGATAACCTTCTGCTTGCCGAAGCGCTGCGGCAGCGACTTCCACAACCGGATGTTCGACGCGCCATAAAACAGCGTCGCGTCCTTCGGCGGCGCGTTGGTCTTGTCCTCGGCCTCGTAGGCGGCGATGGCCTTCTCGAAGCGTGCCGGGTCAGCGGCCTTCTCAGCGGCGGGGGCGAAGGACACCGCCAGCGACCCGACGGCGACGAGCAGGAGAAATCGTGAACGAGTCAGCAGAACGGCGGGCAATTTCATGCCCGCGAGTTTCCGCACTCCCGTTGAAAGGGAAAGCGCAAAGATTCCCCTGAAACAATCCCCCCTAGCCTTCGTCGCACACGGAGCTATTTTACGACCATGTTGACCTTGCCCGGCAAATCCACCCGCACCTTTTGCGACGGCCAATCCCGCCGCGACTTCCTCCGCATCGGTGCGCTCGGCTTTGGTGGCCTGACCCTGCCGGACCTGTTGCGCGTCGAGGCGCAAGCGGGCATTCGCAAATCCCACAAGGCCATCATCAACATCTTCCTGCCCGGCGGCCCGCCGCATCAGGATATGTTCGACCTGAAGATGGACGCGCCGCGCGAGATTCGCGGCGAGCTGCGCCCCATCAACACCAACGTCCCCGGCATCCAAATCGGCGAACTGCTCCCCCGCACCGCCGCCCTCATGGACAAACTCGTCCTCATCCGCTCCGTCGTCGGCGCGGTGGATGACCACAACGCCTTCCAGTGCCAGACCGGCCACCTCGCGCGCAACCAACCGCCCGGCGGCTGGCCCTCCCTCGGCTCCGTCCTCTCCAAGCTCCAAGGCCCCGTGGACAAGTCCGTCCCGGCGTTCTTCGGCCTCGCGCCCAAGATGGGCGAGATGCGTTGGGCGGACGCCGGCAAACCCGGCTTCCTCGGCATCGGCCACGCGCCCTTCAAGCCCTCCGGCGCGGGCAAAGAAGACATGGTCCTCGACGGCCTCACCCTCGACCGCCTCGACGACCGCAAACGCCTCCTCACCAGCTTCGACAACTTCCGCCGCGACGTCGACAGCAGTGGCCTGATGGACGGCCTCGACAGCTTCACGCAACAAGCCTTTGGGATGCTCACTTCGAGCAAAGTCCTCGAAGCCCTCGACCTCGATAAGGAAGACCCCAAGGTCCGCGCTCGCTACGGACGGGGCGACGCGAAGAATCGCGACGACGGCGGCCCCAAACTCATGGAGCACATGCTCATGGCCCGCCGCCTTGTGGAAGCCGGCGCGCGTTGCGTGACCCTTGCCTTCAGCCGCTGGGACCATCACGGCCGCATCTTCGATGCGCTCCGCCAAGACTGCCCCCTCCTCGACCAGGGTTTCAGCGCCCTCATCGAAGACCTGTATCAACGCGGCCTCGATAAGGACGTGACCGTCATTCTCTGGGGCGAGTTTGGCCGCACGCCGAAGATCAACGCTAGCGGCGGGCGTGACCACTGGCCCGCCGTCTCCTGCGCCGTCCTCGCCGGCGGCGGCATGCGCACCGGTCAAGTCATCGGAAGCACCGACCGTTTGGGCGGCGAGGCGAATGAACGCCCCGTCCACTTCGGTGAGATCTTCGCCACGCTCTACGACCGCGTCGGCATCAACGCCAACCAAGTCACCCTCCCCGACCTCTCCGGCCGCCCGCAATACCTCGTGGACGGCTGGGAGCCACTGAAGGAAGTGATTTAGAAATCAGCGGTCAGCAGTCGCGAGAAGGCAGGGAGAACTCGCTCACCAAAGTCAGCCAGCTCAGGGCGAGTAGCCGAGCGTCGTGTTGACGAGTGTCGGGCTCTTCACGGTCTCCACATGCCAGTCCCAATAGACCCGGTTCCAAGTGGCACCATGCGAGGGCCGCTTGGGCAGGTTGCTATACCAACCCCAGTTGGGCGCGTTGCACATCACTTGGTCCACATCGGTCATGGCCCAGATGGCGGAGGGCGAGCCGAAGCTTTCGATGTAGCTGAGGCGCTGAGGGACGGCGGGCGCGGCGGCGTTGCCATAGCCGAAAGGCTTGGCGGCGAGAATGGCGTCGGCGGAGGTGTTGACGCTCCAGTTGACGGCGTAGCAGCGAACCTGAATTCCGAGCAGGGAGTTGGCGGCGGTTTGCCGCTGGAAGCCTGCGCACAGGAGGGCTTTGATCTCATTGGTTTGCGTCGCGCCGAGCGTCGCGGGCTGCGGTTGGCTGAGATAAGGCGCGAGGAACCAAGGCAGAGTGCTATTGCCGCCCTGGGTGTAGCTGGGCGGCACGCCGATCTCGATCGGACCGGGGAGCTTGCCGTCGTAGTCATCCGCATAGAGCTGAATCGCGAGGCCGACCTGCTTCAACGCATTCTGGCACTGCGCCTGGGTGGCCTTCTTCTTCGCGTTCGCCAAGGCGGGTAATAACATCCCGGCGAGGATCGCAATGATGGCGATGACCACGAGAAGTTCGATGAGGGTGAAACCAGCGCAACGGCGGGCGGGTTGAGGCGGGCGATTCGTCATGCGTGGTTAGCTGACGGAATTGTGGGCCGGGAAATCCCTTCAAAACTCACCGGCTAATTTGCACCGCCTTCACCAAGCCATCAATCGTGTGCTGCTTCGCCTCCACCGTTGGCTGGAGGCCAAGCGCGACGAGCGCCTTCGTGGTCTCCGGGCCGATGCTCGCGGTCTTCAGCGCGGGGAACTGCTTCAGCAACTCCGGCAGCGGGAAACGCGCGTGGAAATTCTCGACCGCCGAGCTGCTCGCGAAGGTCAGCCAATCCGCGCCTTCCTCCAGCAGGCGTGCCGCCGCGCCATTCACGTCCTCCGTCTCCGGCACGGTTTGATAGACGGCCACGTCGTCCACAATCGCTCCCTGGTCTTCGAGGAGCTTGGGCAGTTCGAGATTCGCCACTTCGGCGCGCAGCAGGAGGACCCGGAGGTTTTCCAGGTCGTCCTTCGCTCCGATGGCCTTGCTGATGTCCTTGGCCACGTATTTGTCCGGCATCGCGTCCACAGAAAGGTGCAGCTCCTTCAGCTTCGCCGCCGTGGCCGGCCCGACCGCCGCGATGCGCACGCCGCCGATGGAGCGGAGGTCATCAAACGCCTTGAAGAAGTAGTCGAAGAAGCTCGTGACGCCGTTGGGGCTGGTGAAGACCATCCACTGGTAGCTGCCCAGCCCGCCCATCATCTCGGCAATGAGTTCTTGCCGCTTCGGCGCGACAATCTTGATGGTGGGAATCTCCAGCACGTCTGCGCCGAGTTCCGTGAACTGGTGTGCAAGTTCGCTCGCCTGCTCGCGCGTGCGGGTGACGACGACGCGTTGCCCGAAGAGCGGGCGTTGCTCGAACCAGTTCAACTTCCCGCGCAGCTTCACCACCCCGCCGATAATGGTGACAGCGGGCGCGGCAAACTTCGCCTTGTCCACTACGTCCGCGATGTTGGCGAGCGTGCCTTCGATGCTCTGCTGCCGTCCTGTCGTGCCCCAACGCACGAGCGCGACCGGCGTCTCCGCCGCCATGCCGTGCGCGATGAGTTGCTCGGCGATGCGCCGGATGCGCTCGACGCCCATGAGCACGACCTTCGTTCCGGTGGACTTCGCGAGCTGCGCCCAATCAATGCTGCTCTCGTCCTTCGTCGGGTCTTCGTGCCCGGTGAGCACGGTGAAGCTGGAGCAATGATCGCGGTGCGTGACGGGGATGCCCGCGTAGTTCGGCCCGGCGACGAAGGAGGAAACGCCCGGCACCACCTCGAAGGGAACCTTCGCCGCCGCGAGTTCCTCGGCCTCCTCGCCGCCCCTTCCGAAGATGTAAGGATCCCCACCCTTGAGTCGCACGACGACCTTGCCCTCCTTCGCTTTCGTGACGAGCAACTGGTTCAGCTCCTCCTGCGGGATGGCGTGGGCGGCAGCGCGCTTGCCCCCGTAGATGAACTCGGCGGACTTGGGCGCGAGGCGGAGCAGATCCTGATTGACGAGTGCGTCATAGACCACGACATCCGCGCGAGCGAGCAACTCGGCTCCACGTCGCGTGAACAAACCCGCGTCGCCCGGCCCTGCGCCAACCAAATAAACTGTGCCTTTTGCCTTCATGTGCGCGGGACTGTAAAAGCCGAAGCCAAAAGCTCAAAGGTCAAAAGCTGTGCCCCAGCTACAATCCGCAGGCCGCGCTCTCCGGTGGTCAGGTCGACATTTTTCTTCACCGGTTGCTCGGAATCCCCCATCGTCCGCGCCCATGAATATGTTCGATTTACAGGGTGAAGTTGCCGTTGTCATCGGTGCCACAGGCGTCCTCGGCGGCGCGCTCGCAGACGGCCTCGCGGAAGCCGGCGCTAAAGTCGCCGTCCTCGGACGCAATGCCGAACGCGGCGAGGCTCGCGTGCAGGCGATTCAGGCGAAGGGCGGCCAAGCTGCGTTCTTCAATTGCGACGCCATCTCCCGCGCTTCACTCGGCGAGGCGCACCAACAAATCGAAGCCAAGTTCGGTGCGCCGACGATTCTCGTGAACGCCGCCGGAGGCAACGCCCCGCAAGTCACCGTCACCGCCGAGCGCCCGTTCGAGCAAATCGCGCTCGCCGACTGGCAGGCGAATTTCGACCTCAATCTCGCCGGCGGCGTGCTGCTGCCCTGTCAGGAATTCGGCCCGGCAATGTGCCAACGCGGGCGCGGCAGCATCATCAACATCGCCAGCGTCTCCGCGCACCTGCCCCTCTCGCGCGTCGTGACCTACTCGGCGGCCAAGGCGGCGGTCCTGAGCCTCTCGCAGTTCCTCGCCCGCGAGTGGGCGACGAAGGGCGTGCGCGTGAACACACTCACGCCCGGCTTCTTCCCCGCCGAGCAGAACCGCAAGCTGCTCTTCAACGAGGACGGCTCGCCCACCGCGCGCACGAAGTCCATCTGGGGCCACACGCCGATGAATCGCTTCGGCGAATCGCACGAGCTGATGGGCGCATGTCTTTTCCTCGCCAGCCACAAGGCCAGCAGCTTCGTGACGGGCACGGATATCCGAGTGGATGGTGGGTTCCTGAGCCAGACCATTTGATGCGAGAGGGCTGGTGCGAAAGGGCTGGTTGAACCGGACACTGGCGTTTGCTACGGTCTGCTCATGGTAGCCACAGAATCCATCACTCGAATTGTCCGCGACAAACGCGCCGTCCCTTGGGTTGAAGGTGCGAACACGAAAGTGATGGAAATCGTGCTGGACCATGTCGGCCACGGTTGGAGCGCTGACGAAATCCACGCGCAGCACCCGCATCTGTCGCTTGGCCAGGTTCATGCCGCACTGGCTTTTTACTACGACCACGAGGCTGAGTTCGCGGACCAAATGCAAGTGGACGTGGCAACGCTGAAGGCCATACGCACTGAGATGGGCGAATCGCCTGCGCAGCGCCGCCTCAAGTCGTTGGCCCGCCCCTTGTGAACATCGGTCTCTACATGGATGTGCACGTCCCTTCCGCCGTCACACGCGCGCTGCGCCGCCGAGGTGTGGATGTCGTGACCGCGCAGGACGAAGGGGCTACCGAATGGGAAGACTCGAAGCTGCTCGACCGGGCCGGGAAGCTGGGACGAATACTGTTCACCCAAGACCAAGACTTGCTGATTGAGGCCGCGCGCCGGCACCGCGCCAACCAACCGTTCGCAACCGTCGTCTTCGCACGGCAGACGTTTGTCAGCATAGGACGCTGTGTGGAAGACTTGGAGGTGATTGCCAAGGTGCTTGCGCCCGAAGAATTCAACAACCAAGTGATTCACCTTCCGCTCTAGTAATTTCATGAACTTCCTCTCCTCCACTGCCGCCCAAGGCTCCGCCGTCTCCGCCGCCCAAGTCACCGACCTCGTCGCGCAGGCCTGTCCGGCCGGGGACTATCGCGGCAAGAGGGTCCTGCTCATCGTGCCCGATGCCACGCGCACCGCGCCGGTGGGGCTGATGTTTCAGACGCTCTTCCAGCAAATCGGCGCGGTCACGGCGAACTTCGACATCCTCATCGCGCTGGGCACGCACCAACCCATGAGCGAGGCGGCGATTTGCGAGCGCCTAGAAATCTCCACCGCCGAACGCGCGAGCACTTACGCACAGGTCCGTTTCTTCAACCACGAATGGGACAATCCCGCCGCGCTCGCCAACATCGGCACGCTCACCAAGGCCGACACACGCGAGTTATCCGACGGCCTCTTCGAGCTGGACGTGCCGGTGGAGATCAACAAACGCGTCCTCGACTACGACCAGATTGTCATCATCGGCCCGGTGTTCCCGCACGAGGTTGTCGGGTTCAGCGGCGGCAATAAGTATCTCTTCCCCGGAGTCGCGGGGCCGGAGATTTTGAACTTCTTCCACTGGCTCGGCGGCTGCGTGACGAACCCGATGACCATCGGCAACAAGTGGACGCCCGTCCGCCGCGTGGTGGACCGCGTGGGCGCGATGGTGAAGGTCAGCAAGCTTTGCATGGCGATGGTGGTGCGCCCGGACAAGTCGCTGGCTGGCCTCTTCATCGGCTCGCCGGAGGTCGCGTGGGATGCGGCGGCGGACGTGTCGCGCACGGAGCACATCGTCTTCCGCGACCGGCCTTACCACACCATCCTCTCGTGCGCGCCGAAAATGTATGAGGACATTTGGACCGCCGGGAAGGCGATGTATAAACTGGAGCCTGTCGTGGCCGACGGCGGCGAACTCATCATCTACGCGCCGCACGTCACCGAAGTGAGCGTCACCCACAACAAGACGATGCTCGCCATCGGTTACCACTGCCGCGACTACTTCCTGAAGCAGTGGGACCGGTTCAAAGATCATCCGTGGGGCGTGCTTGCCCACAGCACGCACGTGCGCGGCATCGGCACGTTCGAGAACGGCGTGGAGAAGTGCCGCATCAAGGTGACACTCGCCACCGGCATCTCGCGCGAAGTTTGCGAAAGCATCAATATGGGCTACCGCGACCCAGCGAGCATCGACATTGAAAGCTACGCCAACCGCGAGGCGGAGGGCGTGCTGCTGGTGCGCAAGGCGGGGGAGATGTTGTTCAAGCTGTCGAACCCGCCGGCGTGGCAGAAGGGCGTGGAGAAAGTGTAGCGGGTAGCAGCAGCGAGCAGGTTTCAGGCTCCGCGCTTTTGATCGGCGGATGGCAAAAGCCCGGCTTGCCTCGGGCAGGCGTGAACCTACACTGGCATCATGCGTTTCCTGCTTGTCCTCGGATTGGCCTGCTTCCACGCGTTGGATGTGTCGGCGCAGGTGCTTCGCCCCCTCGTCGGAAAATCAGCCGTCGAGTTGCAGATCAGCCTTCCGCGCACCCTCCTGCTTCCGGGCGAACCTCTCGAGGTGGAGGTCGCCCTGCGCAACTCCTCCGGCCGGACGCTCATCTTCAGCCCGAACGACGATTGGCTGGACATGGATGTCTTCAGTATCACGGCTCAGGTCGGCGACGGCACGCGAGTGGTGCAATACGGCCCGGTGCTGGTGAACGAAGCGTTCAAGCTGGAGAGCTCGAAGGCCGTGCGGACGCGTGTGGATATTTCCAAGACCTTCGCCGTGATGCGTCCGGGCCGTTACAAACTCACGGCTTCGGCGGGCTACTTAGGGGCGGCCTCGCGGGCGATTGCCGAGCCGATCATTTTCCATATCACGTCGGGAGCTAAATTGTGGGAACGGGAATTCGGGATGCGGGCGGTGGAAGGGGAAGCCCAGCCAGAGCCGCGCAAATACCTCTTGCAGCGACTGACCAGCGAGAAGGATTTACGCCTCTATGCCACGGTCACGGATGCGACGGAGGGGACCATTTTCCGCCAAGTGCCACTGGGCCGCGCCGCCGGCAACGATAGTCCGCAAGCCGAGTTGGACCGCCTGAACTACCTCCATGTGCTGCATCACACCGGCCCTCGAATTTTCACTCACACCGTGGTCAGTCCGCTCGGCGACCTTCTCCGACGGGAAACTTATGAATCGTTGGGAAGGCTCAGGCCAGGCCTCAAGAAGGAAGAAGATGGGCGAGTCACCGTGTCCAGCGCCGAGCGAGTGCTGCGCCCGGATGATGTGCCAACGATTCAACTTGCCCCGGCTCCTTCAGAAGTGCTCACCAAACCTTGAACTCCGGTTGAACCCGAGGTTCAGGGATTGATCGGCAAGGCGGTTGCCTTCCGAAAATCCGAGTGGCCGTCGAAGTAGTTGTAGTTCCTTCCGCCCGAGTGAGGCATCGGGACCGTCGCAGAAATCGCCAACGTGCCGTTGGCTGCGGAGGCGTCCGAGTAGTTCACTCCGTCAATGTCGCTGATCATCCAAATGTCGCTATGCGAAGTCACATCCTGCCCCGTGGCGGCGGTCGAGCCTGCGGCAAGGAGCTGAGTCAGGCGCTTGGGCAGGATAGGAAGGCCGGCCGCGGGAGTCGGATCACCGAACATCAGGCTGGGATTGGTGACCTGAGCCGCCGCGCCGCGATTGTTCAGCACAAAGGACATTCGCGGAATGTTGTTTTGGTTGTTGGGCCGCTCCAGCGCCCCGCGATTGCTCGGACAGGCCCACACCGTGTTGTTCGAGTTGCCCGCAGGGATGAAGCGCGCGAAGGGAAGCGTCGCGTTGCTCAGATAATTGACGCCGGGATTGGCCACTGGATGGCGGACGCCCCGATTCACCGGCCCGGGCAGGAAACCATCGGAGTCGTCCGCATACAGCAACACGGCCAAACCAACTTGCCGGAGGTTGTTCAAGCACTTCGTGGCGTTGGCCTTCTCCTTCGCCTTCGACAGCGCCGGCAGCAGCATCCCAGCGAGGATCGCGATGATGGCGATGACCACGAGTAGTTCGATGAGGGTGAATCCCCGAAAGGTAGGACCACCAGCCGGGATCTCGGCGCTCGTTCGTTTCATTGGCGTAGAGGCTAACCGTCCGTAACGCTCCAGCAACTCCGTTTTCGGCCGTGAAGGATCCTACCGCGGGAAGAAATCTTGCCTCGCCGCCGTGCCTGTGAAATTTTCGCGCCCACTTTTATGGCGCACGTCAAACTCCACATCCCCGGTCCGGTCGAGGTCAGCGAAAAAACCTTCAAGGCCCTTTGCTCGCCGATGATCGGCCATCGCGGCCAGGGCTTCAAAGACCTCGTCGCGAAGATGCAGCCGCAGCTCCAGACGCTGCTCTGCACCAAGCAGTTGGTCTATCTCTCCACCTCCAGCGCCTGGGGCGTGATGGAAGGCGCGCTGCGCAACCTCACGCAGAAGAAAGTCCTCTGCTGCATGAAGGGCGCGTTCTCCGACAAATGGCTCGACGTCGCCAAGCGCTGCGGCAAGGACGCCGAGGGCCTGCAAGTCCCGTGGGGCTCGCCCATCCGCGCCGAGGCCATTGACGCGAAGCTCGCCACCGGCCAGTTCGACTCGCTCACGCTGATCCACAACGAGACCTCCACCGGCACCATGTCGCCCGTCGCCGAGATTGCCGCGCTCAAGGCCAAGTATCCCGACGTGATGTTCATCGTGGACGCCGTCAGCTCGATGACCGCGCTGCCGCTGAACTTCACCGCGCTGGGCATCGACGTGCTGCTGGCCGGCACGCAGAAGGCCTTCGCGCTGCCGCCCGGTCTCTCGGTCTTCACCTGTTCGCCCGCCGCGCTCGCGAGGGCCGCGACCACGAAGGACCGGGGTTACTACTTCGACTTCGTGGAGTTCGAGAAGAACGCCGCCGACAGCATGACCCCCAGCACGCCGAGCATCCCGCACGTCTACGCGCTCGCGAGCAAGCTGGACGAGTTCTTCGCCGAGGGTCTGGAAGCCCGTTACGCCCGCCACACGCAGACGAACCAGATGACCCGCGACTGGGCGGCGAAGCACGGCTTCACGCTCTTCCCCGAGGCCGGCTTTGAGTCCATCACGCTCTGCTGCGTGAACAACGGCGCGAAGCCCGGCGGGCGCGTCGTGGACGCGGCCAAGCTCCAGAAGCTCGTGAAGGAACAGGGCTTCCTCATCGACGGCGGCTACGGGAAAATCAAGGGCACCACCTTCCGCCTCTCGAACATGGGCGACGAAACGCCCGCGACAATGAACCAGCTCTACGCCGCGCTGGACTCGGCGATGGCGAAGCTCTGAGCCATTGCTTCGCGAATCCCTGCCGTGGCCGCGAGACCCCGCTTCCGGACACGGAACGAGGGTGTGCCAGCCTGAGGGAGGCCAACAAATGACCTCCCTGTTGGGGGTGAAAAGACATTGCGTCCGCAGAGGTGGGGCACTTTCGCTTGACTCCACCAACCTCATTGCGCCAGCCACCCACTAGCCACAGAGCACCTGTCAGTGCATTTACCTTGGGTCTGCATCACCATACAACACCCTCCCGCAACGGCCGCTCAACCGGCACAATCTCAGGTGCACTATCCGTTTCGTGGATGGTCATGCGAAGATAGGCAAAGCCTCTCAAGTTGGCCTGCAGTATCCGAAGGGTGACCAGCGTGCGCAGTGGGACCGGGAATAGTGAGTGCCATGAGATTACCGTTCTTCGCGCTGCTCGTCGCTGCGGTGATTGTGAGTCCGGGTTGCCGGAAGCGTCTCAAGTCTGACCCCGCTCCGGCACCTATCGATGACCCCGCCGCTGCATCCACACCCATCAGCGTCCTGCAAATGACTCAAGCCTTGCAGTCCTGCATGCAGAACAACTCGGATTTCCCGAAAGACCTCAAGGTGCTGGTGGACATGAAACTTCTGCCCAATCTCCCGCCGCCCGCACCGGGCAAGCAATACGTCATCGACAAAAAAGCCGTGAGCGTCTCGCTGGCAGACCAGTGACCGCGCGGGCTTACTCGACGTAGAGGAAACGGTTCGCGGTCAGCAAGGCTTGGCACAGACTGGTGAGCGCGTGCTCGTCGGGGCTGGCGGGCGGAGCTTCTTTGCCCTTAGCGACAGGCGTGACCTTCGGGGCGTTGGCAGTGAAGTGGGCGCGTTGCTTGGCGAGGAAGGCGAGGGTATCGGCCATCTCCGTGCTGCTCGGACGACGGCTGAGGGCGAGCTGCCAGGCGCGGGCGGCTTTGGATTCGTCGGTGGAGTCGCCGGCTTCCTTCGCCACGCGCTCGGCGAAGAACTTGGCCTGCGCGAGCGCGAACTCGCCGTTCATCAACGCGAGCGACTGCGGCGCGACGGTGGAGGCGTTGCGCAACTCGCAGTTGGGCTCCATGCGCGGGGCGTCGAAGGTCTCCATCAGCCCGAGCGGCTTACTGCGGCGCATCTGCACGTAAAGGCTGCGGCGGAACTCCTCGCCGCCGAGCGCCACAAACTTCCCGCTGGGCCGGCCCGCCGTGTCGTCGGTGTTCACGCCCACGACGATTTGCCCGGACTCGTCGTGCATGATGGGCACCGGCGCACCGCCGGCCTTCGCGTTCAACTTGCCGCTGACCGCGAGCACGCCATCGCGGAGCTGCTCGGCGTCGAGGCGGCGGAGGGGGAAGCGGGAGAGGAGTTTGTTGTCGGGGTCGAGGGCGGTGGACCGAGAGTGTTCAGTGTTCAGTAAGTCAGTGTTCAGTTTCTTGCCGGACACCGAGGAGCTGCCTTTGCCCGACTGAACACTGGATACGGAATACTGAACACTTGTCCCCGACGCCTGCCGGTAAGCAGCGCTCGTCATCACCAGCCGGTGCAACTTCTTCAAACTCCACCCCTGCGCCACGAACTCGCTCGCCAGCCAGTCGAGTAGCTCGGGATGCGTGGGGCGCTCGCCCAGCGAGCCGAAGTCCGAAGGCGACGCCACGATGCCGCGACCAAAGTGGTGCAGCCAAACGCGATTCACGAGCACGCGCGCCGTGAGCGGGTGCGAGCCATCCGTGAGCGCGCGGGCGTAGGCGAGGCGGCGGCCGCTCGTCGGCAGCGACGCGTCCTTCTCCGGCAAGTCCACGGGCCGCAGCGACGCGAGGATGGTCAAGTCACCGGGCTTGAGCTGTTGCTTCGGCTGGTCGGGGTCGCCGCGATGGAAGAGGAACGTCGGGGCTGGCTCGGTTTTCGGGGCCGTCGCCACGACTTCGTTGAACACGGGGAGGAACTGCTCCGCCGGCTTCCGCTCGCGAATCTTCGCCGCCTCGTCGGTCATCTTCTTCAGCTCGTCGGCCTTCTTCTGTTCGTAGAGATAGAGCGAGCCAGGGCTGAGTTGCATCACGGTCGGATGTTCTTTCAGCAGCTTCACCTGCGCGGGCACGCGGTTAGTGGCGACGGTCTGGAAGGCCGTGCGCAGCGGGGCGCGCAACTCCTCGGGCCGCTTCGCCAACTCCTTCTCCAGCACCTCGGCGATGAACTCCTCCTGCTTCTTGAGCCGCGCGACCTCGACGCCCTTCGCGTCCTTCTCAATTTCGGTGGCCTTCGCGCGGTCCTCGTCCGAGAGCAGCGAGACGAGCCGCGCGTTGGGCGTGCGCCAGGTGCGCAGGTCGAAGCCCGGCTCGAAGACGGCGCGCAGCCGATAGTAATCCGCCTGCGGAATGGGGTCGTGCTTGTGGTTGTGGCATTGCGCGCAGCCGACGGTGACGCCGAGCAGCGAGCTGGAGACGACCTTGATGGTCTCCGCGACGACGGCGTTGCGCGCGACCTTCTGCTCCACGCCCGCGTTGGCCGTGCCGTCGGGGGCCATACGGAGGAAGCCGGTGGCGGCGAGCCGGTCCACGTCGGCAGGAGCAAGGTTCTTGTGCGGCGGCTTCACGAGTTCGTCGCCCGCGAGTTGCTCGACGATGAACTGGTTGAACGGTTTGTCCGCGTTGAGCGAGCGGATGACGTAGTCGCGATACTGCCACGCCCACTTGCGCTCGGTGTCGGCGTCCGTGTAGCCGTCGGAGTCCGCGTAGCCCGCGATGTCCAGCCAGTGCCGGCCCCAGCGTTCGCCGTAGTGCGGGGAGGCGAGCAGGCGGTCGAGCAGCTTCTCGTAGGCGTCGGGCGCCGTGTCCTTCACGAACGCGTCCACGTCCTCCGGCGACGGCGGCAAGCCCAGCAGGTCGAAGCTCGCGCGGCGGATGAGCGTGGTGCGGTCGGCGGGCGGGGAGAAGGTGAGTTTGGCGGCGGCGAGTTTCTGGGCGAGGAAGGCGTCGATGGGATTGCCGATTGCCGATTGCCGATTGCCGATTGAGGGAACGGTGGGTCGCCGCACCCCTTGAAACGCCCAGTGCTCCCGCTCCTCCGGCGTGAACTCATCCGCCGCCCCCGGCTTCGCAGGCTCCGTGCGCGCGACCTTCGCGCCGCCGGCAATCCACTGCCGGATGACCTCGACCTGTTCCTTGGAAAGTTTTTTCTCCGACTTGGGCATCTCGCCATCGCGCACCAGCGTGAAGAGCGGGCTCTTCTCCGGCTTGCCGGGGACGATGGCCGCGCCGTGCTCGCCGCCCTTCGCAAGCAAGTGGCGGAGTCGCGCGTCGAGGCCGCCCTTGGTCTTCCCTTCCTCACCGTGGCAATGGAAGCAATTGGCTTTGAGGATGGGGCGGATGTCCTTCTCGAAGCTCAGCGGGGCGGGCGCGGATTTGGGAGCAGCGGAGACGGAAGTCGCCGCCAGAAACGTCGCCACGGCGAGACTGCCCGCGACGAAACTGCGTGGTGATTTTGCGGCGCTGAACACGGGTAGAAGACTGCGTGTCCGCAGCGTGAATTCAGCGCTGCACATCCGTAGTCGCAACCTTCAGTTGCGAATCGCGGGCTTGCCGTAGCGGTGCTCTGTGAGCCCCGAGTTGCCCTACCGGCGGTCACAGACCGCCGCTACAGGCTGATGCGCAGGCTGAAGCCTGCGACTACGGGAGTCCGCACTCCGCTCACGCCGCGTGGGCGTAAGTGAGGTCGCGCTTCGGGTCCACGCCCCAGCGCTGCGCGACGGCTTCCAAGTCGGAGGTCATCGGCCACTGGTCGGGCTGGGCTTCGCCGGTGAACTCCGGGTGGCCGCCCTTGAGGTTCATGCAGCCTTTGTTGTCGCCGATGCGGCGGATCGCCTCGTAATCCTCGGGCGTAAGCGTGAGGTCGGGCAGCGCGGCCAGTTCGTCAATCTTCGCCTCGATGAGCTTCGTGTTCGGGCCGAGTTCCTGGATGAAGGTGGGGATGACGCTCTTGACAGCGGTCTGGTTGAGGGTCCAAAGGCAGGCGAGTTGGAGCATGGTCACGCCGTATTTCTCTGCGAGCGGGCGCATCTGCTCAATTTTCGCGTTGCCCGCCTCGACCCAGCCAGCCGGGCGGAACGTGCGGTGGTCGCCGTGGCCGAACTGGTGGCCGGGCTTCACGTCGTCGTGGAAGAGACCGCCGTAATCCACCACGCGCGCGATGAGCTTCACGCCGTTCTTCTCTGCGGCGGGCAGGACGTAACCGCCAGGCCAGGGCTCCATCGGTCCGAGGATAATCATGGCTTCGTCCACTAACCCGCTGAAGCGCTCGAAGCACTGGATGAGGTCGAGGGAAAAGCCATTGGCCGGGCCGGGCGCGAGGCCGAGGCGGCTGGTGAGCTTGGCTTCCTTGAGTGCAGCCATTCCTTTCCACGCGGCGTCGCTGGAGTAGCCGACTGAGTCGGGGTTGTGCAAGTAGAGCGCGTCGAAGTGGTCGGTGCCGAGGCGCGCGAGGGACTTCTCGGCGGCCATGCGGAGGTAGCTGGCGAATTGGTCGGGCTTGCGCAAGCGCTCGTCGGTGAAGCGCAGGTAACCCTTCGCACCGTCGCGTTTGCCGGGGTAAATGTCGTGGCCGATGAGGCCAACGAGGCAGTAGCTGTCGCGAGGAATGCCCTGCAACGCGCGGCCCAGCATCGTGTCCGCCTCGCCGAGGCTGTAAACGTCCGCCGCCATGAACGTGCGGAAACCCTTCGCGTAGGCGTGGCGGATGCAGGCGAGGTAGCGCTCTTCGCTGAGGGCCTCGCCGAAGTGCATGTAACGTCCGCCGCTCCAAGTGCCGTAGGCCGTGCGTGTCAGTTCCATAGTCTCAAGGTGTGTTGTGTTCTGCGTTCATCGCGACGGTTCGCCGCCGGGTGAAATGCGCGTGCGAAACTGTCTGCCGAGGATGGACGGGAATGCAAGGCGCAAGGGCGGGCGGGGATTGGCGTGGAGTGGGCACGGGTTGCCACCGCTCCGTTAGTAGGTCAGCGCATTCTGCCCGACCTCCTTTCAGAACGAGCGGTCTGAGCGGCCTGAGCAAAATCTGGAAAGTCAGAAGACAGGTGAGACGCGCTGTCCTCCTTGAATTCAACGCTACCAACTACGACCGGCCGGCCGGCTGGCGGGGCGGGGCCCGCCCGAGATGTTCCCGCCTTCTCGGTTCCCACTCACTTCTGGTCTGCCGCCTGACGGACGACGCTGCCCTCCGTGACCACCTTGCCGTCCGCCGCCGCCACCTTGCCGTCCACCACCACCACCACCACCGCCACCGCGCGATTGTTGCCGCTGCTGGCCGCGTTGCTGGCCGCGTTGCTGGCCGACGTCGCCCGCCGTGCGAGGCTCGGGGCGGTCGGTATAATCAAACCCCTCAGCCTGCTTACGCACCAAGCCACGGCCGATGAAGCGCTCCAGCGACCTCAGCTCACCGTGGTCCTCCGGCGTGACGAAACTGATGGCGTCGCCAATCGCTTGCGCGCGGCCCGTGCGGCCGATGCGGTGGACGTAATCCTCGTTGTGCATCGGGAAATCGAAATTCACGACGTGCGAAATACCATCCACGTCAATCCCACGCGCCGCGATGTCCGTGGCCACCAGCACGCGCACGATGCCGGACTTGAAATCACGGAGCGCCCGGAGCCGCTGGTTCTGGGAGCGGTTCGAGTGCAGCGTCGCGCAGGTGATGCCGTGCGTTTCGAGCTGGCGCGCGAGGCGATCAGCGGAATGCTTCATGCGCACGAAGACGAGCACCATGTTCATGGTCGGCTCCTTGAGCAGATGCCCCAGCAGCGCGACCTTGCGCGAGCGCGGCACTTCATACGCCCACTGCGTGACGGTCTCGGCGGGGTTCGACCGACGGCCAATTTGCACCAGCTTCGGCGCGTGCTGAAACTCATGCGTCAGCCCCTCGATCTCGCGCGACAGCGTGGCGGAGAAGAGCAACGTCTGCCGCTGCTTCGGCAGCGAACGGACAATCGTGCGGATGGACGGAAGGAAGCCCATGTCCAGCATCCGGTCGGCCTCATCGAGCACGAGGAATTGCAGCCGGGAAAAATCCGCGTAACGCCGATCCATCAGGTCCATCAGCCGACCCGGCGTGGCGACAATGATGTCGAGGCCGTCTTTGAGCGCTTTGATTTGCGAGTTCTCGCCGACGCCGCCGAAGACCGTCGCCATGCGCACCGGCATGTGCTTGGCGTAGGCGCGGACGTTCTCCTCGATTTGCACGACCAGCTCGCGTGTCGGCGCGAGCACCAGCACGCGTGTGCCGCGACCTTGTCCGGGAGTGGACGCGAGCTTGGTGAGCAGCGGCAGGGTGAAGGCGGCGGTCTTGCCTGTGCCCGTCTGGGCGATGCCGATCATGTCGTGCCCCGCGAGGATGTGCGGGATGGCCTGCATCTGGATGGGCGTCGGCTCGGTGTAGCCGGCGTCCGCGATGGCGCGGAGGATGTTGGGGTCGAGATTGAGTGCGTTAAACGACATAGAGCTGGGCACTATGCCTCAAAACCGCGCGCTGTGGCGAACTAATTTTACTGCCCTCAGCAGACGATAGCCACCGAGCCGCGACCGAGCCGAATCTTCCTGAACACTCGCCGCGCACCTCCCGTCTGCCCTCCGCAACCAAATCTTTATGCACTCATTTCAATCGCCTCGCGCCCTGTCGCTTCTGTTCACAGCCCTGCTCGTTGCACCGCTCTCCGCCGTCGCCGTCGAGCCTGTGAAGGAGGATACCAAGAAGGGTCCGCTCCCCGTCACCAAGCTGAAGCGCTCTTCCAAGGTGGACTTCGAGAAGGAACTTCTCCCCATCCTCCGCCGCAATTGTCTCTCCTGCCACAACTCCCAGAAGGGCGAGGACGGCGTGAATCTCGAGACGCCCCAGACCATCGCCAAGGGTGGCGACACCGGCAAAATCGTCGAGCCCAAGAAGGCCGAGAGCAGCTCCCTCTTCCGCCTCGCGGCCCACATGGGCAAGCCCGCCATGCCGCCCTCCGGCAACAAGGCCGGCGCGAAGAACCTCACGCCCGACGAACTGGGCCTGCTCAAGCTGTGGATTGACCAAGGCGCGACCGGCGAGGTCAAGGGCGGCGGTCCCATCGTCTGGCAGCCGTTGCCCGAGGGCCTAAATCCCATCTACGCCGTCGCGCTCACAGACGACGGCCAGTTCGCCGCCGCCGGTCGTGCGAACCAGATTCATCTCTTCCACGTCCCCACCGCCACGGCCATCGGCCGACTCACCGACCCCGCCCTGCTCGCCGACAAGACCTACGCCCGCCCCGGCGTCGCGCACCGCGACATGACCTACTCGCTCGCCTTCAGCCCCGACGGCAACACGCTCGCTTCCGGCAGCTACCGCGAGGTGAAGCTCTGGCAACGCCCCGTCAACGTGCAGAAGCAAACCCTCCCCGGCGCCGCAGACCTCCTCGCCACCAGCCCCGATGGCAAGTGGCTTGCCTCCGTCGCCGGCAATGACATCAAGCTCTGGAGTCTCCCCGCCCTCACGCCCGGCAAGACGCTCTCCGGCCACACCAGCCCGGTGAAGTCACTCGGCTTCTCCACCAACTCCGCGCGCCTCGTCTCCGGTGCGGACAAGACCGCCCGCGTCTGGACCCTCGCCGACGGCTCGCTCTTCGCCGAAGTCACCGCGACCAATGACGTCGTGGCCGTAGCCCTGCTCCCCGACGGCAAACGCATCGCCACCGCGCACGGCGACAAGAATATTCTCACCTGGAAACTCCCCGAAGCCGCCGGCGGCAAAGCCGAACCCGGCCCCGTCATCGCTGGCACCGGCCCCATCACCCTGCTCGCCGCGCTCCCGCCCGCGCAACTCCTCGCCACCGGCGCCGACGGCGTCGTGCGCGTGCTCAACGCCGACAACGGCAGCGCCGTCCGCACGCTCGCCCACGGCAGCCCCGTCGCCGCCCTGGCCGTGAGTCCCGATGGCAAAACTCTGGCCAGCCTCGGCACTACGAACACTTACGCGAAGCTCTGGAACGCCGCCGACGGCAAGGCGCTCGGCGAGCTTCGCGGCGACCGCTACGTGTCCGACCGCGCCGCCGCCCAAGGCCGCGACCTGACCTTCGCCAACAACGAAGTGACTTACCAGAAGGCCGCGCAGAAGAAGGCGGAGGACGACCTGAAGAAAGCCGACGAAGCCTCGAAGAAGGCCGAAGAAGATCGCGTGAAGCTGGAGAAGCCCCACGCCGACAACGTGAAGAAACTCGCCGAAGCCACCACGGCGAAAGTCGCCGGCGAGAAGACCAAGATGGAAGCCGAGGCCCCGCAGAAGAAAGCCGCCGACGCGAAGGAAGCCGCCGACAAAGCCGCGACCGAAGCCGACGCCGCTGCGAAGACCGCGGCTGACGCCCTCGCCAAAGCCGACGCCGCCGGCAAGCCCGCTGCCGAGAAGGCTTCCACCGAAGCCGCCGCGAAAGCCAAGACTGCCGCCGACGCGAAGGTCGCCGCTGACAAGACGCTCACCGACTTGAACGCGAAGCTCAAGGAAGCCACCGACAAGTTCACCGCCGACAACAAGAAGTTAACCGACGCCACCGCCGAGGTCCGCAAATACACCGACGCCGAGGACGCCGCCAAGCGCGCTGCCACCGACGCCAAGCGGTCCATTGACGACGTGGCCAAGACCAAGACCGCCCTCGCCGACGCCGAGACCGCCCAGAAGAAAGTCGAGACCACCGTGGCCGACGTGAAGAAGGCGCAGACCGCCGATGAGAAGATGATTCGCGCCGTGGCCTTCTCAGCGGACGGCAAGACCCTCGTCACGGCGGGCGAAGACGGCATCGTTCGCACCTGGAGCGCGACCGACGGCAGCGGCGTGGAGAATTACAAGGGCCACACCGGCGCGGTGAAGGCCGTGACCTTCGCCGGCAGCGCGGCCATTTCTGCGGGCAGCGACGGCAAGCTCCTTGTCTGGGACACGCAGCCGGAATGGAAGCTCGTTCGCACCATCGGCTCCGCCACCGCCGCCTCGCCCCTCTCGGGCCGCGTGAACACCCTCGC
Organism: Klebsiella pneumoniae; assembly: GCA_943330855.2. Lineage (GTDB taxonomy): Bacteria > Verrucomicrobiota > Verrucomicrobiia > Limisphaerales > SXTU01 > SXTU01. The sequence continues at coordinate 68,353 of CALQJI020000004.1, forward strand.
CTTCAGCCCCGACGGCAAGACCCTCGTCACCGGCAGCGGCGAGCCGTCCCGCAGCGGCGAATTGAAGCAGTGGGACGCCGCGACCGGCGCGCTCGTGCAGGAGTTCAAGAACGCCCACAGCGACACCGTGCAGAGCGTGGACTTCTCCGGCGACGGCAAGCTCCTAGCCACCGGTGCCGCCGACCGCTTCGTGAAGGTCTGGACCGTGGCGGATGCCAAACTCGTGAAATCCTTCGAGGGCCACACCCACCAAGTCCTCGGCGTCACCATCAAGCGCGACGGCCGCATCGTCGCCAGCGCGGGCGCGGACAACGCGGTGAAAGTCTGGAGCCTCGTCACCGGCGAGGTCGTCCGCACCGTCGCGGGCTTCAGCAAGGAAGTCACCTCCATAACCCACGTCGGCGTGGGGGACCAGTTCCTCGCCACCGGCGGCGACGGCAAGGTCCGCCTCATCAACGAAGCCGGCGGCGACGCCCGCACCTTCGCTGGCGCGAGCGACTTCATGTATGCCGGCGCGGGCACGCCCGACGGCAAGGTCGTCATCGCCGGCGGCCAGGACGGCAGCCTGCGCATCTGGAACGGCACTACCGGCACCAGCATCGCCACCTTCGAGCCGCCCAAGGCCCCGACCACCGAGCCGCAGAAGACGGCGGCGAAGTAAGCGTCCGGTGCGTGAGGCAGAGGGGCTTTGCGAAGAAGGTGCGCAAAAAGGTGCCGCCTGTTGCGAAAACCGGGAAGCCCTTCCGCGTAGCGGCCGACGCGGCCACTCGTCCAACTTCAGTTCCGAACAGAGCGGACAAAGGTGTCCAGCTCATCGCTCTGCTTCGGGCGGAGCTTGGCCTTCCCGCGCATGGTGCCGACGATGCGGTCCCACTCCGCGCTACCGTAGGTAGCGGGGTCAAACTGGCGATGGCAGTCCGTGCAGGCTCCGCCGATGATCTCGCGCCCATTCTTGATTTGGGCGGCAGTCAGGCCGTTCTGAAACTTGCCGATCACGGGGACGGTGGACTTCGGCGGGTCGAGTTCCAGCTTCGCCTGAAGGTTGACCACCGGCGGCGGCAGTGAGTTGGCAGCCACTGATGACTTGCCTCCTGAAGCGTCTTTCGCCGCACCTCTATTCTTTACCCAGATGCCGGCCCCCACGAGCAGCACGATGGCCATGACGCACGCCACGACCGTGCCGATGAGCCACTGCGTCTTCTTGCCACCAACAGCGAGCACGCCGGCATCGTCACCGCCGTCGAGCTTGAGCGGCGTCTCGCGTTTGCAATGCGGGCAGGGAGCCTTCGCCCCCACGGCCTCGGCGGGATACTCGATGCGTCCGCCGCAGTGGTCACAACTGCATTTCAGGTAAGCGGACATGAGAGGATTAGGATTAGGATCAGGTTTAAGAGCAAGCGAGGAAAAGGCACACGCGGTGGAAAAATCCGCTACCATTCCTCACAACCGGGTCACTTGTCCCCGTCCGGATCCAGCACGCAGCGGAAGCCATACAAGTTGCCGCGTCCGCTCGGCAACGCGAAGTGACGGCACGAATTCTGGAGGCTGGTCGAGTCCCAGAAGACCCACGATGCGCCGCGCATCACCTTGAACTTCTTGCCGCCGCCGTCCTCGTTGAGCTTCTTGTCCTCCTGCCGGATTTTCGCGTCGTTCATGGTCTTCACATACCAGTCATTGACCCACTCAAAGACGTTGCCACCGAGGTCGTGGCAACCCAGTTCATTGGCCGGGCGGCTGCCCACGGGACATGTGTTGTCACCGTCGTCGGGCTTGTAGCCCGGGAGTTTTGGCCAGTCAGCCATCTTGGGCCAACTCTCGCCCCAAGGATATTTTCCCTTCCCGATCGCGACGCTCCACTCGCCGTCCGTGGGGAGGCGATAGCGGTCCTTCTTCCCAAGTGCGCCGGTCGCCCGCTCCTTGTCCGTAAGCCATCGGCAGTATGCCGCCGCCTCGTCCCAGCTCACGTTGCCGATGGGGTGGCTCGCCCGGCCCGTGTAGCCCAGCGCGGCCCAGTCCTGCTTGCTGAACGAGTCGGCGAAGGGCTGGTAATCCGCCACGCGCGTCTCAAAGACGCTCATCAGGACGCGTGTGCCCGTAAGCGGCACGAACTTCATGCCGAGACTGTTGGCGTAAGGCTTTTCTTTCGTGGCAGTGAACTTGCCTTGTGCGAACACGTCGGGCGCGACGAGCTGCCCCGCGATGACGGAAAAACCCAGTTGCAGAAAAGTTCGGAGCGAGTTCACGTGCCGATTAGTTCGCCGGGATTGGTCTAGTTGGCGAGCCAAAACCGGGGCTTCGCAGTTGCCGATGAGGTCTTGGCACGCGGTTCATGATGTCTTCCCAGAAACGAAACGGCCCGCCGGTGGGCGGGCCGTTCGAAGTTGAAAGGAGTAATTCAGAACCCTCAAGCGCGTTCCATATATTTTCCAGTGCGGGTGTCCACTTTGATTTTCTCGCCGGTCTTGATGAAGAGGGGAACCTGAATGGAGACGCCGGTCTCGAGGGTGGCGGTTTTCTGCATGTTGTTCGCGCTATCGCCACGGACGCCCTCGGGGGCTTCGGCGATGGTGAGTAGCACGCTGGAAGGGAGTTCGACGGAGACGGCCTTGTCCTCGACGAAGACCATCGTGACGCCACCATTCTCGACGAGGAAGTTTTTGCACTCACCGACAAGCTCCGGCGTCAGCGTGACGGTCTCGTAGTTCTCGGGGTTGGTGAAAACGAAGTCCTGCCCGTCCTTGTAGCTGAACTCCATCTTGGTGGTCATCATGGGGACGACCTCGATTTTTTCACCGGAGGCAAAACGCAGCTCGGAGGTCTTGCCGGTCTTGAGGCTACGCATGCTGATTTGGACAAACGCGCGGAGGTTGCCGGGGGTGCGGTGCGTGACTTCGAGCACGACGACGACGTCGCCACCCTGGCGGATTGCCATGCCTTTACGAATTTCTGTTACGTTGGCCATAAATTGTTCAGTTTCGGACGATCTGCCCAGCGCACTTGCTAAGCGGAGTGCGGGAAGCTAGCCAAGCGAAGGGGCATTGCAAGCAGGGATTTGGGAAACGCACGTTTCCGAAGCACTCTACCAAATTTATTCGCTCAAGGAGCGCGCTTCAACCGGCTCGAATCAAAGCGCTTTGGTCGCCGGCTCCTGAAAGCGAATGATGACCTCGCCGGGCTTGGCGTATCCGAGTTTTTCGCGGGCGAGTCGCTCGATGGCTTTGGGGTCAGAGCGCAGGGCATCTAGGCTGGCCTTGAGCTGCCGCGCGATTTCCTCCTCGCGCTGGACTTGCGCTTCGAGTTCAAGGTTGCGCTGGCGCATCCGGGCGTTCTGCTGCATCAGCGGCACGCAGAGGTAACCAATGCCGATCGCGAATGCGATGAGGAGAAGCACCACCACCACTCGGGTGAGCTTGTCCCAAATGCCAAGATCTACAGACTCGTCCTTCATCGCGATGCGCGATTAGACCAAATCAGCGAACAGAACGGAAGGGGAAATTGCTGCGAACGGTGGAAAACTTCAGCTCGGCGCGCTGCGCGCAAGGTCACGAGATGTGCCCACGCCTCCGCGACCACAGGGCTACGGTTTACGAACCGGAGGCAGGCTCAAGCGACGGGCGTCATCGTTCGCGGGCGGAGGCAGGGCTTGCTCCACGAGATCGCGGGCGATACGGCCCTTCACGACGGCGAGCGCGGCGTTGGTCACCGAGTCCAGATGCGTGCGAGCCTCGTTAAGCTTGCCGGCGGCGGCCTTCACACGCGCGAGGTGCAGGTGCGTGGCCTCGCGTTCCTGGTCGTCGCGCGCAAGAGACTGCGCACGCAACCAGGCGGCAATGGCAGCGTCGTGGGCGGGCGGTTGGAAGCCGTAATGAGCCTGTGCGATGTCGGTCGCCAGTTGGAAGTTCGCCGGGTCAAATTTCTCCGCGAGCCGATACAACTCCAGCGCGTGCCGCAGCACCTGCTGCTCGGCAATGCGGTAGTGCGCCGCAGCCTCCTTACGATGCAGCGCAATGACGGAACCGAGGTTGTGGTAGTAAATCGCCTGCCGCGGATTCATCTCGATGGCCTTGCTGTAAAGTTCGAACGCCTTCGCCACCGGTCCGGTCTGCCCGTAGCTGTTGGCAAGGTTGTTGAAAGCAGCGGGGTTCGTCGGGTCGAGTTCGAGCGCCCTCTCCCAACGCTTGCGAGCGTCAGCCTCCTCGCCAAGGTCATTGAGGAAACTGCCGAAGGCGAGATGCCCGCGCGCGTGCCGTGGATGTCGTTGTAGAAAATCCTCGTAAGCCCGTTTCACTGGGTCGAGCCGCTGCTCGATCTTCAGGCTCAACACCGCGTCAGCCAGCCCAGCCCCTTTCTTCGCAAACGCCCCGTTGTCCTTGATCCACTTGTCGATCTCCTCGTGTGCCGCATCGTCCAGCGCCATGACCTTCTGGAAATCTGCCTCCGCAGGGCTTGCGGTAGACGCAGAGGACTGCGGCGGCGACGACGGCGTTCGCTCGTCGGATTTCGACGCGGCAACGACCGGTAACACACAGAACGCGCAACCCAGAAAGACGATGACAATCCACTTCACGGCGCACAGCGTAGCCAGGCAACCCTCGCGGGCCAAGCCAGCGTTTGGCGTTCAGAATAATTGCTTGGGTTCACCCACCACCCACGTCATAGTAAGCTCGAAAGTTAAATTATGGCTCGAATCATGTGGCAAAAGATCAACTGGTATAACTCCGTGTTCCTCCTCGGGACGCTGGCCCTCACTCTAACCGCGGTGCCCGTCTATCTTTGGCACTATGGGCTGTCTTGGTTTAACGCCGCCCTGTTCTTCATCTTTTTCATCCTGACAGGCCTGAGCATCACGCTGGGTTACCACCGGCTGTTTTCCCACCACGCCTTTCAGGCATCCTGGCCGGTGCGGTTGGGCGCACTGATCTTTGGAGCCGCGGCGTTCGAAAACTCCGCGCTGACATGGTGCGATGACCACCGGCGGCATCACAAGCACACCGACCACGAGGAAGACCCCTACGACATCTCCAAGGGTTTCTTCCACGCACACATGGGCTGGATCATGTTCAAGCTGGGCCAACCGCCATCCTTCGCCTCCGTGCCGGACCTCGAGCGCGACCCGCTGGTGCGCTGGCAGCACAAGTATTACGTCGCGATCGGTGTCGTCGCAGGCTTCGTCCTGCCGGCAGTGCTGGGCTGGTTCTGGGGCGGCGGTGAAGCCGCGCTGGGCGCGTTCCTCATCGGCGGCATTGCGCGCACCGTCTTCGTCCACCACTCGACGTTCTTCATCAACTCCCTCTGCCACACCCTTGGCACCCAGCCCTACTCCGACCGCTGCTCGGCGCGGGATAGTTGGTTCATGGCATTCTTCACCTTTGGCGAGGGCTACCATAACTTCCATCACGCCTTCCAACACGACTACCGCAACGGTGTGAAGGCTTGGCAGTTCGACCCGACCAAGTGGTCCATCTGGCTGCTCTCCAAACTCGGCTTGACCTCGCAGCTCCGCCGCGTGCCCGCCGAGCGCATCCGCCACGCTGAAATCACCGAGCAACAGCGCCAACTCGCCGCGAAGATGGCTGCGCTGCCGGCTGCCGCTGTCGCGCCCGTCCGCGCTCAAATCGAGGCCGTGCAGATTCGGCTCCACGAGGCTTTCGAGCGCTGGGAAAAACTCGAAATCGAATACCGCCGTGCAATGGAGAAGAAAATTGAAGCCTCCCGCGAGAAGGTCAACGTTCTCTCCCGTGAGTTCCGCGAAGCACGCGAAAAACTCACCCTCGCCTTCCACGAGTGGGAGCAAGCCCACTCCTCCGCGCTCTCCGCGATGGTTGCAGGCGCGTAGTTCCCGTCTGAAAACCAAATCGGGCGGCGAGGGAATCCTCGCCGCCCGTTTTGTTTTTAAGGGCACTCTTGTGAGCGCCGTCGTCGCCAAGCCGGCGGTCACAGACCGCCGCTCCAACGATTACTTCGTCTGCTTCACCTTCACCCACTTGCCGGACTTGCCGGAGGCGAGCACGGCGTCCACGACGTAGTCCGTCGCGAGACCGTCCTTGAAGTCGGGCTTCGCACCCTTGCCGGTTTCGAGGCCCTTGATGAACTCCACGACCGCATGGACGAAACTGTGCTCGTAGCCGAGCTGGAGGCCGGGCACCCACCATTTGCCGCAGTAGGGATGGTCGCCGTCGCTGACGTGGACGCTCTTCCAGCCGCGCTCGGTCCCGACGTCCTTGTAGTCGAAAATCTGGAGGCGGTGCAGGTCGTGGAGGTCCCACTTGAGGCTCATGTTCTCGCCGTTCACCTCGAAGGTGTAGAGCGCCTTGTGGCCGCGCGCGTAGCGGGTGGACTCGAAGAGACCGAGCGAGCCGTTGTTGAAGCGGCAGAGGAACGCGCAGGCGTCGTCGATGTCCACCTTCTGCATCTTGCCGGTGAGCGTGTGCTTGCGCTCCTTGATGAAGGTCTCGGTCATCGCGCTAACGTTCTTGATGCCGCCGTTGAGCCACAGCGCGGTGTCAATGCAGTGCGCGAGGAGGTCGCCCGTGACGCCGCTGCCGGAGACCTTCGAGTCGAGCCGCCAGAGGCCGGTGCCGCCTTGGGGCAACTCAGGGCTGATGGTCCAGTCCTGAAGGAAGTTCGCGCGGTAGTGGAAGACCTTACCGAGTTTGCCGGAGTCAATCAGCTCCTTCGCGAGCGTGACGGCGGGGCAGCGGCGGTAGTTATACCAGACCATGTTCGCGACACCGGCCTTCTCGATGGCCTTGACCATCTTCTCGGCTTCCTTGCCGTTCAGCGCGAGCGGCTTCTCGCAGAGAATCATCTTGCCGGCCTTGGCGGCGGCGATGGCCTGCTCGGCGTGGAGGTTGTTGGGCGTGGCGATGTCGATGACATCAATGTCGTCGCGGGCGATGAGCTTCTTCCAGTCGGTCTCGATGGACTTGTAGCCCCACTTGTCTGCAAACGCCTGGGCGGCTACGGCATCGCGACCGCAGACGGCTTGGAGCACAATCTCGTGCTCGCTGGGGAAGAAATGCCCGACCTGGGCAAAGGCGTTGGAGTGGGCGCGGCCCATGAAGCCGTAGCCGATGAGACCGATGCGGAGTTGTTTCTTGGCCATAAGTGCGTGTGCGTTTTGTTGGTGACGGACAAGCTCCAAACCTGCCCGCACAGCGTGCCGGACTGGCGATGGAGCGCGGGAATTCGACATGGCAGCCGGGGTGAAGTCAATCCTTCTCCCGGTCAAAGCCGAGGTCTCAGCGCCGCAGCACAAACTCCTTCGCGTTCACCAAACCCCACAGCACGTCTTCCACGCCCGCGCGCCGGTCCTTCGCCTGCTCGATGTGCGTGAGCGTCTTCGTCAGCTCCGTCGCGCTTGGCGGACGGGTGAGCGCGGTCCAGTAGAGTTCCTCGACCACGGCGCGGTTGGGCTTGCCCGAGTCCAGCAACGTGCCGAGGCGGTTGTCCGAGCGGGTGAGCAACTCGTTCACCGCCGGGCCGGACAGCATGAAGAACGCTTGGCCGAGGCTCGTGTCCGTGGAGCGCTCGCACTCGCAGGTGAGCAGGCGCGGCGGCTTGCCGAACATCGCGAGGAACACGTCGGGCGTCGTCTGCGTGCGCTTGCCGCGCCGGCCTTCCGTCCGCGCGCCGGGGAGCTCCGCCGCGCGCGTGCCCGCAGGCTGGCCCTTGAACTCCGCCGTCACACCCGCGACCTGATGCAGCGTGTCGAACATCTGCTCCGCCGTGAGCCGACGCAGCGGGGCGCGGGCGTAGTTGAGTTCGTCGGTCGCGTTCGTGTCGTTCGGCTCGCTGGCGGTCTGGTAGGCGCGCGAGTTCATCACCAGCCGGATGACGTGGCGCAGGCTGAAGCCGCTCTGCACAAACTCCTTCGTCAGCCCGTCCAGCAGCGCGGGATGCGACGCCGGGTTCGTCGCGCGGAAGTCGTCAATCGGGTCCACGATGCCGCGGCCCATGAGGTGGAACCAGATGCGGTTCACCTGTGCGCGGGCGAAGAGCGGATTCGTCGGCGCGGTCATCCACGCCGCGAGCGCTTCGAGTTCGTCCTGCTGCTCGAAGTCCTGCTTTGACGCGCCGAGGAAGCGCGGCTCGGCGGCCTTCTCCGTGCGCGGATTGGTCACGGTGCCTTTGCGGGAGAGATAGACAATCTGCTCGCCGATGAACTCGTGCTTGTCGTTCGTGTCGCGGCGCTTGTTCTCCAGAATCTTGTAGTCCACGCGGGCGAAGAGCGCGGCCCAGTCGTAGTAATCATCCTGCGTCCAGCGGTCGAACGGGTGGTTGTGGCACTGCGCGCACTGGAGCCGCGTGCCGAGGAAGACCTGCGCCGCCGCCTCCGCGCGGATGACGGGCGTGCGGTTGGCGCGGTAGAAATTCGCCTCCGGGTTCGCGTAAGTGCTGCCGCGCGACGCGATCAGCTCGCGGGCGAACTGGTCCATCGGCTTGCCGCTGGCGATGCTCGCGCGCAGCCAGCGGTGGAAGTCCTGCATGCCCTTCGCGTCGAGCGTCTTCTCCTCCACGCGCAGGAGGTCGGCCCATTTGAGTGCCCAGAAGTCGGCGAACTCCGGGCGTTCGAGCAGCTCGTCAATCAGCGTGGTGCGCTTCGTCCGCGCGTTAACCGTCGAGTTGATGACAAACCGTTTCGCCTCCTCCGCCGTGGGCAGGATGCCGAGCAAGTCGAGGTAAGCGCGGCGCAAGAAAACTTCATCACCCGCCAACGCACTCGGGTTCAGCCGCAGCGTTTTCAGCTTCGCGAAGACGTGCTCGTCCACGAAGTTCTGCGGTTGCGTTCCAGCCCACTTGAAGCCGGGCCGCGCGGGCACGAAGGCCAGCCGCACCGGCTCCTGCAAGTGTAGGAAGCGCACGAGCACCGCTGTCTCGCCGGACTCCTTGCGCGTCACACGGCCCGTGGTGGACACGTCGGCCACCGCCACGTTCACGACCTCGTAACACGCGATGTCCGTCACGTCGCGGGCCGAGCCGTCGGAGAACTTCGCCGTGACCTTCACCGCGACCGCGCTGACTGGCTCAATGAGGAACTGCTCGCGGGGCGTGACTTCCAGCTTCACCAGCGTCGGTGCGCCGGGCGACTTACGTTGCGCGCCGGCGGCAATCCATTCGCGCAAGGTGCGGTATTCCCACGACTCCTTGTCGAAGCGCTTGCCGCCCTCGTGCGCGACGGCCTGCGTGGCCTTTTGCAGCAAGAGGCTGTCGTCCGGCGACAGCACGTTCACCCGCCGACCGAATTGGTCCCGCACCAGCGCCGCGTGGTCGTAGTCGAGGTCGCCACCGCGCAGGGACAGCTTGAAACCGCCCTTGCCTGTGGCGTTGCCATGGCAGGTGCCGAGGTTGCAGCCGGCCTTGGAAATGACCGCCGCCACGTCGGTTTGGAAAGTCACGGGGGCGGCGAGCAATGAGTCGGCCACCGCCAGCCAAAGGGCGGCGCAGCAAAGAAGTCGGCGGGGCACAGAGTTCACGGTGGCGAAGTTAGTATGCAAGCGAGCAGTTGCACAGACGCGTTTCGCGGCGCCGCGTTTCAAAGGAGGGACCGACTCCCCGCCACGGTTTCCCCTTGAGCCGCCTTCCCCCTGCCGCGATAACTCCCGCTCTGATGAACATCTACGAAGAATTGCAGTGGCGCGGCCTCGTTTCGGATTGCACGGACGCGGAAGAGTTGCAGCGGCAGCTCGCCGCCCGCCCGGTCACGCTCTACTGCGGCTTCGACCCCACGGCGGATTCACTCCACGTCGGCTCGCTCGTGCCGTTGCTCGCGCTGCGCCGTTTCCAGAACGCCGGGCATTGCCCCATCGCCGTCGCGGGCGGCGCGACCGGCAGCATCGGCGACCCGAGCGGCAAGACGGCGGAACGCCAACTCCTCACCAAGGAGCAAATCTCCGCGAACGTGGACGCCGTCCGTCCGCAGCTTGCACGCTTGCTCGACTTCACCATCCAGCCCAACCGCGCGTCGCTCGTGGACAACGCGGACTGGACCGCTGGCATCAGCTTCCTGGATTTCCTCCGCGACATCGGGAAGCACTTTTCGGTCAACATGATGATGGCCAAGGAGTCCGTGCGCGCGCGCATGGAGGACCGCGAGGTGGGCATCAGCTACACCGAGTTCAGCTACATGCTGCTTCAGGCGTTCGACTTCTACGTGCTCTCGCGCGACCACGGCTGCGACCTGCAAATCGGCGGCTCCGACCAGTGGGGCAACATCACGGCGGGCACTGACCTCATCCGCAAGAAGCTCGCGCGGCCCGCGTGGGGCCTGACGCTCCCGCTCATCACGAAGGCCGACGGCACGAAGTTCGGCAAGACCGAGGCCGGCACCATCTGGCTCGATGCGCGCAAGACCAGCGTCTATCGCTTCTACCAGTTCTGGATCAACACCGATGACCGCGACGTCATCCGTTACCTCAAATTCTTCACCTTCCTCAGCCGCGAGGAAATCGAGTCGCTCGAAGCCGCGCACACTGCCAACCCCGGCGCTCGCGCCGCACACCGCGCCTTGGCGAAGTCCGTGACCGACCTGCTCCACGGCGAGGGCGCGACGCAGGAGGCCGTTCGTGCGAGTGAAGTCCTCTTCGGCGCGCCGCTGGACGGCATCTCCGAAGCCACGTTCAACGACATCGTTGGCGAAGTTCCCTCCAAGCCCATCGAGTCAGCGAAGCTCGCCGACGCAGGAACCTCGCTCGTCGAGTTGCTCGTCCACGCCGGATTGGGGCAGTCGAAAGGCCAGGCGCGCAAAGACGTGGAAGGCGGCGGCATTTACGTGAACAACGTCCGCGAGACGAACCCGCAGCGCACGCTCACCACCGCCGACCTGCTCTTCGGCAAGCACGTCTTGCTGCGCAAGGGGAAGAAGAACTACACGGTGCTGACGGTGAGCTGACCGGTGGCGGCGCTCTGCCGCCGCACTCCATAATTGCTCTCGTCGCTTCCGCCCCGTAGAAATCGCGCGTGTCAAAACCTGTTGTTTCCACCCCTGCCCCGCTTTCGCCGGCCTTGCGCCGCTTTCTCTACGGCACCGCCGCCACCACCGGCGCGGCCATTCTCGTCGTCGAGATTCTCGGCGCGAAGATGCTTTCGCCCTACGTCGGCACCTCGCACTTCGTCTGGACGGCGCAAATCACCGTGACCCTCCTCTCGCTGGCGGTGGGCTACTGGTTCGGCGGCTGGCTCGTGGAGCGCTCGCAAAACCTCCGCCGCCTCTACACCTGCATCCTGCTGGCGGGCGTGTATCTCGCGTTCACCGTGCCCTTCACGGCGAAGGTCGCCTTCGCCTGTCTGAAATTCCCGCTCGCCGTGGGCTCGTTGCTCGCGGCGCTGTTCCTCTTCTTCGTGCCGCTCACGCTGCTGGCGACGGTCGGGCCGTTCGTCATCCGCGCGCTCACCTCGGTGGTCGCGGGCGTCGGCGGCACGGTGGGCCGGCTCTCCGCCATCAGCACCCTCGGCAGCGTGCTGGGCACTGTGCTCATCGGCTACGTGCTGATTCCCTTCCTGCCAAACTCGGTGACGATGTTCATCACCGCCGGTGTGCTGATGGCACTCCCGACGATTTACTTCGTTGTCTGGCGTGAGAAAGGCGACTCGATGAACGGCCCCGTTGTCCTCGTGGCGCTTGGCTTGTTCGCTGGCTGGGCAGGGATTCGCGTGGACGCCAAATCACCTTCCGACTCCATGACGGAGGTTGCCCGGCGGAACTCGAACTTCGGGCTGATGCAGGTCTTCGAGACGACCGGCGGCGGACGACGCTACTATCTCAACGACTACCTCACACAAAACACTTACGACCCCGAGGCGAAGCAAAGCATCTCGCTCTTCACTTATGGCCTGCATGGGTTCGCGCAGATTTACACGCCCGCCATCAAGGACGTGCTCTGCATCGGCATGGGCGTGGGCATCGTGCCCATGCAGTTCGCCCGCGAAGGCGCGCTGGTGGATGTCGTGGAAATCAACGACGTCCTCACGGACATGGCCAAGGCGCACTTCGACCTAGAACCGGAGAAGTTGAACATCACCATCGGCGACGGCCGGCAGTTCGTGAACGCCGCCACAAAGCAATACGACGCCGTCATCCTCGACGCCTTTCTCGGCGACTCCTCGCCGTCGCACTTGATGACGCAGGAAGCCTTCATCGCGATGCACCGCGTCCTGCGCCCCGACGGTGTGCTGGTCATCAATAGCTTCGGCGACTTCGAAGCGGGACAGGACTTCTTCACCGCGTCCCTGGACAAGACCTTGAAAGCCGTCTTCGGCACCGTGCGTATCCACGCCAGCGGGAACGGCAACGTGTTCTTCGTCGCCACACCCGCGAAGGAACTGAAGCAGCACCGCCCGATGGACTTTGCCGCGATGCACCCAACCGTCCGCCAGCAGGCGCGCGACGCGTTCGAGGGAATCAAGGAGACGAACCCCAAGAGCGGCATCGTGCTGACAGACGACTTCAATCCGGTGGAGTTCCACGACGCGAAGAACCGCGAGCAGTTCCGCCGGCAACTGGCCTTCTCGATGCGGCCGAAGTGACCCGGTAGGCGAAGCGACCCGGCAGAGTGAGACTCCGTCGAACCGCATTTGCCGACACCGGTGGCACGCGCGCAGCGAGATTCTTGGCCGAGTGTGGTTCCACCCGAGATGGGGTTCGACGGAGTCTCACCCTACCAGCGAACGACGCGCCCGCTTTGCGCTTTGCACTTCGCGTGTCAGCGGGCTTTCATCCTCACGCCATGCGCACCCTCTACTTCGACTACAACGCCACCACGCCGCTGGACCCGCAGGTCCGCGCGGCGATGCTGCCGTTCCTCGACGAGGTCTGGGGCAACCCCTCCAGCGTCCACCACATCGGTCGCCGTGCGCGCGCCTTGCTCGATGACGCGCGCGACCGCTCCGCCGCCGTGCTGGGCTGCAAGGGCAGCGAAATCGTCTTCACCAGCGGCGGCACGGAGAGCAGCAACCTCGCGGTCTTCGGCACCGCGCGCTTGCTCCGCGAGAAGGGCCGTCACCTCATCACGTCGAACGTCGAGCACCACGCGGTGCTGCAATGCTTTGACTACCTGGAGCGCAAGGAGGGCTTCACCGTCACGCGCCTGCCGGTGGACGCCACGGGCCGCGTGAGCGTGGACGACTTGCGCCGCGCGCTCCGCCCGGACACGACGCTCGTGAGCGTGATGGCCGCGAACAACGAGACCGGCACGCTTCAGCCCGTCGCGGAGCTCGGCGCGCTCTGCCGCGAGCGAGGCGTGCTCTTCCACACCGACGCCGTGCAGTGGTTCGGCAAGGAGCCGTTCGCGAACGTCCACCAGTTCAACGCCGACCTCGTCTCCATCTGCGCGCACAAGTTTCACGGACCGAAAGGCGCGGGCGCCTTGTTCATCCGCTCGCCGCTGTTGCCGGACCCGGTGCAGTTCGGCGGCGCGCATGAGAACGAGCGCCGCGCCGGCACGGAGAACCTGCCCGCCATCATCGGCTTCACCGACGCGCTGGAGCGCTTCGTGCGCGTGCCGGTGTTCGACCGCAGCGCACTGGCCCCGCTCACCGAGCGGCTGCTGGCAACCATCGAGGCCGTAGAAGGCGCGCACTTCCGTGGCTCGCGGGAGCACCGGCTGGCGAACACGGTTTCGTTCACGGTCGAAGGCACCGACAGCATCGCGCTGATGGCCGTGCTGGACTTGGAAGGCGTCTGCGCATCGAGCGGTTCGGCGTGCTCGGCGGGTTCGCTGGAGCCATCGCACGTCATGTTGGCCATGAGCGCGCCCGCCGCCGAGGCGAACGCCCTTGTGCGCTTCTCACTGGGCCGCGCCACCACCGCCACCGAGGTGGACACCGTCTGCGCGCTGCTGCCGCGCGTGCTGCGGCAGGTCCGGCGGGCTTGACGTGGTCGAATCTGAAGAGGAGGTTCGCCCTCAACAACCGCGCCACGTAACATGAAACAAACTAGGGTCAGCAATCGCGACCGTCTCGCCTTCACCCTCATCGAACTGCTCGTGGTCATAGCGATCATCGCCATCCTGGCGGGGATGCTTCTGCCGGCCTTGAGTAAGGCGAAGGACAAGGCCAAGGGCATTCAGTCGCTGAACAACCTGAAGCAACTCAACACTGGCGTGCTCCTCTACGTGGTGGATTACGCGAAGGTGATGCCTTATCACTCCTACGGTCTGGCCAACACCACGTTTTGGATTCCCATGCTGCGGTCCAATTACATCCAAGCTCAAAAGGCATGGCTTTGCCCCAATACCCGAGCTGGCAACAACGGCTTCGCCACCTACTCCACCGAACCCCTTCCCGTGTTCGCCGCTTGGTATGGAGACCCTACCAGTTTTATCGGTGGCACCACCGGCAGCTACACCTTGAACGGCTGGCTGCAAGGAACTATCGCGACGGCGGGCGCGGCCCTGACCTTCGGGGCCAACAACTTCAAAAACATCGAACTGGATCGCCCGACTGACATCCCCACCCTCACCGACGGCTCTTGGGTGGATACCTGGCCGGATTCGGGGAATGCAGTGCCAACCGACGTAATGCGCGGAGCGGACACCGGCATGGGCCGCCTCTTCATCGCCCGCCACGGACGGGGCATCAACGCGGCTTTTGCCGACGGTCACGTGAATCAGGTGAAGCTCCAGGAATTGTGGACGTTCCGCTGGCACGAGAACTTTGTGCCCTCGACGGTCGTCGTCCCGTGAGCCGCTAGGCTTATTGCTTCACCAGCCGCACCTGTTTCTCCTTGGCGTCCATGAGGAACCTCATGCCCGCCGGGGCCACCGGCACCATGGGAATCAATTTTGCGTCGGCCAACTCCTGTAGGTCGTTTGGCATCCGCTGGTTTTTCCCGTAAAATTGCTGCGCCGCAAAGGTGAGCATCACCACGTTCCCATGCTCGGGTGAGCCCGGTGCCACGGTAGCCGCCGTGCCAGACGGACCGGCGGGGAGCGTGACCCCCGCCGACGGCGGTGGAGGTTCCGTGGAAACGGGCGCGGCTGCCGAAGCGGGTTTCTTCCGGCACGCGGACACAGTGAGGGCCAGCAGGGCACAGACGAGCAGAACGTTGAACTTCATGCGTATAATCTACTCGGCTCGAAGGCTGCCGACGCAAGCGGATTCTGGGCTGCGCGCAAATCCAGCCTTCGGCAGAAACACAGGTTGAACCCCGGCCCAACTCCGTGTTTCATCCCGGCTCAATCCGTGGCTAACACGTCATTTCACTTTATGCGCCGCTTCTCCCTCCTCCTCGCTGCCGTCCTCTTGCTCACCGCCAACGCCCGCGCCGCCGCGCCCTTCGAGCTGAAGGACGGCGACCGCGTCATCTTCCTGGGCGACACGCTCATCGAGCGCGAGCAGAGCTACGGGTGGATCGAGCTGATGCTCACCACGCGCTTCCCGGACCGCAACGTCACCTTCCGCAACCTCGGCTGGAGCGCGGACCTGCCGGATGGCGAGTCGCGCCTGGGCCTCTCGCTCGCGCAAGCGGGCATCGAGCCGGCGGGCGAAGCGTGGAAGCTGCTCCAGAAACAAATCGAGGAAGCCAAGCCGACGGTGGCCTTCATCGGTTACGGCATGGCGGCGTCCTTCGACGGCGCGGCGGGGCTGCCCAAGTTCAAGGCGGACTACGAGCGGCTGCTGGACACGATTGAGAAGCTCTCGCCGGGGTGCCGGTTTGTGCTGATGACCCCAATCAGGCATGAGAAATTGTCCGCGCCGATGCCGGACCCGGCAAAGCACAATGAGCAGCTTGCCGTTTACTCCAAGGCCATTCAGGAAATTGCCCAGCAACGCACCGCCGGGTTCGTGAACGTGTTCGCTGACCTCGCCCACGCAATCGGCAGCAAAGGGCCGTTGACCGACAACGGGATTCACCTCACTGGTCTGGGCGACCTGCATCTCGCCTACACCATTGCCCGGGCCCTCAGGCTGAATGGCTTCGAGCCGCCCCTCGCCCGTTACGAAGCCATCCGCCAAGTCATCCTCCGCAAAAACGAATTCTACTTCCACCGCTCGCGCCCGGCGAACATGGCTTACATCTTCGGCTTCCGGAAACGCGAGCAGGGCAAGAATGCCGTCGAGATGCCGCAGTTCGACCCGCTCATCGCCGCCGAGGAGAAGAAGATTCGCGAGCTGTGCAAGCACTTGAACGACGCCAGCTTCAAGCCCGGCCCCGAACTCCAGCCCGCCGCGCTGCTCGGCAAGGCCGCCGCCGCCAAACACACGCCGCAGCCGACGCCCGAGTTCACCGTGGCCGACGGCTTCGAGGTCACGCTCTGGGCCGAGAACCCGCACCTCGCCAAGCCCATCCAAATCAACTTCGACGCGCAGGGCCGCCTCTGGGTCGCCAGCAGCGAGGTCTATCCGCAAATCGAACCCGGCCAGGCCGCGCACGACAAAATCGTCATCCTCGAAGACACCAAGGGCACGGGCAAGGCCGACAAGGCCACCGTCTTCGCCGACAACATGCTCATCCCCACCGGCCTCGCCCCCGGCGACGGCGGCGTGTATGTCGCGCAGAGCACCGAGCTGCTGCACTTGAAGGACACCGACGGCGACGGCAAGGCCGACGTGCGCCGCGTCGTCCTCTCCAGCTTCGGCACCGAGGACACGCACCACAACTTGCACACGCTCCGCTGGGGCCACGACGGCCGCCTCTGGATGAGCCAGTCCATCTACACCCGCAGCGAGGTCGAGACGCCCCACGGCGTCGTGCGCCTGCGCTCGGGCGGCGTGTTCCGCTTCGAGCCGGCGTCGCAGAAGCTCGAGGTCATCTTCAAGGGCTGGGTGAACAGTTGGGGCCACCAGTTCGACGAGTTCGGCCAGAGCTTCATGACCGACGGCGCGGGCGGCGCGGGCATCAACTGGGGCCTGCCCGGCGCGATGTATCAGACCTACGCGCGCGCGCGGCGCATCCTCGGCAGCGTCAGCCCCGGCGGCTACCCGAAGTTCGCCAGCCTCGAAATCATCCGCAGCCAGCACTTCCCCACCGACTGGCAGGGCCGCGTGGTGACGTGCGACTTCCGCGCGAACCGCGTGACCTCGTTCAGCATCACCGACCAAGGCGCGGGCTACATCACCAAGCAGGAGGCGGACATCTGCCGCACCTCGAACAACACCTTCCGCCCGATTGACGTGAAGCTCGGCCCCGACGGCGCGCTCTACATCGCCGACTGGAGCAACCCCATCATCAACCACGGCGAAGTGGACTTCCGCGACCCGCGCCGCGACCGCGAGCACGGCCGCATCTGGCGCGTGGCGGTGAAGGGCAAGCCTGCCGCGAAGCCCGTGGCGTTGGCAAAGGCCAGCACCGCGACGCTGTTGAACGAACTGCTTTCGCCCAATCACTTCAACTCCTCCCAAGCCACCCGCTTGCTCGTGGAGAAGGGTTCCGCCGCCGTCGCTCCTGACCTGAAGGCGTGGACCGCGAAGCTCAAGGACGAGAAGCAACAGCTCGCCGCGTTGTGGATTCACCAGTCCCTCAACATCCCCGCGACCGAGCTGGTTGCTCAGTTGCTCAGTGCCAAGGACGGCCGCATCCGCGCCGCCGCCGTGCGCGCGTTGAGCTTCGTCACCACGATGCCCGCGAAGCCCGTGCTCATCGCGGACGCCAACGGCACGTCCAGCACTTACCTAGCGGACGCCGGCGCGAACTTCTCCGAGAGCGACACCGTCGCCCGCCTCGCCAAACTTGTCACCGACCCGCATCCGCGTGTCCGCATGGAGGCCGTGCGCGCGCTGGCTAAGTTCCCCTCCGCCAAATCCGCCGAACTGGTGCTCTCCGCCGTGGACACCATCGGGGCTGACCCATTCCTCGACTACGCGGTCTGGCTCTCCATCAACGAGCTGGCGCAGCCGTTCCTCGCCGCGCTGGAGTCCGGCGCGTGGGTGCCCAACTCGCCCGCGAAACAAGTGCAGCTTGAGTATGCGATGAAGTCCCTCGACCCCGCGCTCGCCGCGTCGAGCGTCGCGAAGCTGCTCGCCGCCAAGCCGCTCACCAAGGACGGCACCGGCCCATGGATTGAACTCATCGGCGCGGCCGGTGGCCCGGACGAAATCAACCGTCTTTGGGAGCAGGTCGTTGCGCGCAACTTCACCGACCCCGCGCTCAACCGCGCCCTCGCCGCGCTCACCTCCGCCGCGCGCCTGCGCAACATGAAGCCCGCCGGCGACAGCTCGCGTGGCCTCTCGCTGCTGTCCTACGCGAACTTCCCGACGCGCGTCGCATTCGTGAACCTGCTCGGCGCGTGGAAGAATCCCGGCGCGGCCTTTGCCGAGATGGTGAAGCTCGCCGGCACCGAGAACACGCCCGCCGAAGTCCGCACCGCGCTCTTCGCCGCGTTCCGCGAGCTGGGCGCGATTGGCCCTGTGCTCGGCGCGCTTCAGCCGATGGCCGCGAAGACTTCCCCGGCGCCCGTCCGCCGCGCCGCCGCCGTCACGCTCGCGTCGCTGCAACCCGCGCGCTTCGCCGACCTCGCGCTCGACGAGTTGGCCGAGACAAAAACCGAAGCTGAGGCGCTCGACCTCTGGCGCGGCGTGCTTGCCACGAAGGGCGCTGCAAAGTCCTTTGGCGAGAAAGTCGGCAGCCGCGCTGCGCTGCCCCCGCACGTCGCCAGCTCCGGTCTCCGCGCCGCTCGCGAAGGCGCGCAGCCCGACCCCACGCTCGTTGCCTCGCTCACCAAGCTCGCGAACATCACCGCCCTTTCCCCCGACAAGCTCACGCCCACGAAGCTCAAGGAGTTGGCCGACCTCGCCGTGAAGTCCGGCGACCCCGCGCGTGGCGAGCGCGTCTATCGCCGGGCGGAACTTGGTTGCGTGCTGTGCCACAGCATCGGCGGCGTCGGCGGAAAAGTCGGCCCGGACATGACCAGCTTGGGCGCGGCGGCTCCGGCGGATTACCTCGTCGAGTCCCTGCTGCTGCCCAACGCAAAAATCAAAGAAGGCTTCCACGGCCTGACCGTCGAGACGAAGGACGACCTCGAATACAACGGCATCCTCGTGCGCGAGACCGGCCAGGAAGTCGTCCTCCGCAACGCGCAGAATCGGGAAGTCAGCGTCGCGAAGTCGAACATCCGCAAGCGTGCCAACGCGCAGATGTCACTCATGCCCACCGGCCTGCTCGACACGCTCCCCGAGTCCGAGCGCAACGACCTCGTCGCCTTCCTCACCCGCCTCGGCAAGCCCGGCGATTACGATGCCAGCAAGGGCGGTGTGGCTCGCGTCTGGCGCGTGCTGCCCGTGACGCACCGCATGGATCAGGGCGGCTGGGAAAAAATCACGAAGGGCGACTTCACCGCGAGCTGGACCGCGATGGAGAGCGGCATCGGCAACCACACTTGGAGCACGCTCACTTCGCAAGTGAGCGGCGCGTTGGCGAAAGCGGACTTCGCTCCCACGAACATCCCCGCGCACGTCACGCTCACCAGCGTCTTCGTGGCGACGACCTTCACCCTAGCCAAGCCGGGGCCAGTCACGCTCGCAGTGGACGGCCTCGCCAAACCCGAGCTGTGGGTCAACGGCCAGAAGCTCACGAAGCTGGCGAACAGCTTTCCCGCTGGCACGCACACGCTGGTTCTCCGCCTCGACGGCTCGAAGCTGCCCGACAGCGTGCGGCTCAAGTCCACCGATGTGAGTTGGTCGCTGAACTAGCCCCGCTTGTGAGGAGACGACCGGAGGAGTCTCTGACTGAACTCCGGGTTCATGGTTCCGAGTTTGAAGTGAGACTCCTCACGTCGTCTTCTACGTCGGCTTCCCGCTTTTCAAAGCCCCGCCCGTCGTGTTCACTCCGCGGACTTTATGAGTAAAACCGCTTTGTTGTTCGCGGGCCAGGGCGCGCAGACCGTTGGCATGGGTAAGGATTTGGCTGCCGCGTTTCCGGCCGCGCAGGCGATCTTCGACCGCGCCAACAACGCGCTGGGCTACGACCTCGCGGGCGTGTGCTTCAACGGTCCCGAGGCGGAGCTGACCAAGACCGAGAACGCGCAGCCGGGAATTTTCCTCGTGAGCTGGGTTGCGCTGGAGCTGCTGCGCGCGCGGGTGCCGGGCTTGAAGTTTGAGGCGACGGCGGGACTCTCGCTCGGCGAGTTCACCGCGCTCACGGCGGCGGGCGCGATGAGCTTCGAGGACGGCCTGCGCGTGGTGCGGGCGCGCGGGCGTTTCATGCAGGAAGCTTGCGACGCGACGCGCGGCGGCATGGCGGCCATCATCGGCCTCGACGAAGGCCCGACGCGCGAGATCTGCGCCGAGGCGGGCGTGGAACTCGCGAACCTCAACTGCCCCGGCCAGCTCGTCATCTCCGGCGAGGCGGACAAAATCACGAAGGCGTGCGAACTCGCGAAGGCGCGCGGCGCCAAGCGCGCGCTGCCGTTGCCGGTCGCGGGCGCGTATCACTCGCGGCTCATGGCCAGCGCGCAGCCCAAGCTCCGCGAGGCGCTCGCGAGCATCCGCATCGTTGTGCCGACAGTGCCGGTCATCGCAAACGTCACCGCGCAACCGCACGGCGGAAGTGACCTCATCGTGGAGACGGTCGTCGCGCAGGTAACGAGTTCAGTGCGCTGGGAAGAATCCGTCCGTTGCCTGGTCGCACAGGGCTTCACGCGTTTCATCGAGCTTGGCCCCGGATCCGCGCTGACCGGTTTCATGAAACGGATCGACAAGACAGCGCAGGTGTTGAATGTCGCCGACGCCGCGAGCCTGGAGGCAACGGTCAAAGCGCTATCCGTGTAGCCCACTAATTATGGATGTGATTCACCTCGACGCCGTGCCGGCCTTCACCACGAAGGACGGCTCTGAAATCCGCGAACTGCTGGCGTATCGCAACTCCGGCATCCGCAACCAAAGCCTCGCGGAGGCGCGCGTGCCGGTGGGCGGCAGCACGATGGAGCACTACCACGCGAAGTCGGAGGAGATTTACTACATCACGCACGGCACGGGCCGGATGCGTATCGAAACCGAGGAGCGGGAGGTGCGCGCGGGCGACGCCGTGGCCATCCCGCCGGGCCGGAAGCACAAGATTTGGAACACGGGCACCGAGGTGCTGCGCCTGCTCTGCTGCTGCGCGCCGTGCTACGAGCATCAGGATACGTTCATCACGGAGGTCTGAAACGTGGGCGGCGCTGCGGGTGGCGCTTCCGCGCATGGCTACTGATGCAGGGCGTCCCCAAGCGCAGGCTGAAGCCTGCGACTACTTGGTCAGTGCCCGCACGGGCTTCCCCGGAATGACACCCGGCTGCAACGCGCCGTCCCGCACCACGAAGACGCCGCCCACCAGCACGTCGCGGATGCCTTCGGAGGGCAGGTCCGGCTGCTCGTAGGTCGCGCGGTCGCGCACCTTGGCCGCATCGAACACGACAAGATCCGCGTCTGCGCCCACGCGGACGCGACCTTTGTTCTGCATCGCCGGAACGCGCTCCTCCAATCGGCGGGCAGGCAGAAGCGAAAGCTTTTCCACCGCCTGCATCAACGTGAGCGCTTTCGCCTCCCGCACGTAATATCCCAGCACCCGCGCGCTCGTGCCCGCGTGGCGCGGATGCCCGCGCAGGCCGTCGCTGGCAATCATCGTCAGCGGATGCGCCAAGGCTTCGCGCACAACGGACTCGGGGTTCGAGTGGACGATAACCATGCCGCCGGTCTGGCGAAACTTCGCGAAACTCGCCGCGTTCAACCGCTCACCGGTCGCGGGCCATTGCAGGTCGGCGAAATCAATGCCCGCGCGCTGCTGCCAGCCGGGATCGAAAATCGCCGAGCGGATGTCCGTCATCCCGGCGGTGTAGGGATAGCACTCGACACTCACATCGAGGCCGCGCGCGCGCGCGGCAGTGAGGAGTTCGAGCGCGCGCGCCGTGTGGCGATTGGCGGTGCTTTGCACATGGCAGATGTGCGCGGGCGCGCCGGTGACGGCGGTCGCGGCGATGAGTTCCTGGATGGAGGAGAAAACGTTCAACGGCCCCGTGTCGCCCTTGGCGCGGATGTGAACCGAGCAGGGCGCGCGGAACTTCGCGGCCGCGCGGAACATCTCCAGGATTTCCCACTGCGTCGCGCCGGGCGTGTATTGGATGCCGAAGCCCACGGCCACCGCGCCACGTTCCAGACCGCGCTCGACGAGGCGGCGCAGGTCGGCGAGTTGCGTGTCGCTCGCCGGGTTGGTCGCGGTCACAGAGTTCGCGCCGGGGAGGAACGCGGGCCGGTCCCCCATCGCCGCCATGCGACACGGGATGTGGCCGACGCTCACGCCGTGGTGGAGGAGCGCCTTGCCCGCGCGCGCCGCATACCACGCGTCCACATCCGCCGTGCCGACCTCCAACTCGAAGGCCGCCGTCACGCCGTCCTGCGCCTTGAGGTGATAATCCGCCGGGAGGTGCGCGTGTTGGTGGAGGTCAATGAAACCGGGCGCAATCACCAAGCCACTCGCGTCCACGGTGGCCCGACCGCGCAACGGCATCGCCGACACAGCGCGAATCACGCCATCGCGGATGCCGACGTGGCGGACGGCGTCGAGCTTGGATTCCGGGTCGAGCACACGACCACCCGCGAGGACGAGGTCAAAGTCCTGGGCGGAGGCGGGGCACAGCAGGGCGAGCAGAGCGAGGCATGCAAAGCCGGGCAAATCGCGTGTTCGGTATTCCGTGAGCATGGCCGGAAGTCTTGGGGCATCCGCAGCATGGACGCAACGCATGACAAACACAGTGCACATGGTCACGACGAACATGCCCTTGGCGAAACCCTCCTTTGGTCCTAGCCTTAACGGCACGCGGATCAGTCGGCGGGCAAAACGCCACTGGTCCGGTTAGGCGGCGGGCGACGTCGCGGAAAGGGTCGCAGAAAGCAGCGGTGCGTTATGAATGTTGAACCAGTGATGACCCCGGCGAAGCCTCACGCGGACCCACAGCAGTGGAAGGAGATCGTGCTCCGATTCCAGCAGCCCTCCCTCGGGCGCGCGCTGTGGCAGATCGTCAACACCTTCGGCTCCTACGCGCTGCTTTGGTATTTCATGTATCTCAGCCTCGCGGTGTCTTGGTGGCTCACCGTGCCGCTGGCGATTCTGGCGGGGGCGATCCTGATTCGGGTGTTCATCATCTTTCACGATTGCGGGCACGGCTCGTATTTCAAGTCCCGGACGGCCAATGACGTGGTCGGATTGATCTGCGGCTTGCTCACCTTCACGCCCTACTATCACTGGCGCTGGGAGCACTCGATCCACCACGCGACGGCGGGCGACCTGGACCGGCGCAACGTGGGCGACATCTGGACGATGACCGTGCAGGAATACCTCGAGGCCTCGCGCTGGAAGCGCTTCGCGTATCGGCTGGCGCGCAATCCCTTCGTGCTGTTCGGCCTTGCGCCGCTGTTCCTGTTCCTCGTTCTGCAACGAATCCCCGCCGCGAAGGCGAACCCGCGCGAGCGCGAGTCCGTGCAGTGGATGAACCTCTCGCTGCTGCTCATGGCCACGGGCCTGGTCTGGACCTTCGGCCTCCAGGCGTATCTGGTGATCCAGTTGACCGTGCTGATGGTTGCGGGCGGAGCGGGCGTGTGGATGTTCTACATCCAGCACCAGTTCGAGGACGTTTACTGGGAGCGCGGCGAGAACTGGGATTACACGGCGGCGGCGCTGCAAGGCAGTTCCTTCTACAAGCTGCCGCGCGTTCTTCAGTGGTTCTCCGGCAACATCGGCTTCCACCACATCCATCACCTCAGCCCGCGCATTCCCAACTACAATCTCCAGCGCTGCCACGATGCGGACCCGTTGTTTCAGAAGGTCAAACCCATCACGCTCATCGCCAGCCTGAAGTCGTTCAACCTCCGGCTCTGGGACGAGCAACGGAAGAAACTCGTCGGCTTCCAGCACGTGCGTAATCTCAAGCGCCAAGCTAAACCTCCCACTCAATGAACTCAGACCCCTCCAAACCCCGCGAAGCCAACGCCACCATGGCGGTGTTCCTCGACCTCGAAAACATCGCCCTCGGCGCGCGCGATGCGAACTACCCCAGCTTCGACATTCAGAAGGTGCTCGAACGTCTCCTGCTCAAGGGCCACATCGTCGTGAAGAAGGCTTACTGCGACTTCGACCGCTACAAGGATTTCAAGCGCGGCCTGCACGAGGCGGCCTTCGAGCTCATCGAGATTCCCCATGTCCGCCAGTCCGGCAAGAACTCCGCCGACATCCGCATGGTCGTGGACGCCCTCGACCTCTGTTACACCAAGGGCCATGTGGACACCTTCGTCATCCTGAGCGGCGACTCGGACTTCTCGCCGCTCGTGAGCAAGCTGCGCGAGAACGACAAGACCGTCATCGGGGTGGGCGTGAAGAACTCCACCGCCGACCTTTTCATCAACAACTGCGACGAGTTCATCTACTACGACGACCTAGTCCGCGCGGAACCCGCGCAACGGCGGCGGCGCAGTAGCTCCGGCGCGGCTCCAGCGCGACCGGCTGGGGAAGCGGGTAAGGGACCATCGCTCGAAGAAGCATTCGAGCTGGTGGGCACCACGCTGGACGCCATCACCGAGGAACGCGGCCCAGAGGAAATTATCTGGGGTTCGATGATCAAGCAGGCCATCAAGCGGCGGCACCCCGGCTTCAACGAGCGTGCCCACGGCTTCCGCTCCTTCAACGACCTCCTACTCGAAGCGCAAAAACGCGGGCAGTTGAAACTACAGGCCGACGAAAAATCCGGAGGCTACACGGTCCAAGCCTTAGATACTGCGCCTTAACTAGGACCATGCAGTCCAGCCACGCACCCGTCGCAGCAGGGTGACAGCGAGGCCCGGTAGCCGGGGCTGGGCGCGACATCTCCACCCACCCGACGTGAAGACGCCCGCGCGCGGAGCGTCGGCAATTGCAATGTCGCTCCACTCCATCAGCTGTCTGCTCGCGCTGGGCTCACTCGTCTTGGGACAAGCCTCGTTCACCGCGTCGGCGGTCGAGCCGTTCGCCAGCTACATTTTCCCCGCCGGTGGGCAGCGCGGAACGACGGTGCAGTTTCGCGTCGGCGGCTGCTACTTCCACGGAGCAGCGGGGTTTGAAATGCTCGGGCTTGGCGTCGCCGCCTCCCCGCGCGTCACGGAGACGAACACGGTTTGGTTCGAGGGGCCGCTCATCGTCCAGCCCGCGTCGCAGCGCAGTGAAGACTATCCGCGCGACCACGCCGGGTCCGTGCGTATCGCTGCGGACGCGCCGCTGGGCACGCGCCATTGGCGTGCGTGGACCTCACAGGGCGCGACGCCCGCGATGAAATTCCTCGTGGGTGAGCTGCCTGAAATCATCGAGGCCGAATACGCTGGCGAGCCACTGCCCGTGGCCGTGACGCCGCCGGTGACAATCAACGGCCGCATCTTCCCCCGCGAAGATGTGGACGTGTGGACTTTCCCCGCGAAGGCCGGGCAAGCCTTCACGCTCGCCGCAGCCGCACAGTCCCTCGGCTCACCGCTGCAAGCCCGACTCGTGGTGCTCGACGCCGCTGGCCACGCGTTGAACGAAGCCTTCGCCAGTCAGCGCAGCGACCCCACGCTGCATTTCACCGCTCCGAGCGATGGCACTTACCGAGTGCGGATTGATGACGTGAACTCCAGTGGTCTGCAAAATTACGTCTACCGCCTCACCATCACGGACCAGCCGGTCGTGTCACGCGTCTTCCCCCTCGGCGGCAAGCGCGGCGAGAGTGTGAAGCTCGAACTCACCGGCCAGGCGCTGCCCACGAAGCAAGTCGAGGTGAAGCTGCCTGCCAATGCCACGGGCGCGGCGTCGGTGCCGATTGTTTTCAATGGCAAGGCGACGGCCTCCGCACTCCTCGAACTCGACGATTTGCCGGAGCGGATTCACTCCGAGAGCGGCAGCGAGTTCACCGCGCCCGCCACGCTCAACGGACGCGTCCTTGCTCCCGGAGCCACGAACACTTGGACCTTCTCCGCGAAGAAGGGCGACGCGCTGGAACTCTCGCTAGCAGCCACGCGACTCGGCAGTTCGCTCACGCCTGTCCTCGCAATCACGGACCTCGACGGTAAATTCCTCGCTCGCGCCGAGGCCACACCGGGCGAACAATCGGACCTCACCCTAACCTTCAAGGCCCCGGCCGACGGCGATTTCCGGCTGCATGTGAGCGAGCGCTTCGCGTCGCGCGGCGGGCTGGACTTCGCGTATCGCCTCGGCGTCGCGCCGCCCGCCAGCGTGCCAGACTTTCAACTGACCCTGGCGAACGACACTCTCACCGTCATCCGCGAAACTGCCGACGGCGAAGTCACGGTGCCAGGCAAGCCGAAGCGCGGCGGCAAACAGCAGCCCGGCAAGCTCAAGGTCAACGTCATTGCGAGCGGTGGGTTCAAAGGTGACATCGAGATCTCAATCGCGGGGTTGCCCGCTAATGTCACTGTCACCGGCACAAAGATCACCTCCGGGCGACTGACAACAGACCTGAACTTCTCAGCCGAGCACGCGGCGAAAATTGCCATCGGGCGCCTGACCCTCACTGGCACTGCCACGCTCAACGGGGAGAGGGTCACGCGCACCGCGAGCTACGCACCGCAGCGCGGCGAACCGGCGATTGGCTCCGTCCTGCTCGCGGTCGCCCACCCGGTGTCGTTCAAGACCACGAGCGACTACCTTATGAACATTGTGCCGCGTGGCTCCACGTATCGGCGTCCCTATGGCATTGAACGCGGTGGCTTCACCGGGCCCATCATCGCACAACTCGCAGACCGCCAGGGACGCCACCTGCAAGGCGTCTTCGCGCCGCCTGTCTCGATTTCTGCCGGCGAGGACAAGTTCGAGTTCGAGGTCACCTTCCCGCCCGGCATGGAGTTGGGCCGCACCAGCCGTTCGCAGATCATGCTGGTGGGCACCGTGCATGATCACGACGGCTCGGATCACATCGTAAGCTACAGCCAAAACGAGCAGAACGATCAGGTCATCACCGTCACGCAAGCCGGCCTGTTGGAGCTGGAACTCGACAACTCCTCACTCCGCGTCACGCCGGGCGCGTCCGTCAAAATCCCCTTCCATCTCCGCCGGGACAAATCACTCCGCGCCGATTCGGTGCGCGTGGAGTTGCGTGCGCCACCGCACGTCACCGGCCTGCGCGCCACCGCCGTGACCATGCCTGCGGGGAGTGACCGAGGTGTGCTCGAAGTCCACTTCGCCGCGAATGCCGGCCCCTTCAACCTCCCCTACCCCATCCGCGCCACCACGCTCGACGCGAAGAACCCGCACACGGCGGAAGCGTTCGTGGAGTTTGTAAAGCCGTCCGTCTCCCAGGCGAGCCGCGCACGGGAGTAGTCACAGCTGGAGCACGGACGCCCACGGACGCAGCCGTGAACTTCGCTCCGACAAGCGAACAAGTAGATTTTCCAGGTTGGCTTGCAGCGGACGTGGGCGTCCGCGCTCCGACCGAGCGTCGCGTTTCAGCGCACCACCACTGCCGGTTCCCACACGTTCGGGTTCTTTGACGGCACGAGGTCGTGTTCGCCGAAGAGCGGGACGGGGAACTCGCTGGGCAGGTCGGGGTTCAGGTGGCGCGCGCGGTTCGGACCTGTGAGCTTTTGCGAGTCAATCTTCCGCTGGAGCATCATGAAGGCGTGGATGAGCGCCTCGGGCCGCGGCGGGCAGCCGGGGATGTGGACATCCACCGGGATAAATCTATCGATGCCCTTGAGGACGTTGTAGCCCTGCTTGAAGGGGCCGCCGCTGATGGCGCACGCGCCCATCGCGATGACGTATTTCGGCTCGGGCATCTGGTTGTAGAGGCGCACGACTTGCGGCGCCATCTTCTTGGTCACGGTGCCGGCGACAATCATGAGGTCCGCCTGCCGGGGCGAGGGGCGGAAGACTTCTGCGCCGAAGCGGGCGAGGTCGTAGCGGGCCATGCTGGCGGCCATCATCTCGATGGCGCAGCACGCGAGGCCGAAGGAGAGCGGCCAGACGGAGTTCTTGCGGCCCCAGTTGTAAAGTTCTTCGAGCGTCACGACCACGACGCCTTGCTTGCTGAGTTCGTTGCGGAGTCCGTCGTCCATGATAATCAGAGTAGGGAAAGGGGAATGGGGAATGGAGAATAAGAACTGAAGCGAACGGCATCGCGCCCTATCACCCATTCCCTATTTCCTATGCCCTTCACTTCCACGTCAGCACTCCCTTCACCCACGCCCACGCCAGTCCCTCGACCAGCAGGAGCACGAAGACGAGCATCGCCAGGCATGCCCCGACCGGGAGGCCGGTGAAGGCGACGCAGAAGGGCAGCAGGAAAATCGTCTCCACGTCGAAGATGAGGAACAGAATGCCGTAGAGATAATACTCGGACTTGAAAGCGACCCACGCGTCGCCCTTAGATTCCAAGCCGCACTCGTAAGTGGCGTTCTTCATCTCGCCCGGTTTCGCCGGCGAGAAGATTTTAGCCCAGAGCATCGCGAGAATCAGCGGACCGACCGCGAAGCCCAACGCCATCACGAAGAAGACGAGGAGGAAGAGGTAAGGTTGTTTGTCCGCGCCCATGAGGGTTCAGTTCGCCTGCGGATTGTGCTTATGCAGGCCAACGGAGTGCGCGATGTCGTCGAACTCCTCGCGCGAGACTTCTTCGAGCTGTTTGCCCTTCTGCTTGAGCTTCTCGTTGATCTTGAGGGCCTTCTCGGTCATCTGCTCGTGCGTGTCCTTCGAGCCGCCGACGAGGGCGAAGTTATCGCCGGTCGTGATGCGCTTGTGCCCATCGGAGTCGAGTCCGACACCCAGCATTACGGCCTTGATGGGCTTTGATTTTCTCACCGGTTTAGACACCCGCGCAAGCTACCGGGCGGACTTCAAACTGCAAGGCGCAAGTCGGGTGCGGCGGATGTCGGGAGGAAATTCAACGCAAGGGCGCAACGACGCAGAGAGGAAAACCGGAGGGATGGAATGAGATAGAGCCGGAAGACCTCGCCTACGCGTGACCAAGAGCCGCTCTTACTTCCAGCCGTTGCGCCGTTGCGTCCTTGCGTGACATCCGCTGTCATGCTCACAAGGAAGCCAGAATCGCCTCGGCCGCTGCGCGCGGGTTCGGCGCAGCGCAGATGGGACGGCCAATCACCAGCCAGCTCGCGCCTGCGGCCAGCGCTTCCTGCGGCGTGAGTGTGCGCTTTTGATCGTCGGCCTTGCTGTCGGCAGGGCGAATGCCGGGTGTCACGAGCTGGACGTGCGAGGGGAGGAATTGGCGGAGTCTCACAATCTCCAACGGCGAGCAGACCAGTCCGCCCAAGCCCGCTTTCGCTGCGAGGGTCGCGAGGCGCTCCACCTGATTGCCCACGTCGTAAGCAACGCCGACTTCAGCGAGGTCGTTCGTGTTGAAACTCGTCAGCACGGTCACGCCGAGCACGAGTGGCTGGGTCTTGCCGGTGCGCAACGCGGCTTCCTCCGCCGACCTTTGCGCCGCCTGCATCATCGCCAGCCCGCCACTGGTGTGGACGGTCAGCATCTGCACATCCAAGCGCACCGACGCCTCGACAGCCTTGGCGACGGTGTTGGGAATGTCGTGGAATTTGAGGTCAAGGAAGACGGAAGCCCCCGTGTCGCGGATGCGCCGCACGATGTCCGGCCCGGCAGCGACGAAAAGTTCCTTGCCGACCTTAAACGCGCCAACCACCGGCGCGAGTTGCTCCACGAGGGCGAGGGCGGATTCAAGATGCGGCACGTCGAGAGCGACGATGATGGGATTGCGCGATTGGTTCATGCTCCAGAGTGGAAATTCCGACCTGACTCCCCTGCCCTGCTACCACAGAAACGACTTCTGCTCCGCCAACATCTGCTCGCCGTCCCAGAGCGTCACGCGCCACGCGGTCACGCCGCCGAGTTGTTGGTAGACTTCCTTCTCCACTGTCACCGCCGACCACGCACTGCCCGTCCAGCCCGGTTTCACCGTGGCTTCGATGAGCTTTGATTGCGCGGCGGCCTTGCCTCCGCGCGCCTCAATGCGGAGGCGAAGGTTCGTCGGCTTGCCTGCCGCAGACCAGTTCACATCGAACCGCAGCGCGCTGACTTCCGCCGGCGTCTTGCGCAAGTGCGCTTGATAAGCATCGCGCTCGAAGAGGCTCGGCGAGAGTGCGTGGCGGCCCTCGAGATCGAGAAAGTGGGGCAGCACCTTGAGCACCTTGCCGCCGCCCGCCTGAGCGATGGCGGCGCTGAGAAAGAGGAGAACGGCAACCAGTCCGGACAGGCAACGCATGAAGGCAGGGTAGCGACCCACCCCACGAAGACAACGGCGTTTTCGGCCAAGCCCAAATCGGAACGGAACCGCCTGTTACTTCACTGCGGAGAGAAACTCCACCAAGTCGCGAATCTCCCGCTTGGTCAGCACTTCGATGAGCGACTCGGGCATCGGCGAGAGCGTGGCGGTGCGCTTGGTGATGTCGGCCTTCTTCAGCTTGAGCAGGCCGTCCTCGGGTGAGTTCAACGTCAGCTCGTCGCCGGTCTCGGCCTTCACCAGGCCGGCGACGGTCTGGCCGTTCTTCAGCGTGACCAGCAGCGACTCGAAGCCGGGCGCGATGACGCGGTTGGGCAGGACGATGCTCTCCAGCACGTAGTCGCGGCCGCGCTTCGCGGCCAGACCGGCGAGGTCGGGGCCGACGTCGCCGCCCTCGCCGTGGAGTTTGTGGCAGCGAGCGCAGGCGGCTTCCGCGCGTTCGTGGAAGAGCGCGCGGCCTGCCTTGGCGTCGCCGCCGGTGAGGCACTCGCGCCATTTTGCCAACGGGTCCTTCGCGTCGCGCTTAGCCTCGAACTGAGCGAGGCGGTCTTTAATGGAAGGCGAGGTGCGCTGGGCGGCGGCTTCGAGCAGGTCGAGGTGAAGTGCCGGCGGCAACTTGCCTTCGAGCAAATGCGTGAGCGCCTTGCGCAGCGCGTCGTCGGCTTCCTTGCCCTTGAGGCCGGCGAGGGATTGCAGTGCGGACTGGCGCTCGCCGAGCGTGCCGGTCTGGAGCGTGGCGGCGAGGCGGGCGAGGGCCTCGGTGCCGCCGCTGGCGGCGGAGAGTCGGGAGGCTTCTTTGCGCAGGCTCTCGGCGGGGTCGGTGAGGGCGAACTTCAAGGCCTCGGCGGCCAATGAAGAATGAAGAGTTAAGAATGATAAATGATGAAGCGTGCGGAGGGCGGTGGCGCGGACTTCGGGGGCGGGGCTCGGGGACTTCACCAAGTCGAGGAGGACGGGGGCGAGGTCGGTGAGGGTGAGCTTCTCGATGGCGGCGAGCGCAGCGGTGGGGATGGCGGTGCCTTTCGCGGCCAGCAGCGCGGGCGCGAGCGGGCGGAGCGCGGCGGCGGCGGGCTGGGCGTCGCGCGGGGTGAGGGGACGCCAGAGGCCGGTGATTTTGTCGCGCCCGCTGGGCTGCGGCCAGTCGGCGAGCATTTCGAGGGCCTCGACGCGGAGGGCTTCCGAGGCGTCGCCGCGCGCGGCGAAGGTGGCGAGGGCGAGGGCGTTCGTAGGCTGGCCGAGGCGGAAGTTGGCGTTGAGCGCGCGGCGGAGCGTGAACTCGTGAAGTAGGTCAGGCGTCCCGCCTGACTTTCCAGCTTTGGCTTTGGCTAGCTGGCCGACCGCTGGCGCGGGAACTGGAACAATGGATGACAGGCTGGAAGCCTGCCCTACTTTTGCGGCGAGCTGCGGGAGCGCGGGTTCGATGGGGAGGTCGGCGATGGCGCGGGCGGATTCGAGGACGATGCGCGGGTCGGAGTCGTCGAGGAACTGCGCGATGCCGGGGTGCATCAAGCGGCGCAAGGCGAGGCACGCGCCGAGGCGCACGCTGGCGGAACTGTCCTTCGCGGCAGCGAGTAGCGCGTCCGTGTCGCCGATGCGGACGAGTGCGTGGACGGCGGCGTGGCGCATGGTGGCGTCTTGGTCGGCGTTGGCGCGGAGGAGGTCGAGGAGTGGTCGGACGGCTTCACGTTTGCCAAGTTTGCCCAGACTTTGGGCCGCGTAGAAACGAACGCGTATGTCTGAGTCACGGAGCAAGCTCAACAGCTCCGGGTAAGCTTTCGGGGGACAGGCGTTGCCCAAAACGTGTGCCATCTGCTCGCGTAACTTGGAATCCTTGTCGCGGAGCAAACTCAAGATTGGCTCGAAAGCCAAAGACCCAGTGCGCTCAATTACGGGCAGCTTCTCACGCTCTCGATAGGCCTTCCCCCAGGCGTGTTGAGTGGATTCAAACTCCCCCAGTGCCCAAACTGCATGAATCCGCGCGAGCTGGGTGCGGCCCTTGAGCGCCGTTTCTACCATGCGGTCCTTCGCAGAACGCGCCGCACTCGGAAAGCTGTTTCGCAATGGACTCAAAGCCATGACGGACTGGGCTTCCGAGCGAATCCGCACATCAGCGTGGCCGAGCAGACGCATGATTTCTGAGCCGCTGACTCGATGGAGGTCTGCCGCCAGCAACCGCTTCGTCTCCTGCACTGCCGCTGACACATCCACCGCCGGGTCATGCACGCGCCAGATGCGGCCCTTGCCGGTCTTCTCCCAGCCGGCCACCCAGTCGAGCACATACGCGCCGCCGTCGGGGCCGAACTCGATGTCGGTGGGGTAGAGGTTCCAGAGCAGCTTGCCCTCGCGCTCGTCGGGCGAGTTGCTTTCGAGCCACCGACCGGCGTTCGCGACCTTGAAGCTCGCGCCGCTCGGCTCCAGGCGGAAGTAGCGGATGCCGCCGGGGAAGTCGGCGTAAAAGAAGCAGTCGCGGAAGGTGTCCGGCAAACCGGTGCCGGGATAGTGCGCGATGCCCGCCGGGCCGTGGCCGATGTGCGCAACGGGCGGCGGGTAGGAGAGCGCGGTGTTCGAGGGCGCGAGGCCCCAGAGCAACTCGGCATTCCACGCGCCGAGCTTGGGCAAGTGCTGCCAACCGTAGCGCCAGCCGTAGTCCGCGCCCTCGACGATGTGGACCCAGCGAGCCTTGTCGCCGCCGTCGGCGTTGTTGTCAGCGGTGAAGAGATTGCCGAAGTCGTCGAAGGCCAACTCCTGCGGGTTGCGCAGGCCGATGGCGACGACTTCCAGCTCGCTGCCGTCCGGGTTGCTGCGGAAGACCGCGCCGGTGTCGGGGAGGAATTTCAGCAGGTAATCGAGGTCGGGGTTGAGTGTGCGCGAGAGGTTGGTGAGCGCGGCACCTCGGTCGGCGATGGTCCAGTAGAGCTTACCGTCGGGACCGAACTTGAGGCCGTGCATATCGTGGCCACCGTAGGCGATGTGGACGCCGAAGCCGGTGGCCAGTTTGGAGTTCGGAGTTCGGAGTTTTGGGTTGTGAGTGCCGAACGCGCTGCCGGGCGCGGACCCAGAACTCGAAACTCCAAACTCAGAACTCTTGAAGCGCCACACGTCCGGGATGGAGGTGAAATAGACTTCTCCCCGCCGCGCCAGCACGCCGGCGGCGACGCCGCTAATGCTCGTGTTGAAACCGTCGGCGAAGACGGCGGACTTGTCCGCGACGCCGCTGCCGGTCGAATCCCACACGAGCTTGATGCGCTCGGACTCGACTTCGAGGTCGCGCCAGTCGAGGCGGCCGTCGCTGTTGAAGTCGCGGAAGCCGCCCTGCTTCGCGCTGCCGAGCTGGCGCATGAAGGCCGCGTTGTCCTGCGAGACGTTGGTGCGGAAAAACTCAGCGCGGTCCCACGGCGTGCGGAAGGCAAGGTCGGCGTCCACCCAGTCGCGGTAACTACGGATGTCGAAGACGCTCGTGCGGCGGCGGCCGGTCTCGACCACGTAGGCGCGGCCCTGCTCGTCGAAGCTGAAGTTGACGACGTTCTCGATGAGTGGCTCGGCGGCCCAGAGGTCCACCTTGAGGCCGGGCGCGACGACGAGACGTTTCTTGGCGGTGTCCGGGGAGTCGGCGGTGGAGACGCCAGCGGGGGTTTTGTCGTCCTTCGCTTGGGTGGACTTGGATTTGAGATTCGCGCCATCGGCGGGTTCGGCAGCGGGTAGGAGCAGCGCGGTCAGCAAGAGGGCGGACAGCGCGGCGGTGGAGAACAGTCTTCGCATCAGCGGAAAGGTAGCGGCGATGGAGGGTGATTCAAGCTTCCGCCCATGCAGGGGGAATCAGACGAGCCAGTCCGGTGAGAGTGCAAAGGCGCTCCAAAAAGCGGTGCTGAAGCCACCGCAGTCCAGACTGCTTCGCGTGGCCCGAGGCTGTGGGGAGTCGTGCCAGCGTTTGGACTGCGATGGCTTCAGCACCGTTTTTCCGGGTTGCCTTCGGCGTGGACGCGGCGGGCGGACTCGTTATCTTGCGCCGCGTCGCCATGAACACTGACGCAGCCGCCGTTCCGCCTGACCCCGCCGCCGCCCGCCGGCTCCGTTTCGCCACGCTCGCGTTCCCGCCCGCCGGCTTGTGGCTGCTATGGCGCGGGCCAGCGACGCTTGGGCGCAAGCTGCTCGGCACGCTGGGCGTCGGGCTGTTCTCGCTCGTTTACGCAGCGGCGATTTTGTTCCTGCTGCACAAGTTCGCCGGGCTGCGCTTCGAGATGCAGGGGCGGCCCATTCCCGTCCCGACGTGGCAAGTCACCGACTACGCGCGGCTGGAGAAGGCGCGCGCGGCCACGAGCCCTTCTCCCGCCGCGAAGCCCGTTACGCCCGCAGCGAAACCCATCGCCCCGCCCTACTGGACCGACTTCCGCGGGCCACAGCGCGACGGCCACTACACTGAGCAGCCCATCAACGTGGACTGGGCGAAGTCACCGCCAAAACGGCTGTGGCAACAGCCCGTCGGCGGTGGATTCGCGTCGTTCGTAGTCGCGGATGGACTGGCTTTTACCATCGAGCAGCGGCGTGAGCAAGAGGCGGTGACGGCTTACGAAATTGAGACGGGAAGCGAGGTTTGGGCACACAGCTACGCGGCGCACTTTCAGGAATGGATGGGCGGCGAAGGCCCGCGTGCGACGCCGACCTGGCACGAAGGGCGGCTCTACTCGCTCGGCGGCACGGGGCAGTTTCGTTGCCTCGAAGCCGCGACCGGCAAGCTGCTCTGGCAGCACGACCTATTCGCGGAGCACAGTTGCTCGAACCTCTACTTCGCCCTCAGCGCCGCACCGCTCATCGTGGAGGACAAGGTGCTCGTGCTCGCTGGCGAGCCGCAGGGCCGCGACGCGCGGATGCTCATCGGTTACGACAAAATCACCGGCGCGCTCGCGTGGAAGGCGCTCGAAGGCAAGGCCGGTTACTCCTCGCCGCTGGTGGTCAAGCTGGCGGGCGAACGGCAGTTGTTGGTCCACAGTTCGAGCCACTTGCTCGGCGTATCGCCCACGGACGGCAAGGCGCTCTGGCGCTTCCCTTGGCGCGTGGAGTTCGACAACAGCATCGCGCAGCCCATCGTGACGGGCACGAACCGCCTCGTCCTGAGCGCAGGCTACGGCACGGGCGCGGTGGGACTGGAGGTAAGCCACACGGAGAGTGGTTTCGCGGTGAAGGAGCTGTGGCGGAACAAATTTCTCAAGAACAAGTTCACCAGCTCCGTGCTGCACAACGGCCACCTCTACGGCCTCGATGAAGACATCCTCGTCTGCCTCGACGCCGCGACGGGCGAGCGACGTTGGAAGGACGGGCGTTACGGCTACGGGCAAGTCCTCCTCGCGAGCGGTCACCTCGTCATCCTCTGTGGCAATGGCGACCTCGCGCTCGTGCAGGCGTTACCCGACCGGCACGTGGAACTCGCGCGCATCCCCGGCATCAAGGGCAAGACATGGAATCACCCGGCACTCGCGGGCGGAAAGCTCTTCGTGCGCAACGCCGTGGAGATGGCGTGCTTCGACCTCAGCGCGAAGCAGTAGCCGTCGAACCGACAACTTTCGCAGCGGGTGCGGCTGACAAGTTGAGAAGAGACTTCACCTCAGTGTCCGTCAGCGCGCGCCATTTGCCTTCCGGCAGTTCGCCAAGCCGGATGGGGCCGATTTGCGTGCGTTGCAGGCGCGCGACGATCAGGTTTTGTGACTCGAAGAGTCGGCGCACTTCACGGTTTTTACCTTCGGCAAGTTCCAACTCCACGATGCTGTGTGAGTTGTTCGAGTCCACGATGCGGGCGCGCTCCGCCTTGAGCGTCTCGCCCTCGTGCTCCACCCCCTGCATGAAGCGACGAATCATCCCCTGCTCCACGCGGCCCTCGACGATGGCGCGGTAGCACTTCCGAACGCCGAAGCGCGGATGTGTGAGGTGCAAGGTGAAATCCCCGTCGTTGGTCAGGAAGAGCAACCCCTCGCTGTCTTTGTCGAGGCGTCCGACGGGATGCAAGTGCGACCATTCCTTTGGGAGCAGGTCGGTCACGATGCGTCGGTCCAAGTCGTCGCTGCGAGTGGACAAAAACCCCATGGGCTTGTTCAGGGCGACGTAAATCTTACGTCGAGTTTTCACAGGACGCCCTTCGACTTGGACCGTGTCGTGGTCGGGGTCGACCTTGGTGCCGAGTTCTTTGACTACCGAGCCATTGACCTCGACGAGGCCGTTGATAATGAGACGTTCGCTAGCGCGGCGAGAAGCCACGCCAGCCTCGGCGAGAAATTTTTGGAGTCGGACTTGCACAAGCAAAGAAAACCGGCGCACCTCGCGGCGGACGGATTCCCGTAAATGGGTTCAGCAGGTGGCGCGGCGCGGGGGCCGGCAGTTTAGACGGGGGGCTTGGTCTTGCGGAGGCCGGTGACGCGGTCGCCGGCTTTCCAGGTGCCAGCCTTGCGGAGGATTTCGACGCGCTCGTAGCGCTTCAAGACGTTGCGCTTGGCCCCGAGGGTGTTGGTAGCGCGGAGACTGTTGTGTAGTGCCATATCTGTTGAAAGAGTTTTCCGACCGGACCACCCGAACGGAGCGCGGTTTCTAGCACAGTGTCTCGGCACGAAGCAAACGGTAATTTCAGAATTGCGATGCGTCTTTGCCTACCGTGGGCGTATGCCGAGCTGCGCCCCGTGTGCGACTGCGCTCGGGAAACTCCTGTTGGAGGGGAACAAAATGAGACCTGGACGCTCTCGCCGCCGCCGAACTCGCCACCCGCTTCACCTTCCGCCGTAACCGCAAATCGGTCACCGCCTACGCCAGCCGTCACTTCCCCCTGCTGGTCAACGCCCCTGCGCCCAACTCCAAGCCCCGTCGCCGCTGGCAACGCGCCCGCGTGGGCGAACTCTGGCAGCACGACTCCTCCAGCCACCGATGGTGGTCCGCTCAGGACAAGTAAACCCTGCTGCTCACAGTGGATGACCATTCCCGGCTGCTGCTGGGCGCCAGCTTCGTCCCCACCGACACCACCTGACATCACTTCCAACACTTCCACCGCCGGTTCACCGCGCTCGGCCTGCCACTGGCCCTCTACACCGATGGCCTAGCCCTGTTTGGCCATGAATCCACCGCCGGCGGACGCGACCCGCGCTCCGAGTTCCAGCGCGCCGTCAAGGCGTTGGGCGTCACCCAACTCGTCGCCCCAAGCCCCCCAGGCCAAAGGTAAAATCGAACGCCGCTTGGGCACCCCCCCTCGTCGCACTGCTGGCCTACGAGAACATCACCCTCTACGCCCCCGCCCACGAACTCCTCAACCGGTAACTGGCACGGCAGAACCAGACCGACTGCCGCACCCCCGACCTGTCACCGGACGAGGCCTGCGCCCAAGCCAAGGTGCAGGGCCGCACCACCGGGAGCACCTGTCCTGACCTCAGCCTGCTGGACATCAATCTGGCGCTGCATCTGGGCCGCCGCGTCAACGCCGACCACCAAGTGGATTTCCTGGGCCGCAGTTGGCCCATCAGTGCCACCTTTCGCCAGACCGTGACCCCCATTCATCATCCCAACTGCCAGTTCTGGGTCGGGTCCCAACCGCCCAAGCCACCCGAAAATCGCTGGTCCGACATCCTCGGAAAGTTCTCCCTCTGACCCAGTCTCATTTTGTTCCCCTCACAAATCTCATTTTGAACTCCCGCCGACAGGAGCGGAAATTTCCGTTGCACGGGTCAACAGCTTGGCCACAAAGTTGTGCGGCTTAAGAACAGGCGCTGCCCTACCGACCCGCTCGCCACGGAGAATCCTTATGAAGCTGGAAAAGAAACCCACCCGCCGCGCCCTGAAAACACCCGTGATTGCGCGCGCCCGCGCTGCCACCGTGAAGCCTGTCTCGACGCCGACCGCGAAGCCCAAACGCATCGCCAAGACCGCCGCTCAGGCCCAGCCGCAAGCGGCGGCCAAGCTCGAACTGGTCACCAAGGTCAAACGCATCGCCAAGACCGCCACGCAGGCCCAACCGCAAGCGGCGGCCAAGCCCGAACTGGCTACCAAAAACAAACGCCCCGCGCGCGCGCCCAGTGCCTCGGCGATGAAGTCCAAGCGCCCCGCCGCACCGCGTAAAATCCGCCAGCCCAAGCTCGAAATCCCAGCGCTCCTGCTCGCTGGCGATATCGCCGTGCCGACCGCCGTTAGCGGACCCGGCCAGCGTTACGCACTGGGACCCACCCCGCCGCCCGCGCACGCCGGCCTCGTGACTGAACGCGGCGAGTTGCCCGAGTCCTACGGCACCACGAAGATTTGGCTCACCGCGCGTGACCCGCAGTGGCTTTACGCCCACTGGGATCTGTCCGCCGCACAGCAACGCAAATTCAACGCCGAGTCCGACGATGGCCACCTGATTGTCCGGGTGTTCGAGAAGGAAATTCTCGGCGAGCCGCTGGTCACGCAGCACGTCCACCCCGAATCGAGGAACTGGTTCATCCACGTCGGTCGCGGCGGCACAAAGTTCGTCGCACAACTCG
This sequence comes from Klebsiella pneumoniae, assembly GCA_943330855.2. Lineage (GTDB taxonomy): Bacteria > Verrucomicrobiota > Verrucomicrobiia > Limisphaerales > SXTU01 > SXTU01. The sequence goes on from CALQJI020000004.1 coordinate 107,009, forward strand.
GCTACCTCGACCGGAAGGAACGCTGGCAGGCCATCGCCTCCTCGGCTGCAACCATTACGCCGCCGGACCATTTGTCTGACGACACCAGCGCGGAGTTCGCCACGCTGCCGGTCGAAGTGCCCTTCGACCAACTCGTCGAAATGGTCAAGGCCGTCATCAGCCAGCACGTGCCGCTGATGGAGGCACTGGCACAATTGCGTGAACAAGGCCACCCGGACCTCCCCACCGCCGAGACCTTTGCGCCGCCAGTGGCCGGTGTGCCCACGCGATCCGGGACGGATGCCTCACCTGCCCGACACGTTACTCCCGCCGAGACTGCCGGCCCCGCGCCCGCGCCGGTATGGACGCCTGCGCAAGCGAAGGCTCTCACCGAAGTCGTCACGATGGACGAGGTGCGCCGCGTCTGGATTGGCTCGCTGGAAATCACGGAACTCGTCCGCCGCCAGCTCGTGAAACAGCTCTCCGATCAGACCGCCGCGCAACTCGCCGCCGGGCAAGGCGCGCTGGGCCTCGGCTCGCCCAGCAGCCCGTTTGGAGCGCTCGGCAGCTTGCCGGGTCCATTTGCTGGCGGAGAGAAGGCGCGCGGCTTCTGGTTCAACATCAACGCCGAGCTGATCCTTTACGGTGCGACCGAGCCGGATGCGACCGTGACCATCGGTGGGCGGCAGATTCGCCTGCGGCCTGACGGCACGTTCAGCTACCGCTTCGCGCTGCCGGACGGGACGTTTGACTTGCCCGCCATCGCCACCTCCGCTGCGGGAGACGACACGCGCGCGGCCGAACTGCGCTTCCGCCGCAAGACGGCCTATCACGGCGAAGTGGGCGCGCACCCGCAAGACGCGAAGCTCAAGCCGCCGACGCCAGACCACGTGGTTTGAAAGGAAATCCGCCGGTTGGGAAACCGACCGAATCGGGAAGCCACAGATAAACACAAATTGGGGGAAGCGCGGGGTTCACCCGGCGGATAATGAGCCAAGCTGCCCAAGCTGTTCCCTATCAGTGTCTAGCTGTGTGAATCTGTGGCTTCGCTGCCTTTCCTAGGCTGAGGATTTCCGCTTCCCGCCCTGCCCCGTTTCCCCCAAGCTCGCTGCCGTCGCCAACGACAGCCGATGCGCCTGATTGCCAGAATTGCCGAACTCCTTCGCGGTCGCCGCCAACAGCAGGCGCAGCAGACCAAACGCGCCCACCTCCTCAGCCTCTACATGGGCGAGGCCAACGGCATCGAAGGCCCCGACCGCGCGTTCCGCCCCAACCGCCAGCGCCAGCACGGGCGCGGGACGAAGCGGCAGGACAACGGCTGAAGCTACGCACTCCCCTCGCATTTGCCTCCCCATTGAAGCGCGCAGAGGCGCTCGCGCGCCAGTATCAGGGACCAACTCCATCCGCCGATAATCTTTCGCTTGCACCGCCCTCATCACGATTAGAACCTCGGCGCACTCGCATGAATGTTCGCTCTCTGTTGCTCGCGCTGTTGTTCGCCGCTGGCTCCCTCCGCGCCGCCGAAGTCTTGGAGGATTGGCCGCAGTTCCTCGGGCCGCGCGGCAACAACACCTCGCGCGAGACCGGTTTGCTTGACGCGTTTCCGAAAGCGGGTCCGCCGGTCGTCTGGCAGCACGACATCGGCACCGGCTACAGCGCGCCGTCGGTGCGTGGGGAGTTGCTCGTGCTGCACCACCGCGTGAAGGACGAGGAGGTCGTCGAGGCTTTGCACCCGGCGACGGGCAAGCCCGCTTGGCGCTACGCCTACCCGAGCCGTTACCAAGACCCCTTCGGCTACAACAACGGCCCGCGTTGCTCGCCGCTGCTCACGGCGGACCGCTGCTACACCTTCGGCGCGGAGGGCAAATTACTTTGCCTCGAACTCGCTACCGGGAAGCTCGTCTGGCAACGCGACACGGCGAAGGATTTCAACGTGCCAGACGCCTTCTTCGGCGTCGGCTCCACGCCCATTCTGGAGGGCGACAAACTCATCGTCATGGTCGGCGGCCAGCCGAACGCGGGCATGGTCGCCTTCGAGGCGAAGACCGGGAAGACGCTCTGGCAGAACGTCGGCAAGGCGAATTGGACCGGCATCACCACGCTGGGCGGACGCGCGGAAGTGCCTTACGAGTGGACCGGCTTCGAGAAGCTCGCCAGCTACGCGTCGCCGGTGGCCGCGACGATGCACGGGCAGCGCCACGTCTTCTGCCTGATGCGCCAGGGCCTGTGTTCGGTGAACCCGACGAACGGCCAAGTGAACTTCAGCCGCTGGTTCCAATCGCCGGCCAACGACTCCGTGAACGCGATGAACCCCGTGGTGCTGGACGACACGGTGCTCATCTCCGCCGCCTACTATCGCAGCGGCGCGGTGCTGCTGCGCGTGAAGCCCGATGGTAAATCCTTCGCCGAAGTCTGGCGCGACCCGGCGGGGCATCCCTTCGACCCCGCCGACCGCGACCCCGCCACGGGCCGGTGGAAGGTGCCCGCGCTGGAGCTACACTGGAACACGCCCATCCTGCTCGACGGCCATCTCTACGCGTTCAGCGGACGCGACGAGCCGGACGCGACGTTTCGTTGCGTGGAGTTCAAGACCGGCAAGGTGACGTGGAGCCGCGACGAGCGCTGGAAGAAGAACCCGCCGCACGGCTCGCAGTTCCCGGTCTATGGCCGTGGCTCGGCGATTCTCGCGGATGGAAAACTCTTCGTGCTCGGCGAGGCCGGCTTGCTCGGCATCTTCAAGCCCAACGCGAAGCAACCCGAGGAGCTCGCCCGCTGGCAGGCCCCGATGCTCGGCTACCCGACCTGGGCCGCCCCCATCCTCGCTCATAAACGCCTCTACCTCCGCAGCGAGGACAAGCTGGTGTGCCTCAACCTCGCGAAGTAGCGCAGCGCCAGTGCGGGGACTGATGTGGGGGGACTGATTTCCAAGTTGCAGTCGCAAACTCACCTTCCCAAGATGCGCTTACTGGCATGAACAATCTCTTCTACGTAATCGCCGTCGGGCTCCCAGTCTGGCTCATAATGGTGGTTTTAGGGCGGCAGTTGCGGCAACGGTGGGCCGTCCGGATGGGGGCACCCTACCATCTCATCTGCATCGCGAACGCGGTCCTTGCCACCTCCTACTTCATCTTCGATCTGGAAGTGCTAGCACAGCGAGACAAGCACCGGGTGATCATGGCGGCGGCATTCATGATGGATGCGCTACTGCTCCTGAACCTCTTCAACCGGTTCTATTGGGAAGAATACTTCGCCAAGAAGCGCAAGATGATCGTGCCGCGCTTCTTCACCCACGCCACGAGGATCGTCGGCATCACCGCCGCCGTGGTGTTGATTTTGCAATTCGTCTTCGATGTGCGCGTGCCCGGCCTCATCGCCAGCATCGGCGGCCTCAGCCTCGCGGTCGGCCTCGCCTTGCGGCCGGTCATCTCCAACCTCACCGCCGGGCTGACCATCCAGATGAGCAAGCCGCTCAAGCAAGGGGACTGGCTCCTCGTTGACAACCGCCTCGCGGAGGTCATGGAACTCAACTGGCGCAGCACCCGCCTGCGCACGGTGGACCATACTTACTTCGAGGTTCCCAACGTGGATTTTGTCAACGGACACATCCAAAACTACAGCTATCCAACTCCGCAGCACGCCATGCGCGTCACCGTGCCCGTGGACTACTCCGCCCCACCCAACAAAGTCCGCCGCATCCTCCTGCGCGCCACCGCCGACGTGGAAGGCGTCCTCAAGGAACCAGCCCCGGAGGTCTTCCTCAAGGACTTCGGCGAGAGCGGAGTTCTCTACGAGATCAAATTCTGGATCGATCGCGACGAGAAGCAGGACAACATCGCCGACGGCATCCGCACCGACGCTTGGTATGAACTCCGTCGCGCCGGCATCTCCATCCCGCTGCCACAGCGCGTGGTCCGCTACGAACGCCCGGCCGACGACAATGAAACCCAGCTCAAGCAGATCTCAGCCATGCTCGGCAAAAACATGATCTTCGGCGTTCTCAGCGAGGACCAGCGCAACAAGCTGGTGGTGGGCGCCCACACCCAACTCTTCGGCAAGGGCGAGCGCATCTTCCGTCAAGGCGAGGAGGGCGGCGCGCTCTACGTCGTCGTGGACGGCGCGGCCGACGTATTCGTCCAGCAGGACGGCGTGGACACCCTGGTCAACGTGGTGCACAGCGGTGACTGCCTCGGTGAAATCTCCCTGCTCACCGGCGAAAAACTCAGCGCCACCGTCGTGGCCACGAGCGACTGCGAGGTCGTCCTGGTCCCCAGCGAACGCATGGCCGAAGTGCTCCGCGAGTCTCCCGAATTGGTGGAAAGTTTCAGTGAAATCCTCGCGATCCGACGCCTTGAGGCCGAGGTCATCCTCGTGGAATCCCAATCACAACGTAAGCGCGACAACGTGCCCTTGAGCCAGGAAGCATACGCCAGCGACTTCATGAAGAAGATGCATGACTTCTTCTCCGTGTGACGAGGTGAGGCGGACATTCCAGTCCGCCGCCCGCCGGCGTTCACCTGCGGCTAGCCCCTTGTGCGAAGCAGCTGGACTGCGGCCGCTTCAGCGCCGCTCTCCGAATCGCTCGGCCACAGTTCACCTGAAAAGCGGCGCTGAAGCCACCGCAGTCCAGACGCTCCGCGCCTTCCCACGTCGCGGCGGAGCCAAGCCACGGCTTCCGGCCCCGCTCAGTGCGCGAAGCCCTTTTCGTCCTCAGGCAGCGGTTGGTCCTTCGTCTCCGTCGCGAAAGGCAGCACGGCCAGGCCGAGCAGGAAGACGCAGCACATCGTCAGCGCAGCCGGACGCATGGGCTCAGGGGAGTTGACAAAAACTTCGGTCTTCAGCAGACCGATCACCGGCACGCCCGCTGCCGCGAGGAAGCGCCCCACGTTGTAGCAGAAGGATGTGCCCGTGCTGCGCAAGTGCGTCGGGAATAGCTCCGGCAGGTAGATCGCATAGACCGCGAACACCGAGAGCTGGAAGAAGCCCATGATCGGAATCAGCCAGAAGGTCTGGCTCGCCTCTCGATAGAACCAAAACGCGCACGCGGTCGCCACCAGCGCGGTGCTGAAGGCAATCGCAAACGCCGGTTTACGACCCAGTTTCGCCGCCACCCAACTCGCGGAGAGCATGCCGAAGAACGCGCCGATTTGTAGCGTGAGCAGGCCCCAGCTCGCCCACTTGTCCACCAGCGGCCCGATGGTTTTGGCTTCGATGGATTTTTGAATGTCCGCAGGCGGCAGGCCCTGCTTGGTGAGTTCCATGTGCGCGTCCTTGATGACTTGCGGCACCGTGTCGATGGAGGTCGCGGCGGCGTCGGTGGTGGTGGCCTTCGCGTAGTCCACGTAGGCGGCCGTGTAGGACTTGCGCAACACCGTGCGCACCAACTCCGGCGTGTAGAAGCCGATGCCCCAGAGGCCGATCACGCCCGAGCACACCAGCAGCATCCCGACGATGGCATTCCGACGCCAACGCGGCGTGCTGAACAGCTCGCGGTAGGTGAACGCGCTGTGCTTGTCCAGCTCGCCGGAATCCTTCATCTGCTGCCAGCGCGCCGGCTCCTTCATCCGCATGCGGATGACGAGCGCGAGGAAGGCCGGGATCGCACCGATGACGAACATCCAACGCCAGGAGTTGCCCAGCGCGATGGTGCCGGATTTCTCTAGATTGGCCATGCCCATGCCGATGAGCGCGGCGGAAATGTTCCCGATCGCCGAAAGCGCTTGGAGCGAGCCCAACGCACCGGAACGGGCCTTCGCCGGCATCACCTCCGCCAGCAGCGCCACGCCCACCGCGAATTCGCCGCCAACTCCCAACCCGGTGATGAACCGGTAAAACGCAAAATCCCAAAACGTCTGCGACAACGCGCTCAGACCCGTGCAGAGCGAATAGATCAAGATCGTGATCATCATCGTCTTCGCGCGCCCGATGCGGTCACCCAGCACGCCGAAGATCAGCCCGCCCGTGGCCCAGCCGCAGAGGAAGATCGAGGTCGCGTAGCCACCCCAGAGCAGCGGGTCTTTGCCGGCGGGCAGCAGCGCCTTCATCGCCGGGCCGCGCGACAGCGTGAAAAGCTGCTGGTCGAGGCAGTCGAAGAGCCAACCCAGCGCCGCCACGGCGAAGACGAACCAGTGATAGCCGTTGAGTTGTTTCCACCAAGGGCCGTCGCTAGTTGTGTTAGGTGAACTCATGTGTGGTTGCGCTGTGTGTTGTGTCGGAAAACGGGTTGTTACCTACACGTAATAACTGGTCGCGCCAAGGCTAAATTCGCCCCGTGCGCATACCTCATCTGTGTTTCATCCGTGGGCATCTGTGGCCAAAACACTTCCCGCCATTGCCTTCCGCGCCCGGCTCCGCTTTCCTCTTCGCCCATGCAACCTGTCCTCGACTACCTCGCAGCGAACGAAGCGCGCTTCCTGCGCGAACTCTCCGACTACCTCCGCTTCCCCAGCGTCTCCGCCCAGCCGCAGCACAAGCCTGACTTGGAGAAGTGCGCTCAGTGGATCGCCGCTCACTGCCGCTCGCTCGGCCTGTCCGTCGAAGTCTGCCCCACCGCCGGCAACCCCATCGTCCTCGCCCGCACGCCCCGCCGTGCCGGCACGCGCAAGCCGCACTACGTCGTCTATGGCCACTACGATGTGCAACCGCCCGAGCCTCTCGAACTCTGGAAGTCCCCGCCCTTCGAGCCGCGCATCGAAGGCCGCAGCCTCTTCGCCCGCGGCTCCTGCGACAACAAGGGCCAGCACTTCGCGCACTTGAAGGCCGTGGAAGCTTACCTCAAGACCGGCACTGAGCTGCCCTGCGACCTCACCTTCCTCATCGAGGGCGAGGAGGAAATTGGCTGCGAAAACCTCGCTCCCTTCCTGCGTGAACGGAAAACAGACCTCCGCTGCGAGGCCTTCGTCATCTCCGACAACGGCCTGCCCAGCAAGCGTCACCCCGCGCTCACCTACGCGTTGCGCGGCATCCTCGCCGTGGAAATCCGCCTCGACGGCCCGAACCGCGACCTGCACTCCGGTCTCTTCGGCGGCGCGGTGGAGAACCCTGCGATGGCTCTCGCGCAACTGCTCGCCAAACTCCGCGACAAAAACGGCCGTATCACCATCCCCGGCTTCTACGACGACGTTGCCCCGCTCTCGAAATACGAGCGCGCGATGCTCGCAAAACTCCCCAGCAACGAAGCCAGCTTTCGCAAGCTCGTCGGCGCACCCGAGCTGTTCGGCGAGAAAGGCTTCACCAGCATTGAGCGCCGCACCGCCCGCCCGACCTGCGAAATCAACGGCCTCACCAGCGGCTACCAAGGCGAAGGGAGCAAGACCATCGTCCCCGCGTGGGCGCGCGCGAAGCTCACCTTCCGCCTCGTGCCCGACATGGACCCGAAGAAGATTCAGAAACTCATCACCACACACTTGAAGAAGCTTTGCCCACCGAGCTGTAAACTCACCGTGGAAGCCGGGCACGCCGGCGAGGCCTACCTCGTCCAGCCGGACAGCCCCCGTGCCCAAGCCGCCCTGCGCGCGCTGCGCGAGGCTTTCGGCTGCGAGCCCGTGATCATGCGCGAAGGCGGCTCCATCCCCATTGTAAACGACTTCAAGCGCATCCTCGGCGTCGAGACACTCCTCCTCGGCCTCTCGCTTCCCGACGACAACGCCCACTCCCCGAACGAGAAGTTTGACCTCGATTGTTTCAGCTCCGGAATGCGCATGAGTGCGCTCCTGTGGCGCGAGTTGGCCGGAGTGAAGTAGTGAGCGGAGCGGGGAAAGTAAGCCGTGTTCAGTGTTCCGTAAGCCGCACGGACACGCCGCCTCCCCACTGAACACTGAACACGGCTTACTTCCCCTTCCCTTTCAGCCCCTCCTGCAACTCCTCCAACCCGCGCTCCATCTCCCCCTGCTCTGCCAGCGAAAGCGTCACCTGCCCATACCGCGTCTCGCAAAACGCGGCGGTGACGCGCTCCACCGGCACACGGACCGACGCAGGCTCCTCACGCAACGTGGCAAGGAACTCACCCGGCGTCTCCTGCGGTCGCCGCACGCGACCGTGACGCGCGAGCAAGCCCAGCATCCGGCCATATGTATCACTCGCGAACCGCGCAGAAACATCCGCAGCGCCTGTTCGTGACTCATGAGCGCTGCGGACAACCCACCGCCGTTTCAGCCAGACGCCAAAAGCTGCCAGCGCCACAAACCCCAGCAGGAACGGCCCCACCTTGCGCGCCGCGTCCCACGCGCCTCCGAGACCGTGCGCTGACACCTGGAAGAAATCGCGCTGCATCCCCGCGTCGTAGTTCACGATGTTGAGATACCAAATGACGTCGAGCGCATCGAGCAGACCGGCGGGATTCCACCCCGGCGGCGGGAGCGAACCGCGCGGCGTGGCGTCGAATGCCAACCAGCCGTGCTCCGCGAAGTGCCCTTCCACCCACGCATGAGCGTCGCGTAGCCGAACGTCGCGCCAGCCCGAAAGCCAGTGGCGCTGCCCCGGCACGAAGCCCACCACCACGCGCGCCGGCACACCCTGCATCCGTAGCAGCAGCGCCATCGCGGAAGCAAACCGCTCGCAGTGGCCGCGCCGCTCGCGCAGCAGAAAATCCTCCAACGCGTTGCGTCGGATCAACTCCGGCGCGGCCAACTCAAATTTGAACGTGTCACGCAAATGCGCCTCCAGCCGACGCGCCTGCTCGTGGGGGCCGGGCGCGCCCGCGAGGACGCCGTCGAGCCAGGCGCGAAGTTCCGGCGAGGGCGTGGGATGGGCGAGCAAACGGCTGCGCTGCTCCTCCCGCAGCGGCTCGGCGGGCGGGCGCGGGTTCAGCCAGTATTCGTAAAGGTTGTTGCCGGAATTCCACATCGCCTCGCAGACCACGACGCCGTGCGCATTGCGGCCCGGGGTGCGGAAGAACCGGCCCGTCACGCGCGCCGGAGGCCCGTCCGTGGGCAGCACGCGGTTCAAAGCAGTCACGTCTTTCACGCGCACGCGGCGGTGCTTGTGATCGGCGAGCCACGCGGGCGAGGTGTTCGCTATCGGCACCCACGGTGGTCCGTTGTCCTGCTTCCACTGACCATCCACAAAGTCCGTCAACGCCGCCATGCGCAGGTAGCCGACTTCGGCCGCCTCGACTTGGAAGAGCAGCCGACTGGAGCTCGCCTGCCCACCGCGCGACGGATCGAGCACCGAGTCCAACGCCCCACCTTGAGCCCCGCTAGGCAATCGTGCCGCCAGTGGCGAGCCGAGAAAACCACGCGGCACGAACACAAACACCGCGACCATCACCCCGAAAATCGGGAGCGGAGCAAACCCGAGCCGGGGCAGCTTCATCGGCGTGCTGGCGAAGGACTCGGCCTCCAGCTCCAGCAGCGCCTTCGGTAAGAGCGCCACCGCCGCGAACAAAATGAGGATGAAGCGGAAGTCCAGCACCACGGTGCAAGCCACCGCGAGCTGCCCACTCGCGACGATGAGCGAGAAAAGTTTTTCCCGTCGGTCCAGCGGCCGCATCAATCGCAGCAGCTGCAACAACGTCAGCCCATGCCCCACGGAGAAGTGCGCGTTCACCCCGAACACCGGCGCGAGCTGCCACGCCAACACGCCGCCGAGGACGATGGCCGCGATGTCCACCGTCTGCCCCAGCTTCACAGGCCGGCGCGGCACCGTCAGGCAAACCACCCACAGCAGCGCATTCAGTAGCGGCATCACCACGTCGTCCCACGACAGCGCCTGGCAAATCAGGCCCAGCAGGATGAGTTGGTGGCGGGCGCTCTTCACTCAACTTCCTCCAAGCTGCGCTCGCGATAACACCACACAGCCGCGTCCCGGAAGGTTTCACGCGCTAGCTCTCCCGCTGGCAGATACACGCTGACGCTCCGCCCGCGCTGGCGGAGTCGAGCAACGGCCTCGCCCGCAGCGGCGGTGGCCTGCGTGAGCACCAGATGCACGGCGCACTTCGCGGAGAGCCGCTCCACCGCACCAAGCAATCGCGCCGCTGACAAACTCTCCGGCGCAACCGGCAGTCGCGCGAGGCGGTCGAGGATTTCGTGGCCGTCTGCGAAGGGCGGAATTACCTCCGGCTCCAGCGACGCAAGGTCCAGCCACTCGACGTGATGCCCCGCGTCCAGCGCCGCGAACACGAGCGAGCCAGCGGCGCGCACCGCGTCGTCGAAGACTTTCACGTCGCCCGAAGAACCGCAGTCCAGCACGACCGCGACGCGGCCGGACAGCTCTTCATCGAACGTCTTCACCATCAGGCCAAGCCCCTTCGCGCTACTGGCCCAGTGGATTTGCCGCAGTGAGTCGCCAGCCCGGTGCGGCCGCACGCCGCTGAACTGGTCGCCCGCGCCCGTCTGCCGTTGCCCGCGAAACTTCCCGCCCACCATCGCATCGAAACCCGCCGCGCGCGGAGTGGCCATCGGGTAAACCGCCGGATGCACCACGACTTCTCCCACGAGTGCCAGCCGCCGCGTGACTTTCACCAAGCCAAACGGGAACGCCGTCACCAGCCGCACTTGCTCATGGGGAAAGACGCCGCGCCGGTGAAACTGCAATTCAGGGACAACACTCGCGGTCGCGCCCACCGCCAGTTGCGGCAGCTTGAACAAGTCGCCCGCCGCCGACTCCACCGTGACCAGCGCGACGGCGAAACTGCGGCTGTTGTTACGCACCTGCCACGGCTGGCTCAATCGCTGTCCCTCGACGACATGAGCCGAGCCGGGCGCAGTGACTTCCAGCCATCGCAGCCCCCGCCACGCCGAGATTAAATTCACCACGAAGCAACCGAGGAGAATCCCCGCCGGCACGAGCAGCAGGCCGGATTGCGAGGTGATGGACGCGCCGTAGAGCAGCGCAACGATGCCGAGGAAAAGCCAGCCCGCCGGGGTGAGCCGCGCGCTCATGCGCGAAAATCTTCTCCCTCACCCGCATCGGGGGAGAGGGCTGGGGCGAGGGGGCATAGCGTCCAGCAGTTCGAGGGGCCAGAAACGGAAGGGCCGTCTCGCCCACGATGGGCGAATCCGGACGCTGCTCTTGCTCCGCAGCCCGCCCGCTCACCCAGCCGTCTCCCCCGATGGGAGAGAGGGAAGTCGCCTCCGCCCGCCGCCCACCAGCCGTGACCCACCGAGAACAGCGAAGTAGCCAGCTTCACAACTTCAGAATCTCCTCCCGCAACGCCGCGAGGTCGGGGTCATTCAGCGCGAGGTTCTTGATTTCCCCCTTCTCGCCGCGCGCGATGGCCTTGCGGAGCCATTGGTGAGCCTCGGCCGAGTTGCCGAGCTGGCACGCGTAGCAGGCGAGGTTGTAAGGAATCAGGCTCGCCTCCGGAAATTTCTTCACCGCCGGAAGCAGCGCCTCGCGTGCCTCCAGCGTGCGCCGCAGCTCGTGCAGACTGTAGCTGCGGTCCACCCAGCCGGCCATCCGGTCGGGCGCGGCAATCAGCTCCAACTCCGCGACGCGCAGCGCCTCGTCCCAGTGCAGCTCCGCCGCGTGGACGCGCCACCAGACTTCGAGCACCTCCGGGTGAGCGGCGTTCGCGGTCGAGACCTGCTGCAGCTCCGCGCGCGCCTCCGCCGCAGTGTTCAACCCCAGCCAGCCGAGTGCCGCGTTCACAAAATGTAGGTCCGGGTAACTCAGCGTGCTCATGTCAGAGGCAATTAAACACGACGGCGGCGGTTGGCAAAAAACTTTTCTGTGCGACGGCGGAGGATTAAAACCTCGCCATGCTCATGCAACCACGCGGCGCGCGACAGAGGTCCAAGGTCCAAGGTCCAAAGCCCAAAGTCCAAAGTCCGGCCCGCCCAAGCCGCCCCCGGCACCTTGGACCTTGGGCTTTGGACTTTGGACTTTGGCCCCTCCTCCTGCTGGGTTCCGCGCTCACCCTGTCCGCGGAGCTTCCCACCAACGCCATCCCCACGCTTGTCGCGCTGCGCTCGAATCTCACCGTGCGCGTTGAGCATCCGCGACTGGCTGCGGCACAGCTCGGCGTCAAAATCATCTCATTGGACACAGGTATAACTCTCTTTGAGCACAACTCCGGCAAGCTGCTCAAGCCCGCCTCCAACGCCAAGCTCTGCACCGGCGCACTCGCGCTCGACCGCCTCGGGCCGCAGTTCCGCATCCGCACCTCGCTGCTCGCCGCCGCCCGCCCGAGCGCCGATGGCACGCTCGCGGGAGACTTAACCATTTACGGTCGGGGCGACTTCTCGATGGCCGCGCGATTCAACAGCGGCGACTACTCGAAGTCGCTGGAGCCGCTCGTCAACGCACTCGCCGCCACCGGCGTGCGACACATCACCGGCGACCTCATCGGCGATGAAAGTTTCTTCCACGGCCCGCCTTTCGGCAGCGCGTGGACTTGGGACGACTTGAACTACTACTACGGGGCCGAGGTCTCCGCGCTCACGCACGAAGACAACGTCGTGGACCTCGCCTTCAAGCCCGCTGCCCTGCTGGGCCAGCCAGTCACGCTCACGACCAAGCCCGCCACGCAGTTCCTCCAGTTCATCAACCGCACCACCACCGTCACCAACGGCGGTAAGCGCAGTCTCGCTCTGCATCGCCCGCTCGCGCAGAGCACAGTCTTCCTCCACGGCTCGCTCCCCGCCGATGACAAGGGCTGGACCGACGCGATGCCCGTGCCGCGCCCGGCTCAGTGGTTCGTCACGCAGCTCCGCACCGCCCTCGCGCAGCGTGGCATCACCATCGCCGGCCAGCTGCGCACGCGCGATTGGCTCGCCACCGAGGCCGCGCCGGTGGATTACTCGAAGTGGGTGGAAATCGCCTTCACCGAGTCGCGCCCCATGAGCGAGCTGGTCGCTCAGATGATGAAGCCTTCGCAAAATCTCTACGCGCAGTTGCTGCTGCTCCAAGTCGGCGCACGCACGCACAAGCCCGGCCAAACCACGGAGGAGGCGGGACTTGCCGAGCTACAAAAGTTCCTCGCCGAGGCCGGGGTGAAGCGCGGGACTGCGCTGCTCGAAGAAGGCTCCGGCCTCTCACGCGGTTGCCTGCTCACGCCGGACGCATCGGTCCAACTCCTCCGCCACATGGAGCAACATCCCGCTGCGGCAACCTTTCGCGCGTCGCTGCCCATCGCGGGCGTGGACGGCACTTTGAAGTCGCGCTTCACCGGCACCGCCGCCGCGCGCACGGTCCTCGCCAAGACGGGCAGCCTTCGCTACGTCAACAGCCTCTCCGGCCACGTCACCACCGCTGCGAAGGAGCGCCTCGTCTTCAGCTTCATGCTCAACGCCTACACCGGCACGACGGTGAGCGGCCGCGAGGTGATTGATGAACTCGCGGTGCTGCTGGCGAATTTCAGCGGCAAGTCGGACGGCCCTTGAGCCATCACTCAAGACAGCTCTGTCTCGGTCAGAATTGTCCAGACCCGCAGCGCCTCGGTCGCGCCCCAGGCCTGGGCATCGCAGCCGCGCTGGGTGTGCGGGGCGTCGCCGTCCACGATTTCAGGGAGGTGGCCGAGACAACCGGAGTTGAGCAACTCGCTCGCGCTGCCGAGGTAGGCGCGCGCGGCGGCGAGGGCTTCGGGCGCGGAGTCGTGCGCGCGGGCGAGGGCTTCGCAGAAGACGGGGAAGGTCCAAGTCCACGCGGTGCCGTTGTGGTAGGCGGGTTTGCGGCGCGTGTCTTCGTCGCCGACGTAGTGGCCCCAGTAGGGATTGGTGGGGTCGTTGAGCAACTGTCCGCCGGGGCCGTGAATCGGGAGCGGGGGCGAGACGGGCAAGGGCGCGAGCGAGCGCAGTGCGCCGGGGATGACGAGGTGACGGAGCGCGGCGTCCACGGTGCGACGGGCGCGTTCGCCGCTGACCAGGCCGAGGCTGATGGGGAAGAGGCAGTTGCTGCGCAGCGCTTCATCGCGCACGGCGTCGCGGGCGGAGACGCCGGGGCGGGCGAGGAGCACGTCGGCAAACCAGCCTTGGTCTTCGAGCCAGAAGTGTTCGTTGAGCGAAGTCTCGGCGCGCGCAGCCAGCTCGCTCCAGGCTTCACCATCAGGCGCGACGCCCAGGCGGTCGAGCTGGCGCAGGAGGCGAATCCACAGGGCTTGAATCTCAATCGGGTAGCCTTCGCGCGGCGTGCCGGCGGGGTAGTTCGTGTCCATCCAGGTGAAGTGGCTCGGGCTCCATACCAACCCGCTCGCGGTGTCCACGCGAATGCCATTCGGCGTGCCGCGCAAGTAGCCGAGCGCGATGGAGCGGAGCACATCGGTGAGGGTGCGGCCCGTGGCGTCAACGGCTGTCGCGTAGAACTCCGCTTGCTGACCGCTGACCGCTGACCGCTGACCGCTGTAGTCCTCGCACACGACGCCATACCACAGCGGCGCGTCGCTCGTATCGCGGTTGCTGGCGTTGTCGCCGTAGATGGCGTTGGGCAACGTGCCGTTTTCGGCGAAGCGGCCGAACGTGATGAGGATTTGCTTCACCTCATCGCGCAAGCCGGCGGCGAGCAGGCCGCGCGCGCAGATGAGCGTGTCGCGGCCCCAATCGAGAAACCACGGGTAGCCGGCGATGACGGTCTTGCCCGCGTCGCGGCGCACGACGAACGCGCGGATGGCGCGGTGCAATACGGCGGCGAAGTCGGCATCGTAAGGCGAAGACTCCGGCTCGGCGGGAGCGCGGATGCCTAGGTCCGCAGACGGGAGCGCCGGGGCATTCGCTGAACCGGACGTGGGCGTCCGGGCTCCAGCCGCAGGGGGCATTCCGAGCTGCATCTGCTCCGGCGCGGCCTCGGTGATGAAGTCGAAGAGAGCGCGGGTTTTGGCGGCGGCGGCGGTTTTGGCCGACTCGACAGCTCCGGCGGGGCGAGGTTCCGGCGCGACTCCGCTGGTAGGGTGAGACTCCGTCCAACCCCATTTGCCGACGGAGAAGGCGCGAGCGAAGCGGGCTTCTCCGCTGGCGGTGACTTCGCCCGAGATACTCGCTGCGGTCGCCTCGCTGCGCTCGAGTTGGGGCTCGACGGAGTCTCGCCCTACCGGGAGTTGGGACGCTTGCGCGACGCCGGCGGCGGTGAAGCGAAGGGCTGCGAGATCGAACTGTTCCTCCGCCTCCGCGCTGGCGGCGAGCGTGACGGCGCTGCCCCGGCGCAACGGCAGTTCAAACCAGCCGGGGCTGAACGCATCGCCGCTGCCCTCCTGACCGCGCGTGGCTTCGATGGGATGCGGGATGTTCACGGACCACTCGGCCTCGGGGTAGTAACGGCCCCCGTCGGCCCAAACTTTGAGCTGGCGGCTGGCCTCGGGGGTGAAGGCGAAACCGGCGCGGCCTTGGAGCGAGTGCGAGTTCGCGGCGAAGTGCTGCTCGCTGCCGGGGTTGCGTTTCGTCTCGCAGTGGAAGCTCCGGTCTTCGATGTCGAAACGGACGGTGAGGCCCACGCTGCATTCCACCGGCAGTTCGCGGCCCAGCGCAGGCGCATGCGGCGGACGGACGAAGCGCAGGAGCGTCGTGTTCTTGCCGGGCACCATGTCGGCGAGGAGATGGATTTCCACGCTGCGACCGTCACCCGCGTTGGCGACGAACTTCCAAACCGCCGGTGGGCCGGGCGTGAAGGCGACGAGGTTGTCGGCGTTGAGCGCGGTGATGAAGCCGTCGGCGTTCACCCAGGCGCGCAGGCGCTTCACGAAAACGTGGCGGTCCACGGGGACGGCGGCGTGGAGGTTCGCGCCGAGGAGGCAGTCGTATTTCGAGCGGACGGTGCCGAGGTCCACGCAGAGGCGGGACATGGCGCCGGCGCCGTTGGTGAGGAGGGCGAGGGAGGAGTGAAGAGTGAAGAGTGAAGAGTGAAGAGTTGGCTCGGGTGGAAGGAAGCGGAGCGTGCTCGTAACGGCAGCGGGCATGGCGCTGAGACGGTCGAGGGAGAGGACGGCGTCGCCGGTAAAGGTGCTCGGGGGGAAGCAGGCGATGTGGCCGTCGGCGACGGAGATGGAGTCGGTGTGGAGCGTCGTAGCCGTCGAGGTGAGGAGGCGGATGGCTTCGGTGTTCGCGCGGTCCGCCTCCTGACCTCGGCGGCTACGAAGCGTTGCCTTGAACGGCACCGTGTCTCGCACCAGCAGCCAGTGGCCGGGCGGGACGAGCAGGACGCGCTTGGTGTCCGCCAGCGTCCACTCGACGACGGGGGCGTAGGCGGAAGGTTCAGTGCGGCTGAGGCTGGCGAGGAAGGCCTTCGGGTCCGCGTCCACTTGGGCGGCCAGCTCACGCCAACTCGTCGCGCCGAGTTGCTCGATGGGCCGCGCGTGCGCGAGGGCGGTGAGGGCGAAGGCGGCTTGAGCGCGGGCGCGACGATAGGCGTCGCCGTGCAGGCCGACGGGTTGGTCCGTGGCACTGAGGCAGTGCGCGGCTCCAGCGCTGAGGGTGAAGGTGATTTTGCCGTCGTGGACTTCGCGGCGCGGAAGGAAGCTCTCGGTCTGGGAGAGCAAGTCGTGCGACACCGCGTCGACGACGAGGTCCAGCGTGAGGCGATGGTCGCGCTCGGGGTCGGTGTTCACCAGCACCAGCACGGAGTCGAGCCCCTCCTCGGAGTCGCGGCGGAGCGCGTAGATGACGGAGTCGGAGGGGCTGACACGGGTGAGCTTCGCGCCATCGAAGAACGCGGGATGGTCGGCGAGCAGCGCGTTGAGGCGCGCGAGTTCGGGGACGATGTTCAGCTCGCTGCCCCACGCGAGTGCGCGGCAGGAGTGGACGTTAATTTTCTCCGTGCAAAGCCATTCCACGCCGCAGGTGAAGCCGAAACCGCCGTTCACGCTCGCGAGCGCGGAGAGCTGGTTGCGCAGCCGCGACCAGGTGCGCCCGCGCTTCGCGAGCCGCTCGTTGTCGTGCGTTTCGCTGTAGTGGACGAGGGTGCCGACGCGCTCGCTTTGCTTGAACGCGTGCCCGAGGTAGCCGGCGACTTGCGCGGGAGCGAACTCCTGGAACAGCTCGGAGTAAGCCCATTGCATCCCGCCCTCCGTGAGCAGCGCCTCGGTGTCGTCCCAGCCGCCGCCGAGCCCTTCGAGCAGGAAGAGCGCGTCGGGAAACTCCTCGCGGACGCGGGCGATGATGTGCTGCCACGCGGGCGCGGGGACCTTGTAGCCGGCGTCGCAACGGAAGCCGTCCACGCCGCGCCGGCACCAGGTGAGCAACGCCTCAGCGATGTGTTCCCAGAGCGCGGGGTCGCGTTGCGCCAGCTCGACCAAGTCGTCCCACGTCGTGCCCCACGCGCCGGGACTCTCGAAGTGGCCGTCGGGTTTGCGGAGGAACCACTCGGGGTGATTGTCCTGGAGCCACGAGCCCCAGCCGGTGTGGTTGATGACGATGTCGAGGAAGGCGCGGCCGCCGCGCGCGTGGACGCCGGCGGTGAGTTCCTGAAATTGCTCCACGGCGTTCGTGCGCTGGTCGAACTCGACCAGCGCGGGGTCAATGCCGGTCAAGTCCTCCGCCGCGTAGGGACTGCCGAAGCGCCCGAAGCGCGCGTAGGTCGTGGGCGTTGGATTCACCGGCAGCAGGTGGAGGATGCGGCAGCCGAGCGTGTCGAAGATGTGCGGGAGCTGGCGCGTGAGGTCACGGAGTTTGCCGGAGGGTGGGATGACGGTGTAGCCGAGGCGGTCCAGCTCGTTCATCTGTGCCTCGCGCGCGGGGTCGGCGGTCGAGACGAGGGACTTCGTGTCGCCGAACATGCGGGTGAAGGCGCAGTAAATCGCGTTCGCCGTGCGGTAGAAGTTCGGGTGGACGCTCACGCCGAAGTTGTCGCCGTCAGGCCAGTGCTGAAAGCCATTCGGGTCGAGCAGGTAGGGCTTCGACTTGAACCAGCCGACCTCGGTGAGCGGCAGAGTGAGTTCCCATTCGCCGTCGGCCCAACGCATCGGGAGGTCGCGCCAGGACGCGCCGGCCAGGGGGACTTTCTCGAACTTCGACTGGATGACCTCGCGGCGGATGGCGGCGGCGCGACCGAGGTTCGTGCGGAGGCGCGCGGTCCAGCCGGCGCCGGCCCACTCGCGAGCACGCGGGTGCGCAAGGGTGAAAGTGAGGCTATCGCCGACGAACTGAACGCGGCGTTCGCCGGCGGGCGGGGTCATGTTGGGCCGTTCCATGCTGCGCGATGGTGGAAGGCACGCGCGGTGAACTCAAGAACCGGTTGAGTCACGAGGAGGCATGGGCCGCGAAAGGGCGCAGAGAGCACAAAGCCGAGCTGCCCGCGAATCCGCGCGAATGAAGCGAGCGCCTCGGCCGCCGGTTTTCATTCGCGACGATTCACGTGATTCGAAGGCAGAAGCATTTTCTCTGCGCCCTCTGCGCCCTTTCGCGGCCAATCCCATTTTGGAATTCGGGTTGAACTAGGCGCCCGCCCCTCCCAAACTCACGACATAAATTCACTCGTGAACGACTCCAAGGAACACCACCGACTCCACGAAGCCCACTCCGACCCCGCCGCGCCGTGGCGCAAGTGGGGGCCTTACGTCTCCGAGCGCTCGTGGGCCGGCGTGCGCGAGGATTACAGCGCGGACGGGAACGCCTGGGCTTACTTCCCGCACGACCACGCGCGCTCGCGGGCTTACCGCTGGGGCGAGGACGGCATGGCGGCGATTTGCGACCGCTATCAGGTCATGTGCTTCGGCCTCGCGCTGTGGAATGAGCGCGACGCGATTCTCAAGGAACGCCTCTTCGGCCTCACGCCCAACGAGGGCAACCACGGCGAGGACGTGAAGGAGTATTACTTCTACCTCGACTCGACGCCGACGCATTCCTACCTCAAGTGGAACTACAAATACCCGCAGCGCGCCTTCCCGTATCAGGAGCTGATTGACGGCAACCAGCGGCGCGGCCCGGCGGACCGCGAGTTCGAGTTGCTCGACACCGGCGCGTTCCACGAAGACCGCTACTTCGACGTGTTCGTCGAGTATGCGAAGGCGGGGCCGGACGACATTTGCATCCGCATCGAGGCCTTCAATCGCGGGCCGGAAACCGCGCCGTTGCACCTGCTCCCGCACTTGTGGTTCCGCAACCGCTGGGCGTGGGGCGAGGACAAATACCCCGAGCCGCGCATCCACGTCGGCAAGGCGAGTGACACGCACCTCACGTTGGTCGCGGACGACTCGTGTTGCCCGAGCATCGGGCGGCTGCCGTTCAGCTATCGGCTCGGCGCGCACCAGCTTTACGCGCAGCCTGGCGGACGCCCGCTCTTCACGAACAACGACACGAACAACGAACTGCTCTTCGGCGCAAAGGCCCCGAACCGCAGCCGCTTTGTAAAGGACGCCTTCCACCGCCACCTCATCCACGGCGAGGACTGCGTGAACCCGGAGCAGTTCGGCACGAAGGCGTGTCTCGACTACCGCTTTGAAGTGCGACCCGGCGAATCCGCCGTAGTGCATTTGCGGCTGACGAATCGCGAGTTGGCGCAGCCGCTCGCGGACGTAACGGCCATCTTGGAAACCCGCCGCGCCGAGGCCGACGAGTTTTACGCGTGCATCCAGCCGAAGACCGCCACGGCGGACGAGCGACGCATCCAGCGCCAGGCGCTCGCCGGCCTGCTGTGGAGCAAACAGATTTACCGCTTCGACGTGAGCAAGTGGCTCAAGGGCGACAACGCCGCCGCGCCGCCGCCCGCGGCGCGCCGCAAGATTCGCAACCGCCACTGGGAGCACCTCAACTCCAAGCGCATCCTGTCGATGCCGGACAAGTGGGAGTATCCGTGGTTCGCCGCGTGGGACCTCGCCTTCCAAGCCGTGCCCTTCGCGCTCGTGGACCCGGAGTTTGCCAAGCAACAGCTCTGGCTCCTGCTCTTCGAGCAGTTCCAACATCCCAACGGCCAGATTCCCGCCTACGAGTGGGAGTTCAGCGACATGAACCCGCCCGTCCACGCGTGGGCCGTGTGGCGGGTTTACAACATGGACCGCGTGCGCAGCGGCAAGGCGGACCGCGACTTCCTCGAACGTTGCTTCCACAAGCTGCTGATGAACTTCGCGTGGTGGGTCAACAAGGTGGACCCGGCGGGCAACAACGTTTTCGAGGGCGGCTTCCTCGGCCTCGACAACATCACCGTGCTCGACCGCAGCGAGAAGCTGCCCGACGGCGCGACCCTTCAGCAGTCCGACGGCACGGGTTGGATGGGGATGTTTTGCCAGAACATGATGCGCATCGCGCTCGAGCTGGCGCTGGAGAACAAGACTTACGAAGCGACGGCCACGAAGTTCTTCGAGCACTACGTTTACATCGGCTCGGCGATGAAGCACATGACCGGCGGCATCGAGATGTGGGACGAGCGCGACGGCTTCTTCTACGACGTGCTCACGCGGCCCGACGGCGGCTACGACAAGTTCCGCGTGCGCTCGCTGGTCGGGTTGATTCCGCTCTTCGCCATCGAGCGGCTGGAGGAAAAGTGGCTGGAGCCCTTCAAGGAATTCCGCGCGAACATGCACTGGTTCCTGGAACACCGCGCCGACCTCGTCGAGCGCTGCGTCACTACGCGCGAGGAAAACGGCGAGAAGGTCCACATCCTCGCCGTGATGAACCCCGAGCAAATCCACCGGCTGCTGCGCGTCATCTGGAACCCCGGCGAGTTCCGTTCGCCCTACGGCCTGCGCAGCCTCTCGAAGCATCACGAGCACCACCCCTACGCCCTCGACCACCGCAGCATCGGCTACGAGCCAGGCGAATCCATCGTGAAGCTCAAGGGCGGCAACTCGAATTGGCGCGGCCCGATTTGGTTCCCGATGAACTTCATGATGATTGAAACGCTGCGCAAACTGCGGAAAGCCTACGGCGGCAAGTTCACCATCCCCGGCCACAGCGAGGACGAGACGCCCATCAACCTCGACGAGTTGGCCGGTGGTTTCGCCGAGCGGCTCATCCACATCTTCGCCCGTGACGCGCAGGGCCGCCGCGCCGTCTTCGGCGCGAACGAGAAGTTCCAGACCGACCCGCACTGGCGCGACAACGTGCTCTTCTACGAATACTTCCACGGGGATACCGGCGAAGGGCTGGGGGCGTCGCACCAGACGGGGTGGACCGCACTCATCGCCTCGGTGATTGACGAGTGGCGGGAGTAGTGCAGCCGCCGAGATGAGGAGGCGGACTCCTCAGCACGCGACCGAATCCGCCCTCTCACCATGCCATTGCCTCCCGCGTAGTCCGCAGGCCCCAGCGCCACACCAAACCGCTTGCCGCGCAAGTGCCAGTCCGCTACAACGCATCCTCTTTGCGCGGCCCGCCGCGCGACACAAAACGCGACACTCTCAACTCTCAAGCCTCAACTCCCCCATGCCCTACACCACCTGCACTGTCCCCACCGGCGGCAAAATCACCATCGTCAACGGCAAGCTTGATGTCCCCGCCAACCCCATCATCCCCTTCATCCGCGGCGACGGCACCGGGCCTGACATCTGGGCAGCTTCCGTCCGCGTGATGGATGCCGCTGTGGAGAAGGCTTACAGCGGCCAGCGCAAGATTGCTTGGATGGAAGTCTTCGCCGGCGAGGAGAGCTTCACGCGCTTCAACAACTGGCTGCCCGAGGACACCGTCGAGGCCTTCCGCGAGTTCCTCGTCGGCATCAAAGGCCCGCTCACCACGCCCGTCGGCGGCGGCATGCGCTCCTTGAACGTCGCCCTGCGGCAGATGCTCGACCTCTACGTCTGCCTGCGCCCCGTGCAGTGGTTCACCGGCGTCCCCAGCCCCGTGAAGCACCCCGAGAAGGTGGACATGGTCATCTTCCGTGAGAACACCGAGGACATCTACGCCGGCATCGAGTTCGTCGGCGGCTCACCCGAGGCGCAGAAGGTCCTCGACTTCCTCGCCAAGGAATTTCCGAAAGACTTCGCCAAGATTCGCTTCGGCACCAAGGACGCCATCGCCGGCTACATGAAGCTCGCCGCGCCCGACCACGACGCCTCTCACATTCCCGTGCAAGTCGGCCTCGGCATCAAGGCCGTCTCCAACGTCGGCACCATCCGTCTGATGAAGTCCGCCGTGGAATACGCGCTGGCGAACAAACGCAAGAGCGTCACCATCGTCCACAAAGGCAACATCATGAAATACACGGAAGGCGCCTTCCGTGACTGGGCCTACAGCGCCGCTGAACGCATCTTCGGCGACAAGGTTTACACTTGGGCCAAGTGGGAAAAGACCAAGAAGGAAAAAGGCGAACCCGCCGCGAATGAAGAGCAAAAAGCCGCCCTCGCCGCTGGAGCCATCCTCATCAAGGACGCCATTGCTGACATCGCCCTCCAACAGGTGCTCACCCGCCCCACCGACTTCGATGTCATCGCCACGCTCAACCTGAACGGTGACTACCTCAGCGACGCCCTCGCCGCGCAGGTCGGCGGCATCGGCATCGCGCCCGGCGGCAACATCAACTACGTCACCGGCCACGCCATCTTCGAGGCCACGCACGGCACCGCCCCCAAGTATGCCGGCAAGGACCAGGTCAACCCCGGCTCCGTCGTCCTCTCCGGCGAGATGATGCTGCGGCACCTCGGCTGGATCGAAGCCGCCGACCTCATCCTCAAGGGCCTCAACGGCGCGATCGCCAGCAAGCGGGTTACCTACGATTTCGCCCGCCTCATGGAAGGCGGAACCGAAATCAAGTGCTCTGCCTTCGGTGACAACATGATCTCCCACATGTAGTCCCAGGCTGAAGCCTGCGCACCAAGCCAGCTACGACCGAAGCGCAATTGAAGGTTGCGACTACGAGCGGCGTTTACAGAAGCCTACTGGTCGAAGCGCAACCAGTTCTCCCCACACGCGTGGGGATGGTCCGACTTGGAAGTTCTGCTCTCCACGCAGTTCCCGAAGGATTACGCGCGCATTGTGCGCAGCTCGGTAACGGAGTGGGTGATGTTCAACACGGTGGAGCGCGACGAGCTGGACGCCGTGCGCCCCTACTTCCCCGGCGTGGACCGCGCGGCGCAGCTCCGCCCCGGTGAGTTCCTCGCGGTGAATCGCCACTCCGGCGCGGAGCTGGCGGGCAGGGTGTTTTAGGGAAGTTCCAACTCCGGCGCGGACTTGTCCCGGCGTCGGTAGGCGGCGAAGTGCCGGGCGTCCGTGGTGAGAATTTTCAGGCGCGGGAGTTTCTCACTAATGGCAACAACGGAGGCGTCGGCTAGGTCCGCGTCAGGGTAGGTTTCCAACACTCGCCGCATGGCTTCCCCATCCTCGGGAAGGCGGGCCGCGATGACTAGTTTCCCCGTGCGTATCCCCGCCAAGACTTCTGCGTTCCTGCCGGTGAGGTGGGCAACTTCGGAAAGCACAAGTTCCGTAGTGTGGAATGGTCCATTGTAGCGCTGGAATAGCTGCTTGGCCCAAGCGTGGCGCTCGTCGCTGGCATTCCATGCGGCAATCAGCGGCCCGGCGTCAAGAATGGCTCTCACGCGTGGCGCTCCTGATAGCGCTGGCGAAAAGCGACACTCGCCGGGTCCGTCCGGGCTTTGGGAGCCGGACTATTTGCCACCTGAAGAATCCAGTCCCCGGCGCACGGTTCTTCTCCATGCAAGGACTGCCGCACCGTGGCGCGGATAACTTCACTGACGGAACACTTCTGCGCCTGCGCCTGTGCTTCAATGCGGGCATCGTCTGCTTTGGAGAAGCGGATGGTGCGCCGCTTGCCCATTGTGAGAGTGTCTGACATATTTGAAATTGTCTGCCGAAAGGGAGCTTTGTCAAGCCCCCATCTTGGAACACTGAATCGCCCCTCCTACCGTCCGCCCTGTCCGAAAATCCGACGGTGAGGCGAACGCGAACGCTATTTTAAGCGAACAAAGGGGGGCAAAACCCCTGCATTTGAGGAGGACGGCGGACGCGGCCAAGTGTCCACGCGTGCCCCCTCCCCATAAATCCAGTTCAGGTTATCGTCTGGGGTTCTCCCCACACGCGTGGGGATGGGTCTAAAGGACGCAGATTTCGTTGCTGAAAAACTTACGGTTGAAGTGCCATTGAAGCTGAACACGAAGCTGAACACGAAGCGGCTAAGTGGGTTCCCCATGGAATTCCAGCGCAAAAAGACGTGGAAACACCGGCCGCAATCCAGCGGGACAGTCGGCGCGTGTGTTGGTGCTTCTGCGCTTCCTGCGCCAGATCGAGCGCACCGTGCCGCGGGGCTGGAGGTCCATCTGGTGCTGGACAACTACGCCACGCACCTAGGGATGGTATTCGGTCGCCTACCCCCCCGAACAGTATCCCGATGCATGACTGCTTGGATGTGGGTAATAAAATGACAGAAAATGGCAGAAACGGCTCGCGCCTGCTCATTCCTGTGCATGGGGTGACTTTAGAGGACATGCATATCTCATTGTAAAAGCGAACAGTTATGAGCCGAAGTGAAATTGTCCTTGCTACCAGCGGGAGAGGGCTCGGGTGAGGGAGGAAGGCCACGATTTTCCAACCGGGTTGCACAAGACTGGGATGCGTCCCGCTCGCGCTGACGACGTTCGTATTGCAACCTGCGCTACAGGCGAAGCAAGCTTGCGCCACCCGAACGTCAACCACACCAAACGGCCCACTCATGCAACTCATCAACCCCGCCACCGAGGCCGTCTTCACTGAAGTCGCCGCCGCTTCGCCTGCCGATGCCCACGCCGCAGTCGAGTCTGCGCACCACGCTTGGGAATCCGGCTGGCGCACGCTCGCGCCGGGCAAGCGCGCGGAGATTCTCTTCAACATCGCCCGAGTCCTGCGCGCGCATCTGGAGGAACTCGCTCAACTCGAATGCGCCAACATCGGCAAGCCGATCAGCGATGCGCGCGATGAAATCGGCCTTGGCGCGCGGGTCTTCGAGTATTACGCGGGGGCCATCAGCCAGTTCTGCGGGCAGACCATCCCGGTCGCGCGCGGCGGGCTCGACTTCACGCTGCGCGAACCGATGGGCGTGGTCGCGGCTATTGTGCCGTGGAATTTCCCGTTCCCCATCGCGTGCTGGAAGGCCGCGCCCGCGCTGGCCGCCGGCAACTGCGTCGTGCTCAAGCCGGCGTCGCTCTCGCCGCTCACCGCGCTCCGACTCGGCCAGCTTGCCCATGCCGCCGGCCTGCCGTTGGGCGTGTTGCAAGTGCTCGCCGGCCCCGGCTCGGCCATCGGCGACGCACTCGTCACGCACCCGCTCGTGCGCAAGGTCTCTTTCACCGGTTCGACCGAGGTTGGCCGCCGCATCATGGAGCTCGCGTCGCGCGACCTGAAGCGCGTCTCGCTCGAGCTCGGCGGCAAGTCGCCGAACATCGTCTTTGCCGACGCCGATTGGCAGCGTGCTGCTGACACCTCGCCGATGAGCGTCTTCGCCAACACCGGCCAGGACTGCTGCGCGCGCAGCCGTGTCTTCGTCGAGCAAAGCATTTACGAGCCGTTCGCCGAGCGCTTCATTGCCGCCACCCGGGAACTGGTCGTGGGTAATCCCGCGCTGGAAACGACGCAACTTGGCCCGCTCGTCTCCGCCAGCCAGCGCGCGAGCGTGGAGGACTTCCTCGCCGACGCACGGAAGCACGGCACCCAGTTCGGCTGCGGGGGCAAGCGCCCGTCCGCGAAGGGCTTCTACCTCGAACCCACCGTCCTGCTCGACGTGGACAAGTCCACCCACTGCTGGCGCGAGGAAATCTTTGGCCCGGTCGTGTGCATCGTCCCCTTCGACAACGAGGCGCAGATGGTCCGCGCCGTGAACGCCTCGCCCTACGGCCTGAGCGGTTCCATCTGGACGAATGACATTCGCCGCGCGCTCCGCGTAGCCCGCTCCGTGCAGAGCGGCGTGCTCAGCATCAACTCGCACAGCAGCGTTCATGTCGAAGCGCCGTTCGGTGGCTACAAGCAGAGCGGGCTGGGGCGCGACTTGGGAATGGCAGCGATGGAGGGCTACACGGAGCTGAAGAACATCTACGTGGGGGAGTGAGTCGTCTCCGCACGATTCAAAGTCCCAATTCAAGTAGCCGCCGAGGTCAGTAGGCGGACGCGTGACTTGAAACTGGAAATCCGCCTCCTTACCTCGGCGGCTACTTGACTGCGGCTATTTGATGCCGTGGTTCAGGCGCGGGCCGATGGTGTGCCCGCCGTCCACGACCATCGTGTGGCCGGTGACGAGGTCGGTGGCGATGAGCGCGAGGATGGCGTCGGCGATGTCCTCGGGCTGGCAGACTTTGCCCAACACAGCGTGCTTGGCCTTCGCATCCTTCGCGGACTCGAAGTCTTCGCCCAAGCCCTTCCGCAGCCACTCGCCGTCAATGAAGCCCGGCGCGACGGCGTTGACGCGGATGCTCGGCCCGAGCGTGCGGGCCAGTGCGAGGGTGAGGTTGATAACCGCCGCCTTCGACGCGCAGTAGGGGATGCTGCTGCCCGCGCCGACGATGCCCGCGACGCTGGCCACGTTGATGATGACACCGTCTCCGTTGCGCTCCAGGTGCGGGCGCGCAGCGCGAGCGCATTGGAACGGGCCTTTCAAGTTCACGCCCAAGATGCGGTCCCAGTCCTCGTCGGTGACAGCTTCGAGGTCGGGGAAGTTGATGAAGCGCGTGGTGCCGGCGTTGTTCACCAGCACATCGAGACGGCCAAACTCGCGCACGGCCGCGTCCATCATCGCGCGACAGACGGTGTCGTCCGCCACGCTGCCGGCGAAGCAAATGGCTTGGCCGCCGAGAGCCCGGACGTCAGCGGCGGTGCGCTCCGCCTCGTCGCGCGAGGTGCTGTAGTTGATGAGCACGCGGCAGCCACGGCGGGCGAGTGCGAGTGCGGTGGCGCGGCCCACGCCGCGAGACGAGCCAGTGACGACGGCGGATTTTCCAGAGAGGTCCATGCGCGAAGGGTGGAGTTCGGGGTCTAAGGTTCAAAGTTCAAAGTTGGTCCGGGCGCAAGTGACTTTGAACCTTGAACTTTGAACCCGGAACTTCACTGTCTTTGCATCATGGACGATCTAAACCAACTCGACGAACTCATGGCATGCCGGCTCGACGACGGGCGGAAGGCCGTGACCCCCTGCACCATCGTCATCTTCGGCGCGAGCGGCGACCTCACCATCCGCAAGCTCATCCCCGCGCTCTACCACCTCTTCAGCGAGAAGGCGCTCCCCAGCCCGATGCGCATCGTCGGCTTCGCGCGGCGGGAGAAGGACGACGCTGCGTGGCGTGACGAGCTGAAGGCGGGCGTGGAACAGTTCAGCCGCAGCAAGAAAGTGGACGAGGCGGTTTGGGCGGAGTTCGCCGCGAACGTCTCCTACTGCCAGGGCGACCTGACCGATGCCGCTGCCTACGCGCGGCTCGGGGAGAAGCTCGCGTCGTTCGGCGTGCCGGAGTTGCGCAACAACCTCTTGTTCTACCTCGCCATTTCCCCCAGCCAGTTCGGCGCGGTGGTGGAGCAGCTCTGCGGCGCGAACTTGCTCAAGCGCGTGGAGACGCCCGGCGAGTGGCAGCGCGTCGTCGTCGAGAAACCCTTCGGCACCGACCTCGCCTCCGCGCTCAAGCTGAACAACGAGCTCACGCGGTTCGTGCATGAGAAGCAGATTTTCCGCATCGACCACTACCTCGGCAAAGAGACCGTCCAGAACATCCTGATGTTTCGCTTCTCGAACGCCATCTTCGAGCAACTCTGGAACCGCACCTCCGTGGACCATGTGCAAATCACGGTGTCCGAGAAGGTCGGCGTGGGCGGGCGCGGCGGTTATTACGAAGAGTCCGGCGCGATGCGCGACATGGTGCAGAACCACTTGCTGCAAGTGCTCTCGCTCATCGCGATGGAACCGCCGGTGTCGCTGGACGCCGAGTCGGTGCGCGACGAGAAGGTGAAGTTGCTCAAGTCCATCCGCCCCGTGCGCGACGTGAGCAAGCAGGTGGTGCGCGGGCAATACTTCGCCGGGATGGTGGACGGTAAGCTGCGCAACGGCTATCGGCAGGAGGAGAAGGTGAAGACCGATTCAAACGTCGAGACCTACCTCGCCCTGAAGCTGTTCATCGACAACTGGCGCTGGTCAGGCGTGCCGTTCTTCCTGCGCACCGGCAAGTCCCTGCCGCATTCCGCGAGCGAAGTCCGCATCCAGTTCCGCCCCACCCCCAACGTGCTGTTCGCCGCGAAGTGCGGGCTGAAGCTGGACCCGAATGCCATCACGCTGCGCCTCCAGCCCAACGAGGGCATCACGCTGCGCTTCAATGGCAAGGTGCCCGGCGCAAGCCTGCAGGTGCGCCCCGTGCGGATGCACTTTAGCTACGACTCCGAGTTCGGGGCCTACACGCCGGAGGCTTACGAGCGGCTTCTGCTGGAGGCCGTGGCGGGCGACGCCACGCTCTTCATCCGTCGCGATGAAGTCGAGACAGCGTGGGGCATCGTGGACCCGATTCGCGCGGGTTGGGACAACAAGCCGCTGACGAACCGCGAGTTTTATTCCGCTGGAACTTGGGGTCCGGTCGCCGCCGAGGATTTGCTCGCGCCCACCGGCCACGTTTGGCGCGACCCGCAGCCGACGAAGTGAGGTGAGGAGCTTCCGCAGTAATTTCTGCCCATGTCCAACTGGGAACTGAACTCATTTGCCAACGCGACCGCCGTGGCGGAGCGGTGCGCCACTGAACTCTTGGAACGGCTGCCCCTCGGCTCCACCCCAACAAGTGTGGCGGTTTCCGGCGGACGCATCGCGAAGGATTTTTTCACCTCGGTCGCACGACTGGCGCAGGAGCGGGGGCAGTCGCTCGCGCACGTTCACTTCTTCTGGGCGGACGAACGCTGCGTGCCCCCGGACCACGCGGAGAGCAACTACCGCAGCGCGGCGGAACGGCTCTTCACCCCGCTGGACTTACCGCCGCAGAATCTTCACCGAATTCGTGGCGAGGTGGAGCCGGAAGGTGCCGCACGCGAGGCGGAGGCGGAGTTGCGCCGATTCGCGACGACGAGCGCCGCCGGCCAACCCGTGCTGGACCTCGTGTTGCTGGGCATGGGCGAAGACGGACATATCGCCTCGCTCTTCCCAGGGGAGTCTGGAGACGTGATGAGTTCCCAAGCCGTCTATCGCAGCGTGACCGCGGGCAAGCCCCCGCCGCGCCGCATCACGCTGGGTTACGGGGCGATAGCGGCTGCGCGTGAGGTTTGGGTGCTTGCGTCCGGTGCAGGCAAGGAGGCGGCGCTGCGGGAATCGCTTTCGCCAGATGGAACGACACCACTGGCGCGTGTGCTGCGCGGCCGGGAGCGGACGTGTATTTTCACCGACCTCAGCGGTTACGGCAGCAGCACGATGCGGTAGAAGCGCAACACGTTCCCCGCCGCCGTGCTGTCCGTGAACGTCGCGGTGCCGCCGGAGACGGTATTCGTGACGACGGGGGTCCAGATGACGAGGTTCGTGGAGCTCTCCAACCGGTAAGCGTGCCCGTCGTCACCGCTGGCGGTCATCTGGAACAGCCCGCCGGGCTGGAACGAGGTGGTGCCCACAGAGAACGGGTTAAACACGGTGAGCACGCCATTGGAGCTCGTGATGGAGCCGAGTGGGGAGCCCACCACGCAAGCGTAGTTCCCCGAGTTCGTGAGTTGGAGGCCCGTGAACGCGAGGGAAGGGCTAGTCTGGCCGACCAGCGGCGTGCCGTTCAAAGTCCATTGGTAAGTGAACGGCCCGGGGAACGTCCCGAAAGGAACGGCCCCCACGGTGAACGTGGCGCTGCCGCCGACGTTGGTGGCCATACCCACCGGCTGCGGGGTGATGGCAAACGGCGGCAGCACGGTCAGCACCGCGCTTGAGCTAAAGACGGAGAAGGTGCCGTCGCTCACCAGCACGTCATAAATGCCGGCGCTGCTGAGTTGCGCGCCGGTGACCGTGAGGCTCTGGTTGTTGGCACCCGGGATGGGGGCTCCGTTGACCCGCCACTGGTAGGTAAGCGGCGTGCCGCCGCTGGCCACGACGGTGAACGTCACATTCGACCCAAGGGTGACACTCTGGTTGGTGGGGTGCGTAACCACCATCGGCGGTGAGCTGACAAAGAGCGCTGCCTCCGCGCTGACGATCGTCCCGAACGAATTGGCCACCAGAACCGAGTAAAGTCCGGCGGCACTGGGCTGCGCGTTGGCCAGAGTAAATACCGGATTTATCGCGCCGGGGATATCGATCCGGTTGTAGCGCCATTGGTAGCGCAGCGGCAGCGCCGCACTGGTGGCGATGCCGACGGTGAAGTTGAACGTGCCTCCTTGCGTTACGGTGCGGCTGCCGGGTTGCGTCGTGATGATGGGCGTCCCGACAAAGGTGAGCGTGGCAGCCTGGCTGGTGACGCTGCCGCCCGGGTCCGAGACCACTACTACATAGCTGCCCGCTTGGGCCGCCTGCACGTTGTCGAGCGTGAGGGTGGCGTTGGTGGCACCAGTAATCGGCACCCCATCCTTCAGCCACTGGTAGGTGATGGGCCCACTGCCTGATGCACCCACCTGAAAAGTGACACTCTGCCCCACCACAACGGATTGGCTGGCTGGCTGGGTTGTGATGGGCGGGCCCGTGGGCGGCACTATCTCGCTAGCATAGAGTTGGGCCACGTCCGCCGCCGACAAGGCGCGGTCATAGATGCGCACGTCGTCTATCAAGCCGCTAAAATTTCCAACCCCACTCAAGATGTATCGCCCGATGTGGAAAGTATCATCGCCTGTGGTGTTGTAGGTTCGGCTGGCACTCGCCACAAAAACGCTGTTGGAGTAGAGACTTGCGGTTCCAGCTTCGTAGGTCATGACAATGTGGTGCCAACTTCCAAATGCCCCTCCAGCGGTGCGTGGAATATCGCCTCCACCGGCCTTACCGACGACCATGTCGCCAGTCGGTTCGGCTCCGAGGACTGCCCCATAAAACACATCATCTGGGGAAACGTCACCGTAGGAGAAAAAACTCATATTCTCCTGGCCGGGGGTGTAGCGGTTGAACTGAATCCAAGAGGAAACCGTTCGAGCCGCATTGCCTTTAGGCAAGGCAGGAACAACAGCTGACATCCAATTCGTCCCATTCAAACTCAACGCTTGGCCGGGATTACCATTTCTGTCTGCAGCGAAGCTTGGATTATTCGTCAGAGTGCCATTGTTCCCATTCCCACTCGCATTATTCGCATTCCCATTGAGCGGGTAATAGGCGACAAGTCCATTGGTCAGGCTGGTTTGCGCGTTCACCGGCAGGAGCAGCGCGGCCCACAGCACGGCGGCGAGGTGGAGGCGGAGCCATTGGCAGAGCGGGAGGCGAATCTTCATCGTCATACTTCGTGGTTCGGTATGCTTCTCCCTTTGGGGCTGGGAGACAAGCATGGAATCGCCCTAGGGAGGGGTGTCGTTGATGTCCGTTGGCCGTCCTCCTCGGAACCCACAAAATCCAAAAAATGCCTTCTTTGGCGAAAAGATGCCTTGTTTCGGGGAAAAGATGCCATCCCCTGACGAAAAGAGGCCTTCCTCTGACGAAAAGAGGCCTTGGTTTAGGGGAAAGATGCCTTCCTCTGGCGAAAAGATGGCATCATCTGGCGAAAAGGTGCCGTGTTTTCGGGAAAAGAGGCATTCCTCTGCCCAACAGAGGCCTTGGTTTGGGGAAGGTTCTCCGCTGTTTTCGGTGAAATGCGGTCGGGGGGCTTCGCGCTGGAGGCGCGGATGAGGGTAGCCGGTGGGAAGCTCCGGCCCCGGAGCGCACCCACCGGTGCAGGGCCCGCCCCGCGCCCCAGAGGGGCGCATGAGGGACCGGACGCACGACGCAGGTTTCATCCTAATTCCGGCTGTTGAGATTTAACGCAAAGGCGCAGAGCCGCAAAGGGAACCGGCAAGCAGGTAGAAACTGTCGCTCGAAGTGCAAGATCGTTGAGCTGGCGCGATGCAATCGGAGCGCTCCAGCTCAAATGATTTCGCGGATGGGCTGCCCGCCGTCGAGGATGGGCACGGGCCGACCGGTGAAGTCGTTGAACGTGTGCTCCGGGTCAATGCCGAGGAAGTGATAGACGGTGGCCAGCACATCGCCGGGTGAGAGCGGACGCTCGACGGGGAACTCACCGTTCGTGCTCGATGCGCCGATGACTTGCCCGGTCTTCAATCCGCCGCCGGCCAACATCACGGAGAACACATCGCCCCAATGGTCGCGGCCCGGAATGGGGATACCCGGTTGGCCCTCGTTGATCTTCGGCGTGCGGCCGAACTCGCCCATCACCATCACCATTACGTCGTTCAACATCCCGCGCTCGCTTAAGTCCTCCAGCAGTGTCGCCACGGCCCGGTCGAGCACGGGCAATTTGTAGCCGTGCCCTTTCGCGATGCCGGAGTGGTCGTCCCAGTGCGGCATGTCCACCGTCACGAAACTCACGCCAGACTCGACGAGTCTCCGCGCCAGCAAGGTGTAATGCCCCCACGGCCCGCGCCCGTAGCGGTCGCGTGTCTTCGCGTCTTCCTTCTCGATGTCGAAGGCTTCGCGCGCGCGGTTGCCCGTGACCATCTCGACGGCCTGCTGCTGATACTGGTCCATCGCATCCATGAGCCGCCCCCGGTCCAGCCCGCGCCGGAAGCCGTCGAGCTGCGTGAGCAAATCCACGCGCGACTGCGTGCGCGCAGCATCACCGGTGAAGTTGTCGAGGCACTGCGGCTTCTGCACCGCTCCGCCGTGGTTCGCCGCGAGATACTTCTGCGCGGTGTTCACATCGAAGGGGTTAAACGCCGGTCCCAGATAGGCCGAACCTTGGTAGCCGGGGAAAAGGTAGATGCTCTGCGCCGCCGGCAGCCCAACGTAAGCCGGCACACCCGGCACGTTCGGCCCGCGCAGGCGCGACACATATGAGCCGACCGAGGGATACTTCTGGTCCTTGTCGGTGGAGTGCGAGCCGTAGCGTCCCGTGAGCATCCAATGCCCGGCGGCGAAGTGGTCACCGTTCTTGTGATGCACCGAGCGGAGGAAAACCATTTTGTCCGCGTGCTTCGC
Organism: Klebsiella pneumoniae; assembly: GCA_943330855.2. Lineage (GTDB taxonomy): Bacteria > Verrucomicrobiota > Verrucomicrobiia > Limisphaerales > SXTU01 > SXTU01. Next base: position 139,796 of record CALQJI020000004.1, read on the forward strand.
GTGCAACGGGAGCTGCTCCGAGATGCGGATGCCGGAAACGTTCGTCTCAATCGCACCCCACGGCCCGCGATACGCGCTGGTTGCTTCGGGCTTGGGGTCGTAAGTCTCCAGATGGCTCGGCCCGCCATCGAGCCACAGGAGGATGACGGACTTGTTCTTCCGCTTCGCCGCGCCCCGCGCCTGCAATCGAAGCAAGTCCGCCGAGCTCAAGCCCAGCGCGCCGAGAAAGCCCGCCTTCAACGCCGAACGCCGCGAGACACCCTGACAGGTGAAGGACGCGCGTCCGTTTTGGAGGAGAAGCATGGAAAGCCGACGCGCGGTTGGGCGGACCATTCAACCAGCGGACCCCGCAGGAGTCGGGTTGCGCTGTTCCGATGCGGGGCGGATTACACCACCACTTTGCGCTTCGCCGCGTCGGGCTGCTCTCGGTAGAAGACGGCGACGTGCCCGACGATCATGATGAGGTGGCTGTTGGTCTTCTCGGCGAGCTGGGGCGCGAGGGTTTTGCGCTCGTCCTTGAAGGCGGCGAACTTGATTTTGACCAGCTCGTGCTGGCCGAGCACTTCATCGAGGCTCTTGAGAAATCCCTCGCTGGCACCGGATTTGCCGAGGGCTAGGACTGGCTCTAGCTTTTGGGCTAGGCTTTTGAGTTTGCTGACGACGGAGTTGGAGAGCTTTGCGTTCATTTCGGAGCGGACGATTTCAAACGGGGGCGAACCTACGCGGCAGCCTCGGCATTTCGAGGAAAATCCGAACGCAGCCCAAAGATGCGAAGAGAGAGCAGGGCGGAACTTCAGCGGAAGGTTTCCGAGACAGCCGCCACGTAGAGGTCGTAGGCGGGGCGTTCGTGGCAGACGAAAGTGAGGAGCTTGAGGCTGAAGTTGCGCTCCAAGCACCCGCGGGCCTCCCGCACGGCGATGCGCGTGGCGCGGTCGGGCGGGAAACGATACGCGCCGGTGCTGATGGGGGGTAGCGCCACGCTCGTGATGCCGTGCAGCTCGACCAACTCGAACGCGCTGCGGTAGGTGCGGGCCAGCAATTCTTCCTCACCTTGGCCCCCGCCCTGCCAGAGAGGGCCGACGGCGTGGATGACGTGTTTTGCCGGGAGAAAGTGGCCCTTGGTGATGCGCGCGCTGCCGGTCGGGCAGGCACCGAGTTTGCGGCATTCCCAAACAAGGTGCGGCCCCGCCTCACGGTGGATCGCTCCATCCACGCCGCCGCCTCCGAGCAGGGTCGTATTCGCCGGATTGACGATGGCGTCCACGGCTTGCTTCGTAATGTCGCCTTGAATGACTTTGACGCGATCCAACATAGCTGGTGTGTTCGGCAACCGCTCGCTAACCAAACGCGGCGGACGCTGCCTGAATACGGCCAGACACGACAGAAAAAAGGGTTTCCTGCTGTTTTCTGTTGGTGGAATAGGAGCAGGGGGTGGGGCACGTCCCGGCCCCTTTGGCGCCGGACACCGAGCCAACCCCGCTCCCATTCCACCGAAAACAGAGGGGACCCCGTGTCCTTTGCGTGGGGCTCTCGGCTTTGAACTGCATGGTTCCGGCTTAGTTTGCCTGCCCATCTCATCTTGGTCAGGCCGTCCACCATCGGCTTCTCCCTCTCCCTTCATCGGATGCGGGGATGGGGTTGGGGTGAGGGGTGAGGGGTTGGTTCATCTGCGCAAGTGGCCGAACCCCTCATCCGGCCTGCGGCCACCCCCTCGCTTCGCAAAGGTAGCAAGGACAATTTCACTTCGGCTCATAACTGTTCGCTTTTACAATGAGATATGCATGCCCTCTAAAGTCACCCCATGCACAGGAATGAGCAGGCGCGAGCCGTTTCTGCCATTATCTGTCATTTTATTACCCACATCCAAGCAGCGATGCATCCTGATACTGTTTCGAGCGCGTCCGGAGCGCCTTCCTGCACGAGATCGCCCGACATGGCATCCGTAAGCCCGGCCGTCGTTAACACCGGATTCCGCT